>JAUMZD010000041.1:12590-31433 GCA_030528325.1 Lautropia sp. | reverse complement strand
TTCTGCACGCCCAGAGGGGCTTTCGCGGGGACGAATAAGTTCATAACACGCTCTATTCTCTGGCATCTGATGCGTTTGTGCCCATGCGGCGCGCAGCGGCCGGGAAATGTCCCTGTACCCGGTTCTGGAGATCCAGCTGGCGACGCTGCTCGCGGATTTCGAGACCCACACCACTGAGACGGTTGTCGCCGGACGTCACCTCGACGGGCTCGTCCGTGCGGATGACCCTGTCGACCAGATCGACCGTGACGGCCTGTGTATCGACTCGCAATGCGGGCTCGCGCTCGCTGGCGGCCCGAAGAACCTGCACATTGTCCATCAGCTCGGCTTCGTCACCGTTGTCGGCTGCCTTGCCCCGGTCGGCACGAATCGTCAGCAGCGGATGCTGATCGTCCAGCGTGATGATGCGGGGCGAGGAAAAGGCGATCTGCTGGTCGAGCGGATAGTGCAGCATCTGCTGGGCCTCGATCCGCACCGAGGGGGCGCCGGTGCCATCGGCACGCATCAGCGTCATGCGCTCGACGAAATAATCGGGGTCGGCGCGCCCTTCCTTCGGTAGCGGTTGCTGGCCCCGGCTTTCCGCCTGCTTGGCAAAGTAATAGCTGGCCATGCCCAGCCCGATCAGGATCAGCATCGAGGCCGCGGCGGCCAGACGGTCGAAGAGACGCGGACTCATGGGCTGTGGCGCAGGGGAGCAGGGGCCTTTGCAGGCATGACGCGGGGCATCACGGGCGCGGGACGGTGTGTGGCCGTCCGACCCGGTAATGATCCAGCAATGTGTTGAACTCGCCGCGGCTGTTCAGCAGGAAGGTGGCGAACTCACGCAACGCGCCGTCGCCGGCGCGTGCGGTGGCCACCCAGCGTGCCACGGCCAGCACCTCGGGCACGGCGTCGGAGGGCGCCACGGGCAGGGCACAGGCCTGCATGGCGGCCAGATCCGGCCAGTCGTCGCCCATGAAGGCCATTTCATCCAGGCCGATGCCCAGCTCGGCCCCCAGCTGCTTCAGGGTGTCCAGCTTGTTCGAGACGCCTTGATGGACGTGCGTGATGCCCAGTTCGGCAGCGCGTCGCTCGACGATGGCCGACTGACGCCCCGTGATGATGACCAGCTGGATGCCTGCCTTCTTCAGCAGGGTGATGCCGAAACCGTCCCGCACCGAAAAGGACTTGGCGATCTCGCCGTCGTTGCCGATCCAGATCTTTCCGTCCGTGAGGGTGCCATCTATGTCCAGGGCCAGGAGACGAACCTGGCGGGCTGCAGCGAGTATGTCCATCAAACCACCTTGGCAGTGAGCAGATCATGAAAGTGCAGCGCCCCCACCAGTCTCTGGTTCGTGTCTGCGACCAGAATCTGCGAGATGCGCCGGGATTCCATCATGCGGACGGCCTCGACCGCCAGTGCATCGGGGGCGATCGTGACGGGGTTCCTCGTCATCACGTCGCCGATGGTCAGTGTACCCAGATCGAGCTGGTCGCGGCCGAACACGCGCCGAAGGTCGCCATCGGTGAAGATGCCGGCCACCACGCCATCCGGATGCAGGACTGCGACCATGCCCATGCGCTTTCGGCTGATCTCGAGCAGCGCGTCGGTGAACAGCGCGTCGGGCGAACAGGTGGGCAGCTCGTCGCCCTGGCGCATGATGTCGCTGACGTGGGTCAGCAGCCGGCGCCCGAGCGAGCCGCCCGGATGCGAGCGGGCGAAATCCTCGCTGCCGAAGCCCCGGGCCACCAGCAGCGCCACCGCCAGCGCATCGCCCAGTGCCAGTGCCGCCGTGGTGCTGGCCGTGGGGGCCAGATTGAGCGGACAGGCCTCCTGCTGCGCACTGGCATACAGGTGGATGTCGGCATGGGAGGCCAGTGGCGAACTGGCGTCGCCCGTCAGCGCGATCAGACCCGCGCCCTGGCGCTTGACCTGCGGCACGATGGTGAGCAGCTCATCGGTGCGCCCCGAGTTGGACAGGGCGATGAACACGTCCTGCGGCGTGACCATGCCCAGGTCGCCGTGGCTGGCCTCGGCCGGGTGCACGAAGAAGGCCGGGGTGCCGGTGGAGGCCAGCGTGGCGGCGATCTTGCGGGCGATGTGGCCGGACTTGCCGATGCCGCTGACGATGACGCGACCGGTGCAGGCGAGGATCATCCGGCAGGCCCGGGCGAAGCTGGTGTCGATGGTGTGTCGCAGCTGCTGGATGGCTTCGGCTTCGATCGCCAGAACCTGGCAGGCGCGATCGATCAGTTGCTGATCCGACACGGCAGGGGGCATGGCGACCATGGCTGGATTGTCCTGCCTGGCCGGCGCGTCTTTCAGGGGGGCGGTCAAGTTCATAACGCGAGCTGAAGGGGGTAACTGAAAAGTATAGGGCTTGTTCATGATGACGGGGGCGCCGGGCGTTGGCGTGTTGTGGTGTCGGCGGCAAAGGGCTGTTGTTTGGTGGCTTCGCGATCGACCGTCATGTCCGGTATTCATGCCGTCCGTATGTGTTTTTCGGATGAAAGGGGCGTCTTGTGATAGCGTGTCACACTGCTTTCATCCATGACCGGACGGTTTTTTGAGTAACGACACCTTACTGTCTATCGAATCGCTCAGCTTCGGCTACACGCCCGAGCGGCTCATTCTGAAGGACATCTCGATGCGTTTTCGCCGCGGCTCGGTGGTGGCGCTGATGGGGGGCTCCGGCTCCGGAAAGACCACCGTCCTGCGACTGGTCGGTGCCCAGATCAGGCCCCAGGCGGGCCGGGTCATGCTCAACGGCGTCGACGTTCATACGCTGGGCAAGGAGGCACTGTACAAGGTGCGTCGCGACATCGGCATGCTCTTCCAGTTCGGGGCGCTCTTCACCGACCTGAACATCTTCGACAACGTGGCCTTTCCGTTGCGCGAGCAGACGAACCTGCCCGAGTCGATGATCCGTGACCTGGTGCTGATGAAGCTGAACGCGGTCGGTCTGCGCGGCGCGGCGCACCTGATGCCGTCCGAGATTTCCGGTGGCATGGCCCGGCGTGTGGCGCTGGCGCGATCCATCGCGCTCGATCCGCCGCTCCTGATGTACGACGAGCCCTTCGCCGGCCTCGACCCGATCTCGCTCGGTACGATCGCCCACCTGATCCGCACGCTGAACGACGCGCTGGGGGCGACCTCGATCCTCGTCACGCACGACGTGCAGGAAACCTTCGCGATCGTCGATTATGCTTATGTCATGAGTGGTGGACGGATCATCGCCGAAGGCACGCCCGAGGAACTTCGTGCCTCGACCGATCCGCAGGTGGTGCAGTTCCTGAACGGGCGGCGCGACGGCCCCGTGGCCTTCCAGTATCCGGCCCCCCCCATCAGGGAGGATCTCGGACTATGATCAGCCTGATCTCGCGCCTCGGGCGCTGGACCATCCAGGTTCTGAACGACCTGGGCTTCAGCCTGCGCTTCCTGCTGCAGCTTCTGGCTTCGTCGCTGTTCGCCCTGAAGCGGCCGCGCCTCATTTCCGAGCAGCTTTACTTCGTCGGGAACCGTTCGCTGTCGATCATCCTGATCTCTGGCCTGTTCGTCGGCTTCGTGCTGGGCCTGCAGGGATACTACAACCTCGAGCGCTACGGCTCGGAAGCGGCGCTTGGTCTGGTGGTCGCGCTGTCCCTGCTGCGCGAGCTGGGGCCGGTGGTCACGGCACTGCTGTTCGCCGGCCGGGCCAGCACCTCGCTGACGGCCGGCATCGGCCTGATGAAGACGGGTGAGCAGCTGGTGGCCATGGAAATGATGGGTGTCGATCCCATGTTGCGGGTGATGGCACCCCGTTTCCTGGGCGTGGTAATTGCCATGCCCTTGCTGGCCCTGCTGTTTTCTGCGGTCGGCATCCTGGGCGCCTGGGTCGTCGGCGTGCAGATGATCGGGGTCGATCCGGGGTCCTTCTGGTCGCAGATGCAGGCCGGGGTCGATTTCCGGCTCGATGTGGTCAATGGCATCATCAAGAGCGTGGTCTTCGCGCTGTTGTGCGGCTTCATCGCGCTGCTGGTCGGCCACGAGGCGCAGACCACGCCCGAAGGCGTGGCCCGTGCCACCACCACCACGGTCGTGGTCTCTTCCCTGGCGGTACTGGCCTCCGATTTCCTGATGACTGCCCTGATGTTCGGGGGGCTTTGAGCAAACAAACACGGCAACGAGTGATTCGATGGCAATGAAACGCAACTCTATGGATCTGCTGGTGGGCTGTTTCGTCCTGGCAGGTATCCTGGCTCTCTTCTTCCTGGCCGTTCGGGCCTCCAATCCGGGCGCCGTCAGCATCCGGGGGGGCTACATGCTGGAGGCCGAGTTCGACAACATCGGCGGCCTGAAGCCGAAGGCGGCTGTCCGCAGCGCCGGCGTCGTGGTGGGCCGCGTCACCGACATCATGCTGAATCCCGAGACCTTCCAGGCCGTGGTTCACCTGAACATGGATTCCCGCTATCACTTCCCGAAGGATTCCTCGCTGAAGATCATGACCTCGGGGCTGCTCGGGGAGCAGTATCTGGGCATCGACCCGGGGGCTGACACCGAGAATCTGGAAGATGGCGGGCGCATCGAGATCACCCAGTCGGCCATCGTGCTCGAGAACCTGGTCGGGCAGTTCCTGTACGGGCAGGGGGCCAAGGGTGGGCCGGGCGCATCGTCGGCGGGAGCAGCTGAATGAGGCGCGGGCAGCAGGAGAAGGCGGGTAGCGCCTTGCACCGTCCGGCAAGGCTGGCAGCGCTGATGACGGCAGCCGGCATCCTGCTGGTGTCGGCCGGGTGTGCCACGGTGTCCTCGGGCGGGGCTTCGGCGGCGAAGGCTTCCGGTGAAGCCTCGGGCGGTGCATCGCTGCTGGAGAAGGCCAGGACCGCCGCCCAGGGCGTGACGGATACAGGTGCGTCGACAGGCATGGCCGGTTCGGTGGCAACCGCCGGGGCAGCCGGTGCCGCAGCCCCGTCGGCTGCGGGCATGCAGGGTGCTGCGGCTGGCTCGGCCGCAGCGGGTGCCGCCGGTGCCGTCACAGGGGCAGCCGGCGCCGTGGATGGTGCCGCTGGCGCTGTCGGGGATGCGGCCAGCGCGCTGACCGGCGGTCTGTCGGATGCGCTGCCGCTGGGCGGCGGTGTGGCCGATGCCGTCGAGGCCTCGCCACTGGGCGTGCTGGGCGATCTGAAAATGCCCACGAACCCGCAGGATCCGCTCGAGCCTTACAACCGGGTGATGCAGCGCTTCAATGACCAGGCCGACCGCTATGTGGCCAAGCCCGTGGCACAGGCCTATGACTTTCTGGTGCCCGAGCCGGTTCAGCTCGTGGTAGCCAACTTCTTCTCGAACCTGCAGGATGTCTACACCAGCGTCAACAACCTGTTGCAGGCCAAGCCGAAGGCTGCGCTCAATGACATCACCCGCTTCGTCGTGAACACCGGCTTCGGCTTTCTGGGCTTTGCCGACGTGGCCTCGGCCATCGGCATGCCGAAGCACCAGGAGGATTTCGGTCAGACGCTGGGCTACTGGGGGGTGCCTTCCGGCCCGTACTTCGTGCTGCCGATCTTCGGGCCCTCCACCATCCGTGATGCGGCCGTGCGGCCGCTGGATGGCTATGGCAGCTATTACGCCTGGGTCGACAACCCTGCGCTCAGAAATTCGCTGTACCTGACGGAAAAGGTTTCCGACCGGGCCGGTCTGCTCGAGGCGGAAAAACTGCTCGATGGGGCGGCACTGGATCGCTACACCCTGCTGCGTGACGGTTTTCTGCAGCGCCGGCGCAATCAGGTGTATGACGGTGACCCGCCCGAGGATGATGCGCTCGACGATCCGTATGCCGATGATCCCTACGCTGATGACCCTTATGCCGAGGAGCAGGCCGAGAAGGCCGCTGCCGAAGGGGCAGATGCAGACTCGTCGGCCGCCAGGGCGGCGCCCTGAGCAGGGCATGTCCGTCATGCCGTGTGGCTTCGCCTGCATGGGCGGGATCGAGTTCGAGCGTGGTGGTGTGTCTACCACGCCACGTGGCCGGGCCAATCATGCCGTGCGTCAGCTGGTTCTGCCTGCGGTGTCCATCTGACGCATTTTCGACAAACAACGTCATCGCACCGTTACGTACCGACGTTATCGTTCAACAGGTGGCCCCCGTCTGCAGGACGGGGAGCTGCGAGCATCGAGTCTGACGACTTCAAGGACCAACATGAAAATCAAACTGCTTTCCTTCGTGTCCGGCATGTTCCTGATGGGGGCCGTCTGGGCGCAGGGCGCACCGAATGACTTCATCGACCAGCTCTCCAATGAGGTGCTGGCCGAAGTGCAGAAGGACAAGGCCGTGACGGCCGGTGACATCGGCCGGATCTCCGAGCTGGTGGATCAGCGCCTGATGCCTCATGTCAACTTCGAGCGGATGACGGCGCTGACGGTCGGTCGCCCGTGGCGTCAGGCCACGCCGGCCCAGCGTGAGGCCCTGATGCGGGAGTTTCGCGTCCTGCTGATCCGCACCTATGCCAACGCCTTTGCACAGGTCAGGCAGCAGAAGATCGAGATGCGTCCTTTCCGGGGTGATGTCACCCAGAAGGAAGTGATCGTGCGCAGCCAGGTGGTTCAACCGGGCGCCGAGCCACTGCAACTCGACTATCGTCTGGAGCGGGCGGGTGATGCCTGGCGCATCTACGACGTGAACGTGCTGGGCGTCTGGCTGGTTCAGACCTATCGGAACCAGTTTGCGCAGGAAATCTCTGCCTCCGGCATCGATGGCCTGATCAAGAGCCTGGCGGCCAAGAACGCCGACGCCAAGAAGCAGATCAAGAGCTGATGGCGCCCGTCGGAGGAATGAGCATGCGTGATCGGGTGGATGGCCCGTCGCTGGTCGTGCCGGCCCGGATCGACAGCAGCAATGTCGCCGATGTCCTGGCCCGGATGACGGAGGCCGGACGGCAGCATGTGCGTGATCAGGGGGCTTCCTGCTGCCAGATCGATCTGGCAGGGCTTGAGCATTTCGATTCGACCGTCCTGTCGATGCTGCTGGAACTGGGGCGTCAGGTGGGCAAGCCCCTGGCCGTGATCAACCCGCCGGCCAAGCTCCGGGAGCTGGCCATCCTCTATGGGGTGGCCGAGCTGCTGCTGGGCGAGGCACCCGCCCAGCCATCGGGCCAGCGTGGGGGTGAATAAGTGCATAACACGCTCCAGGAGCTTGGGCGGTAGGAATCGCGAAGGCGAAAACCGGCCGCGCTGAACCACGCGGCTGTGATCATTCCGGCGGTATCATCCAGAGCCGGCCCAGTGACTGGGCCGGCTTTTTTCATGGGACGCAAGCTGCATGACCGTCACATCTTCTGCCCCCGGGGGCACGTCGGTGCTGCCCATCGACATCCGGGATGTCACCAAACGCTTCGGTTCGCTGCAGGCGCTGGGCGGCATCACGCTCGGTATCGAGCCGGGTGATTTCTTCGCGCTGCTCGGCCCCAATGGTGCGGGCAAGACCACACTGATCTCGATCATCGCGGGCCTGGCCCGGGCCGACACCGGCACGGTTCGGGTGATGGGGCACGACGTGGTCAGGGATTATCAGGCGGCCCGGCGCGCGCTCGGGGTCGTGCCGCAGGAGCTGGTCTTCGACCCGTTCTTCACCGTGCGCGAGACGCTCCACATCACGGCCGGCTACTACGGGGTGCGCAACGCTGGCCCCTGGATCGACCAGGTGCTGGAGGGGCTGGGTCTGGGGCCCAAGGCCGATACCAACATGCGCGCGCTCTCCGGCGGCATGAAGCGGCGGGTGCTGGTGGCCCAGGCGTTGGTACACCGGCCGCCGGTGATCGTGCTCGACGAGCCGACGGCGGGCGTCGATGTGGAGCTGAGGCAGTCGCTCTGGGCCTTCGTGCAGCAGCTCAATCGCGAGGGGCACACCATCGTGCTGACCACGCACTATCTGGAAGAGGCCCAGACCCTGTGCAACCGGGTGGCCGTGATGAAGTCAGGCCGCGTCGTGGCGCTCGACAGCACCGAGGCGCTGCTGAAGCGCTTTTCGGCGGGTGCGGTGATGCTGTCGCTGTCCGGAGGGGCCTTGCCCGAATTCCTGAAGCCTCGCCAGATGCAGCCGCTGCCCGGTGATCCCCGCATCCGGTTGTCACTGGATGACTATGCCGAGCTGGCCCCGATCATCGCGGCCATTCAGGCCACCGGGGCGACGATTCAGGACATGGAAATCGCGCGGACCGATCTGGAAGACGTGTTCGTGCGACTGATGCAGGAGGATTGAGGCGTGGACGGCTTTTTGACCCTGTTCCGCAAGGAGGTGCTGCGCTTCTGGAAGGTGGGGCTGCAGACGATGGGCGCTCCGATCATGTCGGCGCTGCTGTACCTGCTGATCTTCTCGCACGCACTGAGCGAACGGATCGACGTGTACCCGGGCATCGACTATGCAAGCTTTCTGGTGCCGGGGCTGGTGATGATGTCGCTGTTGCAGAACGCCTTTGCCAACGCGTCCTCTTCGCTGATCCAGAGCAAGGTGACGGGCAACATCGTGTTCGTGCTGCTCGCGCCGCTGTCACCGTGGGCACTCTATGGCGGCTATGTGCTGTCGGCGATGGTGCGTGGTCTGGCGGTGGGCGCGGGGGTGCTGGTCGTCACGACCCTCTTCATGGAGCTGTCGCTCCAGAAGCCGCTGTGGGCGCTCGCCTTCGCCATCCTGGCAGCCGGTATCCTGGGTACTTTCGGGCTGCTGGCCGGCATCCTGGCCGAGAAGTTCGACCAGATCGCCTCGTTCCAGAACTTCCTGATCATGCCGCTCACCTTCCTGTCGGGGGTGTTCTATTCCGTGCATTCGCTGCCGCCTTTCTGGCAGGCTGCCTCACACCTGAATCCCTTCTTCTACATGGTGGACGGCTTCCGCTACGGCTTCTTCGCCCAGGCCGACATCGATCCGTGGCTGTCGCTGTCGATCGTGACGGTCAGCTGGCTCGTGCTGGCAACGATCTCGATGGTGCTGCTGCACCGGGGCTACCGGCTGCGCTACTGACGGTGTCCGGCGCCGCCGGCACCGGCTTCGCGTGTCCGGGGGCGAGCAGGCGCCGGGGCAAGGGGCTACGCATGCCATGCGCTGAACCCGCGCTTCAGGTCGCGGGCACGTCAGCTTTCCGCATGATTTTGGGGGCCGCCTTGCCGGCGACGGCGCAGAACGGTGGCGCTACCCGTACAATCAGGGGTTTTGCTGGCCGTCGCCTGGAGAACCACTGTGCTGTCCCCTGATCAAGTTCGCGCCTACATCGCCGAAGGCCTGTCGTTCACCCATCTGGAGGTGGTGGGCGATGGCCGTCATTTCGAGGCGGTGATCGTCTCCGATGCTTTCGAGGGCAAACGTCCGGTGGCACGTCACCAGCTGGTCTATGGCGTGTTGGGCGACCGGATGAAGGAAGAGATCCACGCCCTGTCGATCAAGGCCATGACGCCTGCCGAATGGCAGGCTGCACAGGCAGGCTGAGCGCCGTTCATGGACAAGCTGAAAATCATCGGGGGCCGGCCGCTGCATGGTGAGGTGCGGGCTTCCGGCGCCAAGAATGCGGCCCTGCCGATCCTGTGTGCCAGCCTGCTGACGGCCGAGCCGCTCCAGCTCTCGAACGTGCCGGAGCTGCGTGACATCGCCACCACCATCCGGCTGCTGAACCTCCTGGGCGTGAAGGTCGAGCGCGATGGCGAGCGGCTGACGCTGCAGGCCGATGCGCTTGCCAGCACCGAAGCGCCGTATGAGCTGGTCAAGACGATGCGGGCCTCCATCCTGGTGCTGGGGCCGTTGCTGGCCCGTTTCGGCGAGGCCCGCGTGTCGCTGCCGGGCGGCTGTGCCATCGGCCAGCGTCCGGTCGACCAGCACATCAAGGGGCTGGAAGCGATGGGGGCGAAGATCGACATCGAACAGGGCTTCGTGGTCGCCCGTGCCTCACGGCTGAAAGGCACCCGCATCGTGACGGACATGGTCACGGTGACGGGAACCGAGAACCTGATGATGGCGGCCTGCCTGGCCGAGGGCGAGACCGTCATCGAGAATGCCGCGCGTGAGCCGGAAGTGGTCGATCTGGCCCAGGCGCTGATGGCGATGGGCGCGAAGATCGAGGGCATCGGCAGCGACCGTCTGGTGATTCACGGTGTCGAGACACTGCATGGTGCCGAACACCGGATCATGGCCGACCGGATCGAGACCGGCACCTTCCTGTGCGCGGCTGCGGCCTGTGGTGGCGAGGTGACGGTGCTCGACACCGACCCGTGGTCGATGGACGTGACGCTGGACAAGCTGCGCGAGACCGGCGCCCAGCTGACGGTGGGCGACACCTGGGTTCGGCTGAAGGCCGACCGGCGCCCGAAGGCCGTCAGCGTGCGCACGGCCCCCTATCCGGGTTTCGCCACCGACATGCAGGCGCAGTTCATGGCGCTGGATGCGGTCGCCGAGGGAACGGCCACCGTGATCGAGACGATTTTCGAGAACCGTTTCATGCATGTGCAGGAACTGCGGCGGCTGGGCGCCAACATCCGCATCGAGGGGCACACGGCCATCGTGCAGGGCGTGCCGCAGCTCTCGGGTGCCACGGTGATGGCGACCGATCTTCGTGCCTCGGCCAGCCTGGTGATCGCGGGGCTGGCCGCCCGGGGCGAAACCATCGTCGAGCGCATCTACCACCTGGATCGTGGCTATGCGCAGATGGAAACCCGGCTGCAGGCGCTGGGCGCCCAGATCGAGCGGGTGCGCTCGGGCGCCGGTGCCGCACCAGCGGCCGACAGGCCGGCTGCCTGAGAAAGGAGCAGAGCAATGCTGACATTGGCCTTGTCGAAAGGGCGCATTCTGGACGATACCGCCGAGCTGCTGGCACGTTGTGGCATCCGGCTCGATGCCGAGGTGGCCGACAGCCGCCAGCTGATCATCCCGACCGATGATCCGGGCCTGCGGCTGCTGATCGTGAGGGCCAGTGACGTGCCCACCTATGTGCAGTATGGTGCGGCCGATCTGGGCATCGCCGGCCGTGACGTGATGCTGGAACATGGGGGCGAAGGGCTGTACCAGCCGGTGGATCTGGGCATTGCCCGCTGCCGGTTGTGTGTGGCCGTGCCGAAGGGCTTCGATTACCAGCAGGCGGCCGTGCGCGGCCAGCGTCTGCGGGTGGCCACCAAGTATGTGCGCACCGCCAGCGAGCATTTCGCCCGCAAGGGGGTGCATGTCGACCTGATCAAGCTGTACGGCTCGATGGAGCTGGCCCCGCTCGTGGGCCTGGCCGATGCCATCGTCGATGTCGTGTCGAGTGGCAACACGCTCAAGGCCAACAACCTGGTCGAAGCCGAGGACATCATGCCGATTTCGGCACGACTCATCGTCAATCAGGCAGCGCTCAAGATGCGTCAGCCTCGACTGGCACCGCTGGTGGAAGCGTTGGCCAAGGCAGCCCGGGCTGCCCACAAGGAGAACGGATCATGATCAACCGTCTGGATGCGGCGGCTCCCGATTTCGAGGCCAGATTCGTCCGTCTGCTGGCCTGGAGCCCCGAGCAGGACAGCCGCATCGAAGAGGCCGTGGCCGGCATTCTGGCCGATGTGCGCGCCCGGGGCGACGAGGCGTTGCTCGAGTACACGCGCCGTTTCGACCGGTTGCCCGTGACCGAAGCTTCGGCCCTGCGCCTGTCGGTTGCCGACCTGAAGGCTGCGCTCGATGGTCTGGGAGCCGAGCAGCGTGGTGCACTGGAACTGGCCGCCGAGCGTATCCGGCGCTATCACGAGCACCAGCGAAGCCCGTCGTGGTCGTATACCGAAGTGGATGGAACCCGGCTGGGGCAGCGCGTGCTGCCGATCGACCGGGTGGGCCTTTACGTGCCGGGCGGCAAGGCCGCCTATCCGTCCTCGGTGCTGATGAACGCCATTCCGGCCCGGGTGGCCGGGGTGAAGAATCTGGTGATGGTCGTGCCGACGCCCGATGGCGTGCGCAACCAGGAAGTGCTGGCGGCCGCCTGCCTGGCCGGCGTCGATGAGGTCTACACCATCGGCGGGGCGCAGGCGGTGGCGGCGCTCGCCTACGGCACCGACATGATCCGGCCGGTGGACAAGATCGTGGGCCCCGGTAATGCCTATGTGGCCGAGGCCAAGCGGCGGGTGTTCGGTACCGTCGGCATCGACATGATCGCCGGCCCGTCCGAGATTCTGGTCGTGGGCGATGGTTCGGTGCCGGCCGACTGGGTGGCGATGGACCTGTTCTCGCAGGCCGAACATGACGAGATGGCGCAGGCCATCCTGATCTCGCCGGATGCCGCCTATCTGGACGCCGTGGCGGCCTCGATCGCCCGCCAGTTACCGGGGCAGCCCCGCCGGGAGGTGATCGCAAGGTCGCTGGCAGACCGTGGCGCGCTGATCCAGGTTCGTTCGATGGCCGAGGCTGCCGAGCTGGTCAACCGGGTCGCTCCCGAGCATCTCGAACTGGCGGTCGCCGATGCGGCCCCGCTGCTGGCCGACATCCGTCATGCCGGGGCCATTTTCATCGGCCCCTGGGGCTCCGAGTCGCTGGGCGATTACTGCGCCGGCCCCAGCCATGTGCTGCCCACGATGCGCACGCCACGTTTCTCCTCACCGCTGGGCGTCTACGATTTCCAGAAGCGCAGCAGCCTGATCGAGCCCTCGGCCGAGGGGGCCGACCGCCTCGGCCGTTCGGTGGCGGTGCTGGCGCGGGCCGAAGGGCTGGAGGCCCATGCGCGCAGCGCCGAATACCGGCGGCAGGATCGCGAGCGGATCATCCGTTCGTGGCCAGATCATCAGGGCATTGAACATCTGTCGACAAATGACTCTCTGGGTGCTACTGGTGGACAATCGGCTTCGGTTGCTGCTGTTGCCGGGGGCGTTGCCGTTGCCGGCCAGCCGGCCGGCGATGCAGCACCTGATGCTACCGGCCAGACCGGGCAGGGCGGCGCGTCGTCGCTGTCGTCCTCCGCTCTCGTGGCGAACCGGGTGCGCCCCGACGTGCAGCAGATGAGCGCCTATGTCGTGCAGCAGGCGGCTGGCGGCATCAAGCTCGATGCGATGGAGAATCCTCATGATTTCCCTGAGTCGCTGCGTGCCGCGCTGGGTGAGCGTCTGGCAGCGCTTGCCATCAACCGCTATCCGTCCGGTGATGTCTATGAGCGGCTGAAGACAGCCATCCGCAATCATGATGATTTGCCTGCTGATCAGCCCGTCGTGCTGGGCAATGGCTCGGACGAGCTGATCGCGATGCTGTGCACGATGATGGCGCAGCCGGGTGCGGTGGTGATGGCGCCGGCGCCTTCCTTCGTGATGTATCAGGTCTCGACCCAGCTGAATGGCATGAGTTTCGTGCCGGTGCCGCTGAAGGCCGATTTCAGTCTCGATCGTGATGCGATGCTGCAGGCCATCGAGCGCCACAAGCCTTCGCTGATCTTCCTGGCCTACCCGAACAACCCCACTGGCAACCTGTTCGATGAGGCCGATGTCGAGGCCGTGCTGTCGGCCTCCGATGGGCTCGTGGTGCTGGACGAGGCCTATGCGCCCTTCGCTGGCGGTGCGACCTGGATGACACGGCTGGCGAGCTGGCCCAATCTGGCCGTGATGCGCACCTGCTCGAAGTGGGGGCTGGCTGGTGCCCGCATCGGCTATCTGGTGGCTGATGCGGCCTGGGCCGGCGAGCTGGAGAAGATCCGTCCGCCGTACAACATCAGTGTGCTGGATGCCGAGACGGCCTCGTTTGCCCTGGCGCACTGGCCCCAGTTCAAGGCGCAGACCGAGGCGATCACGGCGGCACGGGAGGACTTGCAGCGGCGGCTGCAGGGCATGATCGGCCCCGACGGATTGGCCGAGGTCTTCGCGTCCGAGGCCAATTTCGTGCTGGTGCGGCTCGCGTCCACCGGGCAGTCGCCTGGGCGCGGTGCTCGGGTGGCAGCCGGGATGCGGGCGCAGGGCGTGCTGATCAAGGACGTCGGTAGAATGCATCCGCTGCTGGCCGAATGCCTGCGCCTGACGGTGGGCACCCCGGACGAGAACCGGGCGATGCTGGCCGCGCTGGCACAGGCGCTGAAGGCGGAGCCGGCGGGCTGATGTCGGCCGGGGGGCACATCGTCGGACTCATCCACCGGCGATGTGTGCCGTGCCCGCACCGGCCGGCCCGACCGTGATCCGCTCATCCCCACGATTTCAATCCAATCCCCGAGACGTCATGCGAACTGCCGAGGTAACCCGAAACACCGCCGAAACCCGCATCCGGGTGCGTGTCAATCTGGATGGCACGGGTCAGGCCAGACTGGCCACCGGCGTGCCCTTCTTCGAGCACATGCTCGACCAGATCGCCCGCCACGGCCTGATCGATCTGGAGATCGAGGCCGAGGGGGATCTGCACATCGATGATCACCACACGGTCGAGGATGTGGGCATCACGCTCGGGCAGGCCATCGCGAAGGCGCTGGGCGACAAGCGTGGCATCCGCCGCTACGGGCACGCCTATGTGCCGCTGGACGAGGCGCTGTCCCGGGTCGTCATCGACTTTTCCGGTCGGCCGGGGCTCAGCTGGCAGGTGCCGTTCACCCGGGCGATGATCGGCCGTTTCGATGTCGATCTGGCCCAGGAGTTCTTTCAGGGTCTGGTCAACCACGCGCAGATGACGCTGCACGTGGACAACCTGCGCGGCACCAACGCCCACCATCAGTGCGAGACCGTGTTCAAGGCTTTTGGCCGCGCCTTCCGCATGGCGGCGGAAGCCGATCCGCGAATGGCCGGCACGGTGCCGTCCACGAAGGGGAGCCTGGTTGGATGAGCACCTCGTCGATCGCCATCGTGGATTTCGGCATGGGCAACCTGCGTTCGGTGGCCCGGGCGCTGGAGCATGTCAGTCCGCAGTCGCAGGTTCGCATCACCGATGACCCGGCCGTCATCCGTCAGGCCGCCCGTGTCGTGTTTCCGGGGCAGGGCGCCATGCCGGACTGCATGCGCAGCCTGCGCGCCAAGCCCGGGCTGATCGAGGCCGTGCTGCATGCGTGCGAGACGAAACCGCTGCTGGGGGTCTGCGTGGGCGAGCAGATGCTGCTGGATGAAAGCGAGGAGGGTCTGCACGGCCGCCCCGAGAAGGCAGGGCGGCACACGCCCGGTCTGGGCGTGATCCCGGGCAAGGTGCTGCGTTTTCCGGCTGATGCGATGAAGGCTGCCGGCAACCTGAAAGTGCCGCACATGGGCTGGAACCGGGTCTATCCCACGCGGGACCATCCACTGTGGGCCGGCATCGAGCCGGGGGCCTATTTCTACTTCGTGCACAGCTATTACGCGGTGCCCGATGATCCGGCGCACGGTGCGGCCCACAGTTTCTACGGGGTGGACTTTACCTGCGCTGTATCACAATCTAATATTTTTGCCACCCAGTTCCATCCTGAAAAAAGCGCGGCCAGCGGCCTGCGGCTTTATCAGAATTTCATTCAATGGCAGCCCTGAGCTGCAAGCGTTGTTTTTGACATGCTGCTGATTCCTGCGATCGATCTGAAGGACGGGCGATGCGTTCGCCTGAAACAAGGCAATCTCGATGATGAAACGGTGTTCTCCGACGCCCCCGAGGAAATGGCCCGCCGCTGGGCGGACCTGGGCGCCGAACGCCTGCATCTGGTGGATCTGAACGGTGCGGTGGCCGGCAAGCCGCAGAATGGCAGCGCCATCCGCGCCATCATCGAGGCCGTGGGTGCCGAGGTGCCCGTGCAGCTGGGCGGCGGCATCCGCTCGCTGGACACCATCGAATACTATCTGGACAACGGCGTCGCCTATGTCGTGATCGGCACGGCTGCCGTCAAGAACCCCGGCTTCCTGCACGATGCCTGCACCGCCTTCCCCGGTCAGGTGCTGGTCGGGCTGGATGCCCGTGATGGCAAGGTGGCCACCGATGGCTGGAGCAAGCTCACCCGTCATGACGTGATCGACCTGGCCCGCAAGTTCGTGGGCTATGGGGTCGAGGGCATCATCTACACCGACATCGGTCGGGACGGCATGCTGAGCGGCGTGAACGTCGAGGCCACGCAGCGGCTGGCCGAGGCCGTCAACGTGCCGGTCTATGCCTCGGGCGGCGTCACCGACCTGAGCGACATCGATCGTCTGCTCGCCGTGGAAGAATACGGTGTCGAGGGCGTCATCCTGGGCCGTTCGATCTACGAGGGCACACTTGATTTTGCTGCTGCCATCGAGCGGGTCAACGGGGGCTGAGGTGGCCGCATCCTTGCCAGCATCCGCTTCATCGGCTGATCTGCCCGCCGCGTCCGGCCCGCTGGCCGGGGCAGCGTCGCCCGCTGCCGGCCAGCCGCCTGCCACCCCCGCCGTTGCCGGGGAGGGGGCGCCCCGAACCGGCGCCGCCGGGCAGAGCGGCCTGACCAAACGGGTCATCCCGTGCCTGGACGTGACGGCGGGTCGCGTCGTCAAGGGCATCAACTTCGTGGGCCTGCGCGATGCCGGCGACCCGGTCGAGATCGCCCGACGCTATGATGCCGAAGGCGCCGACGAGCTGACCTTTCTCGACATCACGGCTTCGTCGGACGGGCGGGACACCATCCTGCACGTGATCGAGGCGGTGGCCGAGCAGGTCTTCATCCCGCTGACCGTCGGCGGTGGCATCCGCACGGTCGAGGACATGCGGGGGCTGCTCAACGTGGGGGCCGACAAGGTCTCGGTCAACACGGCTGCCATCCACAACCCGAAGCTGATCGCCGATGCGGCCGACTACTATGGCTCGCAGTGTCTGGTGGTGGCTATCGACGCGAAGCGCCAGCCCGAGGGGGGATGGCACGTCTACACGCACGGTGGTCGCAACGACACCGGGCTGGATGCGCTCGAATGGGCCCGGAAGGTGGCCGAGCTGGGCGCCGGTGAAATCCTGCTCACCAGCATGGATCGCGACGGCACCCGGATCGGTTTCGACCTGGAACTGACCCGGGCCGTTTCGGACGCGGTACCCATCCCCGTCATCGCCTCGGGCGGGGTCGGCAACCTGCAGCATCTGGTCGAGGGGGTCACGATCGGTGGGGCCGATGCCGTGCTGGCGGCCAGCATCTTCCATTTTGGGGAGCACACCATCGCCGAGGCCAAGCAGCTGATGGCCGCGCATGGCGTGCCGGTACGCCTGGACTGATGCTCTGCATCCTGGTGTCTGCCCCGCATGAACCGAGAGAGTGAGCCGATGAGCGAAGTGCATGCCTGTTGTTCTGCCGATCGTGATCCGGAAGGGGGCGCTTCGTCCGGGCCGGAGACCTGGCTGGACAAGCTGACATGGGATGAAGCCGGCCTGATGCCGGCCATCGCGCAGGATGCGCTCACGAACCGGATCCTGATGGTGGCCTGGATGAACCGCGAATCGCTGGCCGAAACGGTTCGCACTGGTCGGGCCGTCTACTGGTCGCGTTCGCGCCAGCGTCTATGGCGCAAGGGAGAGGAATCCGGCAACCAGCAGGTGGTGAGGGAGATCCGCACCGATTGCGATGCGGACGTCATCCTGCTGAAGGTCGAGCAGCGGGGCGGTGTGGCCTGTCATACCGGACGGGAATCCTGCTTCTTCAACCGGCTGACCGCTCAGGGGGAATGGGAGGTGGCTGACCCCGTGCGCGTCGATCCTGCCACGCTCTACGGCCAGTCAGGCAGCGGGGGCTGAAGCCCCCTTTACAATAGCCGGAGTTCGATCATGGCCGGTGGCTTGCCGTGGCCCGGCGGGCGCCGCGTGCGCGCGGCAGCGGCCTTGCCGCACCCGGACAGCCGGCATCAGATTCCCTTTCACGATTTCGATCATGCATCATGCAGAATAAACTTGATGTTGCAACCAACTGGATTCTGGCCTCGGATGAGGAATTGAAGGCCCTCGCACCCAGGCAGGGCAACAAGGCCAGGCCGGCCTCGGCGGCCGGCTGGCTGACCCAGCTCTCCGAAGTGATCGAGTCCCGCCGTGGGGCCGATCCTGCCAGAAGCTACGTCGCCCGCCTGCTGGCCGGTGGTGATGACGCGATTCTGAAGAAGATCGGTGAAGAAGCCACCGAGGTGGTGCTGGCCGGCAAGGATGGGGTCAAGAACCGGATCGTCTCCGAGATGGCCGACCTGTGGTTCCATTCGCTCGTGATGCTTGCGCATCATGAATTACGGCCAGAAGACGTGGTGGCCGAACTGATGCGCCGGGAAGGGGTCTCGGGGCTGGACGAGAAGGCGTCCCGCCCGAAGGGCTGAAGGCTTGCGCTGAATTCATGATTATCAATCGAGGTGGCATCCATGACTGAACAAAACCCTGTCCACGGAACAGAGGGTGGCAAGGCCGACAGGCCGGCCGAGCATGGCTCGGTGGAGAAGGACTGCCTGTTCTGTCGCATCGCGCGTGGCGAGATCCCGGCCAGGAAGGTGCATGAGGACGATCATTCGCTGGCCTTCCACGACATCAACCCGTCAGCGCCCGTCCACTTCCTGATCGTGCCCAAGCGTCACGTCGTCAACCTGTATGACGGGGGCGACGATCCGGCGCTGCTGGGGCACCTGTTTGCACTCACCGGCAGGCTCGCGCGCGAACAGGGGTTGGAAAAAGGCTTCCGAACGGTCGTGAACAGTGGGCCGGGGGGAGGGCAGGAGGTGTATCATCTCCATATCCATGTCATGGGCTCGCCCGATGGCTCGCGCGTGCG
Organism: Lautropia sp.; assembly: GCA_030528325.1. GTDB lineage: Bacteria > Pseudomonadota > Gammaproteobacteria > Burkholderiales > Burkholderiaceae_E > Lautropia. The sequence goes on along the minus strand of JAUMZD010000041.1, from coordinate 12,830 downwards.
TGCCGGCTGACCCCATGCATCGTGCGGGGGCCATCCTCCCTTGCGTTTTCTTTCCGCCGGTTGACAAGGCGCCACTGCCAGCGTGCATGGGCGCCTCAACCGACATCCAGGAGTCCTGACTTATATGGGTACCATGAGCATCTGGCACTGGCTGATCGTGCTGGTGATTGTCATGTTGCTGTTCGGCACCAAGAAGATCAAGAACATCGGTACTGATCTGGGCGCAGCCATCAAGGGGTT
>JAUMZD010000041.1:0-12580 GCA_030528325.1 Lautropia sp. | reverse complement strand
TTCAAGGAAGGGGTCAAGGAAGGCACGGCCGACACGCCTGCCGCCGTACCGCCGCCATCCGGCGTGGCCAAGCCCGATCCCCAGACGATCGATGTCGACGCCAAGACCAAGGTCTGAGCGAGCAGGCCGCGCATGAGCGGTTGCTTCCCCAGGCGCCTGGGCGGCAGGAAAGTCGCGGGCTGCAAACCGGCCGTGCCAGCCCATGTTGCACCCGCTTCCTGCCCCATGGCGCCCGCCATGGGGCGGCGAATCGGGCCGTCGTCTTTCCCCTCCTTCTTCTTTTCCTGCCTGTAACCGATGTTCGACATCAGCTTCATGGAAATGCTGATCGTGGCGGTGGGGGCGCTGGTCGTCATCGGCCCCGAGCGGCTGCCATCCGTGGCCCGGCAGGCCGGCCAGTGGATGAGCAAGGCTCGCCGCTACGTCGAGGATGTCAAATCCGACTTCAGTCACCAGATCGATCTGGCCGAGCTGAAGTCGCTGAAGAGCGAGGTCGAGGATTCGGCCCGGAACCTGGAGCGTGGCTTTCAGGATACGGTCAACTCGACCCGCTCGTCCTTCGATGATGTGTCTTCCCCGTCGGGCGCCTCGACAGCGTCTTCCGGAACGGATCCGTCCAGCCTGCCGCTGGACGAGGGCAGCCAGTATGACAGCACCGCTTCGCTGCTGGACGACCTGTCATTGCCGGATGAGCCTGCTTCACCGGCTCGCCAGCCCGTGCAGGCCACGGACTGGGACAAGGTGTACGAGGATCGGCGTCTGCGCCAGCGCCTCAAAGACAAGCGCATCGAGCGTGAGCGCGAGCGCGGTTTCAAACGTCCTCGTTTCCGGGTGCCACGCTGATGTTCGGATGGTTTGCCAATAAGAAGCCGGCCGCGCCGCCGGAAGAAGAGAATTTCATCTCGCACCTGACGGAGCTGCGCGACCGCATCATCCGCTCGATCGCCGTCATTCTCGTGCTGTTCCTCGGCTGCTTCTACGTGGCACCCGAGCTGATGAAGTTCCTGGCCCTGCCGCTGGAGGCTGCCTTGCCGCCCGGCTCGAAAGCCGTGTTCGTGGCGGGGGAGGGGGCCTTCTTCACGCTGACGAAGATCGCGCTGCTGACGGCCGTGCTGCTGTCGCTGCCTTTCGTGCTGTATCAGGCCTGGGCTTTCGTGGCACCGGGCCTCTATGCCCATGAGCGCCGCTTTGCCGGCCCGCTGATCGTCTCGTCCGTCTTCTTTCTGGTGGTGGGCATCGGCTTTGCCTATGTCTTCGTGCTGCCGGTGGCCTACAAGTTCTTCTTCGCCTTCGCCGAGAAGACCGGCGCCGACGTGATGCAGGACTTGCAGCGCTACTGGGATTTCACGCTGTCGATCTTCTTCGGCTTCGGCCTGGCCTTCGAGGTGCCGGTGGTGGAAATGCTGCTGGTCAAGCTCGGCATGGTCTCGACCGAGCAGCTGCGGGCGGCGCGCCGCTACGTGATCGTCGGCGCCTTCGTGGCCGCCGCCATCCTGACCCCGCCCGACGTGCTCTCCCAGTTCATGCTGGCCATCCCGCTGATCCTGCTCTACGAGCTGGGCATCTTCCTGGCGGGTTTTCTCGCCGAGCGCAGCAAAGCGCCGGAGGATCTGCCCGATGACCCGACCGAGGAAGGCGGGGTGATCGTCCCGCCGCCTGATGCTGCCAGCCCGCCCTCGCGGCCGGATCAGGGGTGAGTGGCAGGGGGCGCCTCAACGCCTCCATCTGCCTCCATCATGTCGAGGACGATCTCATGTGCCGGCAGGGGGCATCTGAATCACCCCCTGCAGCATGATCAGCACCGAAGCGGCCAGCATGATCGCCATCGTCCGGTTCACGATCCGGGCATCGAAGCCTGCGCGACTGAGCTGGGCGCCCAGCACCACCCAGACCATCAGGGACAGAAAGCAGACCACGAAGAAAACGCCTGAAAAGACCGTGAGCTGAAGCATGGGTGCCTGATGCGGCAGCACATACAGCGACACGGCTGACAGGGCGACGAACTAGGCCTTGGGGTTCGATGTCTGCGTGAACAGGCCGCTTGCCAGGCCCGGGCAGGCAGCTGGCCCTTCTGACGAGACATCCCCCCGCGCCGTGCCGATCCGCCAGGCCAGATGAAGCATGTAACTGGCGCCGAGCAAGGCGATCGGTGTCGAATGAGCCTGAATGAAGCCGATCACCGATTGGGCGCCACCGCCCAGCAGCAACAGGACGCCCACGAAGCCGATCGTGGCGCCCAGCACATAAGGCAGGCTTCTGACGATACCGAAGCGTGCGCCCGACGCGAAAGACAGCACGTTCACCGGGCCGGGCGTGATCGAGGTCGCCAGCGCGAACATGGCCATCGAGAGCAGGCCGGTGCTTGAATCAGAAATCTCCATCCTTCTTCTTCCTTGTCGTCAGCTCGCTGCCGGGCAGATCTCGGACATGGACGCCAGGCAGGGGTGCGATTCTGATGGCCGGGGATGATCGGCTCCACGCAGCAACGTGCCGAAGGCGCTCATCATCGGTGGCTTCGCGGCCATGCTAGACAAGAAGAATGGGTGGGTCTTGTAAGAAATTAAGCTTTTTCAGGTGCTACTGAATGCACCAGATCAACGCTCAGGTCTTTTCAATCAGGCGCTGTCGATGCCAGATCGTCTCAATGACAGATGAGACAGGAAGGGGTGATGCCGAACACTTTCCTGAAGTGGCGGATGAAATGCGGTTGATCATGAAAGCCGAGCTGGGCCGCCACATCGGCCGAGCGCATGCCGCGCGCCAGCATCGCCTTGGCCTGATTCATCTTGCGATGGATCAGATAGGCATGGGGTGGCAGGCCCCGTTCACGCTTGAAGCACTGGATGAAATAATTCGGGTGCAAACCGAGTTTCGAAGCCAGGGCATGGATGCCCAGTGGCTCGGTCGTGTGGCTGTCGACGTGAGCGTCGATGATGTCCTGTGCCCGCTGGATGAGCCGGTTTTCCCGCCCGGCTGGCCGGGTGCTTTCCCGTCCGTGCCGCTCGAAAACCAGGGCCAGCGTCCGGGTGAGAATTTCCTCGGCACGCATCTGGTAATCGGGCCATGCCCCGGGCTGGTTCAGCGTGTTCGCGAGCGCCAGAAGGGCCTGGCTGATGCGGCCGTCACGATCCACGGGCGTGATGTCGGGAAAGCCCTTCGGGTGGGCCAGCTCAAGCACCTCTCGAACCGCCGTCTCCGTCACATACAGCATCTTGTAGCGCAAGCCTTCGGCCAGCGCATAACCGGTGTGCAGCTCTTCGGGGTTCATCAGCGACAGCGTTCGGGTGGGCAGTGCGTGCTGCGCGCCACGACACCAGTAACCGCCCACCCCCTGCGTGATGGCTCCGATGGCAAAGCTGTCATGCGCATGCTTGCCAAAGGTTTCTTTCACGACATTGGCTTCGAACAGCTCGATGTCGTGGAAGTGGCTGAGGCGATGCAGACGGTTGCGCTCGGCCTGTTTCTGAGGCCGGGTTCGGGCTTTTGGCTCGCGGGCCGGCGCCAGGGAAGTGGGGAGGGGCTTGTCCATAGTGCTGGCTTCAATCCCGATTCATGCATACTGCTTCAGGCGAGACAGTAGCATGCGGCCGTCGGGAGCTGGGGTGAGGCTTCGGGTAATCCATGCATGCAGCGTAGGTTTGCCCCCAGTGCCCCGGCATGGAGCGGGGGCAGATGTGTCACAGCGTGGCGATGGGCTTCCTGATCGACACGAAGGTGTTGTGGGCATGTTGATCTCGCTATCAAAAAACTCTCTTCATGTCAATGGTAATTTGATGGGCTGATTTCTGCGTGGTTTCAGGCTAATTTTGTGGACAGGCAGAACGTAGAAGAAGGGGGAGCAAGTGTTATTGTGAGTCGAGATACGTTATCGATTTTAGGAGCTTGGGCGGTAGGAAATTCGCGGACTGCCAGTTGACCGCGACGGCCCATTTTGCACCCGCTTCTTGCCCCATAACACCGGCTATGGGGCGGCGAACCGGGCACGAACTGTGCTCGGCGGGGCCAGTTTTCGCCTTCGTGATTCCTGCCGCTCAATCTCCTGGATGGGAAAGCGATTATGGGTTTGGGGAGCTATTAACGAAATAACTATGGGGTCAGAGGAGGTCAGAAGGTTTTTCGATAGTTTGACGAAACGATTGATCAGATCTAAAAGATACTGAGGAGGTAGGTCATGTCTAATGTCGTGATGAATGTCCTGGATTCAGGGACTGAGGTTTTATTTTCTATCAAGCGTCTGATAGCCGCGGGATGGACAGGGAGAAACCGTAATGAGGTTTTGAAGCATGTTGATGAGTTGAAGTCTCTTGGTGTTCGTCCTCCATCTTCTATTCCGATGTTTTATGAAGTTTCACCAGATCTTGTGACGCAAGATGGTTTTGTAGATGACTTCGACAAAAAATCTAGCGGAGAGGTTGAGTTTTTCCTTTTCAATTTAGGAGGAGAAATTTTTGTCGGAGTGGGGTCTGACCATACGGACAGGAGATTGGAATCATTTTCTGTTAATTATTCAAAACAAGTCTGCCGTAAGCCTGTTTCCAAAGGGTGTTGGCGGCTTAAAGAAGTGGAGTCCTGTTGGGATGAAATTATTATTCTAAGCAAGGTTAGCGAAGTGACGGGAGAGGAGACGGTTTATCAGAGTGGTCGTCTTTCCCAGCTTATTTCGCCTGTTGAATTGATGAGAAAAATCCCAGGAGGGTTTCGTGATGGGGATATGGTATTTGGGGGAACCGTTCCTGTGATTGGCGACATAAGGTATTCGGAGAGTTTTTCTGGTTGGCTTGTTGATCCTAGGAATAATGCGTCGATAGTTGTTTCTTACAAATGTCGATCTATTGATCTACAGGAGTGATTTCATGAAAGAGCATATTGAGTTTCAGTCGCTGGATATGGATGATGGGTGGTCTACGCCCTTCGGGTATCCGGATGGCATTCAGGAAAAAATTCTTTCGGGTTCTTTGTCCGAGGATCGAAAGGCCGGATGTAGGACTCGTTTGTTGAGGTTTTCCCCCGGGGTTTATACCAAATCCCCTTTCGTTCATACCTATTGGGAAGAGGTTTATCTTATTTCAGGTGATCTGATAGTGGGGGTAAATGAGCTTGGCGAAGGGGGGAGTACGTTTTTTAGTAATACCTACGCTTGTCGACCGCCCGGTGTTTTTCATGGCCCCTTCAAGTCTGTGGGTGGCTGCCTCCTTCTGGAGATTCATTACTATTCTTCAGGAGAAGCGGTAAGTCTGATTGACGCCTAGGAGGAGGGGATGCCCATGAGCACCACAGACCAGCATCGTTTGCTCGTCGCGCAATGGACGGCCTTCGGGCTTGCCATTACAGCCTACATGATTTCCTTCTTTCATCGGGTGGCGCCTGCTGCCTTGTCGCTTGAACTTCAGAAATCCTTCCAGGCGAGTGCCACAGAGTTGGGCGTGATCACGGCCGTCTTTTTTTTCGTGATCATGCTGATGCAGGTTCCGACCGGCATTCTGGCCGATACGATCGGGTCTCGTCGCTTGCTGACCATAGGATGTTTGGTGGGGGCGCTGGGTGCTGTCCTCTTTGCGGTGGCTCAGAACGTTTGGGTGGCCACTCTTGCACGGGCCTTGATCGGTTTTGGTTCAGCCATTCCGTTCGTGGCCTTGCTTCGGCTCAATGCCTCGTGGTTTTCCAACAGGCAGTTTGCGACCCTGAGTGGGCTGACGTTGCTGTTTGCCAATTTGGGCTCGGTTCTGTCGACCACACCCTTGCAGTGGGCATCGCAGCTGGTGAGCTGGCGATGGCTGATCGGCGCGGTTGGGGTGTCGACCTTGGTGATCGGTCTGCTCATTGCCCGATTCGTCAGAGATCAGCCAGCCGACATCGGACTGAAGCATCCGGATGGCGTGACAGGGGCGCCCGCCATGTCATCGTTGTCTTCATGGCGACGGCAATTCGTGCAGGTCATCAGGAACCCCAGGACATGGCCTTGTTTTTTTGTGGGCTTTGGGGTTTGCGGGTCGTTCTTTACCTTTTCAAGTCTGTGGGCCGTGCCTTTTCTTGTCAGCGAGCATGGCATGACGGAAGAGGCCGCAGCCACTCATGTGATGCTGATGATCATGGCACATGCGGCGGCGGCCTTGTTCCTTGGGCGCCTGTCGGATCGCTTGGGCAATCGCAGGGGGCTGTTGCTGGTGCTGGCCTGGTTGTATCTGCTGTCGTGGTTGCCCATGACGATGCCGATGACACACTTTCCGGGTGAAAGCTATTGGGTGTTCGTTTTTCAAGGCGTGGCATCCACCAGTTACACGTTGATCTGGGCGGTGGCGAAGGAGGTCAATGATCCGGCATCGGCAGGTATGGCGATCGGGGTGGTGAACACCAGCATGTTCCTTGCTGCCGCGATGCTTCAACCGCTGATCGGCGCACTCATCGATCATGCTGGCGCTGAGGGGATGGAGCACGCGCTGCTTCTGTTGGGGACGGTATCGTCGATTGGCATCGTGGCAGGCATCATGATGACGGAGACCCACGGGAAAAATATTCACCAGAAGCCCGCTCAGGCCGTGTGAGACAGCTGTTGCTCGCAGGGGCTGATGATCCCTCTGGGTGACAGAAGCCGGTGTCGTTGATGCTTGAGTGCCTTGATGAATGAGGAGTGACCATGCTGTTCAGTTTTTACAATATCGACCATCCCGGAACGGACATTCGGGCAAGATTGCTGAGTGAGCACAAGGCCTATCTGGCGCGTTTTGCCGATCAGATGGCGTTTGCCGGGCCGCTGCTGGCCGAGGATGGCAAGACGCCTGTTGGAAGTCTGCTGGTAATGGATTTTGATGACCGGCCGGCAGCAGAGGCTTTCATGGCGTCTGAGCCCTATGGTCAGTCGGGGTTGTATCAGAGCGTTTCCATTCGGGCCTTTGAAAATCGCTGGCCTCAGAAGGCTGGTTTCCCTGAAACGAGATGAGCTTCTTGCGCGCATCAAGTTGCATGGTCTACCGCCCGAATCTTAAATGGCTGATTCCGCTGGGCGGGTTGCTGCTGCTGGCAGCGCTGTGGGCCGGCATGCTGGCCCACTTGCGGCGGGAAGAGGCCGCCTTGATGGAGGCCACGCACGAGCGTGCCCGTCTGCTGGTGGATGCACTGGTTCAGCATGTCCGGACGAGCATTCATGACATCGACGTGGTGGCACGCGTGGTCAAGCGTGAATTCGAGCGTGATCCGGACGCGTTCGATCTGAGGCAGTTGCGAGGCTCTGGCCTGCTGTCTCCGCTCAGTGCGGCGCAAGTGTCCGTCGTGGATTCGGACGGCCAGATCGTGCAAAGCTCGATCCCCTATGAAGGTGGTGTCCAGGTGGGGGATCGGGCGCATTTTCAGGTGCATGTGAAGCCCGATGTTCACGGATTGCACATTGGCAAGCCGGTTCTGGGTCGTGTATCGGGAATCTGGACGATTCAGCTGACACGTCGGCTGGAGGATAGGGGCGGCCGTTTTGCTGGTATTGTCGTCGTCTCCGAAGACCGGCAGCATCTGATCGATCCGTTCCTGAAGGCGGCCAGGCTGCATCCTGCAGACGTTGCCATCGTGAGTCTGAAGGATGGCGCGGTGTTGTCCGATTCAACCTTGCGCCCGGCTCGAATGGAACAAGGCGATGCATCCTCCACTTATCCTGAGTCGTCTCCCATTTCCCGCAAGGACACCAGCCAGCAGGGGCTCGGGCAGGAAGATGTGGCCCTTGAACCGGTGCCGGGCAGGATGCCGGCATCTTCACCCGCGCAGATATCCGCGAGGCGGGAGGTTCCTGATTATCCGCTGGTGGTCGAAGTCCGTCTGGATCGCGTGGCGGCGCTGGCCTCCCTGCACCAGGCCAGAACGGTTTATCTGCTGTTGGCGGGGCTGATGTCGCTTGCCTTGCTGATCTTCTTTGCGGCCATCCATATACTGATTCGCAGGCTGTCAAGCAGTGAGGCACGCTTGCGTACGCTGTCTGAAACCGACAGCCTCACAGGTCTGGCCAATCGGCACGGCTTGTTGGCGCGGCTTGCAGAATGCCTGAACCGCCAGGAGGCAGGAAGCCGGCTTGCGCTGATCTACATCGATCTGGGCAATCTGAAGCAGGTCAACGACGAGTTGGGGCACGAAGCCGGCGACCAGCTTCTGAAAATGTTCGGGCAGCGTCTTCAGCAGAACCTGCCCGAGCATGTCTGGAGCCGTTTCGGCGGGGACGAGTTCGTCGGGCTCGTGCCGTTGGCGGATCCGTCCATTCCTGTGGAGACGGGTCTGGCCGGTATCCGGTCGAGTGTGTTGGATATCTTGCGCTCTCCCGTGAACCTGCGTGGGCACGTCTTCCAGATGAAGGCGGCCGTTGGCGTGGCAGTACATGAGGCGGGAAGTGGCGTGGCAAGTCTGATGCGTGAGGCCAATGAGGCCATGCGCGACGCCAAGGCCGAGATGAGACAGACGGGGGAAAGCGTCTGGCGGATGCATACGGCTGCGATGCGGCAGGCAAACGTGCAGGCCATCGAGATGGAGCAGAGCCTGCGTGCCGGAATCTTGCCGTGCGTGTCGTGGGTGCCGCTGTGTCTGCTGCAAGATGGTGGGCGATGGGGGGGGCGCGCGCAGTTTCACTGGCCCGTGTCTGGCGGGCTTCGGCAGCTGTGGGGCCACCAACCCCGGTTCATGGCAACGCCTGACAGTGGCTTGCTGCCATTGATGTTGTCGGGTCTGCTGCAAGTGCTTGACACGCATGTCGATGAGGCGGCACCGAATGGCAGGGTCTGCCTGCCATTGTCGGTGGCTCAGTGCCTGGATCCCGACTGTGTGGCGCTCATCGAGGGGTGGTGCGCCGATACGGGTTTTTCACTCGAAAGACTGTATTTTGAATGTCCCGCTTCCTTGCTGGAGGCCGACAGCGCAAAGGTGCAAAGGCACCTGAAGCGCTTGCATGGGACAGGCGCTGGCTTGTTGATCGGCGATTTCATGGGCGGGCTTTCTGCCTTGAGCTGGCTGGAGACAGGACTCTTTGCCGGTGTGTCCGTATCCGGCCGGGAACAGGGGCTCGCCAGACGGGCCTTGGGGCAGTTGGCAGCGGATGGCTTTCTGGTACTGGCAGGAGAGGGATGTGAGACAGACAAGGCATGAGGCCGTCATGCAGGTGGGCAAGGAGCGGGTGCGTCTGGTCTTGATCCAGTCGCTGGGTGACTGGGTGATCGAGCGGACGCTGATTCAGGCTGATGGCAGTCGATTCGTGCACTCGGTGCTGCTCGATTCGCCGGCTTCGCTGTTCGAATACATGGTGGCCGATCCGTACTTTCCGCAGCTGGAGCCGCATTACTCGCGGATGCAGCAGTTCGTGACATGAAGGGAAGTCTGTCATGGCCGTCTGGAAACCGCCTGATCGGGACGTGGATGTCGGCACCCTGTTGGCCGATATCGAGGCGCTGGCTTCGTGCGAGAAAGAGGGCGTGCTGCATCGTGTGCTGCGACGTGTGATGGCGGGAATGGATATCAGGCAATTTCTTTTCTGCACATTTTCGGTGGGGGCCGAGGGGGCCTGTAGCCATCACCATTTTCTGGTGGGTTGCGCGCCGGGATGGATGCAGCTCTATCAGCAACGGCACTGGTATCACAATGACCCGTTTCTGGCGCATGCCCGCGCTCAGGCTCGCCCGGCGCTGGGTAGCCAGTTGCCGTGCCAGAGCGTCGGGCAGCAGCAGATGCGCGAGATGGCGGCCCGGTACGGATTCCGCAGCTGCATGGTGGTGCCTGCTCACGACAGCACGCATGTTTTCGTGGGCGCATTGCTGGTCGCCAATGAGGACGATCCACGGGAAGGCGGAGAGGCCCGCCTGTGGCGTTGGCAGGTGCTGCTCCGGGCTCTGTCGACCATTCTTCTGGAGCAGCGCTTGTCGGTGCATCAGCGCGATCTGCTGCAGGCCTGGCAGCTTGGGGCACGCGATCTGGACATGCTGGCACTGGTCAGTGACGGGCTCGCTGCACATGAGGTGGCCGCACGGCTGAGCCTGTCGGTGTCGACGGTGTACGCCGCTTATGCACGGCTGAATGAAAAACTGGGTGTTGCCCGTATTCAGGAATCGGCACGTCTGGTTCGCCAGTATGGCCTGTTGTCAGCCTGCCAGGCGCTTGGGCGGTAGGAACCGCGAGGCGAAAATCGGCCCCGCCAAGCACAGTATGCGCCCGATCGTGGATGAACCAAGATGCTATCAGTCGCTGGGTAGGTTCGTCGTCAGACGCTCGAAGAACGCCCGGGCCTGCTCATCGAAAGGTTTTGCCCGTCGTGAGGCCGAATCGAGCTGCACCAGCACCGTTTCGGCTCTGGCGGCCAGCTTGTCGCCCTGGTACAGCACCTGCGCCAGCGTGATGGACGAGTTGCCGATGCGATCGATACGCGAGCCGATGGTGACGGTGCCGGGCCAGTGCATCTCGCCCAGATAATCGAGGGAGAGCCGCGCGATGACGAACTCGGTACCATCCTTCACCAGCCCGTTTTCGGGATCGTAGAGGATCTCGACCCTGCCGGTTTCAAGAAAGGTCGAAAAGACGGCATTGTTGACGTGCCCCTGCCGGTCGGTATCCGAATAGCGGATCTTGTCGTGGGTCTGGATGGGGTGGTTGTCGAGACTGTCGTTTGTCATGGGGGGCTCCTCAGGTATTGCCTAAGAACTGGGCCAAACACCACGATCAGCATGCCCGTCGTGATCACGAGCAGGGCAGCCCATGAAGTCATGGGGACGTGTTCGCCCAGTAGCAAGTCTGCCATCAATGTCGAGAAAACGGGAACCAGCGCTGCGAAGGTGGCTCCAGCCACAGAGCCCAGCAGCTGGACGGATTTACTGTAAAAGAACAGGGCGAGAATCGATACCAGCACTCCCTGGTAAAATGCTTGCCAGAGGAGGGTGGAGGTATCGAGTGAGAGGATTTTCATCCCATGTTCATGGAGATAAAAAGGCCCATAAATAAGCATCGATATGACCGACACGATGACGGTCAGTTGAAAGGCCGTGAAGGCATATTTTCTTGTGGCTACTGTGTAGCAGGCCCACAGAAACGCGCCAAGAACGAAATAACCCATGCAGGAATGGCAGGTATCTGTCCTGCTTTCCATGTGCTGGGTGAGATAGACTGAAAATGCTCCCGCGATGATCAGTGTGATGCCGATGATGGACTCTCGGGTGAAAGCCGTTTTCAGGATAAGTCTCGACATCAGCAATGAGAAGCAGATCATTCCTCCCGGCGTGATCAATGCAAAAACCTCGACAGGAGCGCCTTTCAGTCCGGAGGAAACTACCAGCATGTATGGAAATCCAATTCCAGCGACCACGATGCCAATAGCCTGCCATGAGAACTGGCGGAGTAGTGAAGGCCTCAGAAAGGGCATGAGAATGAGCCCGGAAACGGCGTACCGAATGAAGGTTATGTCGTCCTGACCCAGGCCGGGCTGATGGACGCCAAGGCGCGTCATGACCGGGAAGCCACCCCAGATCAATGCGGCAGCCAGGCCATACATGAGCCCTTTGGCGAACTTTCCGGTGGCTGATCTGTGTTCTTTCAACCTGAGCCTCTCTGATTGGTATCCGGCTCAAGTCCCTCAGATTTTCATGAGCTAACGGGGGTGTAGCGTCTGGCCTGCAGATGAGGTTTTGAGAGGTGTTCGGCTACTTGAGTGGTTCCGGGGTGGTGTCGGTGCAAGTCTATCTACATGATCTGTCTGAGCAATCTGCAAGAATTATCAGCTCGGGTTTTCCAGTAGAAGAGCCGCTGATGGGATCAGCGCTATTTGCTATCCTGTGAGCAGACTCCCGGCTTTGGAGAGATGGGATGGAAGCTTGGCAAGAAGAGCTGCTGGCATTGGCCGTCGAAAGTTCCCAGGGGTTTGTGCGAGTGTTCGAGCTTCTTTTGAAGGCGGCTCAGGCACAGGATTTCGAGTTTGTGGCTTACGGTTTCCAGGCGCCGTTGCCAGCCAGCGCTCCCAGGGTGACGCTGTTGAACAACTATCCTGCTGCTTGGCAACTGGCCTACAGGGAGAAAGGGTATCTGGCCATTGATCCTGTGGTCAGGCATGCTCGTGAGAGCACGATGCCATTGGGGTGGTCTCGGAAGGAGCGTTCAATGGCGCCAGCTTTCTGGGATGAGGCTGGCTCTCACGGCATTCGCTTCGGCTGGTCGCAACCGTTCCGTGATGTGAATGGTTCTTGCGGCATCTTGAGTCTGGCCCGTTCTGCGCAAGCGCTTTCGACGGCAGAACTGCAAGAGAAGCAGCTAAAACTGCAATGGCTGGCTCAGACAGGGCACATGATGTTGTCCCGTCACATTCAGGCCAATGAATGTAGCTGCGTGGCAGGACTGACAGCTCGTGAGCGTGACGTCATGAAATGGACGGTCGATGGTAAATCAGCCCAGGATATAGCCGACATTCTCGGTGTTTCCACGAGTGCGGTGAATCTGCACATCAGTAATGTCACCAGAAAGCTCGGCGTATCAAACAAGACTGCAGCGGCCGTGAAAGCTTTGACCCTGGGTTTGTTGGCATGAGACTCGGTGCATGTCAAGATAGTTGTCGCCTGATTCATGCGACCTGCTGCTGAATATC
>JAUMZD010000092.1 GCA_030528325.1 Lautropia sp. | reverse complement strand
CGGGTGTTCATCTCGATGAAGAAGAACTCGCCGTTTTCGTAGAGGAACTCGAAGGTGCCGGCGCCGCGATAGCCGATCTGTCGGCAGGCTTCGACGCAGCGACGACCGATCCGGTCGATCAGTTCGCGCGGGATGCCGGGGGCAGGGGCTTCCTCGATGATCTTCTGGTGGCGACGCTGCATCGAGCAGTCGCGCTCGCCCAGATAGACGGCGTTGCCATGCTCGTCGGCCAGCACCTGGATTTCGATATGGCGGGGGTTCTGGAGATAGCGCTCCATGTAGACCTCGCCATTGTTGAAGGCAGCCTTCGCTTCGGTGCGGGTGGTGGCCACCGAGGTGAGCAGGGTGGCTTCGGTGTGCACGACGCGCATGCCACGGCCGCCACCGCCGCCGGCGGCCTTGATGATGACCGGGAAACCGACCTGGCGGGCGATGGCCAGAACCTCGTCGGCATCGTCGGGCAGTGCACCGTCCGAGCCGGGTACCACCGGTACGCCGGCTGCCTTCATCGCATCCTTGGCCGAGACCTTGTCGCCCATCAGGCGAATCGACTCGGGGCGGGGGCCGATGAAGACGAAACCGCTTTTCTCGACCCTTTCGGCGAAGTCGGCGTTCTCGGACAGGAAGCCGTAGCCAGGGTGGATGGCGCCGGCATCGGTGACCTCGGCCGCGGCGATGATGGACGGCACATGCAGATAGCTGTCGCGCGAGGGGGCGGGGCCGATGCAGACCGACTCGTCGGCCAGCCTGACATACTTGGCTTCGGTGTCGGCCTCGGAGTGGACGACCACGGTGCGGATGCCCATCTCTCGGCAGGCCCGCTGGATACGCAGGGCGATTTCACCCCGGTTGGCGATGAGGATCTTCTCGAACATGATGCGCCGGCCTTTGGGGGATTATTCGATGACGAACAGCGGCTGGCCGTATTCGATCGGCTGGCCGTTCTCGACGAGGATCTCGACGATGGTGCCGGCGAATTCGGATTCGATTTCGTTCATCAGCTTCATCGCTTCGATGATGCACAGGGTGTCACCCGGCTTGACCACGGTGCCCACCGAGACGAAGGGATCTGCCTCGGGGTTGGGGGCGCGATAGAGGGTGCCGACCATCGGCGACTTGACGGTCTTGCCACGGGTGCTGGTTGCCGGGGCAGCGGCTGGCGTGGCTGCAGCTGGTGCGGCAGCGGCCTGGGGCGCTGCGGCTGCCGGTGCCGGTACGTGCACCACCTGGGCGACCGGTGCCTGGGCTGCCGCCGGCGGCGGTGCCTTCACGATGCGGACGCGGCCTTCGGCCTCGGTGATTTCCAGCTCTGAAATGCTGGAGTCGGCCACGAGGTCGATCAGGGTTTTCAGTTTGCGCAGATCCATGCTGGGTGTCCCTGGGTAATTGGATATGCCGGTTCGATGACCGGTGTGTTGGGTGATAAAAAGCCCTTGGCCGGCGGTGTTTCAGACAGAAACCCGCCACGGGCCAGGGGCCGACAGAGGGGGAAGGGCTCAGGCGTACCCCATTTTCGACAGGGCGAATCGAAGGGCCGCCTCATAGCCGAAGGCGCCCATGCCGGCGACGACGGCCTGGGCCAGATCAGAAAAGTAGGAATGATGCCTGAAGCTTTCTCGCTGGTGCACGTTGGACAGGTGAACCTCGACGAACGGCAGGGCCACTGCCGCCAGTGCATCGCGCATGGCGACGCTGGTGTGCGTATAGGCGGCAGGGTTGATGATGATGAAGGCGGTGCCGTCGGTGCGGGCCGCCTGGATGCGATCGACCAGCGCGCCTTCGTGATTGCTCTGGAAACTGTCGAAGGGCAGCTGGTGCGTGTCGGCGATGGCTTGAAGCTGCTGGTCGATATCGGCCAGCGTGACGCGGCCGTACACCTCCGGCTCCCGGGTGCCCAGCAGGTTCAGGTTGGGGCCATGGATGACCAGCAAACCTTTTTTATCAGAAGATGGCTTCAAGATCGTGCACGCTCAACGGAGTTCGGATGATTTTAACATCGAACGCAGGTCATCGACGTTGACGATGCCGGCGTGCTGCCAATGCAGCTCCCCTTTTGCGTTCAGCACCACGGTGTAGGGCATCTGACCCTGCTTGTTGCCCCACTGGCGGGCCAGTCCAAGGCCCTTGAAGTCGGCGATCAGCAGCGGATAGGCGACCGGCGTCCTGTCGGTGAAGCGTCTGACCTTGTCGAGTTTGTCGAGCGAAATGCCGATGAAGGCGGCAGCCTCGCCGATTTCCCCGGATAGCGCGGACAGATCCGGCATTTCCTTCACGCAGGGGGCGCACCAGGTGGCCCAGAAATTGATGACGACAGGCTTGCCCTTCAGCCTTTCCACATCGAAGGGCTGATCGTGGCTGTCACGCCAGCCGAAGGCGCCCAACTGCGCAAGCGGCGGCGGGCTTTCGGCCGCCTGCTCGGCAGAGGCGCCTGGTGGCGCATCGCCCTCGGCGGCGCTGGCAAGCCGTATCGGTGGCCAGGTCTTGCCGAATACCGTTTCCGTGTCGGCAGCGGCTTGGCTGACAGTCTGGGCGCCCCGACGAACGGCATCCGGGTGTTGCTCTGCTGCCTGCGAGATCCCGGGCGCCCCGGTGCCCAGCACTGCCAGACACAGGCCCGCCAGGAGAGTGGGGTGGGTGATTGAACGGAAAAGCATCAGGGCCTCCATCGATCAGGAAGGGAAGTGGGGGCGATCGGGCGCCGGGGTGCCCGGGGCTTCTTCAGGGGGCGTGCCGTCCCTGGCGCGGCTGATCAGCCGTTCGAGGGCTGCCAGATCACCTCGTTCGGTGGTGTGGCCCGATGTGCGTTTCAGCGCGCCGCGCAGATCGTCGTGCTGGTAGATGGAAATCATGATCGGCAGATCATGCCGGTCATGAAAGACGAGGGCCGGCACGTCGGGCTGCCGGCCGGAGAAGTGGGCCACCTCCACCACGTCATAGTGGATGCCGGCATCGAGCAGCAGCATTTCCAGCTCCTTGCCGTCGTCGGTGAAGCACTGGATGTGCAGCGGGGTGTGTGGCGCGACGATGCCTTTCCAAGCCCCCCCGCAGACATGGGGGCGATGGTCGGCCAGCCGTGACAGCCACAGCAGCGCTGCCTGCCGGTAGGTGGCCACCCGTTCGGCATGGTCGGGATCGAACAGGTCGAGATGTTCGCGCAGCGCCTGGTCGATCTCGTCGTTGCCCGGCATCAGGCCGGCAGGTGGTGTGTTGCCGCCGAAGACGCGGCGGGCGGCTTTCTGCTTGGCGCTCTGGTAATCGAGGGCACTGTCGGCGATCAGGCTGGCCGCGGTGGCGGCAATCTCGGCGCGCAATTCGGCGCGGGGGTCGCCCGGGACTGGCGACGGAAGGGCTTCTGGCATCCGGTTCATCAGGGTCTGGTCGTGCGTCTGGTCATGCATGACATCATGCGCACGGTATCCGCAAAGTGTACCGTTTGTGCCGGCATCGTTCACGAAAGTGCCTCGGGGCTTGGGCGGCAGGAAAGTCGCGGGCTGCAAAGCGGCCGCGCCGGCCCCACCCGCTTCTTGCCCCATGGCTCGGACACGCAGCCTCGGCCTTCTCAACCACGAGCGGCACGCCGCTGTCCCGCTGTCAGGAAGGGCGGTACGCGCCAGGTCGGGCTGCGGGCTTGGAACTGCTGGAAAC
>JAUMZD010000091.1 GCA_030528325.1 Lautropia sp. | reverse complement strand
GGCGGCGCGTGGCGCCTTGTCAGCCCGCGGTTTTGGGGCCAGCGCGGGGACGAATGAGTGCATGACACGCTCTAGCCGTCAGCGATCCATCAGGAACTCGGCTGCCATCCGCCCCGCGCGAACCGCGCCTTCCAGCGTGGCCGGGAAGGCGCCATAAGCGTAATCGCCGGCCAGTGCGATGTTGGGCAGATGTGAACCGACGTAGCCCGGTGGCACGACGGGCCGGTTGGGCGTGCAGGCGAAGGTGGCACGCTTCTCGTGGATGAAGGAGACCTGATCCGGGGCCGGCAGCTTCAGCGTGCGCGCCAGCTGGGCGGCGATCGCCTCTTTCAATGCATCATCGCCCATGGCCAGCGCCGATTCGCTGTCGCTGATCACCACGGCGCCGATGCGCCAGCCCTGCTGCGAGCCCCGGTCGAAGAACCAGTGTGCCGGCTCGGCACCGTGCTCGCCGTCATACAGGGAGAACATGAGCGGCAGGGATGCAGGCAGATTGCCACGATCGGCATGCCATCCGACGTAGGCGGTGGTGATGGGACGGTAATCGAAGCGCTCGAGCGGGGCCAGCACGCTGTCCGGCACAATGCCTTTCAGAAGGCGTGCGCTGACCGCTGGCGGACAGGCCAGTACCAGCTGCCTGCCCAGACACATCACGTCGCCCCTGTCCGGGCTTTGTGCGCGGATCTGGTAGCCGGAACCGTCCGGCGCCCAGAGAATCTCCCTGACCGGGGTGCGCAGCATGACTTTCATCTGCCGGGCTTCGAGGTATTCGAGGGCGGGATCGACGAAAAGCTGGCCCAGATCCTCGTTGGCCAGCACGAAATCGCTGGCCGATGGTTCACGACCCATCGCATTGCTGAGCACCCGCAGGAAGGTGAAAGCACAGGCGGACTCGGGTGGCGTGTTCATGGCACTCAGCACCATCGGGTTCCAGAACTGCTCGATCAGCATCCGGGACTGCTCGGTACGCTCATACCATTCACTGACGGTACGCACGCCCACGGGCGGACGCCAGTTACCCAGTCTGGCCTGCATCAGCGTGCGAATCAGGTGCATCCGGACCCGCAGCGGCATGCCACGGGCATTGAACAGCGCACCCACCATCGACCAGGATTCGGCCAGTTGGTCGCGCATCGAGGCACCCTGCATGCCGTCGGAGGGCCTCGACTGACGCTGGATACGCAGACCCGCCGCATTTTCCCAGTGCATCGGCACACGCAGCATGCCGCGCCCTTTCAGGAAGTCGATCAGATGCAGCGTTTCACGATAGGCCCCCAGCAGCAGATGCTGTCCGTTGTCCACGACGATGTCGGCCCCCTCCCAGGACAGGGTCAGGCGACGGGCACGACCGCCTGCCTGCGGAGCGGCCTCCAGCACCTGTACCGGCACGCCGGCCCGACACAGGTGAACGGCGGCGGAAAGGCCCGCCCAACCGGCGCCAACGATCAAGACAGGAAGCTGGTTCATGCAGAAAGGATCCGGGGAGGTTGACCGCTGGCACGGGTCTTGACGGCCAGCCAGAATTTACGCAAAGGGGTCAGCGCAATGCGCTGAGACAGCACACGGTAGCGCTCGGCCTCGATTTCATCGAGGAGCGCCGAATAGATGGCTGCCATCATCAGGCCGGGGCGTTGCGCCCGCCGATCGACGGCTGGCAGAAGATCGAAGGCTTCCCGATAGGTCTGCCTGGCCCTCGCCACCTGGTCGGCCATCATGGCCTGGAATGCGGGGGTTTCCTGCTCTTCGGTACGGGCCGACAGGATCTGCTGACGGCTGATACCGTGCCGGATCAGATCTTCCTGGGGCAGGTATATCCGCCCCATGCGCGCATCCTCTCCGACATCTCGGATGATATTCGTCAACTGGAAAGCCAGTCCGAGCCGATCAGCGTACTGAAGGGTTTTCTTCTCGGTATACCCGAAAATGCTGGCCGACATCTCGCCGACGACACCGGCCGCGCGCCGACAGTAGAGCTTCAGTCCCTCGAAGTCGAGGTAACGAACCTCGTCCAGGTCCATCTTCATGCCGTCGATGACCTCGTGCAGCTGGCGGCGATGGATGCCGAAGGTCTTCAGGTGCGGCTCAAGCGCACGCGTGACCGGATGTGTGGGCACGCCATCGAACAGGTCGATCACCTCCTGATGCCACCAGGCGAGCTTTCGGCGCGCCACCTGCCGGTCTCCCTGGGCATCGGCCACATCATCGACCTCACGGCAATAGGCATACAGCGCCGTGATGGCGCGCCGGGCATCCTGGGGAAGGAACAGAAAGCTGTAATAGAAACTCGAGCCACTGCGGACAGCCTTGTCCTGGCAGTATTCATCTGGACTCATGTCTTGCCTGGTTATCGGGAGGGATCAGGGATGGAAGGCAGGGAGACGGCCATGCGCAGCAGGGAGGGGCCGTCACGCCAGCCGAGGACGGGACGGCGGGCAACCGGATCGTGGCCGGCCGCAGCGATGCGATCCAGAATCCGGTTGCCTCCTGCCATGATGAAGCGGATTTCGGCCCCCAGCCGGAATGGCAGGCGGCCCGGCAGGTCACGTCCCGACAGCAGTTGTCGTCGGGCACTGGCCAGCTCGAGCGCCACGGCCTGTCGGGAACGTTCGCCCAGGCGACCCGCCAGAGCCTCCTGCCGTAGCGTCTCCGGGTCGGTGCCCGCCTGAAGCAGGGTCGATGCCGGCAGGTAGACCCGATCCTTCTTCGCGTCGATGCCGATGTCCTGGAGAAAATTGATGCGTTGCAGTGCAGTGCAGATCGCATCGGATGCCAGGCGGTTGCGCTCATCCTCGTGCGCACCGAAGAGCTGAAGCACCAGACGCCCGACCGGATCGGCCGAGCGCCGGCTGTAATCGAGCACTTCGTGGGTGTTCGCATAGCGGGTCTTGTGAAGATCCTGCCGGAATGCGTCGATCAGATCCCGGAAATACTGCCAGCAGAAACCGTGGCGGGCGGCGGGCCCGATGAGCCCGTCCACCATCGGCAGCCCCGTGCACTCTCCGGCCGAAGCCCGCTGAACGGCAGCGTCCAGCGCCAGCAGGGCCTCATCACGCTCGGCCGCCGTGGCCTCGCCCTCATCGGCCAGATCATCGGCGTGGCGGGCAAAGCGGTAGAGGGCCAGCATGCCGGGCCGAAGCCCCGCGGGCACCAGCCATGAACCGACCGGGAAATTCTCCGGATGATCGACCCCATGCCAGGGTTTCGTATCATTCATGTCAGGCTGTTGTGAAAACGCATTGCAGAATCCCCATCCAGACGGGCAGACGGCGTCCCGCTTTTGCCCGATTGTAATGAAAGCCACACAAAGACAACCAGCCGTCAATCTGCCGATGAGCCTGCCGCGTGAGCGGGGCGACGCGCGCCTGATGTCTCCCATGCCGCCCATCGTGCGCCTGTGGCGGCCGGGCAGACGAATCCAGGCGTTTGGGCGGCACTTTCCGCCGTCCCCGGGGAGTGCCCGAACGCCCCCCACCGCCACCGACAGGGCCTCAGCGCCTGCGGAAACCGGCCTCAGCCGGCCCGATCCTTTCAGGCAGGATGGTGTGTTTCCCGGCTTCATATAGAATCAGTTTTTTTCAAGGCGACAGGGCGCGCGTTCAAGGCGGCTGTGGCGAAATTGGTAGACGCACCAGATTTAGGTTCTGGCGCCGAGAGGTGTGAAGGTTCGAGTCCTTTCAGCCGCACCATGTCCCTTCGTTTTCAACTCA
>JAUMZD010000090.1 GCA_030528325.1 Lautropia sp. | reverse complement strand
CGTGGCGCATGCAGGGCAGCGTGATGCGGGCGACGATATTGGGGCTGTCGAGATGCTGGGCGGCGGGCAGATCGTCCAGCCTGACGATGAACGGCTGGAAATCCATGACCGGCCGGTGCGCGCCGCCCAGCTGCAAGTGGGCTCCGGGCGCCTGGACAGCAGGAGAGTCTCGGGCTGCAAGCCGGCCGCGCAAACGCCTGGGCCTGGTCGAGGATTTCAGAAAGATCACGACCGGCACGACCCGGTTCGTCTTGAAGTGCTGGGCCAGTTGCAGGCAGTAAACGCCCAGGCGGTGGATGGAGAAGCGCCGGGGATCGGTTTCTTCCTCCAGTACGAAGAGCAGCTCGGCCTGCTCGCCGTTGGGCCATCTCGCCAGCAGCGGCACATCCAGCTCGAAGAAACGGTCACTGAGCCGATCCTTGAGCTGTTCCTGACGGACGGGGATGATCCTGACCTCGGGGCCGAGCCGGCGGGCCTCTTCGGGCACGAAAAAGGCCAGAGCGGCCAATGGGTAATCGAGGATCAGGTTCTTGAAATCCTGATCATGAGACTGGGGCATGAAAGGCTCCTCGTGCTGCCACGGACGATGCGTCCGGAAACCGGTGGCAATGCCCTCATCTTGCCCCGTGGCGAGGAGCCTGCCATCGACCGGATGACCAAGGTTCCCAGCCTGGCTTAGGCCATCCGAATTCAGAACGCCATTCAACGCCCCCAAACACACGCTCATCCCGATGACACGACCGGCTGTTGCATCAGCGACAGCCATCACGATCAACGGTCGATGCCGCCGAACGAGCGGCCGGCATCCGGCTTAAAGCCGGCGTGGGCCCGGTCGATATTCAAGGCAACGGGAACGTTTCCCGCCGTCCAGAACCGGATGACCGGAAGCCGGACCGAACCACCTCCACTCTGATAACGGAGCTTTGAACATGGCACAGATCATCAACACCAACATGATGTCGCTCAACGCCCAGCGCAACCTGTCGGGCACCCAGGGCATGCTGGCCCAGGCCGTTCAGCGCCTGTCCACCGGTCTGCGCGTCAACAGCGCCAAGGACGACGCCGCTGGCCTGGCCATCGCCGAGCGCATGCACACGCAGGTTCGCGGCATGAACGTGGCCATCCGCAACGCCAACGACGCCATCTCGCTGGCCCAGACGGCTGAAGGCGCCCTGTCGAAGATCAGTGACATGGGCCAGCGCATGCGCGAGCTGGCAGTGCAGGCTGCCAACGCCACCAATAGCGACACCGATCGTGAGGCTCTCAACGTCGAATATCTCGAATTGGCCAAAGAGATCAAACGGACACTGTCCGGAACCAAGTTCAATGAAAAAGAGCTTTTCGGTACGAATGCAGCGGCTCTGACCTTCCAGATTGGCGCCGGAAACGACCAGAACACCGATCGCATTGAGATCACGCTTGAAAACATGTACAACAAAGACGACATCAAGAATGTCGTTGGTGAGAACTTGACCACAGGTCCTGAAGACAACAAAACGCTTAAAACGCAAGCGTCGGCGCAGACTTCCATTGAAAATATCAACAAGATGTTGACCGTGGTCAACTCGGCACGCGCCACATTCGGTGCCGTACAGAACCGCTTCGAGGCCGTCATCAACACGCTGCAAGTCAACGCCGAAAACCAGTCGGCCGCCCGCAGCCGCATCATGGACGCCGACTTCTCGAAGGAAAGCGCAGCACTCACCCGCTCGCAGGTGCTGCAACAGGCTGGTACCGCGATGCTGTCGCAGGCCAACTCGCTGCCGAACAACGCGCTGTCCCTGCTGCGCTGATCGGCAAGCCCGCGGCGGTTCAACCGCCGCTACCGGGCAGGTTGCTCCAGGGCCGGGGCGAGCAAGGCAAACTGCCTCGCCCTGCCCCGGCCAGACAACACCCCACCGGTATCAGGGCAGTTCGCTTATCAGTTACCGCGTATTGCCCGCCAGCGGCGTGTCCTGTTCTCAGGCACGCCGCTGGTTTTTTTGGTTCCCGGTCTGGCATCCTTCGCCCACCCTCTTCGCCTCCCGGTTGTCGGCTGTCCACCACTTCCCCAAACACGGTACTGAAGTCGGATGGTTGATGAGGGCATGACCGGTTCTGGCCATTCGAGCCATGGCAGGCACCCCTGATGAATGCCTGCTCATGCTGATCAGGGAGCCCAGGGCAACATCCCGGCCACGATCAAAACTGCCTCGCTCTCTTCACAGGCGAATCTGTTTCATCCCCGGTCGATGTTTGGCATTCTGGCCCGTCGAGCGTGAACAACGGCCACGACCTCGATGCGATCCGTCACCCTGTACAGCACGATATAGTTCGGGTGGGCAACGATTTCGTGGCAGCCGGGAATCCGCTGGCTGGACTTGAACATGTACGGCATGGCAGATGCTGGAATAAGGGAGGATTCGATGAGTGCACGAATCTTCCGGGCGGCTGCCGGGTTCCGGTCTGCAATGAAATCGACGATGTTGGCAAGATCGTTGCGCGCGGGAACCGACCAGACGATGGGCAGCATCATGCTGTGACGTTAGCGCGTTGCCTGGCCTCTGCCGCGTCGATGATGGCGTCCATTTCTGCCATGACCTGGTCGTGAGGAATCATTGGGCGAGGGTCTGCCAGGCTGGCATCCACCTTGGCCCGAAGCCAGGCGATGTACTCGGCCTCCTGTTCTTCGGTCTCGAACTCGGAGACGAACGGATCGAGGGGGGTTGAACTCATGGACGGATTCAGGATGGCGTTGTTCAATCTGGACGCTCTACTTTGCCACGTTTGATCGGTTCAGTCGATGGACAACGTGTAACAGCACCTACGGTCGGCCAGGTCGGCTGTCCCAACCTGGGCAGACGCCCTATCAGCCCTGATGTGGGGCGGGGTTGGGTCGGTAACGCCGAAGGCACGGACGGAGCGTGAAGCGCTCAGGAGCCGGCAGGTGAAGCCCCAGGCTCCTGGGAGGCGTAGTTGGATGTGGGTAAACACACGAATCTGTTTTAAGTTACCCACACCACTTACCCACATAGGAACAGCAGTCATTTCACGATCCAGCATGAAAGCGGCCGTAACGCCGACGGTTTGGCCGGCAGGGAATGAAGTCGCAGCTGCTGCACCCACAGCGTCAGATCCGCCAGACTCGCCTGCCGGATGCGAGCTTCGGTAGCCGAGCTGACATGCCCGAAGACAAGACGGGTCAGAAATCGGCACAAGCACTGTTTCTGCCAGCGTAGCCTGTCCGGATCATCGACAGGCATCCGCCCTGCTGCCTGTCCATTCTGATGGCCGCCGGATACGATGATGGCATCCGGCAAGACATGAAGCCGTTTGATCATGATGAAGACCTCCTTTCAGCGAACGATCAGAGACTGGGCATCTTGCGCCGAAACCGGATGAAAGGCATCAGCCGGATGGATGAAGGTGGCGGCATGAGCTAGGCTGAACGGGCGGCCACAGCCATCCGGCTGATGGCAGGATCCTCATCAGGGGGCAAGATGAGGGCATTGCCACCGGTTTCCGGACGCATCGTCCATGGCAGCACGAGGAGCCTTTCATGCCCCAGTCTCACGATCAGGACTTCAAGAACCTGATCCTCGATTACCCATTGGCCGCTCTGGCCTTTTTCGTGCCCGAAGAGGCCCGCCGGCTCGGCCCCGAGGTCAGGATCATCCCCGTCCGTCAGGAACAGCTCAAGGATCGGCTCAGTGACCGTTTCTTCGAGCTGGATGTGCCGCTGCTGGCGAGATGGCCCAACGGCGAGCAGGCCGAGCTGCTCTTCGTGCTGGAGGAAGAAACCGATCCCCGGCGCTTCTCCATCCACCGCCTGGGCGTCTACTGCCTGCAACTGGCCCAGCACTTCAAGACGAATCGGGTCGTGCCGGTCGTGATCTTTCTGAAATCCCCGACCAAGCCCAAGCGTTTGCGCGGCCGGCTTGCAGCCCGAGACTCTCCTGCTGTCAATGCGCCCGGAGCCCACTTGCAGCTGGGCGGTGCACACCGGCCAGTCATGGATTTCCAGCCGTTCATCGTCATGCTGGGCGATCTGCCCGCCGCCCAACATCTCGACAGCCCCAATATCGTCGCCCGCATCACGCTGCCCTGCATGCGCCACG
>JAUMZD010000040.1 GCA_030528325.1 Lautropia sp. | reverse complement strand
GGCACAGATCTACGCCTGGAAGAAGGGGATCAAGACGATCTATTACGTGCGCCTGAGGCAGGCGGTGCTGGAAGGCACGGAAGTGCAGGGGTGCGTGTCCTGCACGTTGTGATTTGTCAGGCTTTGGTGGGTCTGAAGCTTCGGGAGCAGCGCCCCGCCACCGGCCACCCCCGTTCGGCTCATGCGTTCCGCTTCGCTGCACGAAATCGCCTCAGGGAGTACCCGGCATCGGGGCTTGAGTGAAGCGTGAAGGTTGTAGCTTCGGGGATCAGGATCGGGCTGTTGGTTTGAGTGCAGTGCTGGTGGTGTGAACGTATGAGGGGAGGGGGATGCCCCACCCTGAGGCCCGGCAGGCCCGCGGCAGGTAAGACCAAACGGATCGGCAGAAACGGGAAACAGGTGATTCAGGCCAGGCATGAAAATGCTGACTGAATCAGTATGGATGAATGGACAAGAAGAGGTAGCTCGCTGTGAGTGATGTGGCAATGCAGAATCGGGAAGCGACGAAAGTTCGACCCGTACCGCTGGCGATCAACTGGAATCGTCTGCAGGATGAAAAGGATCTGGAGGTCTGGAACCGGCTGACGGCGAATTTCTGGCTGCCGGAGAAGGTGCCGCTCTCGAATGACGTGCAGAGCTGGGCCACGTTGCGGCCGGAAGAGAAGACGTTGACGATCCGTGTGTTCACGGGCCTGACCCTGCTCGACACGATCCAGAACTCGGTGGGGGCGCCCTCGCTGCTGCCGGATGTGCAGACGCCGCATGAAGAGGCGGTGCTGACGAACATCGCCTTCATGGAGGCGGTGCACGCGCGCAGCTATTCCTCGATTTTCTCGACGCTGTGCTCCACGAAGGAGGTGGACGAGGCCTTTCGCTGGTCGGAAGAAAATCCGCATCTTCAGGCCAAGGCCCGGCTGATCCTGGAGGAATACGACGCGGCCACCGACCCGCTCAAGCGCAAGATCGCCAGCGTGTTCCTGGAGAGTTTCCTGTTCTATTCGGGCTTCTATCTGCCGATGTACTGGTCGAGCCGGGGCAAGCTGACGAACACCGCCGACCTGATCCGCCTGATCATCCGTGATGAAGCCGTGCATGGCTATTACATCGGCTACAAATACCAGCGCGCGTTGAGCACGCTGTCGGAGGAGGCCAGGGCGTCGCTGAAGGACTTTGCGTTCTCGCTGATGTTCGAGCTGTACGACATCGAAACGCGCTACACCGAAGAGCTGTACGACCGGATCGGGCTGACCGAGGATGTCAAGACCTTCCTGCATTACAACGCCAACAAGGCCCTGCAGAATCTGGGCTATGAGGCTCTGTTCCCCCCCGCCGTGTGCGAGGTGAATCCGGCCATTCTGGCTGCGCTCTCGCCCGACAGCGAGAACCACGACTTCTTCTCCGGCAGCGGTTCATCCTATGTGATCGGCAAGGCTGTGGCCACCGAGGATGAGGACTGGGATTTCTGATGGAGTGGAAGGTATCCCATCTTCGCGTATGGCCATCGTGTGATGATCTTCCATGAGGGTCGGTTGAGAATGTGTATCTGAGGCCGATATCAGCGGTGTTGTTGTCGGGAGGGCCGTGACGCCGTTTCTGGCATGTCCTGTCCATTCGGTTGCTATATGATTCAGGGATGACTGTGGTTGGGTGGGCAATGGCTTCAGGACTCCCTGGCAGGTGTGAGGGACATGTTTCACCCGGGGGTGAGCTGGACGATGAGACTGACTTCAATCCATCTGAGTAACTATCGGGCGCATGTGAACCTGTCGGTCGATTTTGAAGCCGGTTTCAATTTGATCGCTGGGGTGAATGGCAGTGGAAAGACATCGCTGCTGATGGCCGTGGCCGATTCTTTGGCCGGTGTGCTGAGCTATCTGGCGCAGAATCGCATGCGGGTGTTCGGTGCCAGGATTTTTGATGACGACCATTTCAGACACGTTGGAGTGGAGTCACTGAATGGGCGTATACGTTTTGAGCCCAGAATGGCAGTCTTGCGTTTGACCGGTGAGTGTGCAAAGGGGACGTTTCAATTGCAGCTTACGGGTGGGTTTGATTCGCCAGCGGTGGAAGGGGACAACCCCTTTGCCATGGTCGAGAGAACCGGGGATTCCGCCCGACTGATGCGAGGCGCTGGAGGCGTGACAGACGAGATCCCTTCAGGGACAACGACCATCATGCCTGTCATTGCCTTCTACCGGGCCAACCGGCGATGGTCTTCAAAATCTGTTGACCCTATCAAGGCTGCAACCATCAGGCCCGCTCGTGCGGATGGCTATGAGGACTGGAAAGAGGCAGGGCTTGGCAGTGAATCCTTGCAGACCTGGGTCATTGCCAAGTCCCTGGAGCGTCTGGAGCGAGTGGCTCAAACCGGGCAACGTCTGAATGAAGTCGGTGATGATGAGCTGGCACTGGTCAACATGGCCTTGAATCAATCGTTCACCGAATTCAGCGGTCTGCGTTATGACATGCAGCAGAAAAGCTTGCTCGTCGAGTGCTCTGAAGAGAGCGCCATGGGTTCAATCCCTTTTGCTTACCTGAGTGATGGTCAGCGTGCAGTCATATGCCTGATAGCAGATATCGCGCGGCGAATGTGTCTGCTCAATCCACAGCTGGGAAATCGGGTGACACAGCAAACCCCCGGCGTGATCCTGATCGATGAACTGGATGTGCATCTGCATCCAGCCTGGCAGCGCAGGATTGTCAATGGTCTGAAAGCAGCTTTTCCCAAGGTTCAGTTCATCGCGACAAGTCACTCTCCACAGATTCTGGGGGAGTTGAGGCCCTGCGAGCTCATCCTGCTGCAGGACGGAGAGGGGCAGGATGGCGTTTCTCGCCCTCGGGTCAGTTACGGCCTTGATTCGAGCCAGATTCTTGCAGAAATCATGGGGGCGCCTCAGAGGAATGAAGAGGTGCAGAAACGGCTGGACACCCTGTTCGCGCAGATTGAAACCGGCCCGTTGCAACAGGCAAGGAAGACGCTTGAAGACTTGAAGGCGGATATCCAGGATGTGCCTGAACTGAGTGGTGCAGAAGCCCTGATCCGCCGGAAGGAGCTGATCGGGCGATGAAGCGGGTTGTCAAGGGTGATCCCCCTGAATCCTTCCAGGCATGGAAGGCCAAAGCCAATGAAGAATGGCAGCCAGATTACAAGGATTTGAGAAATCCGGAGAAACGAGAGCTTCACCAGCAGCTGTTGCGCGAGCAGGGTTGGGTGTGTTGTTACTGTGGACAGCGCATCGACATCGATGCTGGGGATGTCCCCAGGGGAATGGGGGCAGCTCATGCAGGGAGCAGTCAATCGGTTGGCAGCCATATAGAGCATTTCAGGCCTCAGGAAAAGTATCCCGATTTGTCGCTTGACTACGGAAATCTGTTCGTTTCATGCCTGCGGCAATTGAACAGGGCGGAACCTGTTCATTGTGGTCATGCCAAGGGTAACGACTTCGACGGTGAGTTGGCCATATCTCCGTCGGAAGTCGATGAACAGCGATTCACTTACACGTTGTCAGGTAAGGTGCTTCCTGACCGTGAGCATGGCCCGGCCGATTACATGTGCAAGCTGTTGCGTCTGAATGAGGCTTCCCTGAAAGGTCGTCGAGAGACGGTCTTGAGTCAGGTGTTTGACGAGGTGTTTCTCAGTTACCTGTCTGACGAAGGGGTAGATGCTGAACAAGTGACGAATGATTTGAGAAGGCTGGCAGATGGTTTCAGGCAGCCCGATGATGAAGGGCGGCTGCCCTCTTTTGGGCATGTCATCGCCAGGTTTGCCGAACAGCAGACAGGTCGGTGAGTTCATCTCCGATTGTGGTTTTTCCTATGGACAGGGTTTCCCCTCATGGCATTGGCTATGCGTCCGTGCAACAGTGCCTTTGCGCAGGCAGTGGGGCCTGCCAACCCCCGTCCGCCATCGATGAATGCCGGCCTTGCATACCGCGCCGCATCAGACAGGCCATCGCCATGAGGAGAGAATTCAGGACAGCCAACGTGGCAACACGCCACCAGCTCGATTACTGGCAGGAGGCCGTGTGCAGCACCTATTTTCCGCTCTCGATCGAGTCCGGGCGCGATGCGCCGATCCGGGGCGCACTGGATGCCTGGGAACTCAAGGGGCGAGACATGTCGATTTCATGTCTGGAATCGGCACCGGCCTGCTATTCGCGCAGTCAGCAGCACATCGGCAGTGACGAGGCACCCTGCTATCTGATCACCGTGCCTCGGCTCAGTGGAATCCATTTCGAGCAGGACGGCAGAAGCATCCGCTGCGAGCCGGGCGGCTTCATCGTCGAGCGAAGTGATCTGCCCTATCGTTTCGGCTACCCGGATTTCAACAACATCCTGGTGCTGAAGGTGCCCGAGGCCGTGCTGAACGAGCGCATCGGGCAATCCCTGCGTCCGGCGGGGCTGGCCTTCGACAGTCGAAGCGGTCTGGGCCGCGTGTTCCTGGGCCTGCTGCAGAGCGTCTACACGGAGCTGCCACAGCTCGATGAGCGGGCCCAGGGCCTGCTGGCAGATCAGCTGATCGAGCATTTCTGCTTCATCATCCAGAACGACGAGCGGGTGATGCAGAGCGAGGCGCCAGGCATGGCGGGATTCCATCTGGCCAACATCGAGCGCTTCATCAGTGCGCATCTCGCCGAGCCGGATCTGACGCCCGAACGGATTGCGCAGGGGTGCGGCATGTCGGTTCGGTATCTGTACAAGCTGCTTGGCGCGAGGGATACCTCTCCGAGCCGGCTCGTGTACGAGAAGCGCCTGCTGGCCGTTTACCGTCAGCTGGCCGACGCCCGGGTGAAACTGCCGATTGCCGAATTGGCTTATGCTCACGGCTTCAACGATCCAGCCCACTTTTCCCGCTCGTTCCGTGCGCGCTTCGGCGCCTCGCCCACTGAAGTGCGGCGGCGCGGGCATTGATCCAGATAGACGATGAGCGAATCCTCCCAGATCATCCCCTATGGGGCGGCCGGTACCGGCACGTCCGTATCCAGGCAACATCCTGTGCCCAACGAACGGGTCACCCTGCCCCGATTGCAGCAGATGCGTGGCGATGGTGAGCCGATCACGATGCTGGCCGTCTATGACGCCACCTTTGCGGCGCTGGCCGCACAGGCCGGGGTGGACAGCCTGCTGGTCGGAGACTCGGTGGGCATGGTCGTGCAGGGGCATGACAGCACGGTGCCCGTGACGCTGGAGGCGATGTGCTACCACGTGGCGGCCGTGGCCAGAGGTGTCCGGTCGGTGGGCGGGCGTCCGCTGCTGGTCGCCGACATGCCTTTCGGCAGTTATGGCGGCAGTCTCGAGAGCAGCTTTGCCCATGCCTGCGAGCTGATGCAGGCGGGTGCGCAGATGGTCAAGCTCGAAGGCGGCGGCTGGACGGCGCCGCTCGTCGAGATGCTGGTGGCCCGTGGTGTGCCGGTGTGTGCGCATCTGGGGCTGACGCCGCAGCATGTGCATGCGCTGGGTGGCTATCGGGTGCAGGGCAGAAGTGACGAGGCCGCCCAGCGCTTGATCCGGGAGGCCATCGAGCTGCGTGATGCCGGAGCGTCCCTGCTGGTGCTGGAAATGGTGCCGGCGGATCTGGCCGGGGAGATCACGCAACGCCTGGATGGCTGCCCGACCATCGGCATCGGCGCCGGTGCCCGGACGGATGGGCAGGTGCTGGTGGCCCATGACATGCTCGGCGCGGGCTTGCGACGTCTGCCCCGCTTCGTCCAGAATTTCCTCGCGGAGGCGGGATCGATCCCCGGTGCCTTCAGCGCCTATGTCGAGGCCGTGAAGGCAGGCCGTTTTCCGGATGAGCAGCGGCACGCCTGGTAAACCATCATGAAGATCACTCGTACCCTGGCCGAGCTGCGTCAGCAGCTGGCGGGCACCAGGCCGGTGCTGGTGCCGACCATGGGCAACCTGCATGACGGTCATCTGGCGCTGGTGGGGCAGGCCCTCCATACCGGCAGACCGGTGGTGACGACGATTTTCGTCAACCGGCTGCAGTTCCTGCCACATGAGGATTTCGACAGCTATCCGCGCACCTTCGAGCAGGATGTCGGGGCGCTGGAGAAGGCCGGCTGTGATGTGCTGTTCGCACCAGCCGAAGCCGAGCTTTACCCAACCCCGCAGACCTATCGGGTGCAGCCCGATCCGGCGCTGGGCGATATCCTGGAAGGCGAGTTCCGGCCCGGATTCTTCACCGGGGTCTGCACGGTCGTGATGAAACTGTTTGGTTGCGTCCAGCCGGCTTGTGCGGTGTTTGGCCGGAAGGACTTCCAGCAGCTGCTCGTGATCCGGCGCATGGTTGAACAGTTTGCCCTGCCGATCGAAATTCAGGCGCACGACACGGTTCGGGAACCTGACGGTCTGGCAATGAGTTCGCGCAACCGTTATCTGAGTGGGGCGGAACGGCAGGAGGCGGTGCAGCTGAACCGGACGCTGCACCGGATGGCGGCCCGCCTGAAGGCGGGCGAGTCCATCGAGCACATCGAGGGTTCAGCCAGGGCGGCGCTGTCGGCACGGGGCTGGCAGGTGGATTACCTGACGATTCGCCGGCAGGCTGACCTGCAAGCGCCTTCGCACACACCGGTTGTGCCCGAGCGTCCGCTTCGGCTACTGGCCACTGACGATCCGTCCGGAACTGAACCGGGCGGCCTGGCAGAGCCGGAGGGGTTGCCATCCGGTCAGGCGCTCGTCATCCTGGGGGCTGCCCGTCTCGGCCGAACCCGCCTGATCGACAATCTGCTGCTGAAATCGGCACTGCTTGTTCATGGCAGGTAGTGCACTGCATGACCCGTGTGATGGAAGTCTCATGGGCACGTCTTCCATGATGATGGTCCCCTTCGGATCAATGAGTCAAAGATCTCGCCATCTCGATCGCATTATGACTGCCGTTGTTGTCTGGTAAAGAGGTCGATTTTGTTGATCGCGAGGGAGGTAATAGACGAAACTCGAATGACTTGGGACCATGAACCCACACTACCTGTCGAATCTCCCTGCCGGAGGCATTTTTCAGGACAGCAGCAGTTGCAGGCTTTCCGTGGATTTCCGTGTTGATTGACTCGGGAACCATATAGAGCCTGCCCCGAACCGAAGCCAGGTCGGTTTCCACGATCTCGACCAGCGAGCCATCTTCCAGGCGGAAAAAGCGGGTAATTCCCGTCCACTTGCCATCCTTGAAGGTGCCGGAGGGCTTTGCACCGACAAGTTGGCCTTGATCGAAGACCGCCATGGGCAAGGTCAGCTTGATCTGAGCTGGGTCAAAGACCAAACCAAACAGCCTCTCATCCCTGACAGCCTGCCCCAAGCCCTTTGACTTGATCTGCTGTTTTACGCGACCAATGGCAGAAACCGTTCTTTCAAGCCCCTCGATAAGCCCTTCATCATCCCCGACAAAACTGATCCCATCCAGATCCTTCTTTACGGGTTTTCTTCGACTTGACGCCTCGATCGGCGGCATGCCGCCAGGCAAGTCCTGCTCTGCAGTGATGGAGACCCTGTCTTCTGGAGAAATGCTGCCAAAATTTGGGGTTTGTGCAAGCGCCAGGTTTCCAAGTGCAAGGAAAAAGGCGGGAAGGGCCGGTTTGAACTTCATGATAAATTTTCCTCCATCTCACCAGTCAGGAAAGAAATCCTTCAGGTTGCAGTTGTTTGTTGCGGAGTAGCCAATCATTCTTGGCCCCGCATATCCGATCGCTCCCGGGACAAACTCGTAATGCTGGCCTATGACGAGCCACTTGGGGCCAATTCCAAAGAACGTTGGAGTGCCCTCGCCCCAATGAACTGCAGCAGAACGCGTTGTCATCGACCATCCTGAGTCGACTTGATGAAACTCCTCACGGTAATATCCGGGTCTTCTGTGGGTGGATATAACTCGCCACCATTTCGGGGTGGCGGTTGGCCAGTCCCAGGTAATGCTTTCGTTGTTTGCGCAATTGGCGCGACTGAAAAAGATGTGTCCAGCGGATGCAGGTTCTGGGAGAATTGCCAAGGTAAGGAAAAAAGTCCATGTTAAGAGGGGGTTTTTCCTTGTTTGAGGTTTTTTCTTGAAAAAGAGTTTCATGACGATCTCCCGATCGAGGGTTTATGGAAAGCAAGTCAAAACTGGCACTGACTTATATAGCCCGAGATAAACATTTCTGTCTGGACACATTGATCCCCAATCTTCTCTTTTCCTCCATGGAGGATTTCCACTTTGCACGGAATTCCGTCAAAGCTACTATCTTTCTCGCAGGCCCAAGCAGCGACCTCTTCCAGATTGGAGCTGCACGCCACGATTGCGGTTCCTTTTTCGTCACTCCAGTCAGGCAGAATGACAGCGTAGTAGAACGTATTCTGGTTCTCTCCGTTTTTCCCCTTGATTTCCTTTGGAAGGAAGACCTTTCTGGAATAAATTTTGTTGTCCTTTGGGATCATCCTGCCGTTCTGATGAAGTCCTCCCGGGCAGGGCTTAAAGTAGGGGCGAAGGTCGTAGCTTTTTGTTTCGTGTACGTGTGCGTCGGTATGAGGATGCTCGTGGTTGTTGCATCCAAAAATCGCTGTTGAGGCCAAGGCTATAAAAGCCCACTTCGAGCGAGCGTTCATGGCGAGTCTCCTTGGAATTTTCAAGATTTTCAGCGGCCCTGCTGAGAGCAGAACAAACTTTATGTCAGGTTAGATGCTGTGCAAGATTGTGTTAAATTTTATTTATCTATCTAATTTTTTCTGATGATAGTAACAAAAATGATACAAAACATATTTCCGTTACGGACGCAGCCAACCCTTCTGCAGTTAGTCCACCCAGAGGTGGAAAAACCCACGTCGATGCCCGACACTTGCCGGTGCGTATCAAGATAGTTGTTGCCTGATTCATGTGACCTGTGGCTGAGTATCCGGTGATGACTATTGGGCCTGTGTCTGCAAGGCGTCCCTCACGACCGAATCGCGCTCGGGGTTGAGCGTGACCTGATCGATGCGGCGTCAGTGTCGGGTTCAGGGCGATGCCGCTGGCCAGGGCCGTTCACTTGGTGATTTCCCTGCCTGTGCACGCTGAAACAATCATTGGTGCGGCAGGAGTCAAGTGTGATGGCCGGCTGGCGGCAGAATGTGTCGACCATAAGTAGCTATCTCACCGGGAGACACCCATGAAAGCCGATCATCCGATCGATCCGATCACGCTGGCCGTGGTACGCGGGGCGCTGGAGACCACGCAGCGCGAGATGACGTTGACGCTGGAGAAGACGGCGCGTTCCAGCGTGTTCAATGTGGCGCACGACTACAGCAACGCGCTCTTCAACCACAAGGGCGAGATGATCCTGCAGGGGCAGGACATCCCGATCCACCTGGGTGGCCTGATGCAGGCGATGAAGGCCGTGATCGCCTATTTCGATGGTGACATCCAGGAAGGCGATGTCATCTATCACAATGACCCGGCCATCATGGGCAGCCACATGCTCGATTGCTGCCTCTACAAGCCGGTGTTCTACAACGGTGAGCTGGTGTTCTGGAGCGTCTGCAAGGGGCACGTGACCGACATCGGTGGCCCGGTGCCGGCCGGTTACAACCCCGATGCGAAGGAAATCTATGCCGAAGGCCTGCGGATTCCGCCCGTCAAGCTCTGGGAAAAGGGCAAGCGTCGCACCGATGTGATCAATCTGCTGCTGGCCAATGTCCGTTCGCATCGGGATTGGGAGGGCGATTTGCGCGCCCAGTACGGCGCGGTGTCGATTGGTGAGCGCAACCTGATCAACCTGCTCGACAAGTACGGGGTGGAGGAGGTTCGTCGCAGCATCGATGAGCTGATGGACATGGCCGATCGCTCGATGCGCGCGCTGATCGCCAGCGTGAAGGACGGCAAGTACGTGGGCGAGGCGGTGCTGGAGGATGCCGGCCACGGGCTGGGTGAAATCACGCTGCGTGCCACCGTGACGATCGAGGGGGACAGCTGCCACGTTGCACTGGAAAGCCCGCCGCAGATTCCGTACTTCATCAACTCCTATGCCGGCAATACCTACGCCGGGGTGTATCTGGGCCTGATGATGTTCGCCAAGGTGGCGCCACCGTACAACGAGGGGCTGTATCGCTGCATTTCGGTGGATCTGGGGCCGAAGGGCACGCTGCTGAATGCCGAAATCCCGGCACCGCATGCCAACTGCTCGACCACGCCGATGGAAACGCTGGCCGATGCGGTGCGTCTGGCGCTGGAGCAGTCCGCGCCCGAGCGGGCCGTCGGAACCTGGGGGCATGCCAGCGGCATCAACATCGCCGGCTTCGACAAGCGCACGAACGAGGAATACGTGACGATGGTGCTGGCCTCGCTGATCAGCGGTGCCGGGGCCAATGCCAACATGGATGGCTGGAACTCGGTCGGGCCGCAGTGCTGCTTCGGCGCACTCAGCTCGGGCGACATCGAGATTCTCGAATACTCGTACCCGATCCAGATCCATCGCTATGGTCTGGTGGAAGACAGTGGCGGTGCGGGCTACAACCGCGGTGGTTGCGCGACGGCCTGGGAGGTCGAGCCGCTGGATCACGACATGACGGCGGTGAGCTTCGGTGAAGGCCGTGTCTATCCGTCGATTGGCGCCAATGGGGCCAGCAGCACCGAGCCCGAGCGCACGCTGGGCCGTGTCGAGCTGAAGCAGGGCGACGAGATCGTCGAGGTGCGCCGCAAGAACACCATCATGACGATCAGGCCGGGCGAGCGTGTCTGCACGATCAACCCGGGCGGTGGCGGCTGGGGCAAGCCTTTCGAGCGCGAGATCGAGCGGGTGGTCGACGATGTGCGCAATGGCTATGTGTCGGTCGAGGCAGCGCGCGTCGAGTACGGCGTGGAGGTGAATCCGGCCGACTGGAGTGCAAAGCCCTGCGGCGCACGAGCCGCCTGAGGATATGGCCGGTGACGGGCCGTGTCGGCTCGCTCACCATCCGCACCGGGGTCGAAAAATCATTTGGCCCCTGATGAAAAATTTCTGGCGCACCGTCCGCCTGCCCTGTCGTCGAGTGCGATCGATGGCAGGGGGTGTGATGAAGCACCGTCCGTTGCGGCGGTGGCTTCCGGTGCCCCAACAGCATTGAAGACGAGAGACATCATGACTTATCGATTGGGTGTGGACGCTGGTGGCACGTTCACCGATTTCATTCTGGCCGACGACCAGGGCAATGTGCATCTGTTCAAGGCCACCTCGACCCCGGAGGATGGGACGAAGGCGATTGCCGACGGTTTTGCGCAGATCGAAGAGAAGCTCGGCAAGTCGATGAAGGACATCCTGGCCGAGACCGAACTGTGCGTGAACGGCACGACGGTGGCGCTGAACGCGCTGATCCAGCACAAGGGCGTGAAGACCGGGCTGATCTGCACGGCCGGTCACGAGGATTCGCTGGAAATCCGCCTGGGGCACAAGGAAGAGGGCTACCGTTACGATTCGGAATATCCGGCCGCGAAAATTCTGGTCGAGCGCCACCTGCGCCGCCCGATCCGGGAGCGGGTGTTGTCGGACGGCACGGTTCGGGTGCCGTTGAACGAGGATGATGTGCGCGAGGCGTGCGAGCTGTTCCGTCGTGAAGGGGTCGAGGCGGTGGCGGTTTCCTTCCTGTGGTCGGTGGCGAACGACGCCCACGAGCGGCGTGCCGTCGAGATCGTGCGGGAGATGCTGCCGGATGCCTATGTGTCGGCCGGCCTGGAAATCTTCCCGCAGATGCGGGAATACACGCGCACGTCGACGACCGTGGTCAATGCCTATCTGGGCCCGGTGCTGAAAGCCTATGTGGACCGGATCGACCAGTTCTACAAGGATCAGGGCACGCAGGTGCCAGTGCGGTATTTCCAGTCGAACGGGGGGATGGCCTCGCGGGATGCGATGGTGTCGCGCGCGGTCAACGCGATCAATTCGGGGCCCGCGTCGGCACCGATGGCCGGTTCCTACATCTGCAAGCCGCTGGGCATCGAGAACTACATCACGGTCGACATGGGAGGCACGTCCTTCGACATCACGCTCACCTATCAGGGCAAGACCAACATCAACAAGGATCTGGACTTCCTGCGCTACCGGATCGGCACGCCGATGATCCAGGTCGAGACCCTGGGCGCCGGCGGCGGTTCGATTGCGTGGATCGACCAGATGGGCATCCTGAACGTGGGTCCACAGTCGGCAGGCGCCAATCCGGGGCCGGTCTGCTATCAGCGGGGCGGCACGCTGCCCACCGTGAGCGATGCGAACATGACGCTGGGCTATCTGAACCCGGTGTCGCTGCTGGGCGGACGCCTGGCGGTGGATGCCGAAGGGGCGCGCCAGGCCATCAAGAAACACATTGCCGATCCGCTGAAGATCAGCACGGACAAGGCTGCCTATGGCATCTACAGCATCGTCAACAACAACATGGCCAACGGCATCCGTCGTGTCTCGATCGAGCGGGGTTATGATCCGCGTGACTTCGCGCTGATCGGTGCCGGCGGGGCGACGGGCCTGCACCTGACGGCGCTGGCGCAGGATATCGGCTGCCGCACGGTGCTGGTGCCGAAGCTGGCCTCGGGTCTGTGCGCCTTCGGTCAGGTGATTTCCGACATCCGCTACAACTACATGGCTGCCACGCCGATGCGGCTGGACGACGAGGCCGATCTGGGCGCCATCGAAAAGCGTTTCGAGGAATTGCAGGATCAGGCCAAGGCGACCCTGGCTGCCGAAGGCACGCCGCTCGACCGGATCGAATTCCGCCGCAGCATCGACATGCGCTATGTGGGTCAGGTGCACGAATGCACGGTGGATATCGGCAACCTGACGGTCAACGGGGAAAACCTGCCGCAGATCAAACAGCGATTCCACGACCTGCACAAGCAGCTGTTCACCTACAACGAGCCGGACAGCCTGATCGAGATCATCAACATCGAATGCATCGCGATTGGCAAGAATGCACCGCTGCAACCGACGCAGCTGCCCAAGGGCGGCAAGGCCGAGGATGCGATCAAGGATCGTCGCGAGATGGTGTTCGGTGCCGATGCCGAACGGGTGATGACACCGATCTACGAGGGCGACAAGCTGGGCGTGGACAATGTGCTCGACGGCCCGGCCGTGGTCGAGGAAGTGACGACGACCATCGTCGTGCACCCAGGCTGGCAACTGCGGCTGGACGCCACCGGCACTTATGTGATCACACGCAAGGACTGATCGTCCGTTGTGAGCGTCAGGGCTGACGGGTAGTGTCTGTCAGCCCATCATTTTTTTTAGATCCTTGAGCATCAGGTAAAGATGGTAAGGGTCTGTTGGGCTTGGGTCGAAATTCCATGATTCGTACCACTGGCGTGCGGCGTCATCCTTGGCGTGAATGAGCAGACAGCGGATGCCGGCAATATCGGCTGCCTGGACGGTACGGAACAGGGCGTCCTTGAGTAGGGCACGGCCAAGCCCTTTCTGTTGATGCGCCTGATCCACGGCAAGCCGTGCCAGAATCATGACGGGTACAGGGTGACGCGCCAGACCTTTGGTGATTCGGGAGGGGGCGTCCTCCTTTTTCACACTGCCAACAGCAAGACTGTAGAAGCCTACCACTGTGCTGGACTGGCAGCAGACATAGGTTTGAGCCGTGTTGGCCTTCTGGTTGATCAGTGCGTATCTTTGCAAGAACTGATTTAGTGCTGGCTCCCCACAGTCGAAAGCGTCTACCTGATCTGTCGGCCGGAGTTTTCTGACGGGATCGTAGCGAGCTGTCAATCCAGCACTCCCGGCTCGTTCAGCAGCTTCTTCAGACGCGGTCTGTCAGCGACAGGCCGATCAAGTGCAGCCTGAAACGCTTCCCAGCGGGCGTCGTCAAGGATGAAATGTTGGCGGTTGGCCAGGGTTTGGGCAGCTGCTGTCAGGCCTGCATCCAATAGAAACTCACTGACATTCTTGTGGCAGGCGCGCGCGGCCTCTTGAAGCAGTTGTTTGATGGGTGCGCTGGCTCGCACATCAATACGCTCGGTTTTTGCGGGACTGGTGGTGTTCATGGCCGGCCCAAGCTGTTTGGTAACGCTTGGTATTTTATCAGTCCGGATATTGTCCGGACAATAGTGGGTGGCTATTTCAAGACGCTGTGTTGTCTGGCTTCCTCGGGACTGACGTGATGTCAGTTCTGTCGATTGTTGCCATCGGGGTTTCGGTTGGAGTCGTCACTGCCGAGGAGAGGGGTTCCGAAAAGGCACTGCTGGTATCACTTACCTGTTGAGACAGCTGGGCCTGATCGAGGTTGGTGCTGGGCGGAGCCATGTGCTTGGGCGTGGCAACCGCATCATCACCCGTGAAGGCTGGGGCTTTTTGTCCCAGGCTGTCGACGTTATGGTTCTCGCCCACCATCGGCCGCGTCGCCGCATCCAGATCGGCGCCCAGGCTGATGTTCAGGCGCCTGGCACCGCTGCCCAGCGCGGCCATCGACAGCGCGTTCGGATAGAGGCGGATCAGGATGCGCTCCATCGCGAGCGTCAGCTCGGTCTGGATCTCCCGGGCCAGGGCGTCCGGCCCATAGGTCTGGCGCCGGCGCCAGAACTGGTTGAAGGGTTCGGCCTGCTGTTTCAGCACGTCGGTGACGGTCTTTTCCCAATAGGCCGGATGCTCGGCCTCGGCCCAGTCGCCGCGACCGCGGCCGTAGTGGGCGATGGCCAGGTAGGTGAGCAGCGAGGACTGGACGAGCCGGTTCATGACGGCATCGGTCCAGGTCACGGTGACGGCGTCGATGCCACGCACCATGTTGTAGCCGCGTGCGAGGCCCGCGCCGCCCAGTGCGCCCAGCACGCCGCCGGCGATCATGCCACCGCCCAGCGTCAGCCCGCCGGCCAGCACGTCGGCCTTCAGCCCGGCCAGCGCACCGGTGACGAGGCCGCCGACCATCGCCGCATGGCCCTCGTTCAGGTTCTCGCTCACGTCGTAGTGCTCGGCCATCCGGCTCAGCACTTCCTTGCTGGCGTGGCCTTCGAGCCCGTTCAGGCGGATGACTTCATCGGTGGACTCCCGGATCGAGGCGTTCAGGCGTTCGGCCAGCAGGTTCATGGCCTGCTGCTTGGCGTCGTCCTGACGGTCGCGCGCGATGCCGAGCACCTTGCCCACTTCACGCAGCTGATCCTTCAGGCTGCTGTTGGGAATCTGTTCACGATCCAGGGCTGTGGCGGCCAGCCGTTCGGCCAGCACGTGCATCGAGGCGTCGAAGGTCTTGCGGCGCTGCTGCTGCCATTGCAGGTTCAGCCGCTCGAAGGCTGGCTGCTTCGTGGCGGGCAGCAGCGGAGCGACTGCCTGCAGCAGGGCGCCCTCCTGCACCCAGCAGCGGGCGAAGGCATCGAGGGCCAGAACCGTGCGCACATCACCGAAGCGGGACAGATAGTTCTGCCAGCGCTCGATCTCTTCCGCCTCGGCCTTCGGGCCGGCGGGCGGTCCCATCTGGTTCAGCAGCACGATGATGGGCTTGCCGATCCAGGCCAGGATCTTCATCTCGGGCTCGACGTAGCTGGCGTCCTCGGGGTTCTCGCTGGCGTTGACGAGGTACAGCACCACGTCGGCCTCTTCGCGCACGTTGCGTACCGCCTGCTGGCTGGACCACAGCGGGCGGTCGGCGAAGCGATCCCAGACCTGGCTCACGAACCAGCCTACGGGCTTGTCGGACTGGAAGAGCCGGCGTGCCAGTCGGGCGCTGTCGCCGAAACCGGGGGTGTCCCACAGCAGCAACAGGTCACCCTCGGCGGTGTGTGCCAGCTCGAAGCGGTCGGCCGTGTCGGTGACATGGGGTTCGTCGCGGATTTCGCCGACGTTCTGCGACAGCAGGGTGCGGGCGAGCGTGGTCTTGCCGACGTTCGTGTGGGAGACCAGACTGAGAGAGATGGTGGAAGCGGTGTCGTTGGGCACGGGCTCGGGATCGGGCATCAGCAGCCCGCATCGGGACAGTCGATGGGGCAGGAAGGCTTCGGAAGGCGGACGGGGACAGTCAGCAGGATTGGCATGGGAAGCGTGCAGCCACCCCGTCAGACGCTGGCCCATGATAGGGCATTTTCCTGATTGTGCATCAGCTTCGTGGCGCCTTCATGATGGGGGCATGATCCGTTGCACTGCCGCCCGGGTTCCGAGGAGCCTGGGCGGCAGGAGCTTTGGGGCGGCAGGAAGGTCGTGGGCTGCGGGCAGCTGCCAGAACAGCGAGAACAGAAGCAGGGGCGAGGCCAGCGCCCCCTGCTGGCGCTTTCCGCTCAGTGCAGGCTGCGGGTCTCGTGCCGGGCGCTGGCGAGCAGTTCCTCCAGCGTTTGCAGGGCTTCGGCCTGGGCGGTGGCATCGGCCGACGTCCCGAGATCCACGAAAACCGGTGGCAGGTCGCTGTGGGTCGCGAGAATCCGGCGCCAGGTGCTGCGGCGGCTGTCGAGCCGGCTGGTGTCATGGCCGAAGCGGGCGCGGAAGCTGCTTTCATCGACCAGCGCCACGAGTGGCGTGCCCGGTGGTAGCAGGCTGGCCAGCCGCGCGAGGAAGGTGGCGTGGTTCTCGGCTTCGGGGGTGGCCGACAGCGAGAAGAGGGCAACCGCCAGCGTGCTGCCCGCCAGTGCGGGCAGCGGGGCGCTCAGGTCGTCCTCTTCGCCGAGTGCGAGTGGGGGCTGAAGGCGCAACCGTGTCTGGCCGCCCTGAAGCTGGCTCAGCAGCTGAAGCAGACCCTGGCGCTGCCCGTCCGGCACCGTGTAGCTGTAGGGCAGCACCCAGGCCACGGCGGATTCGCCCCGCTGCTGCCGTTGCAGATCCTTGAAATAGCGGTCGTCGAGCGGCAGCGGAAACTGCTGGCTCAGGCGGCGGGCCCGCAGGTGGTGCCAGAGCGCCAGCCCCAGACGGGGCAGCACCACGACCAGCAGCACGGTGAGGGTTTGCAGATGAATCCAGGGCGCCGCGTTGACGCCGGCATGATCCGGAAAGCGCATGGCTTCCAGCTGTGTGGCGTCGGGTAGCGGAATGCCGGTGACGGCGCTGGCCGCGCCCCAGAGCCAGTGCAGCAGGGACGAGACCTGATCGGCGTTCAGGAAGGTGCTTTCCCAGCCGGCGCGGTACTCGAAGGCCAGACCGCGAAGATACAGCCCGCCCAGCGCCCCGAGTGCGAACAGCATGGCCGCTGCATGCAGGAGACTGACAGCCTTCTGCCCGTAGAGGGGGGCGGCCAGCCTGAACCAGCCGCTACGGAAGGTATTGAGCGCCTGCTGGGTCAGCGTGGCGCGCTGATGCGCCGGATCGACGCCTCCTGCCGGGTGCGGGGTCTGGGCCTGCTGGGGGCTGGTGCCTGGGGCGGCGGCGTGGGCCGATCCGTGAAATGTGTGGGCAGGAACGGCTGCGGGCAGATCGGCGCTGCGGGATCGCCAGCCCTGACCGGTGGCCAGACGGGCCAGCAGGCGAGCCAGACCGGTGCTCTGGATCTGTGCCTTGCCGGGCCAGAAGGCATTGAAGGCCAGCACCAGATAGGTGAGCAGGTTCCAGCCGAGGATCAGCAGCAGTGGTGGGTTCAGGATGTTGATGCGGTTGCCTGCACCGGCGGCATCCAGCGCCAGGCCGCTGATCAGCGCGAGCAGCATCACGACGGGGCCGATCCAGGGGCGCCATTGCAGCTGTCCGACGGCTTCCTGAAGGCCGGGCTGGCGCCGTTCCAGTCGGGACAGCGCGATGCTGGCCCGCGTCTGGACGAAGGTCGAGGGGCTGGCGTTGGCACCAGCCTGCCGCCGCGCCTCCTGCGAGGCATGGTGACGGTCATCTTCCGTCCAGAGGTCGGAAGGGGGCTGTTGATCGAAGGCGCGTACCAGCAGCGCCTCCCGGGCTTGGTGTTCAGTCACTGATCAGCGGGGGTACCGAGGTGATGTAGTGTTGGCGCCAGGTCTCGAAGTCGCCGGTGTCGGCAGCCTCGATGGCCTGCTGCTTCACGAAGGATTCCGTGGCCATGGTGACGAAATCGTCCTGGATGGCGGCGGGCAGCGGCTGGGCGAGCAGGCTTTCCCGATGGCTGGCCGAGCGTTCCAGGACGAGCCGGGTCAGCGAGGCATCCGGATGGGCCATCAGCGCTGCCATCAGGCGGGCCGACGGGGTCTGGTCGAAGTCCTCGAGCCGTTCGCGCGCAAGCCCGAAGGCGCGCAGATAGGCGCCATCCGCTTCCGGATGGGCTTCGTCCAGCCGCCGCGCCACCAGTTCGCAGTCGGCCAGCATCTCGCGTCCCCAGTCGAGGAGCGGCACTTCGGTGCCGTCGTCCTTCTCCAGCACCAGGCCCGGCTCGCGGCCTCGCTGGGCCACCTTGTGACGGTTGCGGGCCTGTCGGGCGCAGATCTCGGGGCTGTCCTTCGGGCTGTCGCGCAGCAGGCAGTACAGCAGGAAGATGTCGAGGAAGCGGATGGTGTCGGCCGTGATGCCGATCGGGCTGAATGGATCCAGATCCATCAGCCGGACCTCGACATAGGCCACACCGCGGGCGGCCAGTGCCACGAGCGGGCGTTCCTGCGGCCGGATCGGCTGCTTGGGCCGGATAGTGCCGTAGAACTCGTTCTCGATCTGCAGCAGCGCGGTCGAGAGCTGGCGGTACTGACCATCGACGCAGACGCCGATCTTCTCGTAGGGCGGATAGGGATCGGTCAGCGCGTCGTGCAGCGAGTTGGCGTAGCTTTTCAGGCAGTTGTAGCTGGCACCGATGTTCGACTGGGCGTCACTCTGGTAACCGAGCGGCCCCATGCGCAGCGAGGTGGCGTAGGGCAGGCCCAGTGCGTCCTTGCCGAAGGGTTGCAGGGGCTGGGGCGCATCCTCGCCGAAGCCCCGGGCCACGACGGGAGAGGCACCGAAGAGCAGCATCAGCAGCCACGCATCACGGCGGAAGTTGCGGATCAGGCCGAAATAGCCCTGGTTGCGGGCACGCAG
This sequence comes from Lautropia sp., assembly GCA_030528325.1. Lineage (GTDB taxonomy): Bacteria > Pseudomonadota > Gammaproteobacteria > Burkholderiales > Burkholderiaceae_E > Lautropia. Next base: position 16,634 of record JAUMZD010000040.1, on the reverse strand, counting down.
CGGACGCATGCCATCGAGGCCCAGGCCCGGAATCGTCTTGATCCGTTCCCACAGTGCCTCGGGCACCGAAAAGTTGTAGTGCAGGCCCGAGATCGTCTGCATCCGGCTACCGTAGCGATGCTTCAGACCCTCGCGGTAGATCGTCTTGGCCCGGCCGATGAAGGAGCTGCCGTACTGTCCGAGCGGAATCTCGTCGTCGGGTGGCAGCTCGCAGGGCATGCTGGTGCACCACAGCGTTTCGTCACCGATGTTCTGGTGCACGAACTGATGGGTTTCGGTCAGCTCATGCAGACACGCCTCGATGCCATGGTGCACCCCGGTGATCAGCTCCAGCTGGGACTCGCTGAAATCGGTCGTGATTCTCGGGTGGGTGAGTGCGGAACCCAGGGCTTTCGGGTGGGGCTGCCTCGACAGCCGGCCATCGCGTGTGGCACGCAGGCTTTCTTTTTCCAGGCCGCGCATGAAACCACGCAACAGGGCGGGGTCGAGATGCGACAACCGGGCGGAGAGAGATTCGGACATGGTGTTGGACGGATGTCGGGTCATTCGGATGACAGCGCAAGCTTCTGGCGCGCGGGGATGAATGGGTTCATGACACGCTCTGCTTCAGTTCACGTTGCCAAAAATCTGGGCAGGCAGCCAGGTGGCCAGTTCGGGGAACGCGATGACCGCGGTCAGTCCGATCAGCTGCAGCGCCACGAAGGGCGCGGCGCCACGATAGATCGTGGCCGTACTGATGCTGGCCGGCGCCACGCCCCTGAGGTAGATCAGCGAGAAGCCGAAAGGTGGTGTCATGAAGCTGGTCTGAAGGTTCATGCCCACCAGCACGCCCAGCCAGATCGGGTCGATGTCGAGCGCCAGCAGCACGGGCGCGGTGATCGGGATGATGATGAAGATCACCTCGAAGGTGTCGAGGATGAAGCCCAGCACGAACATCACCAGCATCACGATGATCAGGGCACCCATCGCTCCGCCCGGCAGATCGGAGAGCAGCTCGTGCACCAGGTCTTCGCCGCCCAGCATGCGGAAGACGATGGAGAAGACGGCTGCACCGAGCAGCAGCGTGAACACCATCGAGGTGATGATGGCCGTGCTCTGGCAGGCTTCACGCAGCATCTTCAGGCTGAGCCGGCGCTTGACGACGATCAGCAGCAGCGCACCGACCGACCCGACGGAGGCGGCTTCGGTCGGCGTGGCGATGCCGCCGAGGATCGAGCCGAGCACGGCGACGATCAGCAAGAGCGGCGGCAGCAGGGCAGTCAGCACATCCCGTGCGAGGCTGCTGCCCGGGCGCTCGTCCGGTGGCAGGGCCGGGCAGGACTTCGGGTCGAACATGGCCCTGCCCGCCATGTACAGCATGTACAGGAGGATCAGGACGAGACTGGGGAAGAGCGCGCCGGCGAACAGGTCGCCCACCGACACCGGGGTGGGCGCGAAATTGCCCTTCGACATCTGAACCTGAGCGTGGGTGCCGGCCAGCATGTCACCCATGAAGATCAGGATGGTGGAGGGAGGGATGATCTGGCCCAGGGTGCCCGAGGCGGCGATGACGCCGGTGCCGAGTCTGGGGTCGTAGCCGGCGCGCATCATGGCGGGCAGGCTGATCAGGCCCATCGTGACGACGGTGGCACCCACCACGCCGGTCGAGGCGGCCAGCAGGGCGCCGACGATGATGACGGCAAAGCCCAGGCCGCCGCGCACGCGCCCGAAGAGTCGCCCCATGGTGCCCAGCAGCGCTTCGGCGATGCCGGAGCGTTCGAGCAGCACACCCATGAAGATGAACAACGGCACGGCCACCAGTACCTCGTTCGACATGATGCCGATGTAGCGGGAGGCGAGGGCACCGAAGTTGGAAAAATCGAAGACCTCGAAATACCAGCCGATGCTGGCCACGAGCAGCGAAGCCCCGGCCAGTGAATAGGCCACCGGGAAGCCGAGCATCAGGATGGCGATGACACCGAAAAAGAGCGAGCCGGCGAGGATTTCGCCGATCAGGACAGGATCCATCGTTCAGTGTTCTTCCGGTTGCGAGTAGCGGAGATGTTCGGGCAGGCGCTCTTCCTGATGGGCGAGCAAAAGCAGGCTGCGGCCGAGCATGGCCAGTCCCTGCAGGGCCGTGAGCACCAAGAAGACGAGGATGAATGTCTTGAGGACGAAAAAACCCTGCATGCCACCGTTGTTCGGCGAGCTTTCCCAGAGCCGCCAGGCGCGCTGCACATAGGGCAGCGCATAGCTCCAGATCAGCACACAGAAAGGCAGCAGGCAGAGCAGCACGCCGAAGAGGTCGCACCAGGCTTTCTTCCGGCGCGAGGCCTTCCGGTAGAAGATGTCGACCCGGACATGGTCGTCACGCATCAGCGCAAAGGCGCTGACCGCCATGAACATGGCGCCGCTCAGCCAGACGTAGAGATCCTGCATCCAGATGTAGGAGGTACCGAACTGGTAGCGAAGCACCACCACCGTGAAGCAGAGCAGGACGACGATCAGCGCGAGCCACGAGAAGGCTCGTCCGATCCATCCATTGATCGCGCTGATCAATCTGACATAGTTTGCAATGACTTGCATCGATCGTATCCGGGTCTTGTCGAGAGTGTGTACTTACTGTCAGAAGCTGAAGTACTTGGCCCGTGCCTGGATGTAGGGCAGATCCGAGTCATCGGTCTTCTTGCGCAGCAGGTTGAAGGACTCGATGTAATGCTCGGTGACCTTCTTCGTCAGCTTGTCCTTGCTGTTGCGCATCTCTTCGATCAGCTCTTTCGAGATCTTCGCGCCCTGCTGGAAAATGTCGTCCGGGAAGCGGTGGACCTTGACGCCGTGCTTGTTGACGAGTGTTTCCAGGGCACGCGGATCGTTGGCCATGTAGGAGGCGAACATGCTTTCGTACTCGGCCTGGCAGGCGGTGCGCACGATTTCCTGCAAATCCTTCGGCAGGGCCTGGAACTTCTCCTTGTTCACGACCAGCTCGGGGCTGAGACCGGGCTCGGTGAAGCTCGGCATGTAGTAGTTCTTCGTGATCTGGTAGAGGCCCAGCGCCAGATCGTTGTAGGGGCCCACGAATTCGGCTGCATCCAGCGTGCCGGTCTGCAGGGCCTGGAAGATGTCGCCGGCGGCCAGATTCATGACCGAGACGCCCATCTTCTGCCAGACCTGACCACCCACGCCCGGCGCGCGCATGCGCAGACCCTTCAGGTCGGCGACCGACTTCAGCTCCTTGCGGAACCAGCCACCGGCCTGGATGCTGGTGTTGCCGGCCATGAAGCCCTGCACGCCGAACTGGTCGTAGACCTCGTCCCACAGTGCCTGCCCGCCCATCACGTTGATCCAGGCCGACATTTCGCTGGCCGTCATGCCGTAGGGCACACCGGTGAAGAAGGCGAGCGCCGCGCTCTTGTTCATCCAGTAATAGGCGGCACTGTGGGCCATTTCGGCCGTGCCTTCGATGACGGCATCCAGCGCCTGCAGGCCCGGCACCATCTCGCCGGCTGCATAGACCTTGACGCTCAGCTTGCCGCCGGACATCGTCGTGATGCGCTTGGCGAGGTTCTCGGCGCTGACACCGAGGCCGGGAAAATTCTTGGGCCAGCTGGTGACCATCCGCCATTGGCGGCGCGATTGGGAAATGGCAGGGGCGGCCAGGGTGCTGGCGCCGGCAGCCACGCCGGCGGCCACGCCGCCTTTCAGGGCAGAACGTCGGTCCATGAGGGTGTTGTCCTTGAGTCGGTGGGGGTGTGTGGTGACTTTCATGAATGACCCGCCCCCAGTTTGGGCCATCCTATGATGATAGCCGAGGGATGTTGGGGCCCGCGTGTCGAGTGGGGGCTTTTTTCATCACCCACGCTCAGGGTCGACGAGGGCAGGATCGGGAGTGGCTGGCGTCAGACGATCCCGGGCTTGCGGCCGGCGGGGCCGACGGATTCCCTGCTGGTGCGGTGTCCGCCGGGCCGGGCTGCCACTGGCGGCTCAGCGCCTGCCAGCCGGTGGGCCCGAGTGCTTCGAGACGGGCGATGTTGTTCTCGAAGATCCGGTCGGTGTCCTCGCCCCAGGCGGCCACGGCCCGGTCGATGCTGCTTTCACGCAGCAGGTGCAGGGTGGGAAAGGGCGACTGGTTGGTGGCGTTGGCGACGTCGTCGGGGGTGGTGCCGGCAAACTGATAGTGCGGGTGAAAGCTCGCGATCTGGAAGGTGCCCTCCAGGCCGAGTTCACTCAGCAGGGCTTCGGCGCTGTCGAGAAAGTCGTTGAAATCCAGAAAGTCCGACAGCAGTTGCGGGACGATCAGCAGGGTGGTTTCCAGCGTGCTTTCCGGGGTGTCCAGCAGACGCTTCAGTTCCTGATGCAGTTCATCGAGCAGTGCCAGCGGCTCGCGGGCCTGGCTGACCACCATCCGCAGCCGGTTCTTGCGTACTGTGGCATTGGCGAAGGGACAGAAGTTGAGCCCGATGACCGCTTGTGTCAGCCAGGCCCGGGTAGCTTCGAGAACCCGCTCGTCGTCAGCGGCTGCTGCATCGGCACCTACCGGGCAGACAGCCGGATCGCGCGGGTCATCAGGCGGTGTGCCCGGTGTATTCATAGAAATTTTACAAATGCTATGAGATGCGGGTGAATTGATACACCCGGAGGAGGCCTGTCGATGCAGAATGAATGCAGCGTCCCTTGCGCGGCCGGTTTGCAGCCCGCGACTTTCCTGCCGCCCAGGCTCCCAGGACACTGGTTCGCCATGTGTCGGGTGTCCGCACATCAGGGCATGTGCGTCAGGGCGCGACAGTCTAGCCGAAAAAAACGCCGCCGGCCGGTTCTGCCATACCGTTCAGCCGGGAATGGGCGGTGTACTGCCGGGTATGGGACTACGATGACAGGAGATAAGCAAGTGCTGAGAGGTTTTCTGAACAGCCGTCCGTTCACCCGGCATACCGCCCGAGGGCGATATCCGGTCTGATCGGCACCATGAGTCAACCGGGGCCGCGCTTTCCTGACAGGGAAGCCGTGGCGCCGGTCGTTCTGCTTGCCTGCTTCGGGCGGACTGCCGCCAGAGGTCAGGGCAGGCTGACTGACAGTACTGCCAAAGAGGAGAAACGCGCATGAGCATACGACGCCTGCTTACCAATATCAGCAGCGAATGCCTGGCTGAAAGCAAGGATTTCTATCAGGACCTGCTCGGCATGGTGGTTGCGCGAGAGACGGACTGGTTCGTGCACCTGGTGTCACCGACGGATCCGGAGCTGGCGCTGGGCATCATCCAGCGCGATCACCCGTTGATGCCCAGTGAATGGCGGGCGAACCCGGCTGGCATGTACCTGACGTTCATGGTCGATAACGTGGACGAGTTCCATGCGCGTGCGGTGGTCAGAGGGCTGCCGATCGTGCAGCCGCCACGTGACGAGTTTCATGGGCACCGCCGCTTCCTGACGCGCGATCCGGATGGCAGCCTGATCGAGATCAGCTCGCCCAGCCGTTCGGCCTTCCTGCCGCCGGAGCCCCCGGCTGCCCGGATCGTGCCCGGCCTTCAGCGCAGCCGTCACCGTCCGTCACAGACCCTTCGTCCGGCACTCGTTCAGCGCCGAACCATCGATGAGGTGTTGCGCGAGGCCAAGGCCAAGCTGCATCGACCGGCGGTCTTGCCCGAGCCGGTCGCGGGCTGATCGGGGCGCGTCATGGTGACGCACGTCGACCCCCTTCTCGTGCTGCCCATCGCTTGCGCCCGCCTCATGGCTTGGGCCATGGGGCGGCGAGTCGGGCACGAACCGTGCCCGGCGAGGCCGATGGTTGCCTTCGCGATTCCTGGCGCCCAAGCGCCTGGCCGGGGATGAGCGCCGGTTTCTGCCAGAAACTTTGATGGACTGTTCTGCGAAAAAGGTTTTAACGCTTCATAATCGGAGGTGATGCGCGGTTCTCATGCGGCCGCACAGTCTTAACCCCTGGGAGACGGACATGTCGGATATCGATCGTAGCAGCCTGGAAAGACACTTGCCGAAGGAGGCGATGGCCCTGGTGCTGGCGGGGGGGCGCGGCAGTCGCCTCAAGCAGCTGACGGACGTGCGGGCCAAGCCCGCCGTTTATTTCGGTGGGCACTTCCGCATCATCGATTTCGTGCTGTCGAACTGCATGAACTCGGGCCTGCGCCGGATCGCGGTGCTGACCCAGTACAAGTCGCATAGCCTGCTTCGCCACCTTCAGCGGGGCTGGAATTTCCTGAAGTCGGAGATGAACGAATTCATCGACCTGATCCCCGCGCAGCAGCGGGTCGATGAAACCTCGTGGTATCGGGGCACGGCCGACGCCGTCTATCAGAGCCTGGACATCATCAAGTCCGAGGCACCCAAGTACATCGTGGTGCTGGCCGGCGACCATATCTACAAGATGGACTATGCGCGGATGCTGGCCGACCATGCCGTGTCCGGGGCCGGGGTCACGGTGGGCTGTATCGAGGTCAGCCGTCAGGAAGCCACGGCCTTCGGCGTGATGGCTGTCGACGAGAACAAGCGCGTGACGGCCTTCGTCGAGAAGCCGGTCGACCCGCCGTCCATGCCGGGCAAGCCCGACCGTTCGCTGGCCTCGATGGGCATCTACATCTTCACGGCCGACTATCTGTACCGGATGCTGGACGAGGACATGAACACGCAGGGTTCCGAGCACGATTTCGGCAAGGACATCATCCCGAAGGCCGTGCACGAAGGCCAGGTGGTGGCCCACTATTTCGAGGACAGCTGTGTCTACAACAGTGACAAGGCACCGGCCTACTGGCGCGACGTCGGTACCATCGACGCTTACTGGTCTGCCAACATCGACCTGACCGACACCACGCCCGAGCTGAACCTGTACGATAGCCGCTGGCCGATCTGGACTTACCAGGAGCAGCTGCCGCCAGCCAAGTTCGTCCACAACGAGGAGGGGCGTCGGGGTGTCGCCATCGAGTCCAGCGTCTCGGCTGGCTGCATCCTGTCCGGGCATGTGGAAAAGTCGCTGCTGTTTTCCAACTGCCGCGTGCATTCCTACTCCCGGGTCACGGGGGGCGTCCTGCTGCCCGAAGTCGTCATCGGTCGCCATGCCCGCCTGAACCGCGTCGTGGTCGATCGGGGCTGCGTGATTCCCGACGGCCTGGTCGTGGGCGAGGATCCCGAGGAGGATGCACGCCGTTTCTACCGAAGTGAAGGCGGCATCACGCTCATCACCCGTTCGATGCTGAATGCCCTATGAGTCGTCAGTCAAAGTCGCGCCATGTCGAGGCCGTCAGGATGGATCCCCGAGTCCTGCATGTGGCGGCAGAAGTCTTTCCCCTGCTGAAGACGGGGGGGCTGGCCGATGTATCGGCTGCCCTGCCCGCTGCGCTGCGTGAGCGAGGGGTCGATGCCCGACTGGTGGTGCCGGGGTTCCCGGCGATTCTGGCGGGTCTGGACGGCGTCGACACCGTGGCGGAACTGGGTTCGGCTTTCGGGGCAGCCCGTATCCGGCTTCTGAAAGGGCGCATGCCGGATAGCGGAGTGCCTCTTTATGTCGTGGATGCTCCCTGGCTATACCGTCGGCCCGGTAACCCTTATCTGGGGCCGGACAAACACGACTGGCCGGACAATGCCGAACGCTTCGCGCTGTTCGGCTGGGTGGCGGCGCAGCTGGCCGCCGGCTGCATCGACGACGACTGGCAGGCCGACGTTCTGCACGCCCATGACTGGCATGCAGCCCTGGCGCCCGCTTACCTGAAGGCACTCCCATACCATCCGGTTCGATCGGTCTACACCATTCACAACCTGGCGTATCAGGGGCTGTTCCCGTTGGCCAAGGCTGCCGAGCTGCGACTGCCGGAGTGGATGACCCGTCGCAACGGGATCGAGTTCTATGGGCATGGCAGCTTCATGAAGGCGGGGCTGGTCTACGCTGACCGCCTGACGACGGTCAGTCCCCGGTATGCCTATGAAATCACCACGAAGGAATTTGGCGCCGGCCTGGAAGGCGTGCTGTTCGAGCGGCGAGATTCACTGTCCGGCATCCTGAACGGCATCGACGACCAGGTCTGGAGTCCCGAGGTCGATCCACTGCTGAGTGCGAACTACAGTGCCCGTGATCTGGCCGGCAAAGCCCGGTTGAAAGCCGGGTTGCAGGCGGAAATGGGGCTTCAGGTCGATCCCTCGGTGCCGCTGGCCGTGATGGTCAGCCGGCTGACCGACCAGAAGGGGGCGGATCTGCTGCTGGCTGCACTGCCCACCCTGCGCAATCTGGGCGTCCAGCTGGCGCTGATCGGCAGTGGAGATCCCCATCTGGAATCAGCGTTCCGGCAGGCGGCAGAGCTGAACCCGGGCTGGGTTGCCGCGCATATCGGCTATGACGAGCCGATGTCGCACCGGCTGATTGCGGGCGGGGATGTCATCCTGGTGCCGTCTCGCTTCGAGCCCTGCGGGCTGACCCAGATGTATGGCCTGCGTTACGGCACCCTGCCACTGGTGCGCAATGTGGGCGGCCTCTCCGATACCGTGGTCGAGTACGGTCGGGGCGAGCATTCGGCCGGCAACGGCTTCGTCTTCAACCGTGCCGATCTGGATGACTTCGTGGCGGCCCTGAACCGCATGGTTTCGCTGTGGCAGGACGGCTCGGCCTGGCATGCTCGCGTGCTGACGGCCATGGGATGCGATAATGGCTGGTCGCGTTCAGCCGAAGCCTATGTGGCGCTGTATCGTTCCCTGCTGGGCTGACGCACCGTAAGCGGAGGGCACCGCCGCTTGTGCGGATGACCCTGCCGGCGCCAGGTGCCCGAGGCGTTCGGATGATCTGGCGCATCGAGAGTCGTCACTGGGGAGGGATGGTGGATTTTCAGCACTTCGATCTGAACCTGCTGCGGGTTTTTGATGAAGTCATGGCCGAGCGCAACATTTCGCGGGCGGCACGCAATCTGTCGATGACGCAGCCGGCGGCCAGCAATGCCCTGCGCCGGTTGCGAGAATCGCTGGGTGATGAACTGCTCATCAGGGCGGGGCGCGGGGTCGAGCCCACGCCTTTCGCGCTGTCGATCTGGCCCGACGTCAGAACGGCACTCAACGCGCTGCGCGGGGTGATCGCCCCCAAATCCTTCGATCCCCAGCGGACGCGCGAAACCTTCGTGATCGCCATGGCCGATGCCACGGCGGCCCTGCTCGTCACGCCCATGATGGAGCGCCTGCAGCAGGAGGCCCCCAGCGCCACGCTGCGGCTTCGGCCCCTCACCACCCGGGATCCCTTCCCGCTGCTCGAGAACGACGAGCTGCATCTGGCGGTCGGGCATTTTCCGGGTGCGGTGGCCGACATCGTGCTGCGGGAGATGCAGGAAGACCGGGCCGACACTTTCGGTTATCAGCAGATCTACGAAGGGCAGTACGTGTGCGTGATGCGCGAAGGGCATCCCCTGGGCGATGGCCCGATCAGTCTCGACGATTACTGTCAGGCCCGGCACCTGCTCGTCAGCTATTCGGGGCGCCCCTTCGGTTTCGTCGATGAGGCGCTGGCCTCACGCCAGCGAACACGGCGCATCGTGCTGACGCTCAATCAGTTCTTCACCGCCGCCCAGGTGGCCGCGCAGTCGGATCTGCTGACGGTGCTGCCACTGGATTTCATACCCACCACCGGCATTGCCGACCGCCTGGTCTGGCAGCCGCTGCCGCTGGCCGTGCCGGCCATGCGTGTGGACATGGTCTGGCACCGCCGTCAGGAGCAGCAACCCTCGCATCGCTGGCTGCGGAAGCAGCTCGACGAGGTGGCGATGCGGCGGGGCTGGCGCGCCCGCCTCAATGTGCCCCCCAGTCGCTTCAATGGTCAGCCGGTTTCGTCGATACTGCCCATGCAGGTTCGTCGCGACCATGAACCTGGGTGATGGCCCGCAGCCGCCGGGTCTGCCAGTCGTGCAGCTGGTGCCAGTCGAAGCGCCAGCCCCACCAGCCGTCGGCCGCACCGGGCAGGTTCATCCGGGCGTTGCTGTCCAGGCCAAGGATGTCCTGTAGCGGATAGATGGCCCAGGTTGCCACCGACTGTGAGCCGGTGTGGATCAGCTCCCAGTTCATCTCGCGGCCGTCGGTCTTCAGGTAGATCTGTGCGCGGGCACGTTCGCGCTCATCGATCTGGGCGAACCAGCCCAGCGTCGTGTCATTGTCATGCGTGCCCGTGTAGACGACCTGATGCCGCTTCAGGTTGTGAGGCAGGAAGACGTTGGTGGCATCGCTGTCGAAGGCGAACTGAAGGATGGCCATGCCGGGCAGACCGGTTTCATACAGCAGGCGGATCACGCCTTCATCCACCACGCCGAGGTCTTCCGCGATGAGGGGCAGGCTGCCCAGTGCATGGGTCAGCGCCGTGAACAGCTTGCTGCCCGGCCCCTTGCGCCATTCGCCGACGCGGGCATTCGGCATGCCCGCCGGTACGGCCCAGTTGGCCGAGAAACCCCGGAAGTGGTCGATGCGCACGGTATCGGCCATCACCAGGGCGCGCTGCATGCGGGCAATCCACCAGGCATAGTTTTCCTTCGCATGCGCGGCCCAGTTGTAGAGCGGGTTGCCCCAGAGCTGGCCATCCTCGCTGAAGTAGTCGGGAGGCACGCCTGCCACGGCCGTCGGCCAGTGCTGCCTGTCGAGATCGAAGAGTTTCGGGTTGGCCCAGGTGTCGGCACTGTTCAGCGCGACGAAAATGGGCAGGTCGCCCACGATGCGCACGCCGCGCCCGGCTGCATAGGCCCGTATCTTTTCCCACTGCCGCTCGGCCTGCCACTGCACGAAGCACCAGAAGTCGTAGCGCGCCTTGTGCGTCTTGCGGATCCTGGTCAGCGCCGTGCTCTTGCGCCCTGCCAGGTCGGCAGGCCAGTTCTGCCAGGTTTCACCGTGGTGCAGCTCGTTCAGCACCATGAAGAGCGCGTAGTCATCCAGCCACTTCTTCTCCTGCTTGCAGTAAGCGGTGAAATCGGCCTGTTGTGGATCATCCGGTGTGGCGAGGAAGCGCGAGGCCGCTTCGGCCAGCGCTGCCAGCCGGAATTGCCCGGTACGCTGGAAGTCGATACGGGTCTGCCCTGGATCGGCCAGCGCAAAGGAATCATCGCTCTCACTGAAGTCGGCCGGCAACCATCCGGCATCGACCAGTGCCTGCAGGTTCACCAGCATCGGGTTGAACGCCAGGCTGGACGGGCTCATGTAGGGTGAATGCCCGGGCCCGGCCGGCACGAGCGGCAGCACCTGCCACAGGTGCTGCTTGCCCTGTTCGAGCCAGTCGATGAAGTGCAGGGCGCTGGCGCCGAAGTCGCCCGAACCCGGGTGGGCGACGCTGAGGCGGTGCCCGGCGGCCACGGGGCCCGCCGGATCGGGCAGAGAAGTGACGTGCAGCAGGATGCCGCTGGCGCGTGAGAAGTCAGAGGTTTTCATGGACGGTTGTCAGGGCAGGCAATGAAGAGGTAGAGACAGTGTGGCTGCAGCATGAATGAAGGCCGCTCGGACTGTACCTGGGGTGAGCCCTCGCCCGAGGCAGAGCCAAGTGTAGCGTCTGGTGCCGTCAGCTGCCGGCAGACCGGAACGGGTCGAGTGGACAGGGTGGACAGATCGGCTCTGGTCGTCCGGCCGTTGGTGCGACGGGCTCTCTCGAGTGGCAAGCCATGCCGCATGATCCGGGTTCGGGTCTCGTCCAGCCTGCTCCGGGGGGCGTCGGGCTGAATGGGCAGGCCGTCAGGTCGGGAGCAGTCCAGCACCATGCCCCATTGACCCTCGGGCAGGATGAAGGGGTGTTCGATCCGATCCGGGTTGAAGAGGAGCAGCAGATCATATTCCTCGTCATTGTGGGCGCCCAGCAGTTGCCCGAATACCCCGTCATGGCCTGGTGCCGTCCAGCCTTCGGCCTGCATCTGTTCGCCCTTCGCGTTCAGCCACAGCACGTCGAGCATGCCGGCCGCCGTGGGGGTGCCCAGCAGCCAGACCGGCAGCCGGAGCTGGGGGTGCTGCTTGCGCAGCTGGATCAGGTAGGCCGTGAACGCGAACATCTCATCGTCGATGTTCTGCCAGTCGAGCCAGCTCGTCGGGTTGTCCTGGTTGTAGGCGTTGTTGTTGCCCTGCTGGGAACGGCTGATCTCATCGCCGGCCGTCAGCATCGGGGTGCCCTGGGCAAACAGTACCGAAGCCATCATCGAGCGCTTCAGGCGGTTGCGAATCTCCCGGATGGCCGGATCATCGCTCGGGCCTTCCACGCCGGCGTTCCAGCTCAGGTTTTCGTTGTGCCCATCGCGGTTGCCCTCGCCATTGGGCTCGTTGTGCTTCTCGTTGTAGGTGACGAGATCATTCAGCGTGAAGCCATCGTGAGAGGTGATGAAGTTGATGCTGGCCTGCGGGCTTCGTCCGTCGTGGTGAAACTGTTCGCTGGCGCCGGACATCTGGCTGGCGAAGGCTCCCCGGTTCTTGCCCGGTTGAAGCCAGAAGCGGCGTACCGTATCCCGGAAACGGTCATTCCACTCGCTCCAGCCCGGCAGATAGGCGCCCAGCTGATAGCCGCCGCCGGCCGCGTCCCACGGCTCGGCAATCCACTTCGCGCGTGCCAGGATCGGGTCCTGCGCGATGGCGTGGAAAAAGGGAGCATACCGGCTGAAGCCACCCGCATTCGGGTCGCCCGGATAGGCGACGCGGCCCAGCACCGAGGCCAGATCGAAGCGGAAGCCATCCACATGCATCTCACCCACCCAGAAGCGCAGCGAGTCCATCACCATCTGAAGGCAGTGCGGATTGCTGAGATTCAGGCTGTTGCCGGTGCCGGCGTAGTTGTTGTAATAGGCAGGATCCTGACGGCTCAGGTGGTAATAGGCGTGGTTGTCGAAACCACGCCATGAGAGCGTCGGGCCACGCTGGTCGCCTTCGGGCGTGTGGTTGTAGACCACGTCCAGAATGACCTCGATGCCGGCGCGGTGCAGCGCCTTGACCATCTCCCGGAACTCGCGCACGGCGTCATGCCGGGCAAAGCGGCGATCTGGCGCAAAGAAGGCAAGCGTGTTGTAGCCCCAGTAATTCGACAGCCCCATGTCGTCGAGCAGGCTTTCGCTGACCGACTCCTGGATGGGCAACAGTTCGACTGCCGTGACACCGAGCTTCTTCAGGTACCGGATGCTGGCCGGGCAGCCCATGCCTTCATAGGTGCCCCGCAATTCGGGCGGTATGGCCCGGTTCTGCCGGGTGAAACCTTTGACATGCACCTCATAGATGATGCTGTCGGCCATCGGGATGCCGGGAGGTGTGTCGCCTTCCCAGTCGAAGGTGTCCGGTTCACAGACCACGGCCTTGGGCATGTGGGCCGCGTTGTCGGTGTGATGGGTGTCGGGGCGGTCGAGATGCGATTCGTGCCACTGGAACTGACCGTGCAGCCGTCGGGCATAGGGGTCGAGCAGCAGGCGGTTCGGGTTGTAACGCAGGCCGCGGGAAGGGTCGTAAGGGCCGTCGACCCGGTAGCCGTAAATCAGCCCGGGGCGGGCGTCGGGCAGAAAGCCATGCCAGATGCCATTGAGGGGTCCATGCATCGCATACTGCCGGATCTCGTTTCCCTGTTCATCGAACAGGCACAGCGTGACATGACGGGCGCCACCACTGAACACGGCGAAATTGACGCCACCATCCCGGCAGGAGGCGCCCAGCGGTGAGGTATGCCCGGGATTCATGTTGTTTACTTTCATGGATCGTTGAAAATGGGTTCACGATCCTTTTCGCCATGCGCCGCAAGGGATCGTGCCCCGGACAGCCGGGGGCGCGTCTGGTGATTCCCGGCCAGAATGGCCGGTACGCTCAGATTTTCAGCGTTCTTGCGTTCCAGATCCTGTCGGCATATTCCCGGATCGTCCGGTCGCTCGAGAACACGCCCATGCCGGCCACGTTGAGGGCAGCGCGATGGTTCCAGTCCTTCTGGTCACGGAATACCGTGTCCACCTTCTCCTGCGTGGCCACATAGTCGGCGAAGTCGGCCAGCAGCAGATAGGTGTCGTGACGCAGCAGCGAATCGGTGATCGGGCGGAAACGGCCGTGATCATCCGGCGACCAGAAACCGCTGGCGATCTGGTCGATCACCTGACGCAGTGCCGGGTTCTCCTCGTAGTGACGGGCAGGGTCATAGCCGGCTGCCTTGATGCGGGCCACTTCCTCGGTACGCAGACCGAAGATGAAGATGTTGTCTGCGCCCACGTTGTCGTGGATCTCGACGTTGGCCCCGTCCATCGTGCCGATCGTCAGCGCACCGTTCAGCGCGAGCTTCATGTTGCCGGTGCCCGATGCCTCGGTACCGGCGGTGGAGATCTGCTCGGACAGGTTGGCTGCCGGCATGATCATCTCGGCGGCCGAGACGCTGTAGTTCGGCACGAACACGACCTTCATCCGGTCTCGCAGCACCGGATCGTCGTTCACCTTCTTCGCCACGTCGTTGATCAGCTTGATGATCAGCTTGGCCTGGCGATAGGCCGATGCAGCCTTGCCCGAGAACAGGAAGGTGCGCGGCACCCAGTCGGCGTCGGGGTTGGCCACCATCGCGTTGTAACGGTGGATGATGTGCAGCACGTTCAGCAGCTGGCGCTTGTACTCGTGGAAGCGCTTGACCTGCACGTCGAGCATCGCGGCCGGATCGAAGCTGATGCCACCGTGACGCTTCACCCAGTCGGCCAGACGCGCCTTGTTCGTGAGCTTGGCCGCGGCGAAGGCCTTCAGGAAAGCAGGCTTGTCGGCGTGCTGTCTCAGCTCGGCCAGCTTGTCCAGATCGCCGCGCCAGTCGGTGCCGATCGTCCTGTCGATCAGGGCCGACAGCGGGCGGTTGGCGTTGGCCAGCCAGCGGCGCGGCGTGATGCCGTTCGTGACGTTGATGAAGCGGCCCGGGAACAGCTTCGCGAAGTCGGCGAAGATCGTGTCCACCAGCAACTGGCTGTGCAGCTGCGAGACGCCATTGACCTTGTGGCTGGCCAGCACGCACATGTAGGCCATCCGCACCCGGCGCTCGCCGGTCTCGTCGATCAGCGACACGCGGCGGATCAGGTCGGGGTCGTCACCGTGATGCGAGCGAACCCAGTCGAGGAAGCGCTTGTTGATTTCGAAGATGATTTCCAGATGCCGGGGCAGCACGCTGCGCATCATCGCCACGGGCCAGGTCTCCAGCGCCTCGGGCATCAGCGTGTGGTTCGTGTACGAGAACACCTTGCAGCACTGGGCCCAGGCCGTGTTCCAGGGCACCTTGTGTTCATCGACGAGCAGGCGCATCAGCTCCGGCACGGCAATGGCCGGATGCGTATCGTTCAGGTGGATGGCGACCTTGTCGGCCAGCGTCGTGAAATCGTCGTTGTTGAAGAGGAAACGGCGCAGGATGTCCTGCAGCGAGGCGCTCACGAAGAAGTATTCCTGGCGCAGTCGCAGCTCACGGCCCTGATAGCTGGAGTCGTCCGGATACAGTACGCGGGTGACGTTTTCCGACTGGTTCTTCTGCGAGACGGCCTGCATGTAGTCGCCCTGATTGAAGAGCGTCAGGTCGAGGCTTTCGGCTGCACGGGCGTGCCACAGGCGCAGCGTGTTGATGGTCTTCGTCTGGTAGCCTGGCACGATCATGTCGTGGGCCATCGCCTGCACGTCTTCGGTGTCGCGCCAGATGGCACCACCTTCCGGCGTGTGCTCGACCCAGCCACCGAAGTGGATCGGGAAGGTCGATTGCGGCCGCGGGAACTCCCACGGGTTGCCCAGGCGAAGCCAGTCATCGGGCTGCTCGACCTGATGGCCATCATGGATCGACTGGGCGAACATGCCATAGTCGTACCGGATGCCATAGCCATAGCTGGGCACACCCACGGTGGCCATCGAGTCGAGGAAGCAGGCGGCCAGACGGCCCAGGCCGCCATTGCCCAGACCCGGATCGGGCTCTTCTTCCCGGGCCGCCTCAAAATCCAGCCCGCCTTCGGCCATCGCTTCGGCCAGCTGATCATAGATGTCGATCGACATCAGGCTGTTGGTCAGCGCGCGGCCGATCAGGAACTCCATCGACAGGTAGTAGACGCGCTTGACGTTCTGGTCGTACTGGGCGCGCGTGGTTTCCATCCAGCGCTCGATGAGCTTGTCGCGGGCCAGACGGGCCAGTGCGACATACCAGTCGGCCTTCGTGGCGGTGCGGGGATCCTTGCCCACGAAATACAGCAGGCGGTTTGCCACGTAGGCGCGCAACGCCTCGGGGTCATTCTGATCCAGTGGCTGCGGCTCGAAGGCATCGGTCAGCGGTTTGGCGTTCTTTTTCTGAGGCGCGGAGGACTTCTTTGACATGAGTGGGTGTACAGCTTTCAACGAACGACAACCAACAATTTTGCAGGGATACGGCAGGGCGCGCCACCGTTAAATCGTGTTCGCCTTGTGTCAGGCGTGCCCGGCATGACAGTCACTCACAAAGCGTGGTTTTATCGGGCGAGGACGATGGGTTTGTGCGGCCTACTGGTGCAACGGTCTGCTGCTGAATCCGTACCGGAGCGTGATCGGCGCGACGGGGACGGGTGCAGGGGCGACGGGGATGCGAAGTGTCCTGTTTGACAAGTGCCAGAAGCCGGGCGATAATCGAATCTTCCCTGGAGAGGTGCCCGAGTGGCTAAAGGGGGCAGACTGTAAATCTGTTGGCTTACGCCTACGTTGGTTCGAATCCAACCCTCTCCACCATCTTCT
>JAUMZD010000089.1 GCA_030528325.1 Lautropia sp. | reverse complement strand
GGCATGCGAGGGTTCGAGTCCTTCCTCCCCAGCCATCTTTCCGTTGGGTTGATCCCATCAGCCCGATGTCTCAGCAGCATTCACACCCTGCTTCCAGATAAGCGATTCTGACGGGTCAGACTCTCGTGCACCGCAGCTCCTATCGTTCCAGCCCCGACACCATGCCCGTCCTCTGGTCCGAAGGGCCGGTTCTGTTCACGGGTAACGCCAATCCCGCACTGGCTGCCGACGTTGCTGCCCACCTGGGCATTCCGCTGGGAAAGGCCATCGTCGGCAAGTTCTCCGACGGCGAAGTGAACGTCGAGATCCTGGAAAACGTCCGTGGCAAGGATGCCTTCGTCATCCAGTCCACCAGCGCGCCCACCAACGATCACCTGATGGAGCTGCTGATCCTGATCGACGCGCTCCGCCGTGCATCGGCGGGCCGCATCACGGCAGTGCTCCCCTACTTCGGCTATGCCCGCCAGGATCGCCGCGTGCGCTCCTCCCGCGTGGCCATCAGCGCCAAGGTCGTGGCCAACATGCTGCAGGTCACGGGCGTCGACCGCGTGCTGACGATGGATCTGCACGCCGACCAGATCCAGGGTTTTTTCGACATCCCGGTCGACAACATCTACGCCGCCCCGATCCTGCTGTCGGACATCACCCGCCAGAAGTTCGAGAACGTCATGGTCGTCTCGCCCGACGTGGGCGGCGTGGTGCGGGCACGGGCCCTGGCCAAGCGACTGGACTCGGAACTTGCCATCATCGACAAGCGTCGCCAGAAGGCCAACGTCTCCGAAGTGATGAACATCATCGGGGAAGTCGATGGCCGAACCTGCCTGCTGATGGACGACATGGTCGACACCGCCGGCACGCTGTGCCGCGCTGCCGAAGCCCTGAAGGAACACGGCGCCATCCGCGTCGTGGCCTACTGCACCCACCCGGTGCTGTCCGGCAAGGCCATCGAGCGCATCACCGAATCTCCCCTCGACCAGCTCGTCGTCACGGACACGATCCCGCTCACGGCCGAAGGCCGCGCCTGCAGCAAGATCCGCGTTCTCGGCTGCGGCCAGCTGATCGGCGAAACCATCCTGCGGATCAACCGCTCCGATTCGGTTTCCATGCTGTTCATGGAGTGACCCTGGCCCCTGGCCTGCCTGGCCCGGGTTTCGTCCAGGCATCCAAGCGTCCAGGCACTGAAGCCTGCGCCCAGAACGTGTGCTCCCCTTCATCGGGGACGACTGTCAGGCGGCCGAACCTGCCCTCGGGCGCGGCCCGGGCATTCCTCTGCAAACGCCCACAACAGCTCGCGACTTTCCTGCCGCCCCAGGCTCCTGCCCCCCGGATTCAGCCACGATACGACGGTAGTTCGCTACACTGACGAAGCACCAGACCTCGTGTGTTGCAGCAGACCATTCGACGCCACCCATCTGGTCGAACACATCCTGCTGCTGTTATCATCAAGAGTTTTCCTGCCCGGCAAACAGCCTGGCATCTTCAACCCCTGCCGACTCTGGTCGCGGAGCGGCAGACACTTCAAGGAAATGCGATGCAAGTTATCGCTCAAACACGCAAAGATGTGGGGTCGAGTGCGAGCCGCCGCCTCCGTCGTGCCAATCAGGTTCCCGGCATCGTCTACGGTGGCGCTGATGCCCCCGTCCAGATCGCCCTGGATCACAACGCGCTCTATCACGCCCTGCGCGTCGAAGCCTTCCACTCCTCCATTCTGGATCTGGAGATCGACGGCAAGAAACAGCGCGCCCTGCTGCGCAACGTGCAATGGCACCCCTACAAGCAGCAGGTGCTGCACGTCGACTTCCAGCGCGTCTCCGCCAACGAGAAGATCACCGTGAAAGTGCCGCTGCACTTCATCAACGGTGAAAACTCGCCAGCCGTCAAGCTGAACAAGGCCGTCGTCAACCACGTCATGACCGAAATCGAAGTGCAGGTGCTGCCGAAGGATCTGCCCGAGTTCATCGAAGTGGATCTGAGCGAGCTGACGATGGATCATTCGGTTCACCTGAGCAGCATCAAGCTGCCGAAGGGCGTCGTGCCGCACATCGCGCCCGACACCGACCCGGTGCTGGCCTCGGCCACGCTGGTGGGTGCCTCCGACGCCGGTGGCGACGAAGCCGCGGCCGACGACGCAGCCGAGCAGAAGTAATCCCTGCCCTCGCGGCAACCGGCTGTACCGGATCCTGCCTGTGGCCACGACGAGCCCAGCGCAAGACCCGACCCTCCCGGCCACCGCCTGCAGACCACCGGCGTGCAGCCTCTGGCAGCTGGTGCGACAGACACCTGCCGCCCAAGCTCCTGGAAGCAAGCTCGCTCTCCCGCAACGGGCCGTCAGTCGGCCCGTTGTCATGTCCGGCTCCCCAGCCCCTGCTGCCGCAGCCGGGCGTCGATGAGCCACATCCCACAAGCACGAGCACGCCCCCTGCGCGTAGCCTTGAAGCGTGTAATGAACTTCCCGCGGCGCTTACCGCCTTCACCCGCACACTGACCGCCATGAGCGCTCCCCGCCTGATCGTCGGCCTGGGCAACCCCACCGCCGAACACGCCACCGACCGTCACAACGCCGGTTTCTGGTTCATCGACGCCCTGCTGCGCCGTCACCCCGGCCAGATCCGCCACGACGCCAGATACCATGGCGAGGTCGGCGAAGTGCGCATCGGCAGCCAGGTCGTCCGCCTGCTGAAGCCGATGACCTACATGAACCGCTCCGGCCAGGCCGTGGGCGCCCTGGCGCGTTTCTACCGCCTCGACCCGGCCGACATCCTCGTCGTCTTCGATGAACTCGACCTGCTGCCGGGCTGCGCCCGCCTGAAAAAAGGCGGCTCCAGCACCCACAACGGCCTGCGCGACATCACCGCCCACCTGGGCACCCCTGCCTACTGGCGACTGCGCCTGGGTATCGGTCATCCGCGCACCCTCAACCTGAAACACAGCGTCGTCGACTTCGTGCTGGGCCGCCCGAGCACCAGCGACCAGATCGCCATCGACGAAGCCATCGAGCGCAGCATCGGCATCCTGCCCGTGCTGCTGAATCAGGGCTGGGAAATCGCCACCCAGCAACTGCACGCGGCCGATCCGGAGATGCAGGCCAAGGCCGCCGCGAAGGCCAAGCCGAAGAAGCCGGCGGGCAAGGACATGGCAGACGGCAGGACAGGCACCGACGCCACAGCCACCACCGGTTCTTCGTCCAGCCCAGCGCCCGCTCCTGATTCGAGTTCGGGTTCGGGTTCGGGTTCGGCAGCAGTATCCGTTGCGGCCCGGAAGCCCGACACCCAATCCCGGGGCGCCCTGCACGACGCATTCCAGCAGGCGCTCACCAGGGCCATGCCCGGCAGGCACGGAAACGACCACTGAAGCGCCCAAGCCTGCACTCAGCGACTATCATCACAGCATTCATCAGCGGCAGGGCACGAGCACACTCGCCCACAGGGCTGGCGGCTCCTGACAGCCGGTGAAGCGCCGGGCTCGCGCCCGGCACAACCGGTAACAGCCCCGAGGGATACGCTGAACAAGTCCCACGACGCAACGCGCTCCGTAACGGGATGCGACGTCCACGTGGACGTGTTCAACGCACCTCCTGGCGCCGCGCTGTCACCCGGACACGTACACGCCCTACCCGCCGATCTCAAGGACATCACAGCAAGGAACACTCCCCCATGGCACTGCAATGCGGCATCGTTGGCCTGCCCAACGTCGGTAAATCCACCCTCTTCAACGCCCTGACCAAAGCCGGCATCGAAGCCGCCAACTACCCCTTCTGCACCATCGAGCCGAATGTCGGCATCGTCGAAGTGCCGGATCCGCGCCTAGCCCAGCTCTCGGACATCGTCAAGCCGCAGAAGGTGCAGCCGGCCATCGTCGAATTCGTCGACATCGCCGGCCTCGTCGCCGGCGCCAGCAAGGGAGAGGGCCTCGGCAACCAGTTCCTCGCCAACATCCGCGAAACCGACGCCATCGTCAACGTCGTGCGCTGCTTCGACGACCCGAACGTCGTCCACGTCAACGGCCGCGTCGACCCCATCGCCGACATCGAAACGATCGTCACGGAACTGGCGCTGGCCGACCTCGCCACCATCGAGCGCGTCCACGCCCGCGAGATCAAGAAGGCACGTGCCGGCGACAAGGACGCCCTGAAACTCACCACCCTGCTGGAAAAACTCCAACCGCACCTGAACGAAGGCAAACCGGCCCGCTCACTCGACCTCTCGGACGACGAAAAAGCCGTGCTCAAGCCCTACGGCCTGATGACGCTGAAACCCGCCATGTACGTCGCCAACGTGGCCGAAGACGGCTTCGAGAACAACCCCT
>JAUMZD010000039.1 GCA_030528325.1 Lautropia sp. | reverse complement strand
GATATTCAGCAGCAGGTCGCATGAATCAGGCGACAACTATCTTGACATGCACCGCACCTGAACCTTCCATTGATTGCCATCTACACGCAGATTCCGAAACATGATATATCTCCTCCATCAAAATGTTTCAAGCCTAAAACTAGAATAAGCCTGAAGGGGATTGATTACCATTTACATTTTTTATCATTAAATAGAATTGAATTGAGCAAAACAATGACCCTGCGATCTCAGCTTAAACTCAACTTTCAAGTGCAACACCTCACCCCCATATGAAGTGTTGCCATGTCTACACCTCGCCACTACCAGCACCTGACCCCGGAAGATCGGCCCACCATCATGACCGCCTCTCGCCAGAATTACAGTGTGCGGGCAATTGCCCGCACACAGGGCCGATCGGACTCGACCATCAGCCGCGGTAATCCCCCCATTTTTGGCAGCAGCCAGAAGTAGATGTCAGGTTGGATAACAGACTTGTCCACGGGGGCGGGCGTCGCCTGCGACGAACGACATCGCCACGCTCATTGAGGACGAAATCCAGCTGAGAGCCGGGGACGAGGCCCAGGGCATCACGGATATGCTTGGGGATCGTGACCTGTCCCTTGCTGGTGAGCATGTTTGCCATGAGTGTTACCTGCTTTCCTGAAGTAATACCCGTCATTCAAACCCTTTTTCCGTATGACGCATGACACGAATCCCGATCAGCGATCAGGATGCGGCGCCGTACGCATTCAAGATGTAACGGCCTTCGAGCGCGCCAAAAGCTGCCGAGATGCCGGTAACTGCTCATTTCACCACGGGAAACGCCCGATGCCAATCTGGACAAGGCTGAGGTGAAACAGGGCAAAATTTAACAATTGACTTCTATTTGTACCTATTTATATCGATCGTCAAGTTCACTTTACCCTCTGGACGGAAACGCCTAAGCTGACACCAAAGTTTCCATCGATTTACATGGCAACTTTTCCGACATAACTCGTTCCAGACCCCCCATGTCAGACAGCAGTGGGGGATGATGGAATCTTGGTCTCAAGAGTTTCCACAAAGTTAAATGACAATTTTTCCTACGGGCAAATGATGAAAGGAGATCCATGATGAAAACGACTACTCATCGCATTTCCGCCTTGGCAATTGCGATGCTTTTGTTTGCAGCCCTGGTGGGATATTCACCAACCTCTCATGCCTCCATTACCGTATCGGGTTGTGGTTATAGCAGAATAGGTTCGAAAGTTATGGAACAGGATATTTATGCCCATGTTCCGGGTTTCGGGCACATACCGATGCTGATTGGTAGGATGTCCTTGTTTTACAGTGACATGCACGGGGGAATCAATATTGCATGTCTCACCCATGAAGGCATCGCCCGCGATGTTCCACTTCATACCGCCGTCAAAATCTGGCGCTGCAGTCCTCAGCGATTTTCCGAGCCTGGCGGATCGGGCTGCGAACACACCGATGCTTATGATGACGATATCGGCAAAAAGTACCGTCGTATTGCAGGGCCTGTAGAGGTGAACGGCACCTATGATCGCTGCGTCATCGTCTATGGGCACATCCAGATTCCTGCCACTCGCAAGGTGAAGATCGTTGTGATGAAAGCGGCAGGATGCGGGCGCCTCACATCGCCTCAAGTGATCGACGGCACGCTCCCATAAAAAGCCTCTCCCTTCACGCGCAGAACAACCGCCATACCGGATGGATGCCGAGGCACCCAACCGTCAGGTCGTGACGAGATATGTACCCGGTAGGGCGGCCCTCCCCGAAGCGGCTTTTCCCCTCCCCCGTGCCAGCTGATCCACAGCTTCGGGTACACAAAGCGGCACCAGAAAACGGAAAGGCCGGTGAAAACACCGGCCCAAGCAAAAAACCGAAAGCTGCGAAAGCCGCTCAGGCGTGCCTCGCATCCACCTGATAAGCCGCCATCGTGGGCGAGCCATGGCGCAGCGCTTCGATGTCGCAGCCCTCATACAGCTCGAAGGGCTGGTGAATCCACGGGCTTTCCGACATCCGTTCGACGCAGTATTCCGGATGAAATGCCGAAATCGGTTTCTGCCACAGCACGGCCGTGCGTATTTCCGTGATGCCCGGGTGGCGCTCGCGCAGCAGCGGGATCAGCTGCTGCATGGTGGCGCCTGAATCCACCAGATCGTCAGCCAGCAGGATGCGACCCGTCGTCACGTCCTCGGCCGCGCTGATCGTCGAACCGATCTTCAACGCGCCCTGCCCGACCACGTTGCCCGTCGTGCGATACGAACTGGTGCTCAACACGCCCAAGGGCTTGTTGAAGACGCGGGACAGCACATCGCCAACCCTCAAGCCACCCCGCGCCAGTGCGATGACGGCATCGAACTGCCAGCCGGAATCATGTATCTGCAGCGCCAGCCGCTCGATCAGGCGGTGATATTCCGCCCAGTCACAGTACAGATGTCCCTTGCTCATGTTCAGCCTCTTGCCTGGCGCTTGTCGATAATGGGTGGTGAAGGTTGTGTGCCGGTCTGACCCGGCCGGCACGTCTGCCGGGCCAGACGACGATGCAGTGCTGGCCAGACGCGCGTGCCTGGCCAGATGGTGTTTTTTATCGGGCAGGGTGCTTCAGCACGATCGTTTCGTCACGATCCGGGCCGGTCGAGACGATGTCGATCGGTGCGCCGGACAACTCGGCCAGCCGCTTCACATAACGCTGGGCGGCTTCTGGCAGGTCTTCCCAGCGGCGGGCCCCCTTGGTGCTCTGGCTCCAGCCCGGCATCTCCTCGTACACGGCCTTGCAGCGTGCCACGGCCGGCGCACCGGTGGGCAGGCGCTCGACACGGCAGACGGTGCCATCGGGTTGCGTCATCTCATAGTGCGTACAGATCCTGACCGTCTCGAGGCCATCCAGCACGTCGAGCTTGGTCAGGCACAGCGCAGCCACGCCGTTCAGCTCGATCGAGCGGCGCATGATGACGGCATCGAACCAGCCGCAACGACGCGGGCGGCCCGTGACCGATCCGAATTCGTTGCCCTGTCTGGCCAGATGCGCACCGATGGCGTCATCCAGCTCGGTGGGGAACGGGCCGCTGCCCACGCGGGTGGTGTAGGCCTTCGCGATGCCCAGCACGAAATGCAGGTTGCTGGGGCCGATACCCGAACCGGCTGCGGCCGCACCGGCCACGCAGTTACTGCTGGTGACGAAAGGATAGGTGCCGTGGTCGATGTCGAGCAGCGCACCCTGGGCCCCCTCGAACATCAGGTTCTCGCCGCGCTTCAGGGCATCGGCCAGCAGGCCTGCCACGTCGGCCACCATCGGTTTCATCCGCTCACCGTAGGCGATGGCCTCGTCGGCCACCTGCTGCCAGTCGAGCGTGGGCGCCTGGTAGTAGTTGGCCAGCACGAAGTTGTGCAGATCGAGGGCCTCACGGATGCGTTCACGGGCCTGCTCGGGCACGTACAGATCTTCGACCCGGACGGCGCGGCGGGCGACCTTGTCCTCGTAGGCGGGGCCGATGCCCCGGCCGGTGGTGCCGATCCGGGCGTCACCACGCTTGGCCTCACGGGCCTGATCGAGGGCGACGTGATAGGGCAGGATCAGCGGACAGGCCGGGCTGATGCGCAGACGGTTGCGGACATCGACGCCAGCGTTCTCCAGCTCGGTGATTTCCGTGAACAGGGCCGATGGCGACAGCACGACGCCGTTGCCGATGTAACAGGTGACATCCTCGCGCAGGATGCCTGATGGAATCAGGCGCAGCACCTGCTTGCGCCCTTCGACGACCAGCGTGTGGCCCGCATTGTGACCGCCCTGGAAGCGCACGACGCCCTTGACCTCATCGGTCAGCAGATCGACGACCTTGCCCTTGCCTTCATCACCCCACTGGGTGCCCACGATCACCAGATTCTTGCTCATCCCTTTTTCCCCAAAACCTGCCATTGGCCATCCAACAATTCGATCGTCCGGTCATGAGAGACGCTGCCCAGCCGGGCGATGTCCTGACCGGGTAACAACTGCAATACGCATTCGCCAGCATCACGCAACTGGTCTATCAGGGTCAACAGCGCCGGGTCTTCAGACCAGGGGGCGATGATAATGGCTGTCGGGGTCTGATGGCGGCGTAACTCGACCAGCTCACGCAGGTCGAGCGAGAAACCGGTGGCGGGCCGGGCACGGCCGAAGGCTTCGCCAATGCCATCATAGCGCCCGCCGCGCCCGAGCACGCGGGCATGGCCGGCCACGTAGCCGGCGAAGGTCAGACCGGTGTGATACCGGAACCCCTGCACATCGGCCAGATCGAGCGCGAGCTGCACGCGACCATCGCGTGCATGCTGCTGCAACCGGGGGGCCCTCAACAGCGTCTCGAGCTCATCGAGCAGCGCGATAGCGGCGGACCAGGGCAGAAAGACCTCTCGTGCACGCTTCATGGCCACGTCGGGCGGGCCGAAACAGTCGGGCAATGCCAGCAGCGCACGCGCTGCCGGTGCCTCGGCAAAGGGCATCAGCAGTTCTTCGAGCGCGGGCAGATTGCGCGCGAGCACCAAGCCCAGCACGGTCTCTTCATCCAGCTCGGGCAGCTCGGCCAGCAGCAGGTTCGCCAGCCCCAGATGGCAGACATCCAGTCGCACAGTGCCCAGATCGGCCAGTTCAAGCGAGCGCAGGAAGAGATCGATGACCTCGATATCGGCTTCGATACCGGTATGGCCATAGATCTCGGCGCCGATCTGCACCGGTTCACGCGAACCGGCGAGCCCGCTCGGGCGTGTGCGCAGCACCGAGCCGCAATAGCACAATCGCGTGACATCACGGCCCTGAAGCAGGTGCGCGTCGATGCGAGCCA
The DNA here is from genome assembly GCA_030528325.1 of Lautropia sp. Taxonomy (GTDB): domain Bacteria; phylum Pseudomonadota; class Gammaproteobacteria; order Burkholderiales; family Burkholderiaceae_E; genus Lautropia. The sequence goes on along the minus strand of JAUMZD010000039.1, from coordinate 31,739 downwards.
CCTGGGGTGTGATGTCGGCCCGAACGCCGAGGCTCTGACCCGTGAGCTGGTCGATCAGCTTGAAGGTCTTGAGATCGAGGTCTCCGGCCCGACCGGTCTGCAGCGAATCGAGGTATTCGACCAGCGGCGGCAGGACAGGCTCGAAGCCATGACGCCGGTAGCAGTCGAACAGGGCTCGCCGCAGCGATTCGAAATCCTGTGCCTGCCGGGGCAACAGGTCAGAGATGCCTTCCGGCAACTGCCAACGGTTTTTCATGAGAGCCACATCACCAACAGGCCTGCCATCAGCAGGATCAGGCCGAAGAAACGCAACTGGCCGTCACGCAGCCTGAGCATCTGTTGCACGGCTTCGCGCCAGGCGGCTGGCACCAGAAACAGTACCAGACCTTCCAGCAGCATCGCGAAACCCAAGCCCAGCACCCAGGGCGAGACGGCCATGTCATCCATCAACGATCAGTTCAGACAGATTCGGGAACTGTCACACGAAAGACTGATTCTATCGGGAAGACGCGTTCGTGGCAGGCGCTCCGGATGAGCCCCCCTGGCTAGCAGTGGCGCCCCGGAAATACTTGAAGAAATCGGCTTCCGGATCGAGCACCAGCATGTCGGAACGATCGGCGAAGGATGCCCGATACGCCTCCAGGCTGCGATAGAAGCTGGCGAACTCGGGGTTCTTGCCGAAGGCTTCGGCATAGATCCGGCTGGCCTCGGCGTCACCCGCACCGCGCTCCTTCTGCGCATCACGATAGGCGTCGGCCATCAGCACTTCGCGCTGGCGATCGGCATCGGCACGAATCTTCTCGCCATCGGCAGCACCCTTGGCACGACGTTCGTTGGCCACGCGCTTGCGCTCGGACTGCATCCGCTCGAAGACGCGCTCGGCCACATCGGGGGCGAAGTCCACCCGCTTCAGGCGCACATCGACGATCGTCACGCCGATCTTGGACAGTTCGGTGGCCACGGCCTGCGAGACCTTGACCACGAGTTGATCACGCGCGTCCGAGATGACTTCCTTGACGGTGAGACGGGCGATCTCGTTGTTCAGCGCCGAACGCAGCTGGCGTCCGATCCGGTCTTCGGCCAGCACGGGGTTCGAACCCACCGACACGAAGAACTGGCGCGGATCGCTGATGCGCCACTTCACGTAGGAGTCGACCTGGATGTTGATCTTCTCGGAGGTGATGAAGCGGTCGATCTCGTCGCTGTCGTAGGTCAGCGTGCGCTTGTCGAAATAGCGCACTTCCTGGAACGGCGGCGGCAGCTTGAAGTACAGGCCCGGCTCGGTGATGACGCGCTTGATCTCACCCAGCGCGAAGACGACGGCGGACTGACGCTGATCCACCACGAACAGGCATGAAAATGCCAGCACGATCAGGATGCCGATCGTGGACAACAAAACCATGAAACGATTCATTGCATTCTCCCGGCAGCAGCAGGATCAATCTTCAAAACGTGGCGGCAGATCATCGGCTGTAGCTCCGTTCACGGCTTCTGAGGGCATTGACACTGCCGGTGTTGTCGACCCGGTTACCCATGTTGGCAGGCTGCGGGGTGTGGGTGCTGACGGGCGCCTGCTCAAGGGCTGCCTCGGTGCGCGCAGCGGTGGCACTGCCCGGCTTGCCGGCACCGGCCTTTTCCATCAGCTTGTCGAGCGGCAGGTACAGCAGGCTGCCATTGCTCTTGGCATCCATGTACACCTTCGTGGTGTTGGAGAAGATCTGCTGCATCGTTTCCAGATACATCCGCTCACGCGTGACGGCCGGCGCCTTCGCATATTGCGACAGAACCTGATCGAAGCGCAGCGCATCACCCTGTGCCTGGGCGATGACCCGGGCGCGATACCCCTGGGCCTCGAGCACCAGGCGGTCGGCCGTACCGCGGGCGCGCGGGATGATGTCGTTGGCGTAGGCCTGACCCTCGTTGATCAGGCGCTGGCGATCCTGGTCGGCCTTGTTGGCGTCCTCGAAGGCGGCCTGCACCTGCTCGGGCGGCTGGGCCTGCTGGATCGTCAGGTCGACGACCGCGATGCCCAGCTTGTAGCGGTCGAGAATGGCCTGGGTCAGCGTCTGGGCATCCTCGGCGACCTGGGCCTTCTCCTCGTACAGCACCTCGTCGGTGCGACGGCGGCCGACGACCTCCCGAATGGCCGACTCGGCCACCTGACGGATCAGCTCCTCGGAACCGGCCGACAGGTTGTTCTGGAACAGGAAGTCGTCCGGATTGCCGATGCGGTACTGCACCGCGAACTGGAGATCGACGATGCTCTGGTCGCCGGTGAGGATCAGCGACTCCTTCAGCACCTTGTTGCGCACCGAATTGCGATAGCCGATCTCGATCTGGCGCAGGCGCGAGCGGTCGACGATCTCGGCCGTGTCGATCGGGTACGGCATGCGCCACTGGATGCCGGCCTCGGTCGTCATGTACTTGAACTGGCCGAAGCGCAGCACGGCGGCCACCTGGCCTTCCTGCACGATGTAGAAGCCGCTGCCCAGCCACAGCAGGCCGGCCACGGCACCGATGATGCCGAGTCCGGTCAGTGCACTACGGCCCGACAGGGGGGTGGGCGGCTTGCGTCCCGGCGGCGGCAGGCCACCGCCATGGCCACGTCCCTGACGCTTGTTGCCCAGCAGGCCATTGAGCTTGCTGCTCAGATCCTGCCAGAACTCATCCAGATCGGGCGGGCCTTCGGGCGGGCGCTGCTGTGGCAGCCGCTCGGGGCGGTCCGAGGGCGGACGGGAACCTGATGCGGGTGCCTGGCTGCCGAAGCCCGACGTGCCTTCCGCGCCCTGGCGGCCGTCGTCACGGCCGGGCCCGGATGCAGCAGGCCCCGAGCCGCCGATCACCGGCGCAGCAGGTGAAGGGGTGTCACTGGACGACGGCCCGGCAGTCGGGCGCTCCGGAGCCGCTGGTGCGGGCGCCTGATCAGGTTGGCCGCCGGAAGAACCGGCACTACGCCCCCAGCCCGAATCATCATTGGAAGACATCTGCATGCAAAAACCTGTTGAAGAGGAAAGGCAGGGTTAAACGGGATCCGAATCCTGATCGGCTGATCCGGCGTCATCGCCTGTCGGATCGACGCCTTCCGGGCCGGATGCGAATGACCCGTCATCCGGTGACAGGCTGGCGTTCTGGAGCGCCCGTGCCCGTAGCAACTCGCGCAACAGATCGACGCCCTCCCCTGTCCGGGCGCTCAATGACAAACTGTTGATCGTACCATAGGCATCATGCCGTACACCGGGCCCGGTGCCTGTCTGGTCGATCTTGTTGAAGACGAGGATCTGTTCGATGTCGGCAGCCCCGATTTCCGCGATGACCTCGTTGACAGCCTGGATCTGGATGTCCCGGTCGAGCGAGCCGGCATCGACCACATGCAGCAGCAGATCGGCCTCGGCCGTCTCCTCGAGTGTGGCACGGAAGGCGGCCACCAGCCCGTGCGGAAGGTCACGGATGAAACCCACGGTGTCGGAGAGCACGATGTCCTGACCATGACCGCCCAGATTGAGACGCCGGGTCAGCGGATCGAGGGTGGCGAACAGCTGGTCGGCTGCCAGCGCACCGGCACGGGTCAGCCGGTTGAAGAGTGTCGATTTGCCGGCATTGGTGTAGCCGACCAGCGAGACGCGCAGCGCTTCGCCGCGCTGCCGCGAGCGGCGACGGGTGCGACGCTGGCGCTCGACCTTCTGCAGACGGGCTCGCAGGCGGCGGATCTTGTCGTCGATCATCCGGCGATCCAGCTCGAGCTGGGTTTCACCCGGGCCGCCCCGCACACCGATGCCGCCGCGCTGCCGTTCCAGGTGCGACCACATCCGCACCAGACGCGAGGCCTGATGCTGGAACCGCGCCAGCTCGACCTGCAGCTTGCCTTCGTTGCTTCGGGCCCGCTGGGAGAAGATCTCGATGATCAGCTCGGTACGGTCGGCCACCTGCAGGCGCCAGAGGCGCTCGAGGTTTCGCTGCTGGATGGCACTGATCGGATGGTCGAAGATGACGAGGCCGATCTTCGCCTGCTTCAGCTGCTCGCCAAGACGCTCGGCAGCGCCCGAGCCGAGGTAGTAGGCCGGGTCGGGTTTCGGGCGGCGCAGGACTTCGCGCAGGACGGGTGTGAGCCCTGCCGACCGTGCCAGCGCATCCAGTTCGTCGAGGTCATCGGCGGTGATCCGCTGGCCCTGTGTGGCGACGGACAACAGGGCAACCTGATCGGGTTTCGGGCCCTGCTCGTCTGCCTTCTGGGCCGTGAACTGCGTTTTCAGTGTCCGCTACCTTCTACCTGGAAGTCGATGGGACGACCGGGCACCACCGTCGAGATGGCATGCTTGTAGACCATCTGGGTCACGGTATTGCGCAGCAGCACCACGTACTGATCGAAGGATTCGATCTGGCCCTGAAGCTTGATCCCGTTGACGAGATAGATCGAGACAGGAACGTGTTCCTTGCGCAGCTGGTTCAGAAACGGATCTTGTAATTGTTGGCCTTTGTTGCTCATGGTTCTTCTAGTGATAGGGGTCAGCCGGTCAGCGTCCGCGGGTTGGTGCGGCCAAACGGACTTTTGAGCGTCGAATACGCTCACTTTAACTCAAATCTTCGCTGACCGTGTTCGTCCTGGTTGGAAAGGATAGAGGCAACATGGGGACAGGGCCTGCATTTGCAATGCTCCATCCTTCAGGTTGCGGGTCATCCCTACTTCTTCGGCGCATAGGGATTGACGCCGGAACGGAACTCGATGCGCAGCGGCGTGCCCTGCAGATCGAGCCGCTCACGGAACCAGCCTTCGAGATACCGACGGTAGCTGTCGGTGATCTTGTCGAGGGCGCTGCCATGGATGACGATGACCGGCGGGTTCTGGCCGCCCTGGTGCGCATAGCGCAGCTTCGGCCGGAATGGCCCTTGCCGGGGGGGCGGTTGATGCTGGACGGCTGCCTGCATCATCCGGGTGAGCTTCGGGGTGGAGAGCTTGCGGGTGGCGGCCGCCCGGGCATCGTCGACGGCCTTCATCAGCCGGTCGAGCGAGCGACGCTTCAGCGCCGAGATCGTCAGCATCGGCGCCCAGTCGAGGAAGTAGAGCTTGCGCTCGAACTCGGCGATCACGTCGCGCCGTTCGTCGGCCGGCACCGCATCCCATTTGTTCAGTGCGATGACGAGCGCCCGGCCTGCCTCGAGGATGTGGCCGGCAATGGCGGCATCCTGTTCGGACACGCCCTCGACCGCATCGATCATCAGCACGGCCACGTTGCAATCCTCGATGGACTGCAGGGTCTTGACCACCGAGAACTTCTCGACCGTATCGAATACCTTGCCCCGGCGGCGCAGGCCGGCCGTGTCGATCAGCTGGTAATCACGGCCCCCGAACTGGAAATCCACCGCGATCGAATCCCGGGTGGTACCCGGCTCGTTGAAGGCGATCAGGCGTTCCTCGCCCAGCAGCGCATTGATCAGCGTGGATTTGCCACTGTTGGGACGGCCGACGATGGCCACGCGCACCTGGCGCTCGGCCTGCTGCGCATCGATCCCGGCCCCCGTCAGGCCACCTTCGGCAGCGTCACCCTTGCGAACGAGCTTGCCCGCCGCGTGCTGGCGTCCGGCTTCCCGGGCGGCCTTCGCGGCTTCCTGCTGACGCCGCCGGCGATCGCGGGGCGTGTCGGTGTCGAAGCCCTCCTCTTCCGGCTCGTCCTCGCCCCTTTCGAAACCCCGGGCGGCCAGATCCTCCAGACAGGCCTCGATCATCGCATGCACGCCATCGCCATGCGTGGCCGAGATCGCCATCGGCTGGCCGAGCCCCAGTGCATGGAATTCGGCGGCAGCCATCGGACGCGAGATGCCCTCGGTCTTGTTGACCACGAGCAGCACATGGCGGGCCGTCCGGCGCAGTTCCCTGGCAATCTCCTCGTCCCGCGCCGTGAGCCCCTGCCGGCCATCGACGACGAAGATGACGACATCGGCCTCGATCACGGCCTGCCGGGTCTGACGGGCCATCTGTTCGGCCACGCCCGATGCCGCCACCGGCTCGAAGCCGCCCGTGTCGATCAGCACCACCCGGCGCCCACCGATGGTGGCGGCGCCATAGTGGCGATCCCGCGTCAGGCCCGGGATGTTCGCAACCAGGGCGTCACGCGAACGGGTGAGGCGATTGAAGAGCGTCGATTTGCCCACGTTGGGACGCCCCACCAGTGCAATGACCGGTACCGTTTGATTCATGTCAGCGAAGTTCGATGGCTGCTACCGTGCCATCCAGAGTTTGAACATAGGCGATGCCGTCGGCCACCCGCGGCGGGGTCGCAAAGGCCGAGTCATCCACGTCGATGCCGGCCAGCGTACGGCCATCGGTCAGCGACAGCACGGACAGCCGCCCATGACTGTCACCGAAGAGGACACGATCCTGATCTGCCACGACCGGTGCCGTCAGGCGGCGGCGCACATAACCCTCCTGTCGCCAGACCGTACCGCCGCCCGGGCGGATCATCTGGACGACCTCGCCTGAATCGATCAGCACCAGCGCATCACTGGCTGCTGCCAGGCCGGCGGAGGAGCTGAGGGCACGGCTCCAGGCTGTCTCGCCATCGTAGGCACTCACGCAGGCCACGCGCCCCTGATAGGCCACGGCACAGAGGCGATCTTCCATCAGCACCGGAGCACCGACCACGTCGATCAGACGTTCCAGCTCAGTGGCGCCCAGCGAGGACGCGATGGTGCTTTCCCAACGTGGCGCACCGAAACGCACATCGAGCGCCACCAGCCGCGCCTGGGGCAGGCCCAGATACACCGTGTCGCCATCGACCACCATCGGACTGCTCTGGCGGAGCGTCAGCAGGGCATTGGGCGCCTGCCAGCTCCAGCGAACCGTACCACCGCCCCGCTCCAGCGCGACGACGCGCCCTTCGACCGTGCGCACCAGTACGACGGTGTCCGTGATGACGGGCGCGGTCGTCACCTCGCCCTTCAGCGGTGTCATCCAGCGCTGCTTGCCCTGGGCATCCAGCCCGATGACGGTGCCATCGCGGTTGACCAGGACGAGCAGCTCCTCATCGGCGTCGATCCCGGCAATGGTCTTGCTGTCGATGCGAAAGGATGACAGCTCCCGGCCGTCCTTCAGTCCGAGCAGACGCACCCGGCCCCTCTCGTCCATCACCCACAACCCCCGGCTCGTCAGCGCAGGCCGGAAGCCGGGCAGCGCATCGCCGCCACGGGTGTTCTTCCAGAGCAGCCGTGCCGTGTCGGGCTGCTGCGCAGCCGGGTACGGCGGCGGAGCCGCCGCATCATCGCCAAACAGCGCACAACCGCTGACCGGCACGAGCGCCAGAGCCAGGGCTGAGGCCAGCAGACGCCGACGCAGATGACGGGCAAGCGGAACCGGATTGAATGACAGGGTCTGCATCAGTTCTCCACCATCTCGAGCTTGAGCTGAACCAGCGGACGAAGCGGCGCCGAGGCCGGCAGCTCATCCAGCGCCTTCCGGTACTCGGCCTTCGCCTCGTCCTTCCTGCCCTGGGCGGCCAGCACATCGCCCCGGCGATCTGCCACATTGCCGGCCATCTCGCCCTGGGTCTGACCGATCAGGCCCGGATCGAGCGTTTTCAGCGCCTCGTCATACTTTTTCTGGTCGAGCAGCAGGCCAGCGAGCCGGACGCCGGCAATCTGCCGGAAGCCCTGCTGCCCGCTCTGACGGACCACGTGATCGAGGGCCCTCGCCGCTTCTTCGGGCTTGCCGGCCTTCACGTAGGCATCGGCCACGCGCAGACCGGCCATGCCGGCATAAGCACTCTTGCCGTGGTCATCGAGGATGACCTGATAGCGCTCGCGGATCTGGGCTTCCTTGCCGGATTCGATCACGTTGATCAGGCCGGCATACTCCTTGGCTGCTTCGGCAGCCTTGTCGGCCTGATACCAGTTCCAGGCGCGCCAGCCGGCGAACACGGCTGCCGCGATGACCAGCAAGCCGAGAATCCTGTTGCCGTTGCGCGCCCAGAATGCCTTCAGCTCGTCAATCTGTTCCTGATCCTGAAGGTTGTATGCCATCTGTCTCTATCCCTCAAAAGCGGTGGACACCGGCAGAAGACCGGTGCTTTCCTGTATCGGTATGGCCGTATCCCGGTGATCAGCCGAAGGCGGCACGGGCGAATGCCTCGGCCACGCTGCCCAGGCTGATGCGTTCCTGACGACCACCATGCCCTTCCGGCGACTCGCGCAGCCACTTCAGCGTGGCCTCGCCCTGACTCAGCTCGTCATCGCCGATGATCAGGGCAAATTGTGCCGCACTCGCGCCCGCCCGTTTGAATTGCGATTTGAAACTGCCGCCGCCGGCGTGCATCAGCACGTTGAAACCGTGGGCACGCAGCGCTTCGGCCGCCTTGAGCGCCGCCGCCGTGGTTCCCGCGCCACTGCTGATGATGTAGACATCCAGCGGCTCGGGGCCGGCGAGCCCCCCTTCCTGCTCGACCAGATCCAGCAGGCGCTCGACACCGATGGCAAACCCACAGGCCGGGGCGGGTTTTCCACCCAGCATCCCGATCAGCGGATCATAGCGGCCACCCCCACAGACCGTGGCCTGAGCCCCCAGCCTGTCGGTCACCCATTCAAACACGGTCCGGTTGTAATAGTCCATCCCGCGAACCAGTCTCGGGTTGATCGTGGCCGGAATGCCCAGATCCGCCAGATAGGCCTGCAGCTGCTCGAAGTGCTCTCGCGCCGGCGCCTCCAGATAATCCAGCAGCTGCGGGGCCGTCGCCACCACTTCCTGCATGGCCGGGTTCTTCGTGTCGAGGATGCGCAGCGGATTGCTGTGCAGCCGGCGCCTGCCATCCTCGTCCAGCAGCGCCGCGTGGCGCTCGAAGTGAGCGATCAGGTCCTGACGGTGACGGGCACGCTCACCGGCATCACCGATCGAGTTGATCTGCAGCTGCAGGCCGCTGATGCCCAGGTCATCCCAGAGGCGCTGCCCCATGGCGATCACTTCGGCATCCACGTCCGGCCCGGCAAAACCGAGGGCTTCGATGCCAACCTGGTGGAACTGGCGATAGCGACCTCGCTGCGGGCGCTCGTGCCGGAACATCGGCCCGGCATACCAGAGCCGCTTCGGGCCATCGTAGAGCAGGTTGTGCTCGATGACGGCACGCACGACACCGGCCGTTCCCTCCGGACGCAACGTCAGCTCCTCGCCGTTCAATGCATCCGTGAACGAATACATCTCCTTCTCGACGATGTCGGTGACCGTGCCGAGGCCACGCGCAAAGAGCGGCGTGGGCTCGACGATGGGAGTACGAATCTGCGTGTAGCCGTAGCTGCGGGCCCAATTCGCGACGATTTCATCGAAACGTTGCCAACGGGGTGATGCGCCGGGCAACAGATCGTTCATGCCCTTGACGCCGGCCAGTTTGTTTGCCGCCATATTCTCTCGTGTCGATTCCTGGAAACACGCAGGCCCGCCGCGAAGCGCGAGCCCCTGCGCGTGTGATGAACATCCTCGTGGCCGGTTCGTGTGCCGGTGCGCTCAGCCTGCTTCGGCCACGGCGTGGGCTGCATCACCATAACGACGCAGCACGTAGTCGTTGACGATGTCCTGAAACTCTTCGGCGATGCGCTCGCCCTTCAGCGTGACGGTGCGCTCGCCGTCGATATAGACCGGGGCCACCGGGGCCTCGTCGGCACCCGGCAACGAGATGCCGATGTCGGCATGCTTCGATTCACCCGGCCCATTGACGATGCAGCCCATGACGGCCACCTGCATCGTCTCGACGCCCGGATAGCGCTCTCGCCAGACCGGCATCTGATCGCGCAGATAGCGCTGGATCCGGTCGGCCAGCTCCTGGAAGAAGGTGCTGCTGGTGCGACCACAACCCGGGCAGGCCACGACCATCGGTGCAAAGGAGCGCAGGCCCATCGTCTGCAGGATTTCCTGGGCCACGACCACTTCCTTGCTGCGATCGCCACCCGGCTCCGGGGTCAGCGAGATGCGGATCGTGTCACCGATGCCCTGCTGCAGCAGAAGCGACAGCGCAGCCGACGAGGCCACGATCCCCTTGCTGCCCATGCCCGCCTCGGTCAGGCCGACATGCAGCGGGTAATCGCAACGGCGGGACAGCTCGGTATAGACCGCCACCACGTCCTGCACGTTCGAAACCTTGGCCGACAGCACGATGGCATCGCCGGGCAGACCGATCCGTTCGGCCTCCTGGGCGCTCTCGATGGCCGAGGTGACGAGCGCCTCACGCATGACGGCCTGCGCATCCCAGGGCGCCGCACGGCGGGAGTTCGCATCCATCAGACGGGCCAGCACGCTCTGATCGAGCGAGCCCCAGTTCACGCCGATGCGAACCGGTTTGCCGTGTTTCGCCGCCACCTCGATCATCTGGCGGTAGTTGTCGTCACGGCGTGAGCTGCTGCCGATGTTGCCGGGGTTGATCCGGTACTTGGACAGTGCCGCCGCACAGTCGGGAAAATCCGTCAGCAGCTTGTGCCCGTTGTAATGGAAATCGCCGACCAGCGGCACCGAAACCCCCATCCGGTCGAGCTGCTCACGGATGGCGGGCACTTCGGCCGCAGCAGCCGGCGTGTTGACCGTGATGCGAACCAGCTCGGAACCTGCCTGTGCCAGCGCCTTCACCTGAATGGCGGTGGCGATGGCCTCGGCCGTGTCGGTGTTGGTCATCGACTGCACCACCACCGGCGCCTCGCTCCCGATCACCACCCGGTGATCCCCGCAACGAACCACCACCTGTCGTGTTGGACGGCGCTTGCCGGGACCCACGGGCATCGGCTCGTTTTCCATCGAATCGGCCCGCATGTCGGCCGAACCTGGTTCTACTGTCATTTATCTGGTCAATCAATCAATCGGATACGGGTGTGCCTGCCGGCTCAGCGGCGACCTCCCGGCGTGGTGGTCGGTGCCTCGGGCGATGAGCCTGCCGTCAGGCTGGCTGCCTGGCCGGAAGCCGCTGCAGCCGCAGCGGCTCGAGCATCCGCCACCCCATCAGGCTGTGACGCCACGGATTGTGACACAGCCGGCGCCTTGCTGCCGCCGGCAGGCAAACGGACAGGCTCAGGGAGCTGCCCACCCACCGGGACCACGACCGGTTTCTGCGACGGCGTGAGCTGCCCGTCGGGCGTCTCCTGGCGAACCTGTCGGAGCCAGCGTTCGGCTGGGCCAAGGGATGCACCGCCACCGAAATACCCCAGCAGCAGCACGACCACGGCCACACCACCGACCCCCCAGGCCAGGTTCATCCGCCGGCTGTGCGTGACCGCCGGCTCGAACTCGACTTCCATGTCGGCCAGCCGGGCAGCAGCCGAATGGCGCAACTGCCCTTTCAGCTCGGCCGGCTGGGCATGCCCGCCCAGCACGGAGAGCAGCGGCGAGACATCGACATCCAGCAGATTGCCATAGCCGCGCAGTGCAGCGCGAACGAAGGCGTGCCCCGGCAAGTCTTCAAAACGGCCATTTTCGAGCGCTGCGATCTGGCGCACCTGGAACTTGATCTGGCGCGCCACATCCAGCCGGCTCCAGCCCCTGGCCTCGCGGGCGGCCTGCAGCGCAGCCGGCGAAGCTATCGGCTCCCGTCCTCCCCGTGCCGTGCCGTCACTGGCCGCCATGGTAAGTGCTGCCGCGCTGGTCCAGTCGGGTCGCCTCCGGAGAACGCGGGAAGCGACGGCGCAACTGTTCGGACAGGCGCTCCTCATAGGTGTGGTCATTGGCCTCGCGTGCGACGCGGATGCCCAGCCACAGGGTCTCGGCCGTCGGCTGATAGGTGGACAGCAGACGATCGGCATAGAACTTCGCCTGGTCGAGATTGCCCTGCTTCAGATACAGCTCGCCGAGGTTGTACATGGCCACGGCATTGGCCGGATCCAGCTTGAAGGAGCGCAGCAGATAGCCCTCGGCCCCGGCATCATCACCCAGCTGCATCAGGCAGATGCCCGCGTTGTGCAGCGGCTTGGCCGGTGTCACGTACTGACGATCCTGCGAGGCCACCTCGAAATGCGGGATGGCTTCACGCTGACGGCGCGTCTGGCACAGGTACCAGCCATAGTTGTTGTTCAGCTCGGCATCCTTCGGGCTGATCTTCAGTGCCTGACGGAAGCTCTCGTCGGTTTTTTCGGTATCCGACATGGCCGCGTAGATCAGCCCCTTCATGCCGTAGGCCGAGGCAAAGCCCGGATCGACCTTGATCGCAGCCTCAGCCTCCTGCAGCGCCAGCGGCAGATTGCCCTGCTGATAATGGGCCACCGACAGTTCGAGCCGGATCTTGGCACGGCGGCGCTTCTCTTCGGCAGGCGTGCCACGGCTGCTGACCGGCGAGGCGCTCGTCTCGGCGCCGCTGCCGTTCCTGACGGTCTCGGTCGTGACACACCCCGCAAGCCCCAGCGCCAGTGCGATCACCAGCGTCGATGCGCGCCCTGTCCAGCGCTGTCCTGCCTGCGTCATCAAGCCTTTCATCCCTTCCTGCCTCATTCTGTTGTCCGTCAATGTCCTGGAGTTCAACGCTGCCCGGTTGTCCCGCGTCCGGCTGACCGGTGAATGCGGATGCTGCGCTCCTTGAGTCGGGTACGATCCACCACCTCGCCAGCCAGCTGCCCGCAGGCCGCATCGATTTCATCACCCCGGGTGCGCCGGATCGTGGTGACGATGCCGGCCCGTTGCAGTACATCCGAGAACATCCGGATGGACCGGTCGGTCGAACGATGCAGGCCCGACGCCGGGAACGGATTGAACGGAATCAGGTTGAACTTGCAGGGCACGTCTGCCACCAGCGACACCAGCTCCTGCGCGTGACGCACCGAATCATTGATGTCGCGCAGCATCACGTATTCGAAGGTGATGAAATCGCGCGGCGCCACCGTCAGATAACGGCGACAGGCCGCCAGCAATTCAGCCAAAGGATACTTGCGATTGAGCGGCACCAGTTCATCGCGCAGCCGATCGTTGCTGGCATGCAGCGAAACAGCCAGTGCAACGGGACAATCAGCCGACAGGCGGTCGATCAGCGGCACGACGCCCGACGTGGAAACCGTCACGCGCCGGCGTGACAGGCCATAGCCATGATCATCCAGCAACGCGCGCAGCGCCGGCAGCAAAGCCCCGTAGTTCAGCAGGGGCTCACCCATGCCCATGAACACGATGTTGCTGATCGGCCGGAACTCGGCCTGGGCGTCCTCGCTGTCGTCGTCGAGCATCGCGTTGGCGTCATTGCCCCCATTGCCCTGCCAGCGGGGCTGCGCACCCGGCTGACGCAAGAGCTGGTTGGCGAGCCAGATTTGTCCCAGCACCTCGGCCGTGTTCAGATTCCGGGAAAAGCCCTGCTTGCCGGTCGAACAGAAACGGCAGTTGACGGCGCAGCCCGCCTGCGTGGACACGCAGAGGGTGCCCCGCCGGGCTTCCGGAATGAAGACCGCTTCGACCGCGTTGCCCGCACCCACGTCGAACAGCCATTTCCGCGTGGCATCGGCCGCCGTGTGATCGGCGATGATGGCTGGCGACCTGATCTCGGCCTCGTGCTCGAGCTTCTCACGAAAGGCCTTGGCCAGATCCGTCATGTCGGCCCAATCGGCCACGCCCCGGTGGTGCACCCAGCGCATCAGCTGCGTGGCCCGGAAGGGTTTCTGGCCCAGATCGGCACAGAAGGACTGGAAGCCGGCACGATCCAGCCCCAGCAGATTGACCCTGGTGGCCTCTGTCGGAGGACTCGCCCGGGCAGGTGCCTCGACACGGGCTGCCGGCGCGGACTGATCCGTCATCGTGCCGGGGATGCCGGTATCGACCGGGCTGCCGGACACGGCGGGCATGGCTCCGGCAGGCGGGGAAACGGGGCGCGTCATGTCGACAGCGCCTGAAGCGGCGGACATCATGGAGCAAGCGTCCTGAAAGACGAACGGGCAGAATTGCTCTGCCCGATCAGGCGCCGCACGGCTGGCAGCGCAATTCCCTGACAGCTGCTACGCGAATCAACGCGAGCAGATCTGCATCGAGGGGAAGAAGAAGGCGATCTCGACGGCAGCGGTTTCAGGTGCGTCGGAACCGTGAACGGCGTTGGCATCGATGCTCTCGGCGAAGTCGGCACGGATCGAACCTTTCTCGGCTTTCTTCGGATCGGTGGCGCCCATCAGTTCACGGTTGCGCAGAATGGCGTTCTCGCCCTCGAGCACCTGAACCATGACGGGGCCGGAAATCATGAACGCGACCAGATCCTTGAAAAAGGGACGATCCTTGTGAACGGCATAGAAAGCTTCGGCTTCGGCCTGCGACAGCTGCATCATGCGGGCAGCGACCACTTTCAGGCCGGCGGACTCGAAACGGGCGAGGATCTGGCCGATGACATTCTTGGCCACGGCATCCGGTTTGATGATCGAGAGGGTACGTTCAACAGCCATGAATAGCTCCTGAGAGCCGGCCCACGAAAGGCCGGACAGATGTTTAGGGGTTAGCCCTAGATTATATCAATGAACGGCTTGAAACGAGCAGTCTTCCCCCCTATTTCAGGAAGTGCGCGCTTCACAGGCCCGCCGCGCCGGCAACTGCGGCGACCTGCGCGCCAGCACGTCGGCATCGGCTGGGGCGGCCTCTTCGCACGTTCCACCCCATGCTTCCCGGACAGCCGTGAAGTCATTGATGCACCAGCAGACGCCGTCTGGCGTGCCGGGCACCGCATCACACTGATTTTTTTAAAGAAAATGCTCTCATTGGCAACCAGATCCGTATAATGGCCGTTGGCCCATTGTCTGACTTTGGCCCCCTTTACATTTCCTGGAGACCATCCCATGGCGATTGACCACTACTCCTCCCCTTACGAACAATCCGGCGCGGTTGCCGCCACCCGCAACCGCGTGCTGCGCAACACCTATGGCCTGCTGGCACTGTCGATGATTCCGACCGTGCTGGGCGCCTGGGTGGGCGTGTCCACCGGTTTCAGCTTCTTTGCCGGCAGCCCCTTCATGGGACTGATCGCGTTCCTCGCCATTGCCTTCGGCTTCATGTTCGCCATCGAGCGCACGAAGAACAGCGGCATGGGCGTCGTGATCCTGCTGGGCTTCACCTTCTTCATGGGCCTGATGCTGTCGCGGCTGATCGGTCATGTGCTGGGCATGAGCAACGGCGCCTCGCTGATCATGATGGCCTTCGGCGGCACCGCAGCCATCTTCGGTGTGATGGCCACCATCGCCACCGTGTCCAAGCGTGATTTCTCCAGCATGGGCAAATGGCTGACGATCGGCTTCGTGGTGATCCTGCTGGCCGCCGTGGCCAACATCTGGCTGAAGATCCCTGCCCTGATGCTGACGATCTCGGCACTGGCCATCGTGATCTTCTCGCTGTTCATCCTGTTCGACCTGAACCGGATCGTCAATGGCGGTGAAACGAACTACATCACGGCCACGCTGTCGGTGTACCTGAGCATCTACAACGTGTTCAGCAACCTCCTGGCGATCCTGGGCATCTTCGGCGGCAACAACGAATAAGCCCCTGTCAGGAACCTGGGGCGGCAGAAATCGCGAAGGCGACAATCGGCCCCGCCGCCCCCGAAGCCAGCCTTGCTCCCGAGCATGGCTGGCGCTTTTTTTTTGGTGCGTCCACTTCGCAGTCAAGTCGTCGGTGTCAGTCGTCCGTGTCAATCGGCAGGCAGGCATTCTGGTGCCGGTGCCACGACGTGTAAAGACTCGTGCCGCCGTTCCTCCATCGTGAACGCTCATCCAGACACGAGCATGCCCTGAAGCACGTTCCGCACGACAGCAACGATCGGGAAAGGAAATGAAAGGAACAGCGGAAGACGAAACCCATGGCGATTCTGCTCATGGGCAGGAATTTGTCGTATGGGAGAATTTTGAAGCGCGGGCTTTTGCCCCGAGAAAGCCACAGAACAGTGACTTGAGATGGCGTCCCGTAGGGGATTCGAACCCCTGTACCCACCGTGAAAGGGTGGTGTCCTAGGCCTCTAGACGAACGGGACCTGATACAACCAGCTACTTACTACTTTACCTTCTGCGCTGCAGTAAGCATTGCAGTATAATCTGTTTTTTATTTCTGCGCAACTACAGGATAGTTGCCGAAATATTTTCTTGATACCGACTACCAAAACATCAGACAGTCATCGCCGGGCCATTCATTCGGCTAGCAAGTTTCTGCGTCAATACCTGAAACAGAAACTTGATCACCTTTGAATGGTGGAGGTAAGCGGGATCGAACCGCTGACCTCTTGCATGCCATGCAAGCGCTCTCCCAGCTGAGCTATACCCCCGTGGCGATCAAGAAAACAGATTATATACCGATTTTTTTCTGCTGCGCAAGTCTTTTTCTGAAAAATTTTCTGAAGAAGACTTGAACAACACCTGCCAGAGGGCTTCCAAAACCGCCGAAAAACTCTCTAACCGGCAACCGATTCCAAGATTCTATACTGCAAGTTATTCTTTTGTCCAATCTTTTTGTGGCCTGATCGCAAAAAACGGTTGGCCCGTGCTGTCCCAGGGGCTTGGGCGGTAGGCATCGCAAAGACGAAAACCGGCCCCGCCGAGCACACCCTTGCCCCCTGAAAAAACCACTCAGGTCATTGATTTTTCAGCGGTTTCCTTCATTTCATCTGTCTTAGAGTCATGAGTGCACAATTGATCGATGGCGTAGCCATCTCCGCCCGGGTTCGGGAAGAAGTCCGTCAGGCTGCGGCCCATATCCTTGAAACCGCGGGGCGCAGACCCGGGCTGGCCGTCATCCTGGTCGGTGATTCCGCCGCTTCTCAAGTCTATGTGCGCAACAAGATCCGGGCCTGCGAAGCCGCCGGCTTTCATTCGGTCAGTGAGCACCTGCCTGAAAGCACGACCGAGGCCCAGCTGCTCGCACTGCTGGACAGGCTCAATGCCGATCCGGCCGTGGATGGCATTCTGGTTCAGCTGCCGCTGCCGGCCCATATCGACACCCGTCGCGTCATCGAGGCCATCGCGCCGGACAAGGACGTGGATGGCTTTCATGTCAGCAATGCCGGCGCACTGATGACTGGCGCGCCCCGGCTGGTGCCCTGCACCCCACTGGGCGTCATGCGGCTGCTCGAACACACCGGTGTGCCGCTTCGGGGTGCCGAGGCCGTCGTGATCGGTGCCAGCAATCTGGTCGGCAAGCCCCAGCTTCACCTGCTCCTCGCGGCCGGTGCCACCGTCACGCTCTGCAACAGCAAGACCCGGGATCTGGCCGCCCAGGCCCGCCGGGCCGATATCCTCATCGTGGCAGTCGGTCGACCGAGGATGGTCACGGCCGACATGGTCAAGCCGGGTGCCGTCGTCATCGACGTGGGCATCAACCGGTTGCCGGACGGCAAGCTGACGGGTGACGTGGACTTCGAAGGCGCCCGTGAGGTGGCGGGCTGGATCACACCGGTGCCCGGTGGCGTGGGCCCGATGACGATCGCGATGCTGTTGCAGAACACGATCACGGCCACCCGTCGCCATCTGAAGCTCGACTGATCCCCCTGTGATACCGTGCCAGGCATTGCAATCCGGCACTGCCGGCACAACCTGACAGCCATTCAACCGATTTTCCCCTGAAGGGTTCAGACCACACGATGACGACCTTCCCCGCTTCCCCGACCGACAACCCCCTGCTGGACGGCCCCGGCTTCCTGCCCCGCTTCAACGCGGTTCGCCCCGAGCATGTCACGCCGGCCCTGGATACCCTGCTGGCCGAGGCCAACGAGGCACTGGTTCGCGTCACGGCCGACAGCACGCCGGCCACCTGGCAGGACGTGGCGCTGCCGCTGCAATGGGGTACCGAACGGCTGCACCACGCCTGGGGTCTGGTGCAGCACCTGAACTCGGTGGCCGATTCGCCCGAGCTGCGTGAGACCTTCAACCAGAACCTGCCCCGCGTGGTGGAGTTCTGGACACGGGTGGGTCAGGACAGGGCTCTGTTCGACAAATACAAGGCGCTGAAGAACGGCCCGGCTCATCAGGCGCTGGATGCTGCACGACGCAAGGCCCTGGACAACGATGTGCGTGACTTCACGCTGAGCGGCGCCGAACTGCAGTCGCCGGCACGCGAGCGCTTCGCAGCCATTCAGGAAGAGCTGGCAGCGCTGACCCAGCGCTTCTCCGAGAACGTCCTCGATGCCACGAACGCCTTCGAGCTGCTGATTCCGGACACGCCCGAAGGGCGTGAACGGCTGGCCGGCCTGCCGGACGACGCCGTGGCGGCGGCCCGTGCGGATGCCGAGCGCCATCAGAAAAGCGGCTATCGCTTCACGCTGCATTTCCCGTCCTATTTCCCCGTCATCCAGTACGCACACGATCGTGCGCTGCGCGAAACGCTGTACCGCGCCTATGTCACCCGTGCGGCCGAGGGCACCCAGCAGGACAACACCGCACTGATGCACCAGATCCTCACGCTGCGTGCGGAAAAGGCCCGGCTGCTGGGCTACGACAACTATGCCCAGCTCTCGCTCGTGCCGAAGATGGCCGAATCACCGGCCGAGGTGGAGCGCTTCCTGCGTGATCTGGCCCGGCGTGCCCGTCCCTTCGCCGGGAAGGATCTGGTCGAGCTGAAGGCTTTTGCCCGTGACGAGCTGGGTCTGACGACGCTCGAAGCCTGGGATCTGGCCTATGCCAGTGAGGCGCTGAAGCAGGCCCGCTATGCCTTCTCGGACAACGAGGTGAAGCAGTATTTCTCGCTGCCCCGTGTGCTGGACGGCCTCTTCGGTCTGATCAAGCGCCTGTTCGGCGTGACGATCCGCGAAGACAGTGCCGAAGGTTGGCATCCGGACGTGCGTTTCCATCGCATCGAGTCGAAGGACGGCGAGCTGATCGGGCAGTTCTACCTGGATCTTCATGCCCGTGAGGCCAAGCAGCCAGGTGCGTGGATGAACGACTGCCGGGGCCGCCATCGTGAAAAGGCCGATGGCAGCCTGCAGACCCCCATCGCCTATCTGGTCTGCAACTTCCAGCCTCCCGTCAACGGTCGCCCTGCCCTGCTGACACACGATGACGTGACGACGCTGTTCCACGAGTTCGGTCATGGGCTGCACCACATGCTGACGCGTGTGGACACGGTGGGCGTCTCGGGCATCTCGGGGGTCGAATGGGATGCCGTCGAGCTGCCCAGCCAGTTCATGGAAAACTGGGCCTGGGAATGGGACATCGTCGAATCGATGACGGCCCATGTCGAGACCGGCGAGAAGATGCCTCGCGCCCTGTTCGACAAGATGCTGGCCGCGCGCAACTTCCAGGCCGGGCTTCAGACGCTGCGTCAGATCGAGTTCGCCCTCTTCGACATGCTGCTGCACCAGCAGGCCAGTGATCCGTCGCCTGTCTCCCCGTCACTGGCGCAGGCCACCAGCGCCACGGCGGCCGCCAGCGCAACGGTGCAGGCCGGCGCCACGGACCCGAAGGCCTCACGTGACAGCATCCAGCAGCTGCTGGATCAGGTGCGTGCCGAGGTCGCCGTGCTGATACCACCAGCCTTCAACCGTTTCCAGAACAGCTTCAGCCACATCTTTGCCGGTGGCTATGCAGCGGGCTATTACAGCTACAAATGGGCAGAAGTGCTGTCGGCCGACTGCTATGCGGCCTTCGAGGAGGCGGATCCAGGCGACCACACGGTGGGAGAACGGTTCCTCGCGGAGATCCTGTCCGTAGGCGGAAGCCGACCGGCCATCGACTCGTTCAAGGCGTTCAGAGGACGGGCCCCCGAGCTGGATGCGCTGCTCCGCCATAATGGGATGGTAGAAACCGCAGCCTGATCGGCCCCCGGGTGTGTGCCCTGTCGTTCGCCCGTCTGGCTGGCCTGATCCGTGATCTCTGACCAGGATAGACATGAACATCAAGGACACACCGGCAAAACTGCTTCTGCTCACAGCCTGCACGCTGTCGGCCATGTCCGTCATGGCTGTCGAGTACAAGTGGCTGGATGACAATGGCGGCGTCGTTTACGGCGACAACCCGCCTGCCGAAGGTGCCGTGCCGCTTCGCAGCAGTGGCGGCACGGTGAGCGAGATGATCAATCCGGCCAAACAGGATCCGATGCTCGCTTTTCCGCTGGATCTTCGTACGGCTGCCCGTGCGCAGCCGGTCGTGCTGTACAGTGCCGAAGACTGCCAGCCCTGCAACCTGGCCCGTCAGCACCTGAAGAACCGTGGCATTCCCTTCCAGGAATGGCTGGTCTCGAGCCATGCCGATTTCGAGAAGTTCCGCTCGCTGGGCTTCACCAGCAATGGTTTTCCGGCGCTGGGCATCGGTCAGAGTCGCCAGGTCGGCTTCGAGGCCAATGCCTGGGACAGGGCGCTCGATGGCGCGGGCTATCCGAAAGAGCGGCGTCTGCCCAGTTCCTATCAGTACCCGGCCGTCAGCCGGCTGAGCGAGGAGCCCGCCACCCAGGGCGACGTCGTCCTCGCGCAACCACAGAATCAGATCGTCCTGCACGGCAGCAGGCCATCCACCCGCGCCGCGCGTCCCGCCACCACGGCAGCCAGCCCGGAGACGCCCGCCATCCGATTCTGACGCCTGGCCGGAAAATCATATCCATATTCACCTGGCGCCTTTGGCCGCAGCCCCCCGCAGCGGTGGAGCCGCCCCTTATCCGCTATCATCGTCGTCGCTTCAGACAACCAGGCCGGCCCTGCGGCTGGCGGCGAACGACATCATGAATCTTCAACAACTGCGTTCCGTTCGCGAGGCGGTCCGCCGAGGCTTCAACCTCACGGAAGTGGCCCGTGCGCTGCACACCTCGCAGCCCGGTGTCAGCCGACAGATCCGGGAGCTGGAGCATGAGCTGGGGTTCGAGCTGTTCGTCCGTTCCGGCAAGCGTCTGACCTCACTGACACAGGCCGGCGGGCTGGCGGTGCCGATCATCGAGGGCATCCTCAACGGCGCGGAAAACCTGCTGCGCACCGGCGAGGAATACTCGCAACAGTCAGCCGGCAAACTGTCCATTGCCGCCACCCACTCGCAGGCGCGCTATGCCCTGCCGGACGCCGTGCGGGATTTCCGTCTGCGCTATCCGGACGTTCATCTGCATCTGCACCAGGGTTCACCGTCTCAGGTGGCCGAAATGCTGCTGGCCGGCGAGGCCGACATCGGCATCGCCACCGAAGGTCTGCTCGATTATGACGGGCTGGTGACGCTGTCCTGCTATCGCTGGACACACAGCGTGCTGATTCCCCCGGAGCACCCGTTGCTGGCCGATGAAAGGCTGACGCTGGCGCGGCTCGCCCGGTTTCCGATCGTCACCTACAGCACCGGCTTCACGGGCCGAACCCACATCGACCAGGCTTTTGCGCGGGAACAGCTGGAACCCGACATCGTGCTGACCGCCATGGACGCGGACGTGCTGAAAACCTATGTCGAGCTGGGGCTGGGCGTGGGCATCATCGCTTCGATCGCCTTCGACGAGGAGCGCGACACGCGGCTGCGCGCCCTCGATGCCGGCCATCTTTTCCCGGTCAACACGACACGGCTGGCCTTCCGTCGCGGCATTTTCCTGCGCAGCTACGTCTACGACTTCATCGAGACCTTCGCCTCACCGCTGACGCGAACCGTGGTGGACCAGGCGGCCAGCCAGGAGCCGGGTATCGATTTCCAGATCTGAGCGCCCTGCCACGGATGCGGCGCCTGGAAAAACCGGTTCGGGCACGAACCGGTTCATGACACACCGACATGCGCGCTCCGACACGCGCTCTCGCGCACGAACGCGGCGCTCAGATCATCGAGGCCGGATCGGCCGGCTGCTCGGTCTGGCCAGCCCAGTCGGCACCAGCCTCGAAGCGGGTTTCCTGCCGCGCGCGCAGATGGGCGAGCGTGCCACGCTCCAGTTTCATCCGGGCCTTCAGTGCCAGATAGCCGGGCCGGGACATTTCCACGTCGATGAAACTGTCATCGTCCTCACGGCGAAATTCCAGCCGGGTGCGCGGGCCGACGGTCAGTGCCTGCGAGAAACGCACCGGCAGGGTGCCCGGCTCGGGCGCCGCCAGCACGTCGATTTCATGTGGGCGCACATAGACCACCTCGCCCGGCGCGGGCTGCGTCGCCCCGGAGGCTGCGTCGCCGGGGGTTTCGGCACGCCGGTCGAAATGCCCGTGAAACAGGTTCACGTCGCCAAGGAACTTCAGCACGAAGGGGGTGGCGGGCCGGTCGTAGACCTCTTCCGGGGTGCCGTTCTGCTCGACCCTGCCCCGGTTCAGCACGACGACACGATCGGCGACCTCCATCGCCTCGTCCTGATCATGGGTGACGAACACGCTCGTGACGTGCATCTCGTCATGCAGCCGTCGCAGCCAGCGACGCAGCGACTTGCGCACCTGGGCATCCAACGCGCCGAAGGGCTCATCGAGCAGCAGCACCTTCGGCTCGACGGCCAGCGCCCGCGCGAGCGCAATGCGCTGCCGCTGCCCACCGGAGAGCTGGGACGGATAGCGATCGGCCAGCCAGTCGAGCTGCACCAGCTGCAGCAGACTCATGACCTTCTCACGGATGACTTCCCCAGACGGGCGCACCGCACGTGGCATGACCCGCAGGCCGAAGGCCACGTTCTCGAAGATCGTCATGTGGTTGAACAGCGCGTAGTGCTGGAACACGAAGCCGACCTGGCGCTCGCGCGGATCATCCTGCGTGGCATCCTTGCCGTGAAAGAGTACCTGACCGCTGTCGGGCTGCTCGAGCCCGGCGATGATGCGCAGCAACGAAGTTTTGCCGGAACCGGAAGGCCCCAGCAGCGCCACCAGCTCGCCGGAGCCGATCTCCAGCGAAATGTCGTCGCAGACCACGGTCTGCCCGAAGCGCTTGTTCAGGTGTTCGATCAGGATGCTCATATGGGCTCGTCGGCTTCAGGCGCTTGGGCGGCAGGAAAGTCGCGGGCTGCAAACCGGCCGCCCAAGCCCCTGGCTCGTGTTTCAGTCGATCAGATGCCGAATGCCTTCCACAGTTCGGCATCGACATCATCCGTTTGCATCTTCACCACCTCGACCTCGGGCGCCGTGACGGCAAGCGCCTGGGAGACCATGCTGCCCGGCTCCACGCTGCGCGTCAGCCAGACGTTGCCGCCGATGACCGAGCCCCGGCCGATGGTGACGCGGCCCAGCACGGTGGCGCCGGCGTAGATCACCACGTCATCTTCCACGATCGGGTGGCGGGGCTCGCCCTTGACCAGAGAGCCGTCCTCGGCCTGGGCGAAGCGCTTGGCCCCGAGCGTGACGGCCTGGTACAGGCGCACCCGGCGGCCGATGATGGCGGTCTCGCCGATGACCACACCGGTGCCGTGATCGATGAAGAAATGTGAACCGATCTGGGCGCCGGGGTGAATGTCGATGCCAGTGGCGGAGTGTGCCAGTTCCGACATCAGTCGTGCCGTCAGCTTCATACCCTGGCGATAAAGCAAATGCGCAAAACGATGATGGATCATCGCCCAGACACCCGGATAGCTGACCAGCACCTCATCGACGCTGTTGGCTGCCGGATCGCCCTGGAAGGCAGCCTCCACATCCGTGTCGAGCAACTCGCGCACCGTCACCAGATCCCGGCTGAAGGCCTGGATGATCTCGATGGCCCGGCGACCATCGGTCTCCGACAGCAGGCGCTCGCCGGACAGGTACAGCAGTTCGCGCCGTACCTGCTGGTGCAGGGCCGAAAGGGTCAGATCGAGGGTGTAGCCGACATAGTGATCGATGTTCTCGGCGCACAGGTCGGGCTTGCCGAGCCAGTGCGGGAAGAGCGCCGCGGCCAGTCCGTCCACGACCTGGGCCAGTACCACACGGGAGGGCAGACTCGGCGGGTGCCCATCGGGCCTGCGCGAATGCAGGCCGGCCTGACGCAACGCGCGCAACTGCTGCACGGCCTCATCCACCCCGAACGACACCGAATTACCTTTCCTGATATCCATGCAATCCATGCGAATCCATCCCCATGTCCGGTTCCGTGTTCCAGCAGCAGGGGGAGCCTGGGCGGGCCATCGCAGCGAGCCGTCCGTGCCTGACGGACACGACACTGATGGGCACGACGTGCCCCCTGCATCAACCCTGCTGATGCCGGAACTATAAACCGTGAAGCCGATACCTGGCAGCACCGGCCATCCAGCCTTTATCATCAGGAGCTTGGGCGGCAGGAATCCCCGCCTCCCTTGCACCTTCCTGCCGGGCCGGCACGGCATGAAGGGCCATCGGCCCGAACCGCGCGACGCGATCGGGGCCACCCCGCCTCACCAGCCCGCATCACGGCATGACCGACCTGCTGTCCAACACCTTCGTCTATCTGGCGGCGGCCACCGTAGCCGTTCCCATCGCCAACCGCCTGGGGCTTGGCTCCGTGCTCGGCTATCTGCTGGCCGGCATCCTGATCGGGCCCGTCCTCGGCCTGGTGGGCCGGGAAACCGAGGAGGTGCAGCATGTGGCCGAATTCGGCGTGGTGATGATGCTGTTCCTGGTGGGCCTCGAACAGGAGCCGCGCAAGTTCTGGCAACTGCGCCATCAGGTGCTGGGTCTGGGCAGCCTTCAGGTGATCGCCACCATCGCCGTGCTGGCTGCGGCGGGCAGGCTGCTGCTCGGCCTGGACTGGTCCATCACCATCGCAGCCGCCTGCGTGCTGACCGTCTCCTCCACCGCCATCGTGCTGCAGACCCTGACGGAGAAGCACCTGCTGAAGAGCCGTGGCGGCCAGGCCAGCTTCTCCGTCCTGCTGTTGCAGGATATCGCCGTGATTCCGATGCTGGCGCTGCTGCCACTGCTGGCCCAGCCCGAGCTGGGCATGGCCATCAGCGGACAGGAACCGGAGAACTGGCTCAGTGGGCAAGATGATGTCATCAAGACGCTGGTGATCTTCGGGGCCATCGCCTTCATCGTCGTCGGCGGGCATTTTCTGGCGACCCCGGTGTTCCGCTACATCACCTCACTGAACCTGCGGGACATCGTGACGGTGTTCTCGCTGGCACTGGTGATCGGCATCGCGCTGCTGATGACCCAGATCGGACTATCGCCGGCACTGGGCACCTTCCTCGCCGGGCTGGTGCTGGCCAACAGCGAGTTCCGGCACGAGCTGGAAAGCCAGATCGAACCCTTCAAGGGGCTGCTGCTCGGGGTCTTCTTCATCACCGTCGGCGCCGGCATCGACTTCCGCCTGCTGCTCGAGCACTTCGGCCCCATCCTGCTGATGACACTCGGCATGATGGCCCTGAAGATCATCGTGCTGCTGCTGTTGGGCCGGCTGTTCCGGCTGGATCGTCCGGCGCGGATGCTGCTGGCCCTCGGCCTGGCACAGGCCGGCGAATTCGGTTTCGTGCTGCTGGCCTTCCTCGTCAGCCACGCCATCATGCCCGCCGCGATCGCCAGGGAGCTGCTGCTGGTGGTGGCGATCTCGATGCTGCTGACCCCTGCCCTTTTCATGCTCTACGACCGCGTCATCGCCCCGCTGGCGACGAGGGCCGCCACGGGGCGGCCAGCCGATCCGATCGAGGAACAGCACCCGGTGCTGGTGATCGGACACGGGCGTTTCGGCCAGATCATCAACAGCGTGCTGTCGGCCAGCGGCTTCAAGACCACCGTCATCGAACACGATCCCGCGATGGTGGCCGGTTTCCGGCGCTACGGGGTCAAGACCTACTTCGGCGATGCCTCCCGTACCGAGCTGCTGCTGACGGCGGGTGTGGCGCAGGCCGAGCTGCTGGTCGTGGCCATCAACAACCCGGCGCAGGCCATCTCGATCGTCCGCTTCGCGCGGCTGGTGAACCCCGGTATCAAGATCGTGACACGTGCCCATAGCCGGCTCACCGCCTTCGACCTCTACCGTGCCGGGGCCGACGAGATCGTGCGAGACAGTCTCGATGCGGCCATCCGCAGCAGCAAGCGGGCGCTGGAGCTGCTGGGCATGAACCGGCCGCTGGCCGAACAGATCGGCGAACTCTATCTGGCGCGTGATCTGGAAAGCATGACGGTGCTGGCACGAAGCTACGACTCGAAGCTGGATCCGTTCGAAAACAAGGCGATGATGTCGGCCGCGCGAGCCGAACAGAAGAAGACCGATGCGATGGTCAAGGCACTGATCGAGAAATCACAGGGACATCTGGTGCCAGCCGACCGCCAGACATCTGGCAATGACGAAGCTTCGGGTGTGTAATCCCTTCCTCCAGTCCCGACGCCGGACGGCCGGGGCTGGAGCCCTGCTGACCTCCTGACACACCTCCGACACCATGACCGGCCTGCTCGATGCCATCCTGTTTGCTCTCGACGTCACGCTCCCGAGCGCGCTGATGCTGGGCTTTGGCCTCATCCTGCGGCGAAGCGGCCAGATCGATCCGGAATTTGCCGCCAGGGCCTCCCGCCTCGTCTTCAATTACGCCCTGCCGCTGCTACTGTTCTCGAAGCTGGCCGAGAACGACATCCAGTATGGGGAGCAAGCCGTGCTGCTGCTGGCCGGTACCATCACGACCTTTACGCTTTATCTGCTGGCCGAACTGTACGCCTGGCGGGGCGTGCCCGACGCGCGGGACAAGGGCGTGTTCGTCCAGGGCGTGTTTCGCAGCAACATGGCGATCATGGGGCTGGCCTTCGTGCTGAACGCCTACGGCGACGCCGGGCTGGCCGCAGGCGCCGTCTATGTCGGCGTGATCACGCTGCTCTACAACGTGCTGTCGGTCATCGCGCTGAGCCGCACCAGCAGCGGCAGCTGGCGTGCCAAGCTGCGCCATGTGGCCCGGAACATCCTGACGAATCCGCTGATCGTGGCGATCGTGCTGGCCCTGATCCTGCAACGGCTGCAAGTTCCCATTCCGGGGGCCATCATGCAGACCGCCAACTACATGGCGAGCATGGCCCTGCCCATCGCCCTGCTCTGCGCCGGCGCCACCTTCGACATTCGCTCGGTACTCAGAACCTCCGACATCTCGCTCAAGGCCAGTGTGGGCCGCCTGATCGTCGCCCCACTGGTGGCGGTCGCCGTGGGCCTGTCCTTCGGGCTCTCCGGCATTCCGATGGGGGTGCTCTTCATGATGTCGGCCATGCCGACGGCTTCGGCCAGTTACGTGATGGCCAGGAGCATGGGCGGCAACGACGTGGCAGCGGCCAACATCATCGCGATCACCACCTTCGGCGCCATCTTCTCGGCCGCCATCGGCATCACCGTGCTGCGCAGCCAGGGGCTGATGTGAGCGTGTTACGCACTTATTCGTCCCCGCGAAAGCCCCTCTGGGCGTGCAGAACAAGGCGCCAAGCCCGCAGCATCCTCCATGGCTTCAAGGGGTTGGCAACGGTGCCCCGGTATGTAAGGCGCACGAAGCTGCGCACCCTTGCTTATGCATTCCTTGCATAAGGACGATGAAAATTGATCGTTGGCCGCATCGTGGCCAGCTGCCATGATCAGGCGCTTTCCGCAAGCATCCTTCATGCCATGACGTCACCGATCCTCTCACGCCGCGAACTGATCCGCTTCCTGTCGCTCAGCGCCGTCAGCCTGGGCCTGGCCCTGCCCGCCACGCAGCCCCAGGCTGCCGACGCCCCGAAGGATCTGCAGATACTCAACGCCACCTATGACGTGGGACGCGAGCTGTTCTCGAAGATCAATCCCATGTTCGTCGAGCACTGGCAGAAGACCAGCGGCGGCAAGCTGAAGATCGACCAGTCCTTCGGCGGCACCTCGCGTCAGGCCCAGGACATCATCCAGGGCAAGAAGGCCGACACCGTCACCTTCAACCAGGTCACGGACATCGACATCCTGGCCCGCCGCAAGCTGGTCGCCAGCGACTGGGCCAGCCAGTTCCCGAACAACAGCTCACCCTACTACAGCACCATCGCCTTCATGGTGCGCAAGGGCAATCCGAAGCACATCCGGAACTGGAGCGATCTGGCCAAGGAGGGCACGAAGCTGGTCTTCCCGAACCCCAAGACCTCGGGTAATGCCCGCTACACCTATCTGGGCGCGTGGATCCATGCCCAGGAAGCCTTCCAGGGCGATGACAAGGCCGTCAAGGACTTCATGTCGGCCCTGCTCGGCAATGTGGAGAATTTCCCCACCGGCGGACGTGGCGCCACCGTGGCCTTCACCCAGCATGGTCAAGGCGATGTACTGCTGACCTTCGAATCGGAAATCAAGAACATCATCGCAGACCCCGCCTTCAAGGATCAGGGCTTCGAGCTGGTGGTGCCGCCCGTCAGCGTGCTGGCCGAATTCCCGGTGGCCATCGTCGACCGGGTGGTCGAGGCCAAGGGAACACGTGAGGTGGCCAAAGCCTATCTGGATTTCCAGTACAGCCCGGCCGTGCAACAGCTGCTGGCCGAGCACAACCTGCGGCCGACCAACGCCGAGGTGGCTGCCGCCCACGCGAAGCGCTTCGATGAGACCCGGCTGGTGAACCCGGCCACGCTGCCCGGTGGATGGGCCGGCATCCAGAAGGATCATTTCGCCAGCGGCGCCACGCTCGACCAGCTGATGGCGGCCCGCCGGCGCTGATGCCCCTGCTTGCCTACCGCGCCTTCCCGTGAACCAGCTGCGCTTCTTCACCCGGCAGCCGATCCTGCCAGGTTTCGGCCTCACCTTCACCACGAGCGTGCTCTATCTGCACCTGGTGATCCTGATCCCGCTCGCTGCCCTGCTCTGGCATGCCGCCGACCTGGGCTGGGCGCAGTACTGGGCCGCCATTTCCGACCCACGTGTGGTCGCCAGCTACCGCGTCACGCTGGGCGGCGCGCTGATCTCGACCGTCTGCGTCACGCTGATCGGGCTGCTGCTGGCCTGGGTGCTGACCCGCTATGACTTCCCAGGGCGACGCCTGCTCGACAGCCTGATCGATCTGCCCTTCGCCCTGCCCACGGCGGTGGCCGGGCTGACGCTGGCCACCCTGCTGGCACCAGGTGGCTGGATCGGTCGCTGGTTCTCGGCCTGGGACATCCAGATCGCCTACGCCTACCCGGGCCTCGTGATCGCGATGATCTTCACGAGCCTGCCCTTCATCGTGCGCACGGTGCAGCCCGTGATCGAGGATCTGGGCCACGAGGTCGAGGAAGCGGCCGGGACGCTGGGCGCCACGCCGCGACAGATCTTCCTGCGCGTGATCCTGCCCGCGCTGATGCCGGCCCTGGTGGCAGGCGCCAGCCAGGCCTTCATCCGCAGCCTGGGCGAGTTCGGCGCCGTCGTCATGATCGCCGGCAACATCCCCTTCCAGACCGAAATCACCTCGCTGATGATCTTCGTCCGTCTTCAGGAGTTCGAGTATGGCGCGGCGGCGGCCATCGCCTCGGTGGTGCTGATCACCTCGCTCGTGCTGCTCTTCGGACTGCAACTGCTGCAATCCCGCTGGATGAGAGGACAGCATCCACGATGAAGACCCTGCACACGCCCTATCCGCGCAAACCGGCCAGCACCGTGCAATGGCTGCTGCTGGCCCTGGGCATCCTGATCGCGGTGCTGCTGCTCGTGCTGCCGCTGGTGCTGATCTTCGCGCAGGTGGCCAGCGGTGGCTGGGCACTGCTCGTCGAGAACCTGTCGGCCGACTACCTGCATCACGCGCTCGGGCTGACCCTGCTGGCCACGCTCGCCACGATCCCGATCAACCTGGCCTTCGGGCTGATGTTCGCCTGGTGCGTGACGCACTTCCGGTTCCGGGGGCGCCGGCTGCTGATCGCGCTGATCGACATCCCCTATGCCACCTCGCCCGTGGTGGCAGGTCTGTGCTACCTGCTGCTCTACGGTGCCGAATCCGCACTGGGCCAGTATCTGTCGGAACATGACATCCAGCTGATGTTCGCCTGGCCCGGGATCATCATGGTGACGATCTTCGTGACCTCGCCCTATGTGGCGCGACTGCTGATGCCGCTGATGCAGACGCAGGGCGACGAGGAAGAACAGGCAGCCCTGCTGCTGGGGGCCAGCGGCTGGCAGATCTTCTGGAAGGTGAGCCTGCCGAAGATCCGCTGGGCGCTGCTCTACGGCGTGGTGATCACGAACGCCCGGGCCGTCGGCGAGTTCGGTGCCGTCTCCGTCGTCTCGGGGGCCACGATCAACCAGACGCTCACGCTGCCCCTGCTGGTCGAGCAGCTGAACAACGACTACAAGACGGCGGCCGCCTTCACGGCAGCCTCGCTGCTGGCCCTGATGGCGCTGCTCACGCTGGTGCTGAAGACGTGGCTGGAGAAACGCCAAGCCCATGGTGGCCACGCCGGCCAGCGCCGTGCATGACATCGAGCGGAACGGTGCCTGCCACCCGAGCGCCTCGGAGCTTGGACTGCAGAAATCTCGATAGCGAAAATCGGCCCCGCCGAGCACGGTTCGTGCCCGATTCGCCGCCCCGAAGGAATGCCACGGATTGCAGGTTAAACTGTACAGCTGTCGGGGCTGTACGCCCCTAGCTCTCCCTCGTCGTTCGGAGTCATTTGCATGGATTTCAGCTCCTCTCAGTTCTGGGTCGCCATCGGGCAGATCATCCTCATCGACATTCTGCTCGGTGGCGACAATGCCGTCATCATTGCGCTCGCCGTCCGAAAGCTGGAACCGGCCAAACGCAAGCTCGGCATCATCTGGGGTACGGTCGGCGCCATCGGCCTGCGCGTCATCCTGATCTTCTTCGCGCTGGCGCTGTTGCAGATCCCCTATCTGAAACTCGTGGGTGGGCTGCTGCTGCTGTGGATCGGCATCAAGCTGCTGATCCCGGATCATGACGACGGACACGAGAACATCGCCAGCTCGGATCGCCTGTGGGTGGCCGTCCGTACCGTCATCATCGCCGACCTCGTGATGAGTATCGACAACGTGATCGCCATTGCCGGCGCTGCCCAGAACGCGGGGGGTGGAAACGAGCTGCCGCTCGTCATCTTCGGTCTGCTCGTCAGTGTGCCGATCATCATCTGGGGCAGCCAGCTCGTCATCAAGCTGATGGACCGATTCCCGATCATCATCACGCTGGGCGGCATGCTGCTGGGCTGGATCGCGGGTGGCATGATGGTGACGGACATTGCCGTGGTCGACCATGCAGCGCCCTATCTGCCCCACATCAAGTACGGGGCCGAGGTGGCTGGTGCCCTGCTGGTGCTGATCATCGGCCTGATCGCCGGCCGGAAGAAAAAGGGCAGCGCCCCACCGGCATCCCATTGAGGCCTCTGCCCGCCGTTTCCCCTGCTTCCAGGCGCTTGGGGCGGCAGGCATCGCGAAGAGGCGAACATCGGCCCCGCCGGGCACAGTTTGTGCCCGATTCGCCGCCCCATGGCTCAAGCCATGGGGCAGGAAGCGGGTGAAAAATGGACTGGCGCGGCCAGTTTCCGGCCCGCATCGGCTTTGCCGCCCCGTCGGACATCCACTGCTGGCTGGCCGTCATCGCCGACAGCCTCTTCTCCGGCCATGCCCCAAACCGTTACACTGCCCCTGTCCCTTCATCTGACAGGAGCAAGACATGGGCTGGTTTTCCCGCAAGAACGACAAGGATTTCTTTCTGGCCACCGTGGCACCGGCAGACCCGGCCATGGTCACCCAGTACTTCGGCGTGGTCACGGGTGAGGCCGTCATTGGCGCCAACATCTTCCGCGACATGTTCGCCTCGGTGCGTGACGTCGTCGGCGGTCGCGCCGGTGGCTACGAGCGCTCGCTGGCAGGCGCCCGTCAGGCAGCCATGGAGGAGATGATCAGCGCGGCCAGGGAGCTGGGCGCCAACGGCATCATCGGCATCGATTTCGACTATGAAGTGATGGGCGAGACCAACGGCATGATGATGGTGGCCGTCAGCGGCACCGCGGTCAAAGTCCGGTGAAACGATCAGCCCAGGCTCCTGGGAGCTTGGGCGGTAGGAATCGCGAAGGCGAAAATCGGCCCCGCCGAGCACAGTT
>JAUMZD010000038.1 GCA_030528325.1 Lautropia sp. | reverse complement strand
TCTGCACGCCCAGAGGGGCTTTCGCGGGGACGAATAAGTTCATAACACGCTCTAGGTTCCACAGAAGGTCTGATACCCCCGGCTGTTCTTCGGTACGGCCTGCCAGGGCCGTACATCGGCTTCGTGGTCGAAGGGGCGCTGCAGGACGGCCAGCAGCGCTTTGAAGGGCTGCAGGTTGCCGCCTTCGGCAGCTTCCAGGGCCTCCTCCACCCGCAGGTTGCGCGGAATCACGGCCGGATTGACCGATTTCATCAGCGCGGCAGCTGCCTGCCGTCCCCGGGTTTGCCCGTCGATCCGTGTCAGCCAGCGGGTTTTCCAGGCACCGAAAGCCCCGGCTGAAAACAGGGTTTCGGTGCCGTCCAGATAAGCGCCATCCCGGCCATCGGCTTCCAGCGTCAGCCGCACGAAGGTGTTGGTGTAGTCGGCCGAGTAGGCGTGCATCTGCGTCAGCAGGTCGGCGATCAGGATCGCGTCGTCGCTGTCGAGATCAGTCACGGCATCGGCGCCGTCCGGCTGGGTTGTGGCGGCGTGCCGCGGGAACAGCCCCAGCTTGCGGGCCATTTCCTGCTGGTAGACGGCATCGAAGCGCTCGCCGAAGGCTTGCAGGGCTTCGTTGGCGATCCGGATGGCTTCGTCCTGATCCTCACTGAAGAGCGGCAGCAGGGTTTCGGCGAAGCGGGTCAGGTTCCAGTGTGCGATCGGTGGCTGGTTGCTGTAGCGATAGCGGCCCTGGTGGTCGATGGAGCTGAAGACGGTGTCCGGGTCGTAGGTATCCATGAAGGCGCAGGGGCCATAGTCGATCGTCTCCCCGGCGATGGCCATGTTGTCGGTGTTCATCACGCCATGGATGAAGCCGACCGCCTGCCAGCGGGCCACCAGCGCGATCTGTCGCTCGATGACTTTTCCCAGCAGTTGCAGATAGGGGTTTGGGGCAGCGGTCGTCTGATTCGACGCATCGTCCGTGCCGGCATTGCTGATCTCGGGGAAGTGCCGTTCGATGGCGTAATCGGCCAGTGCCTTCAGCGTGTCTGCGTCGCGCAGGGCGGCGGCAAACTGGAAGGTGGCGACCCGGATGTGGCTCTGGGCGGTTCGGGTCAGCACGGCGCCGGTCAGCAGGCTGCTGCGGTAGATGGTCTCGCCCGTGGTGACGACGGCCAGGCTGCGCGTGGTCGGGATGTGCAGCGCGTGCATCGCTTCGCTGATCAGATACTCCCGCAGCATCGGCCCCAGCGCCGCCTTGCCGTCGCCGCGCCGGGAATAGGGGGTCTGCCCGTTGCCTTTCAGCTGGATGTCGATGCGCTGGCCATCCGGCGTGATCTGCTCGCCGATCAGCGTGGCCCGGCCATCACCCAGCATGGCAAAGTGCCCGAACTGGTGACCGGCATAGGCCTGGGCAATCGGTTCCGCCCCTTCGGGGAAACGGTTGCCCGAGAAGAACGCGGCGGCCTCCGCCATCAGGGCGCCGTCATCCGGCTCTGTCGTCTGCCTCTGCGGGCGGGCACCGGGCACCTTGCTGGCACCGGCATCGAGGGGAGCGCCGGTCTGAAGGGTGCCGGTTGTGTCTTCCGCCGCCAGCAGCCCCAGCTCACGGGCCAGCGACCGGTTGAACAGCACCACCTGCGGATCTGGAAAGCAGGCAGGCCGGCCTTCCGAGAAGAACATCGGCGGCAGCGTGCGATAGCTGTGGGACAGGTTCCAATGCAGTGCGGCAGGTTTCATCCGGGTGGCTCCGGGGGACAGGTGCGAATGAGAGAACGATTCTGCGCATCATACGCGCTGCGGCCGATGCGGGGTTAGGGGACGCGCTTCAGGGTGGGAATCGGCATGACCGGGCCCAGGCTGTGGACGCAAGGGGATTGACAGTTGTGTTTCTGGTACGGTAAAAAACCGTATCTTAGGAGTGGATGTCATGCAGAGCACTGCCCGTTTTGACCTGAAGATGGACGCACAGGAAAAGGACGTGATCGCCAAGGCGGCGGCCTTGATGGGGACGACCATGGCTTCGTTCGTCCGCATGGCGGCCAAGGAGAAGGCTCAGCAGGTGCTGGCACAAGAAACCCGGATCAGTCTTTCTCAGCGTGATTTCGATGCGTTCACCCAGGCGCTGGATGGCGCTTTCAGGCCGAATGCGGCATTGGAGAAAGCACTGGCCGAGGCCCGGGAGAAGGTGCGTCGTGTTTGAAGAACAGGCGCTGGATACAGCATTGCACGACCGCAGCGGTTTTGACTGCGGCGTTGATGCCCTGAATGTCTACTTGAAACGCTACGCCGATCAACATCGGCGCCGGGGTGTCAGCTCGGTTTTCGTATTGACGGAGAGTGAGCACCCCAGCCGCATCCTGGGCTATTACACCTTGAGTGCTGCCGGGGTAGAGGTCGATTCGTTGAGTCCGGCCGAGCAGAAGCGCCTGCCGCGATACCCGGTACCTTGTTTTCGACTTGGACGCCTGGCTGTCGATCGACGGCAAAAGGGCCGGGGGTTGGGACGTCTGTTGCTTGGTTGCGCCGTTGATCGTTGCCTGACGGCCCGGGAGCAGGTAGCCGCCTATGCCCTGGTGGTGGATGCCAAGGATGCGGCGGCTCGTGAATTTTACCTGCATCATGGATTCAGCCGTTTCTCTGATTCCCTGATGAGTCTGTACCTGCCTTTGGGCAAGCGCTGAGCGGGTTGTTGGGTTCAGCGGTTCCGTGCGAGAAACTCCTTGGTCTCAAGAGCTTGGTCTCAAGAGTCAAGTGCTTCAATTTGCGGCTGATGGTCGAGGCCGAGCGGCTCGGTGTGTGGGCAATTGCCCGCACACCGGGGTTCTGGCGAGAGGCGATCATGATGGTGGCCCGATCTTCCGGGGTCAGGTGCTGGTAGTGGCGTGGTGTAGACATGGCAACACTCCATATGGGGATGGGGTGTTGCACTTGAAAGTTGAGTCTAAGCAGCATCTGGCGTGGTGATTTTGGCGGCATGGAGATGTCATGTTTTTTGATCTTTTTGTGTCCTTGCTTCCTTTTCTGGCTTTTGTGGCGATGGTTTTCGTTTTCAGACTTTCGCTGCTCAAGTCAATATTTGTAGCCTTGATTTCTGTTTCTGTTATCGTCTATTTTTCTACCCGATTTCATCTTGCTCTTGATGGGGTTTCAAGATCTGTTCTGATTGGCTCTGCCGTCTCTCTGAATGTTGTCATGGTTGTTTTGCCTGGATTGGTTTTCAACAATATCTTGAAGCGGCAGGGTGTTATCGATGAGGTGATTCGGTGGTTTGAGTCATGGCGTGTTCCTGTCGAATCAAGAGTCTTGTTGATGATCGTGGGTGTCTTGCCTGTCGTCGAGAGTCTGACGGGTTTTGGTGTCTGTCTTCTTGTGGGGGTGCCGATTTTTTCAAGTCTGTTTGGCGCTCATGCTGGATCCCGTTTGTCCATGCTTGGCATGAACTGCATGCCATGGGGAGTGCTGGCCCTGCCGACGCTGGTGGGCGCTGATCTGTGTGGCATGGATGCCTCGCTGCTTTCCTCGATGAGCGCTGTGACCAGTTCCTTGATATTTCCTTATTTTTCCCTGGTCGCGCTATGGGTTTGCGGGGGATGGTCGTCGATAAAGCGTTTTTGGGTTCTTGCTCTGCTGATGTCGGCGTGCTATTCGATGGTGGTGATGCTGGTAAGCCTTTACGGGCCCTTTGAACTGGCTGGTGTTCTGGCCGGGTTGTGTGTGATCGTGGTGTTCTTCTGCTTGAAGGCCTGGGGACAGGTGTCGGCGAACGAAGAGAAGACGGTCATGGGAGCGGGCTCGACGCAGGCATTGACCTTTTTGTCTTCCTGCCGGTTGTTTTTTCCTTATCTGATCCTGCTTGTTCTGGCCGTTTTGATCAAGGTTGATTTTGTCAGTGACTGGCTGTCGAATCAGCTTGTTTATGATGTCCACGGTGTTTCGCTGAGAGTTCTGGGTAATCCAGGGCTGGCGATCGTGGCGTCCTGTGTGCTCGTGTTCTTTCTGAAGCCAGTTGAGCTTCCAGTGGCCCTGTTGCTGAAAAGGTCGCTCGCCATCACTTTCGTCCTGTTCGGCTTTGTCCTGCTTTCCCAGTTGATGAGCGCTTCTGGCATGATGGGGGTGCCGGTTGCATTTCTGATTGAGGTTGTCGGAGAGAAATTCTGGGTTTTTGCGCTGCTTTCGCCTGTCCTGGGCATGTTCAGCGGTTTTCTGGCTGGCTCAAACCTGGGGGGTAATGCGTTGATGATGAACGTTCAGTGCCAGATCGGCGCCCTGTTCGAGAGCGAGGTTCTTTTTGCGGCCATCCAGAATAGCTCGGCAGGTCATGCGGTGTATGGATCGCTGGCGATCATCGTCCTGATTCTGGCCATCATGAAAGAGGTGTCATCGGATCGTCATACGACTTTTGATGATTCCGCCATGATCAATGATCTGATGATGTTCGGTTTCAAGGTGGCTATCGGGGTGTATCTTCTGATCGTTCTGGCCGCTTGGGCCGGGAACGACTGGTTTGGTTCGTGGATGACGGGGGTGTCGTAGTCTGAGTTTCCCTCTCCAGCCACTGCCGGAAAGCCGTCAGCGCTGGCCGTTCGGCCTTGCGCTCGGGCACGATCAGGTAATAGGCGCGGGAGCTGGGCATGCTCTGCGGGCAGGGGCTGATCAGGCTGCCGTCGGCCAGCTCCTGCTGGATCAGGAAGGGGGGAATCAGGGCGACGCCGAGCCGTTCGATGGCGGCCTGGGCCAGCATCGAAAAGAGTTCCAGACGCATGCCAGCCATGTCGTGTGGGGGCTGGATGCCGGCGGCGTTGAACCACTGACGCCACGCATAGGGGCGGGTGGTCTGTTGCAGCAGTGGCAGCCGGGCGATGTCTTCGGGAGTCATCTGCGCGCGGGCGCCCGGCAGACGGGGGCTGCAGACGGGCACCGGGTATTCGTGCATCAGGTAGTGGGCTTCGGTGCCGGGCCAGCCGGCATCGCCGAAATAGATGGCGGCATCGAACTCGGTCTGGTCGAAGAGGAAGGGCCGGGTCTGGGTGTTCATGTTGACGACCACGTCCGGGTGCTGCTGCTGGAAATCGGCCAGCCGGGGCAGCAGCCAGCGGGTGGCGAAGGTGGGGACGACGGCCAGCTCCAGTACGCTGGCTGCGCCCCGGTGGGCCATCACGGCCAGCGTGTCGTGTTCGATGGCGTCGAGCCGGGGGGCGATCTGCCGGGCGTAGCTGAGGCCGGCCTCGGTCAGCTGCACGCCGCGCCGGGTGCGGCGGAACAGGGGCACGCCCAGGAAGGCTTCCAGGGTCGTGATCTGTCGGCACACGGCGCTCTGGGTCAACGCCAGCTCTTCGGCGGCCCGGGTGAAGCTCTCGTGCCGCGCTGCGGCTTCAAAGGCGAGCAGGGCGGTGGTGCTGGGGATCTTCTTTCGCATGGCGGCTGATGCCGTTTCGGAGTTCCGGAAACGCACAGATTACTGCATAAATATCGTTTGAGCACTTGCGGCGGCTTGTTTAGGATGCGGGCAGCGTGTGGCAGCCAGGCGCGTCTGATGAGTCGGCGTGTCGCGCGTATCGGCTGGCACCAAGCAGAGTTTTGTGCACAGGTTTAACATGAGCCCAGAGCCAGTGCGCTGCTGGATCGCAGCTGCCGGTCGCGGCAACGGCGGTCGGGGGCAAGGCAATCGGAACGGCGAGGCCGGGCGGGTGGTTGCTGGCTCATTCAGAACATAGTCATCGCTAGAACAGGAGATATCTTTTATGGCTTCGACCAAGGCAAGCTTCAACTGGGAAGATCCACTGTTGCTGGATCTGCAACTGACCGACACCGAGCGGATGGTTCGTGACAGCGCCCGCGCCTACTGCCAGGAGAAGCTGCTGCCCCGCGTGCAGGAAGCCTTCCGCCATGAAAAGACGGATCCGGCCATCTTCCGTGAGATGGGCGAGCTGGGCCTCCTCGGGCCCACCATTCCCGAGCAGTATGGTGGTTCCGAGCTGAACTATGTCTGCTACGGCCTGATCGCCCGTGAGGTGGAGCGCGTCGATTCGGGCTATCGCTCGATGATGAGTGTGCAAAGCTCGCTGGTGATGGTGCCGATCAATGAATTCGGCACGGAAGCGCAGAAGCAGAAGTATCTGCCGAAGCTGGCCACCGGTGAGTGGATCGGCTGCTTCGGTCTGACCGAGCCGAACCACGGTTCCGATCCGGGCAGCATGGTGACGCGTGCCCGCAAGGTGGACGGCGGCTACAGCCTGTCCGGCGCGAAGACCTGGATCACCAACAGCCCGTTTGCCGACGTGTTCGTGGTGTGGGCGAAGGACGACGAGGGCAAGATCCGCGGTTTCATCCTGGAAAAAGGCTGGAAGGGTCTGTCGGCTCCGGCCATCCATGGCAAGGTCGGTCTGCGTGCCTCGCTGACCGGCGAGATCGTGATGGACGAGGTGTTCGTGCCGGAAGAGAACGCCTTCCCCGAGGTGCGTGGCCTGAAGGGGCCGTTCACCTGCCTGAACTCGGCCCGCTATGGCATCGCCTGGGGCGCGCTGGGGGCAGCCGAAGCCTGCTACGAGGCAGCCCGCCAGTACACGATGGATCGCAAGCAGTTCGGCCGTCCGCTGGCTGCCAACCAGCTGATCCAGAAGAAGCTGGCCGACATGCTGACCG
This sequence comes from Lautropia sp., assembly GCA_030528325.1. Taxonomy (GTDB): domain Bacteria; phylum Pseudomonadota; class Gammaproteobacteria; order Burkholderiales; family Burkholderiaceae_E; genus Lautropia. Next base: position 30,812 of record JAUMZD010000038.1, on the reverse strand, counting down.
AGATCACGCTGGGTCTGCAAACCGTGCTGCGCGTGGGACGGATGAAGGACGAGGGCATCGCCCCGGTCGAGATCACCTCGATCATCAAGCGCAACTCCTGCGGCAAGGCGCTGGACATCGCCCGCCTGGCGCGCGACATGCTGGGCGGCAACGGCATCTCGGATGAATACCCGATCGCCCGTCACCTGGTGAACCTGGAAGTGGTCAACACCTACGAGGGTACGCATGACATCCATGCGCTGATCCTGGGTCGTGCCATCACGGGTCTGGCTGCGTTTGCCAACTAAGCACTGAGTGATGAAGGGGGCGCACAACGGCCAGCCACTGGTTGTTGTGCGCCTTTTGGTTTTTGCGTGATTGTGGAGGTTTCTTCATGTCTGGAGCGTTGTCTCATATTCGGGTGCTGGATCTGTCGCGGGTGCTGGCTGGGCCCTGGGCCGGGCAGATGCTGGCGGACATGGGCGCGGACGTGATCAAGGTCGAGCGTCCGGGCAGCGGTGACGATACCCGTGGCTGGGGGCCGCCGTGGCTGAAGGATGAGCAGGGTGCCGAGACATCGGTGGCGGCCTATTACCTCTGTGCCAACCGGAACAAGCGTTCCATCACCATCGACATGACGAAGCCCGAAGGGCAGGCGCTGATCCGGCGCCTGGCGGCCGAGTCGGATGTGGTGCTGGAGAACTTCAAGGTTGGTGGCCTGAAGCAGTATGGTCTGGATTACGAAAGCCTGAAGGCGGTGAACCCGCGTCTGGTCTATTGCTCGATCACGGGTTTCGGACAGGATGGCCCGTATGCACCGCGTGCCGGTTATGACTTCCTGATCCAGGGGCTGGGTGGCCTGATGAGCGTGACGGGCCGGCCCGATGGTGAGGAAGGAGGCGGCCCGATGAAGGTGGGTGTGGCGCTGGTGGACATTCTCACCGGCCTCTACGCCACCAATGCCGTGCTGGGGGCGCTGGCCTGGCGCGAGCGCAGCGGCGAGGGGCAGCACATCGACATGGCGCTGCTGGATGTGCAGGTTGCCTGCCTTGCCAATCAGGCCATGAATTATCTGGCCACGAATAGCAATCCGAAGCGCCTGGGCAACTCTCACCCGAACATCGTCCCGTATCAGGACTTTCCGACGGCCGATGGTTACATGATTCTGGCCATCGGCAATGACGGGCAGTTCGCCCGGTTCTGTGAGATCGCCGGTGCGCCCGAGCTGGCCAATGACACGCGCTTTGCCACCAACCGTGCCCGGGTCGAGAACCGGGCCACACTGGTGCCGCTGCTGAAGAAGCTGACGGTCGAGCGCAACACGGCCGACTGGATCAAGGCACTGGAAGCAAAGGCGGTGCCCTGTGGCCCGATCAACACGCTGGCCGATGTGTTTGCCGACCCGCAGGTGCAGGCCCGGGGGATGAAGGTGACGATGCCTCACCCGGTGGCGGGGCAGGTACCGCTCGTGGCCAGCCCGATGAAGTTCTCTGCCACGCCGGTGGATTACCGTCTGCCGCCGCCGATGCTGGGTGAGCACACGGACGAGATCCTTGCCGGAACTCTCGGCATGTCTGCTGATGACATCCTGAAGCTGCGGGAAGCTGGGGCCATCTGATCGGTGTGGGAAGATATCAGGGGTGAGGAATCGGCCTCTGCCATGTCCCCGAAGCTGTGGTTTACATCATGGCTGAAGCCGCCGTACCGGGTGCATGCCGACGAATCCATTACCGTCAGGTTGTGAGGAGGTATGTACCCGGTACGGCGGCCCCACTCGAAGCTTTAGCGCTGTCCCACGAGATCCGCCACGTGGTTCCCGATCGCCAGTGAGGCGGTCAGGCCCGGTGATTCGATGCCGTACAGATGGATCAGGCCCGGCACGCCGTGGGTGGCAGGGCCGTCGATGCGGAAATCGGCGTCGGGCTCGCCGGGGCCGACGATCTTGGGGCGGATGCCGGCGTAGCCGGGTTGCAGGCGGCTGGCATCGAGTCCGGGCCACCAGCCGCGGATGGCCTGAACGAAGCTTTCCATCCGGGCCGGATCGACCGTGTAGTCGGGCTGCCCGATCCATTCGACATCGGGGCCGAACTTGGCCTGTCCGCCCAGATCCAGCGTCAGGTGGACGCCGAGACCGCCGGCTTCCGGGATCGGGTAGATCAGGCGGGAGAAGGGCGTCCTGCCGGCGTGGCTGAAGTAGACACCCCGGGCGTAATGGGCGGTGGGGGCCTGGCTGGAGGCATCCGAGCGGATCAGCACCCCCAGAAGAGGGGCATCCAGTCCGGCCGTGTTGATCACCCACCGGGCCTTCAGCTCGGTGCTTACGATGGGCGCAGGAGATGTCGGGGTGGTGCTGGCCGCGGTTGCGATGGGTTCCCCGATCTGCAGCACGATGCCGTCATCGGCCACATGGCCGCCGAGCACGGGGCTCGCGAGTGCCAGCATCGCACCGTGACGTTCGGCATCGCCGAGCAGCGAGAGCATCAGACTGTGGCTGTCCACGATGCCGGTGGCGGGGGAGAGCAGCGCACGGTGGGCTGACAGCTCGGGTTCCAGTTCCCGCAGGCGGGCAGCGTCGATCACTTTCAGGTCATGTACGCCGTTGGCGCGAGCGCGTTCGGCAATGGCGGCCAGCGCAGGCGCCTGATCTTCATGCGAGGCCACGATCAGCTTGCCGCAGCGGGCATGAGGCACATCGTGCCCGGCGCACCAGTCATAGAGCAGCCGTCGCCCTTCGACGCAGAGCCGGGCTTTCAGCGAACCGGGCGGGTAGTAGAGCCCGGCGTGAATGACTTCGCTGTTGCGCGAGCTGATGCCGGTACCGAAGGCTGTTTCCCGTTCGACGATGATCACCTCGTGTCCCTGTCGCGCCAGGCGGCTGGCGCAGGCCAGGCCCACGACGCCAGCGCCTATGATGATGACCTCGATGGTGTCCATGGTCGGGAGAGGAGAGCGCGTTGCAATGGCCGACAGTATAGAGCGTGTTCCCCAGGAGCTTGGGCGGTAGGAATCGCGAAGGCGAAAATCGGCCCCGCCGAGCACAGTTTGTGCCCGATTCGCCGCCCCATAGCCCGAGCTATGGGGCAAGAAGCGGGTGCAAAATGGGCCGGTGCGGCCGGTTTGCAGCCCGCGACTTTCCTGCCGCCCAAGCTCCTAGGGTCGCGTGCGGGTAATATTCGGGTATCCCATTTTTCCTGATAGGAGACTCCGGATGAAACATCTGATCCGTCGCAGCGTCATCGGCGCTGCCATGCTGGCTGCAACCACGGCCGCTTCGGCTGCCACCTTCGTCAACGTGCTGACCGGTGGCACCAGTGGTGTCTACTATCCGCTGGGCGTGACGCTCTCTCAGGTCTATCGTGAGGGCATTCCCGACAGCAAGGTGCAGGTGCAGGCCACGAAGGCCTCGGCCGAGAACCTGAACCTGCTGCAGTCGGGCCGCGGCGAGATCGGCTTCTCGCTGGCCGACTCGGTGTCGGACGCGTGGGCCGGCAAGGCCGAGGCCGGTTTCAAGAAGCCGCTGGACAAGCTGCGTGCCATTGCCTCGATCTATCCCAACTACATCCAGATCGTGGCGCTGGCCGATGCCAACATCAAGTCGCTGGACGATCTGAAGGGCAAGCGCATTTCGGTCGGCGCACCACGTTCGGGCACCGAGATCAATGCGCGTGCGATCCTGAAGGCTGCGGGCCTGTCGTACAAGGATTTTGCCAAGGTCGAGTACCTGCCGTTCGGCGAGTCGGTCGAGCTGATGAAGAACCGTCAGATCGACGTGACGCTGCAATCGGCCGGGCTGGGGGTGGCGGCGCTGCGCGATCTGTCTTCGGCCGTGAAGGTCAATTTCGTGCCGGTGCCGGCCGAGGTGGTGGCGAAGGTGGGTGACGATGCCTATCGTGCTGCCACGCTGCCGGCCAACACGTATGAAGGACAGACGGCCGACGTGCCGACGGTCTCGATCAACAACCTGCTGGTGACGCATCAGAAGGTGTCGGACGAGGTGGCCTACCTGATGACGAAGGGTCTGTTCGAGAACCTCGAGCGGATGGGCAACTCCCATTCGGCCGGACGCCAGATCAAGCTGGAAAACGCCATCGAGGGGCTGCCGATTCCGCTGCACCCGGGGGCCGAGAAGTTCTATCGTGAAAAAGGGCTGATCAAGTAATCTGGCCGCCTGGTCACAGGTAGCTGTCGGGCCCGCCGATGGTCTGGCGGCCGACAGCGGGTGCCTGTCTGGGGCGTGATCACAGACATGGTCGAACCTTTCGTTGCTTTCTCCCTCTTCCTTCCCGAACCATCATGAGTTCCACGCTTGAATCGCCTGGCGTCGATGCCGGCAAGCGGATGTTGCGTGTCGTGTTCTACAGCGCGATCCTGTTCTCGGTCTTTCAACTGATCACCTCGGCCTTCAGCCCACTCTCCAGCACGGTGGTGAGGGCGCTGCATGTGGGCTTTCTGCTGCTGTTGACCTTCCTCCTGTATCCGATCCGGGGTGGGCAGGGCAGGACGAGCGTCTTCACGAAGCTGATCGGCTTTGCCGCCCTGCTGATGTCGGGCTATCACTGGATCTACGAGGCGGATCTGGTCGAGCGGGCCGGCGAGCTGACGCAGGAGGATATGGTGGTCGGCATCATCACGCTGGTGCTGGTGTTCGAGGCGGCGCGCCGGGTGATGGGCATTGCACTGCCGCTGATCTGTCTGGGCTTTCTGTCGTATGCGCTGTTCGGCGAATACCTGCCGGGTGATCTGGCCCATCGTGGTTATGATCTGGATCAGGTGATCAGCCAGCTGTCATTCGGCACCGAAGGGATCTATGGCACGCCGACCTATGTGTCGTCGTCCTACATCTTCCTGTTCATCCTGTTCGGCGCCTTCCTCGAGCAGGCGGGCATGATCGACCTGTTCACGAATTTTGCGCTGGGCACGGTGGGGCACACGAAGGGGGGGCCGGCCAAGGTGTCGGTCGTGTCGTCGGGGCTGATGGGCACCATCAACGGTTCCGGCGTGGCCAACGTCGTGACGACGGGCCAGTTCACGATTCCGCTGATGAAGCAGTTTGGCTACCGGCCGGCCTTTGCCGGGGCGGTGGAAGCCACCAGTTCGATGGGAGGGCAGATCATGCCGCCCGTGATGGGGGCGGTGGCCTTCATCATGGCGGAAACCATCGACGTGCCTTATGTGGAGATCGCGAAGGCGGCGGCCATCCCGGCCTTCCTCTATTTCTTCACGGTGTTCTGGATGGTGCATCTGGAAGCGGGGCGTGCTGGCCTGAAGGGGCTGCCGAAGGAAGAATGCCCGGATCCGTGGGCGGCCATCCGCGAACGCTGGTATCTGCTGCTGCCGCTGGCCGGGCTCGTGTATCTGCTCTTTGCCGGCTTCACACCGATGTTCGCAGGGCTCTTTGGCCTGGCGCTGACGGTGATCCTGCTGTTCGGCAGCAGCTTCGCGCGACATCTGAACGGCACCTCGCTGCGGCTGGTGTTCTGGATTGCGCTGGGTCTGGCCTGCTCGGCCTTTGCCAAGGTGGGCATCATCGCGGTGGTGGCGACGGTGGCCGTGCTGGCCGTGCTGCTGGCGCCGCGCGCCGATGGACGCAGCACGCTGAAGCTCGCGGTGACGGCGCTGGTCGAAGGCGCGCTGCATGCGCTGCCGGTGGGCGTGGCGTGCGCGTTGGTGGGGGTCATCATCGGTTCGCTGACATTGACCGGTGGGGCGACGGCTTTTGCGGGCTACATCATCCAGGTGGGCGGTGACAGCCTGTTCGTTTCGCTGTTGCTGACGATGCTGACCTGTCTGGTGCTGGGCATGGGCATCCCGACCATCCCGAACTACATCATCACCAGCTCGATCGCGGCGCCGGCCCTGCTGGAGCTGGGTGTGCCGCTGATCGTGTCGCACATGTTCGTGTTCTATTTCGGCATCATGGCCGATCTGACGCCACCGGTGGCGCTGGCTGCCTTTGCGGCGGCACCGATCGCGAAGGAGACGGGGCTGAAGATCGGTCTGCGTGCCGTGCAGATCGCGATTGCCGGTTTCGTCGTTCCCTACATGGCCGTCTATGCACCGGAGCTGATGCTGCAGGGTGACAAGGGCATCGAGGCAACGATGTACGTGCTGTTCAAGGCACTGCTGGCGGTGATGCTCTGGGGTGTGGCGGTGGTGGGCTATTTCCGGTCGCCATTGAATGGGGTCGAGCGTGTGCTGGGCTTTGTGTCGGCCTCGATGCTGGTGGTGGCGCTTCCGCTGACGGACGAGATCGGATTCGGGCTGGCAGCGCTGGTGCTGGGATGGCATATCTGGCGCTCACGGAAGGCGCAGTCGTTGACGGTCTGATTTTGGAGCTTGTCATGCTGGGCGTGTGTCTGGCCAATGCGGTCGGGACGGTGTCGGTGGCGGTGAGCGGGTTCACGCTGGGCTGGACGCATTCGATCGAGAAGCTGCGCTGGGAGGAGCGCTGGCGGGTGGAGGAAACGGCGCTGGTGCTGGAAGTGGTGCAGGTGCGCGGTTTCGGGGCGGGGATGGAGCCGCCACCGGAGGCGGTGCTGAAGGATGGGGTGTGGCGCTGGACGCCGGGCACGCGTCATGAGGCGCTGCGGCTGACACGTTCCGGCTTCACCGAGGATTATGTGTGGTGTGAGGCTGATGGCAGCGGGTGCCGGTCGATGGCCAGCCTGCTGGCGGCCGATGGCGGGGTCACGATGGTGAGCCCCGGGGCCTGCACGCCCGGGGTGTCGGCGGACGAGTAGGCTGAGCCCGAGCCCGAGTCTGCGCCCACACCTGCACCTACACATACACCCGCACCTGGCGGGTAGTCGTGAGCGTCCAGGAGCCTGGATGGCAGGAATCGCGAAGGCCCAAAGTGGGCTGACGTGGTTTTACATGTCGGCGTGCCTGTCGTCTGTCACAATCTGGCCTGTTTCGATTGATGAGCGAACGGGAGGGTTCGATGCTGAGCATGTCCAAACGTCGGGTACGTCGTGTGCTGGGGGCGCCACTGCTGGCGGCTTCGCTGGGGCTGAATCTGGCGGTGGTGGGTGTGGCGTCGGTGCCGATGGCCGCGCAGGCGCTGGATCTGTCGGCGCTGACCCAGGCCGATGCCACGGCCGGGGTGAAGGCAGCCTTGCAGAAGGGGGCCGATGCGGCCGTCAGCAGCCTGGGCAAGTCGAATGGTTTTCTGGGCAACCCCGAGGTGAAGATTCCGTTGCCCGAGGCGATGCAGCAGGCTCGCAAGCTGATGAAGCTGATGGGCAAGGACAAGGAGTTCGATGCGCTGGAGACGGGCATGAACCGTGCGGCCGAGGTGGCGGTGCATGATGCGAAGCCGCTGCTGGCCAACGCGATCAAGACCATGTCGGTGGCCGATGCCAAGAGCATCCTGTCGGGCGGAGATGATTCGGTCACGAAGTTTTTCCGTGACAAGACGCAGACCGACATGTTCCAGAAGTTTCTGCCCATCGTCACCCAGTATGTGAACAAGCTGGGTCTGGCGAAGCAGTACAACTCACTGGCTGCTCAGGCCGCGAAGTTCGGTCTTGTGAAGGAAGAGGATGCGAACATCGAGAACTACGTGACCAACAAGGCCATGGATGGGCTCTATCAGATGATCGCCGTCGAGGAGAAGGCGATTCGGGCCGATCCGGTCGGCACCGGTTCCGCCATCCTGAAGAAGGTGTTCGCGAAGTAAGGTGGGCTGGGTGGGGGCAGGTGGTGTGCCGGATGCCCCCGCCCTGGTATCAGGCTTCGGGTACATCCACCCAGATGAGGGGATGTCGAACGGTTTTTCCGGTTTTCCCATTCTGGCTGCTTCCGCCCAAGCTCCTGGCGGCGCTCCATCGGTCGGAATCGGCCGTCGGGATGATGGCAGCGGCAGGTGTTTCAGGTTCGGCGTAAAAACAACATGTCCATTTCATTGACCCTGGTGGCACTGGACGGCACCTGATTCATGGGTTCCCTCGATGGGCGAGGGGCTGGTGAGGGTGCGCAGGCCGCCCCCAACCAAGATCGAGACTGTTCCCATGAAGAAGGCCGTCTGGCTGGCATTGAGCCTGGTGCTGGCTGCTCCTGCTGCGCACGCGCAAATCTACAAATGCATTGCCGGTGGCAGGACGGCCTTTCAGTCGATGCCGTGTTCGGTGGAAGGCGGCATGACGCCGGCGACGCTGAATGTGAGGGACACGCAGCAGTATCCGTGGTCGGGGTTGCGGGCCGGCATGAGTGTGGAGGAGGTTCGGCTGCTGGTGCCGGGGGCCACGCCGGTCAAGCAGGGCAGCCGGCTGTCGAATGGGGCAGAGGCCAGGCTGCAGAAGCCGGTCACGGTGGCAGGCGTTCGTTTCAACGCCAGATACTTCTTCCTGAAAGGGCGCTACTACCAGGTGAATGTCAGCCGTGATGGCGAGGCCTATGACAATTCGGCGGTTCGCTCGGATTACGAGAAGGTCGAACCGATGATGCTGCGGATTTTCGGCAAGCCCGATTCGCAGACGCCGCTGGCGCTCACGCATCAGGGGCTCAAGGGACGGGTCGAGTGGGAGGGGAAGCAGAATTTCCGTGCCTGGGCTGCCATCATTCAGGTGACGGCACATGAGTCGATGATGACCTTCGGTCATCGTCCCTCAGGGGTGCCCAGCTTCAATCCGGCAGCCCGCTGAGCGGCGTCATGGGCAAGCCGGCGGGCCTGCTGCTGATGGCGGCCGCGATGCTCCCGGTCGGAGGCATGCCGTCACAGGCCCAGACGCATCCGTGTGCCGCTGGCGAGCCGGGGTCGTTCCTGCCGGGGGCCTCGTGTCCGGTGCTGGTGCCGGCGCCGGGCCTGGGAGGCATCGGAATGCCGGTACCGGATCAGGGAGGCGACGAAGGCGGCCCGGTGCCCTGGCGCGGGCTGAGGATGGGCATGAGCGTGGCCGAGGTGCTCAGGCTCGTGCCTGGTGCATACCCGCGTGAGGAAGCGGCTCGGGCTGGCGATAGCCGGACTCGCCTCGTGAAGGAGAACGTTCGCTTTGCGGGCCTCACGCTGATGGCCCGGTATTTCTTCGTGGACGACCGTTTCGATCGGGTCGCCTATGCGCCGCCCGGCGTGTTTGGGCCAATGCAGCAGGTCGAGAAGGATTTCGAGGCGGTCTACAGCCTGCTGAAGGCCGAGTATGGTGAACCGACGCATTCGGGCGAAGTGGACGGGCTGGCGCCAGGCGACGGCCCGGCCCATCGGCATGCGGTCTGGGGGCGGGCAGGCGGCCATTCGATCGTGCTGGCGCTGATGCCGACAGGTATGCCGGGCGTGGCGGCCATGAGCTTTGGCTACCGGACGCCGCTGAAGGATCCGGATCCGTTCAGGCGTCTGGACGCCTTGATGAACATGGATGGGCAGGCAGGCGTTGATGGTTCGGAGGATCAGGATTGAAAGGCACTGGCAGCACGTTTCACCTGAGCTTCGGGTATCGGCCTGACCGTGAATGGAAGCTGCCCCGGCTCTGATGGGAAGGGCCCGGAAAAGGCAGGGGGATGGCGGGGAAAGGCGTGCCCGAAGGTGAGTGCGCCGTACTGCCGTTCACAGAAAGTCGCAGGGCAAGCCTCTACAATAAGGGCAGTTTATAAAGGAGACCTTCATGAAGAGTCTGGGTGAATTCATCGTCGAGAAACAGGCGGAATATCCGCAGGCACGCGGCAGTCTGAGCGGTATCCTGTCCGCCCTGCGTCTGGCCGCCAAGGTCATCAATCGGGACATCAATCGTGCCGGTCTGGTGACGGACATCCTGGGGGATGTCGGTGCCGAGAATGTGCAGGGCGAGAAGCAGATGAAGCTCGACGTCCATGCCAACAAGACGATCAATGCAGCCTTCTTTGCCCGGGATGATGTGGCGGGCTTCGCCTCGGAGGAAGAGGAGAGCTTCATCGCCTTCGACACCGAGAGGAGCCGCAATGCCAAGTACATCGTGCTGACCGACCCGCTGGATGGTTCGTCCAACGTGGATGTGAACGTGTCGGTCGGGACGATCTTCTCGATCTATCGCCGGGTGACGCCGGTGGGCACGCCGGTGACGCTGGAAGACTTCCTGCAGCCAGGCAGCGCCCAGGTGGCGGCAGGTTATGTGGTGTATGGCTCTTCCACGATGCTGGTCTACACCACGGGCAACGGCGTGAACGGCTTCACCTATGATCCCTCCATCGGGGTGTTCGCGCTGTCGCATGAGAACATCCGCATCCCCGAAGATGGCAAGATCTATTCCGTCAATGAAGGTCAGTACCTGAAGTTCCCGCAGGGCGTGAAGCAGTACATCAAGTATTGCCAGGAAGACAACCCCGCCGAAGGGCGTCCGTTCACCTCCCGGTACATCGGCTCGCTGGTGGCGGACTTCCACCGGAACATGCTGAAGGGCGGCATCTACATGTATCCGCAGGGCAGCAACTACCCGGATGGCAAGCTGCGGCTGCTCTATGAGTGCAACCCGATTGCCTTCCTGACGGAGCAGGCCGGTGGCATCGCCACCGATGGCAGGAACCGGATTCTCGACATCGAGCCGACGAAGCTGCATCAGCGCAGTCCCTTCTTCGCCGGTTCGAAGAAGATGATGGAGAAGGTTCACGAGTTCATTCGTCAGAACCCGGCGTGACGCCTGTGTGATCCCGGCTCCGGTTCCTGTCAGCCCCGGGCGACGGGCCGGGCAGGGTCGCGGATCCAGCCGCTCCAGGCCGGCGGATAGAGCTGGCTGCCGCTGAGCCCGGCGATTTCCATCGCAAGCATGTTGTGGTTGGCCGTGATGCCGGAGCCGCACTGGTGCACGATCTGTTCGGGGGGGCGTCCTTCCAGCAGCGCCTCCCATTCATCGCGCAGTACCTGGGCGGGTTTGAAACGGCCGTCCGGGCGGAGGTTGCGGTTCAGCGGCCGGTTCAGGGCCCGGGGGATGTGGCCGGCGATCGGGTCGAGGGGCTCGTGCTCGCCGGTGAAGCGTTCGGTGGCGCGGGCGTCGATGACCTGGACTTCGTCCCTGGCCAGTGCCTCCACCAGCTCTTCGGTGCTGAGCATCCGCACGAGCGACGGGCGTTCCGTGAGCCTCGCCGGTCTTGCTGCCGGTGCTTCATGGGTGACGGGATAGCCGGCCTTCTGCCAGGCGGGATAACCGCCATCCAGCACGGCCACTTTCTCGTGCCCCAGCCAGCGGGCCAGCATCCAGAGCCGACCTGCCATCGCGCCGCCCTGGTCGTCATAGACGACGAGCTGTCTGTCGTCCGACAGGCCGATGCCGGCCAGACGCTTCAGGAGGACATCCCGCTTTGGTAACGGATGGCGGCCCTGGGCAGGGTTGCTGGGCCCGGTCAGGTCTTCATCCATCGACAGGAAGTGCGCCGACGGAACGTGCGATTCCATGTAGGCGCGCCGGCCGGCTTTCGGATCGTTGAGTTGATGACGGCAGTCGACCACGACACAGTGGTCGATGGCAGTGGCAAGTTCTTCGGCGGAGATCAGGGTGGTCCAGCTCATCAGATCCTCCGGTGAGGCGGTGCCTCACGGGTGGTTGTCCGGGACGCTCCGCTTCGAAGGCGTGCTGCCTGCGAGGCGGGGCATCTGTTCTGCGCCTTGAAGAAAACCCCGCAAGAAGGCGCTTCAGCTCGCGGGGTCGTGTTGCCTGCCGGCATCTGGCGGGCAGTGACGGGCGTTCAGACCGTCATCGGCCATCCCCTCAACGCCGTGTCGGCATGAGGTTCGGCGGTGGGCAGTCATTGTCGCCCACATCGCCCAGTTCGCGCCTCAAAAATTCGTGGAAGTGTTGCATGCCGTCTTCCATCGGGCTCTGATAGGGCCCGGTCTGGTTCTCGCCGCGTTCGAGCAGTGCCCGTCGGCCAGCATCCATGCGTACGCCGATTTCGTCGTCCTCGATGGCCGTTTCCATGTAGGCGGCCCGCTCGGCTTCGACGAATTCGCGTTCGAACCAGACGATTTCCTCGGGGTAATAGAACTCGACGATGTTGGTGGTGTGGCGCGGCCCGCGGGGGATCAGCGACGAGACCACGAGCACGTTCGGATACCACTCGACCATCAGGTTCGGGTAGTAGGTGAGCCAGATGGCGCCGTATTTGGGCAGACGGCCGCCGTTGAAGCGCAGGACTTCCTCGTGCCACTTGCGGTAGACGGGCGAGCCGGGCTTCTTCAGGTCACGGTGCAGGCCGACGGTCTGGACGGACCACCAGTCGCCGAATTCCCATTGCAGGTCGCCACAGTCCACGAAGTGGCCCAACCCCGGGTGGAAGGGCTCGACGTGATAGTCCTCCAGGTAGACCTCGATGAAGGTCTTCCAGTTGTACTCGCACTCGTGCACTTCGACGTGGTCGAGCCGGTAGCCGGAGAAATCCAGCTCGGCGGCACAGCTCATCTTCTGCAGGTCGGCCAGGATGTTGCGCGGGCTCTCGAAGAGAAGCCCCTGCCAGTCCTGCAGCGGATAGGTGGGCAGGTTCAGGCAGGGCTGCTGCTCGAAGTGCGGCGCACCCATCAGCTCACCTTTCAGATCGTAGGTCCAGCGGTGCAGCGGACAGACGATGTTCTCGGCATTGCCCGAACCCTTCAGCATGATGGCCTGGCGGTGTCGACAGACATTCGAGAGCAGCTCGATGCGACCCTGGGGATGCTCGGCGGTGGGGCGCTGGTTGACCAGCACGCGGCCTTCCTTTTCGCCCAGGAGCGTGTGATAGTCGCCGGGCTCGGGCACCATCAGGCGGTGTCCACGATACCCCGGCCCCTTGTCGAAGAGCTGGGTCAGTTCGCGTTCGTAGAGTGCTTCGTCGAAATAGGCGGTGACCGGCAACTGGGTTGCTGGCCGTTTCAGATGTGCAAGGCGCCCGATATCCACCATGATGGACTCTGAGTTTTCCTCCGACCGGAAATGGAGCTGAAGCAATATATCTTACCGGCAAAGGGGAGGCACGCCCAACCGTTTTCTGCTTTCCGGCATCAGGCCTTGACGGCCTTTCCGGCTGCCTGAGGATCTTGGGCGGCAGGAAAGTCGCGGGCTGCAAACCGGCCGCTCGCAGCCGGGGCGCACGGCATCGGGGAAATGCGGGCTAGAATGTCTGGCTGAACGAATCAGAGGTCCGGGGGCGCCGAGAGGCAGGAGGCTGGTGCATCGCCCGGGGCAGGTGGTCGTGGCCGGAGCCGTTTGCGTGGGTGCGCGGATGGGCGGTCATCGGCCGTTGTCGTGCTGTGTCTTGAGGTGATGCGATGAGTCGATCCGCGCCTGCGGAAAAGGGTAAGCCACTGCCAGAGCGTTTCGAGGAAGCGATGGTCGAGCTGGAGTCTCTGGTCGAGCAGATGGAGTCCGGGCGCCTGCCGCTGGAGGCATCACTGGCGGCGTACAAGCGCGGCGCCGAACTGGTGCGTCACTGTCGGGACAAGCTGGCTGCCGTCACGCAGCAGGTCGAGGTGCTCGAGGCCGGGCTTCTGGCGCCGTACCGGGACGGGGAGTTCGACGAAGACAGGCAGGCCCGGGCAGACGGGAGCGAGCCGGCCTTGCGGGGGCGTGAGGATGAATAAGAACGGGCTGTTGAGCGCTGCAGGGCTGGTCGCGGAGAAGGTGACGGCACCGTTGCCGCTGGATGCGTGGATGCAGGCGCGTGCCGGGCACGTCGAGTGTGTGCTGCAGAAGGTGCTGCCGGCCTCGCCATCAGGCATGGCGCCGGGTCTTGCGCCCGAGCAGTTGCACGAGGCGATGCGCTATGCCGTGCTGGGTGGCGGCAAGCGGGTTCGGCCCCTGTTGGTCTATGCGGCCGGTGAACTGGTCGATGCGAGTCCGGCGGTGCTCGATGGTGCGGCCTGTGCGGTGGAGCTGATCCACGCCTATTCGCTGGTGCATGACGACATGCCGGCGATGGACAATGACGACATGCGCCGGGGCAAGCCGACGGTTCACAAGCAGTTTGGCGAGGCGACGGCCATGCTGGTCGGTGATGCGTTGCAGGCACTGGCCTTCGAGGCGCTGACGGCGCCGCTGCTGGGCCAGGCCGGGCAGGCCGTGCCGGTGGCCCGGATGGTGTCAGGGCTCGCGAAGGCTGCCGGGGCGGCGGGTATGGCCGGTGGGCAGGCGCTCGACATGGCCGGTGTCGGGCACCGGCTGACGCGTGAGCAGCTGGAACGGATGCATCAGTTGAAGACGGGCGCGATGCTGTCGGTATCGACGGATCTGGGCCTGCTGGCAGGTGGCGAGCCGTCCCCGGCCCTGTCGGAGGCCATCGGGCACTATGGCCGCGTGATCGGGCTGGCCTTTCAGGTGGTGGACGATATCCTGGACGTGACGGCCGACTCGGCCACGCTGGGCAAGACGGCGGGCAAGGATCAGGCGCAGGACAAGCCGACCTATGTTTCGATGCTGGGGCTGGACGAGGCCCGGGCTCTGGCCATCGACCTGCGTGCGCAGGCGCATGCCTGTCTGGCAGGGCTGGGCCCCGGGGCCGATCGGCTTCGGCAGCTTGCCGATTTCATCGTCGACCGCTTTCACTGATTGATGGTTAAAGGCCCGGGGCGGCGTCCTGTCGATGGTGCCGCCGGGCGAATCTTCTGATTGTCGAAACTTCCATGACCGATAAGCTCAATTCACAGGATGACAGCCTGCTTTGCCAGATCAACAGCCCGGAAGCGCTGAGAAAGCTGGATCGTGAGCAACTGCCGCTGCTGGCCGACCAGCTGCGTCAGTTCATCCTGGAATCGGTATCCCGTACCGGTGGCCACCTGTCGTCCAACCTGGGCACGGTCGAGCTGACGATCGCGCTGCACTATGTGTTCAATACGCCGCGTGACCGGCTCGTCTGGGATGTGGGGCATCAGTCCTACCCGCACAAGATCCTGACCGGCCGGCGGGAGCGGATGAGCACCCTGCGCCAGCATGAAGGGTTGTCGGGCTTTCCGCGCCGCGACGAGAGTGAACACGACACTTTCGGCACGGCGCATTCGTCCACCTCGATCTCGGCCGCACTGGGCATGGCCGTGGCGTCACGGAATTTGGGTGAGGGCACGGGGCCGGATCGCCGCCGTCATGTGGCGATCATCGGTGATGGGGCGATGAGTGCCGGCATGGCTTTCGAGGCGCTGAACAATGCCGGCGTGACACAGGACATCGACCTGCTGGTGATCCTGAACGACAACGACATGTCGATCTCGCCGGCGGTGGGGGCGATGAACCGCTATCTGGCCCGCATCCTGTCCGCACATCCGCTGGTCAGGGCGAGGGACGTGGCGCGGCAGATGCTGTCGGTGGTGCCGCCGGTGCTGGAGCTGGCGCGCCGCTTCGAAGAGCATGCCAAGGGCATGTTCGTGCCGGCCACGCTGTTCGAGGAGCTGGGTTTCACCTATTTCGGCCCGATCGACGGGCACGACCTGGACGCACTGGTGCCGACGCTGCAGAACCTGCGCGACATTTCCGGGCCGGTCTTCCTGCATGTGGTCACGAAGAAGGGGCAGGGCTACAAGCTGGCCGAGGCCGATCCGGTGCTGTATCACGGCCCGGGCAAGTTCGATCCGGCCGAAGGCATCAAGGCGCCCAGCCAGCCGGCCAAGCCCACCTACACCCAGGTGTTTTCCGACTGGGTCTGCGACATGGCCGAGGAAGAGCCGAGGCTGGTGGCCGTCACCCCCGCCATGCGTGAGGGCTCGGGGCTGGTGGCTTTCGAGCAGCGCTTCCCGGCCCGTTACTTCGATGTGGGCATTGCCGAGCAGCATGCCGTCACCTTTGCGGCCGGCATGGCCTGCGAGGGCCTGATTCCGGTGGTGGCGATCTACTCGACCTTCCTGCAGCGGGCCTATGACCAGTTGCTGCACGATGTGGCGCTGCAGAACCTGCCGATGGTGTTCGCGCTGGATCGAAGCGGCCTGGTGGGCGCCGATGGCGCCACGCATGCAGGCGTTTATGACTATGCGTTCCTGCGCTGTGTGCCGAACATGGTGGTGATGGCGCCGGCCGACGAGAACGAGTGTCGCCAGATGCTGTATTCGGCCGTGAAGTACAACGCACCGGTATCCGTTCGCTATCCCCGCGGCACGGGGCCGGGTGTGACCGTCGAAAAGACGATGACGGCGTTGCCGCTGGGCAAGGCCGACGTGCGTCGCCAGGGCCGCCGCATTGCCATTCTGGCTTTCGGGTCGATGGTTTCACCGGCCATGCAGGCGGGCGAGGCGCTGGACGCCACGGTCGTCAACATGCGTTTCGTGAAGCCGCTGGATGTCGATCTGTTGAAGTCACTTGCCGGGACGCATGATGCCTTCGTCACGGTGGAAGAACATGTCGTGATGGGCGGTGCGGGCAGTGCCTGCCTTGAGGCGCTGGCAGAGGCCGGTCTCACGAATCCGGTGCTGACGCTGGGTCTGCCCGATCGCTTTATCGACCATGGGGAGCACGGTCTGCTCCTGCGTCTGGAAGGGCTGGACGGCGACGGGATCGAGGCCAGCATCCGCCAGCGTTTCGGGTCGCTGCTCGCCTGAAGCGAAGTTGTTCGTTTGCTACAAAAAAAGAACCCCAAAACTTGCGGCAGCAGGTCTTGGGGTGAAGAGAGGAGACTAAGGAGACTGAGACGATCGACGAATCTTTGCAACATTTATGAGGAAGAATCGTTGATGTCGGATGTTATTGTCGCATAGCCTTACGCTGAATTGATGACCGCTTGTCGGTCGACAGGTGCCGCTCGTGGGGTAGCTGCAACGCAAATGTGTCTTGTATCACATTTGACACAAAAAACACGTGGCAAGATCGTTTTCGACGTGTTAGTGCCCGCTCTGGTGGCGCGGCAGGGGGCTGCGGGCTTGGCCACAGCCTGCACCCATCGAGCTGGCAGGCCTCAGAGTCATGGCTGCCGCGAGACACAGAAAGCGTTCAGCGGTGGCGGAGCTTGCCGGCGCGGTGGCGCTGGATCAGGTTCAGGCTTGCCCAGGCGCCTTCCCGGGTCCATTGGCCGTCCTTGATCTGCTCGATGATCTGGCCGGGGTCGAGGCGCTCGGCGTGTTCGGTTTCGCCGTCAGGAAAGCTCGGTCTGAAATCGGCCGGCACCTGAAGGTCGAAGACATGCATCCGTTCCCGGTGCAGGATCGGGGCGATACCATCGTGTTCGATGGCGCTGGAGTCCATGATGCCGCAGGGCAGGGCGCGCCGGCTGATCGCGGTGGGGAGCCCAGCCTCCTCGGCTGCCTCGCGGAACAGGGTTTCCAGTGGTGTCTCATCGCCGGCGATGCCGCCGGCCACCAGCGAGTCGAGAAGTCCCGGATCGACGGGCTTGTGGGCTGCCCGTCGGGCAGCCCAGAGTTGCAGCCCGTCGTGGGCATCCCAGGTGAAGACGTTGACCTGGATCGTACGCAGCAGCAACCCGAGTGGACGCAACAGTGCGCGTTCGATCCGGAAGAGGGGTGCGTCGCCCTGGGGCCCAAAGATCGCGACCTGCTCGTTTCGCCAGCCGGGCAGCCGGCCATCGGTGTGAAGACGCGCGGCCCAGCCGTGAAGCCGGTGATTGAAGCGCTCGGCGTCCGATGGGTCTGCCGAACGACGGTCGGCCGCCTGCATGCGAACATGAAGCTGGTTGGCGTGCCGTTCCAGCTCGAACAGATGCGGATCCAGCCGTCTGATCCAGTTGGGATGCACGGCGCCGATCCGGTGGCTGTGGAGCCAGAGCGGGCAAAAGCCGGCAGGGATCTCGTCCAGGCTCGCGTCCAGCAGGGCCGCAGCCGTGCTGATGCGCGCGCTGTGCCGTCGGGCTGGAGGGGCAGGCGTGGGCGTGCTGTCCATGATCGGGGGAGGCAGGCCAGTGTCGGCGGGCGGGGCACCGACAGCGGGCAACCGGGGCGCTTCAGTCCCGGAAGTTGTTCATCACCAGCGGCAGCTCGGGCACGCCGCTCTTGATGAGCCCGATGGCGGTCTGCAGGTCGTCACGCTTGTTGCCGCTGACACGCACGGTGTCGCCCTGGATCGAGGCGCTGACCTTCATCTTCGAGTCCTTCAGCAGCTTGACGATCTTCTTGGCCACGTCGGTCGGCACGCCGTGGCGAACCGTGATCTGCTGCTTCAGCTTGTCGCCCGAAATCTTCTCCGGCTTGCCGTCGTCGAGGTAGCGGACATCGACGTTGCGCTTGGCGAGTTTGGCCACCAGCACATCGCGCACCTGCCCGAGCTTGAAATCATCATCGGCGAAGGTGGTCATCACCTTGTCTTTCAGCTCGATCCGGGCGTCCGATCCCTTGAAGTCGAAGCGGTTGCTGATTTCCTTGTTGGCCTGGTCGATGGCATTGCGGATCTCGACCATGTCGGCTTCACATACGACGTCGAAAGAGGGCATGAAGGTGTCTCCAGGAGGGGCGATCGGTCGGGGCAGAAAACCGGGCGTCCGATGGTAAAAGTTTCCGCTATTGTGCCAGTGATCCGGCAGGCTGCGGGGTATGGCAGCATGGGCGGGCGGCAGGCGGTGTAGGATACATGCTTGATCGCGTTGCCCAAGGAGGGCCCAGCAAAGATGTCAGCTCAAGGCAGTCCGAAATCCGTTTCTGAAACAGCCAGTCCGTCGGCGCTGGAGCAGCTTCGCCGCTTCACTACGGTGGTGGCAGATACGGGTGACTTCCATGCCATGAAGGCGTTTCAGCCGCAGGATGCGACCACGAATCCTTCGCTGATCCTCAAAGCGGTGAAGAAGCCGGAATATGCCGGGCTGATGCAGACGGTCAAGGCGGCCCATCCGGGCGCGGACGTCTCGGTGCTGGCCGATCATCTGCTGGTGGCTTTCGGGCAGGAAATCCTGCGCATCATCCCCGGGCGTGTCTCGACCGAGGTGGATGCGCGTCTGTCCTTCGACCGTCAGGGCACCATCGACAAGGCCCGGCGGCTGGTCGGGCTGTACGAGGCGGCCGGCATCGACCGGCAGCGGGTGCTGATCAAGATTGCCGCCACCTGGGAAGGCATCGCCGCAGCCGGGGCGCTGGAGCGCGACGGTATCCATTGCAACCTGACCCTGCTGTTCGGCTTTCCGCAGGCGGTGGCCTGTGCCGATGCCGGCGTGCAGCTGATCAGCCCCTTCGTGGGCCGCATTTACGACTGGTATCGCAAGCGCGATGGCCAGGATTTCACGCCGGACGATGATCCGGGCGTGCAGTCGGTTCGGCGAATCTTCGATTACTACAAGCGCTTCGGTTATCGGACCGAGGTGATGGGCGCCAGTTTCCGTCATGTCGGCCAGATCCTGGCCTTGGCCGGGTGTGACCTGCTCACGATCAGCCCGGAGCTGCTGGGGCAGCTGGCCGACAGCCACGAACCTGTCGAGCGTCGTCTGGATGTGGCCGCGGCGGCCCAGCGTGATCTGGCGCGTATCCACTTCGACGAGATCCGCTTCCGCACGGATCTGAACGAGGATGCGATGGCCACCGAGAAGCTGGCCGAGGGCATCCGGGCTTTCGTGGCGGATGCCAGGGCGCTGGACGCCCTGCTCGCAGGTTGATCGTGAACAGGTATCCGACCCGGCTGGGCCGATTGGACGGTGCGGCCGGTGTACTCAGCTCCCGACCGATAGGCATAGCCAGCATGCCGGCCTTCAGACGGTCGACGATGCCGCTCTGGCTGGCAGCCTGCGTGCTGTCGCTGGGACTGGCCGGTTGTGCCACCGGCACGGTCGATGGGCTGGTGGTCGGTGCCGGTGATCAGGCCCACCAGGGCCGGGGGCTGCCGGGCTCGGCTGCAGGGCCGGTCGAGGCGCCGGCGCAGGGGCTGCCGGATCCGGCCCGAACCCCGGCTCCCCGGGGCAACGAGGCGCATCCGGCGTCCGTGGTGCCGGCCACGGCTGGGGTCAATGCCGGCATGGGGCACGGTGCCTCCGTCCACATGGCCACCGTCGACGGGGCCGACGGTGTTGCGTCGGATGGGCAGGGCATGCCTGATGTTGGGCAGGACGAGCCGGGACTGGCCTTCTGCCGCAGTTTCTTCGAGGCACTCGAGCGTCGGGTCAATACCTGGCAGGTGGCCGACGTGGGCCAGCATCGGCTGGTCGGCTACCCCTTCCTGCGTACCAACCGCTTTCTGGCCTCGTTCGCCGATGATTTCCGGCAGATGCTGGCGGGGCGAGATGATCCTCACGGGTTGATGGAGGTGGCGGCCAGCTCGGCCTTCACGACCTGGGTCGAGCGGATGCGGGCACTGGACGCCAGCGTCCGGTCGCTGGAGCTCGCGCGCATGCCTGACGAGGCCTATCCGGTCTATCAGCAGGTGGGCCGCCAGGATGCCGGCACGGTCGTGCAGCGCTGTGGCGAGATGATGGCTTCGGCGCTGGCGGTTCGTGATGTGCCGGGCGTGCTGAGGGCGGCGTCCGTACCGGATGATTACAGCCGCACCCTGCGGGCGCTGGGTCTGTATCCGCTGACCGGGATCGGGGTGGCTTCTTCCATCCGGAACTGGGAGCATCACCAGCAGGCGGTGTTTCAGGAGCAGCGTGAGCGCGCCACCTTTTCGGGCCGGGCTGCCTTCCAGCGCTACCGGCCAGCCGATGGGCTGAAGGCTGGGGAGGGCCTGCGTCAGGCGGCCGAGGTGATGGCGACCGTCCCGCGTGATGCGCTGGGCATTCCGCGTTTTTCCTATCAGCAGCAGCAGACGCTGCTGACCGCCTTTGCACCGGTCTACGATGTGGCCACGGTCAACGACTCTGACCGGATCGGGCGTCTTCAATGGATCGACCTGACCGGGCTCGTGTATCAGCAGGATGCCCGTGACTGGCTGGATGTGGACACGAGCGTGCCGGTCGTCTATGCCCGGATGGACTTCACCCGGTTCGAGCATCTGGTGCTGCCGCAGCTCGTCTACACGATCTGGTTCAGTGACCGCCCGAAGGAGAGCCGCAGCGATCTGTTGAGTGGCCGGCTCGATGGTCTGGTCTGGCGGGTGACGCTCGATCGCGATGGCTCGCCGCTGCTCTTCGATTCGATCCAGCCCAGCGGCCGCTTCGCGATGTACTTTCCGTCCGGGCGCCTGACCCTGAACGACGAGGCACGCAAAGGCGAACAGGGGCTGACGGCGCTCGCCTATTCTCCCATTCCGGGCAGTATCGAAGGCTGGCTGGGTCAGCAGGCGCCGACCTCGGTATCCTTGCGGATCAGTAGCCGCACGCACCAGCTGGTTGGGGTGGCGCCGGCCGGCACCGAGTGGGGCAGGCCGGTGATCGAGAACCAGCCCTACCGGCTGCTGCCCGAGGATGAACTGCGTGCGCTGCCCAAGTCACAGGGGGGCGCCCGCAGCATCTACGACCTGAACGGCCAGGTGGCCGGCACCGAACGCAATGGCCGCTGGTTGCTGTGGACGATGGGTGTGTCGAACCTGGGGGCGATGCGTCAGCCGGGGCGGCAACCGACCTCGCTGATCGGTCGCAGTCACTTCGATGAGGCGCGGCTGCTCGATCGGCGTTATCGGCGGGTGGGGCGCTGAGAAAAGGCCTGATCCGGATTCAGGACTGCCGGCGTTGCAGCAGCACCCCGCTCTCGATGTGGTGCGTGAACGGAAACTGGTCGAAGAGCGCGAAGCGGGTGATGCGGTGCGTATGCGCCAGCACGTCCAGATTGGCACGCAGGGTCTCGGGGTTGCACGAGACGTAGAGGATGTTGTCGAAGCGCTGCAGCAGCCGCAGCGTCCGTTCATCCACACCGGCGCGCGGCGGGTCGACGAAGACGGTGCGGAAATCGTGCCCGGCCAGATCGATGCCGGCTTCGTCGAGGCGTCGGAAGCGGCGCTGGCCCTGCCAGGCTTCGGTGAATTCCTCGGCCGACAGCCGGGCGATCTTCACGTTGTGGCTCTGGTTGGCCTCGATGTTCCACTGGGCGGCCGCGACAGAGGTCTTGGAGATCTCGGTGGCCAGCACCTGCCGGAAATGGCGTGCCAGCGGCAGCGTGAAATTGCCGTTGCCGCAATAGAGTTCGAGCAGGTCGGTATCCTGGCTGCCGGGCAGGCTGGCTGCGGCCGAGCAGGCCCAGCCGATCATCTTCTGGCAGACCTCGGCATTGGGTTGGGTGAAGGCGCCTTCGGGCTGGCGGTAGAGAAAGCAGGATGAGGCTGTCTGACGGCTGTCGGCCTGCATGGCAGCCCGTATGGTTGGCCGGTGGCCTTCAGACATCGACGTGTCGCAGGGCGGTGTTTCGATGAGCGGTGCTGATGTATCGGGCGTGTTGGGCGCCAGCGGTGGGGGCGCCGCGGCCGGTGTGCTCGGGCAGGGCAAGGCCAGAGCGGGGATCTGGAGCCGTTCCGTCACATGATCACGCGCCAGCACGATCTTCTGGCCTTTGGAACGGCCGATGATGGCGATACCGAGTTCATCCTGCATAGCCCGGGCGGCAGCCTCCCAGTCCGCATCGAGCCTGCGGTGGTAGATCATCGTCACCAGCATGTCGCCGGACAGCGTGGCGAGGAATTCGACCTGATACCAGCGGTGGCGAAGCATCGGGTTGGCCGAGACGGCCGCCATCAGGCGGGGCATCAGCGCATCGATGGAGGCACTGGCGGCCGGAAAGCGGTCCATGCGGCGCAGGCTGTGTGTGTTGGCCTTCTGGCCCGGTTCGAACATCGCATAGAAGATCTCGTCGTCTTCATGCCAGACGCGGAACTCGGCCCGCATCCGGTAGTGCTCGGGCGGGGAGTCGAAGACTTCCAGTGACGGCGTATTCAGACCCTCGAACAGCTGTTGCAGGCGAGCGATCTTGTCGTCGAGCTGCTGTCGGTAGCGGTCTGAGAGGGGAAGGGCGGAGGACATCGGGCAATCGGCGAGTCTGGCGGAGGGGTTATGTTGTAGGAGCTTGGGCGGCGGGAGGACAGGTAGCCAGCGGACAGGGTTGTCATGGGGGCGGCAAGGCAAACATGCTCATCGACTGGTGTCATGAATGAGCGGTACACGGGCGGGGAAGCCTGTCGGCTGTGACACGTGGCATCCGTGGGATCACTGCATGCCGGTGCTGCCGAACCCCCCGGTGCCGCGATCCGTCTCCGTGGCAAATTCATCGACGAACTGCAGCCCGATCTGCACGACCGGCTGGAACATCAGCTGGGCAATACGCTCACCCGGCTTGATCTCGAAGGGCGTGTCGCTGTCATTGGCGAGGATGACGCCGATTTCGCCATGGTAGTCGGCATCGATCACGCCGACGCCCTGGGCGACGCGGATGCCATGCTTCAGCGAGAGGCCCGAGCGGGAGGCCACGATGGCGACCAGACCGGGATCCATCATGTTGATGGCGATGCCGGTCCTGACCAGCGTGCGGGCGCCGGGCGCCAGCATGACAGGCGCCTCCAGGCAGGCGCGGAGATCCATCGCGGCCGACCCGTCGGTGGCATAGGTGGGTGCTTCGATGCTGCCATTTTTCAGCAGCGGGTTCAGGATCTTGGCTTCGATGCGTCGGCGCATGGGATCGGATCAGGTGGTGGGAAGGGGGTGGACAGGGCTGCCCTGTGCACTGGCTGGTGCCCGGAGGGGTGGCCCTGCCGGTGAGCGGGCAACGGAAAGCGGGTTTTCTGGTGGCCGGCGCATGGGGTCAGAGCATGGGCTCAGAGCATGGGGCGGGTGTCGCCGTGCCGGGCGGCGGTGCTGTCGGCCGTGCCAGGCAGACGCCGGGCGATTTCCTCGACCAGGCGCTGGGCCAGCGCGGTCTTCGTGCCACGGGGCAGGTAGTTCGCGCCCTCAGCGTCCACGATCAGCAGCTCGTTCTCATCGCCATGAAAGGCGGCCGGGGCCTGGTTGGCCACCAGCAGCGGGATGTTCTTGCGCTGGCGTTTCTCGGTGGCATGGCGGACCAGCTCGTGCGATTCGGCCGCGAAGCCCACACAGAAGGGGGCATCCAGACGACGGGCGACCGTGGCGAGGATGTCGGGATTCTCGACCATCGGGATGGCCGGAATCCCGGCGGAGGTGCTGGCTGCCGAGGCATGTTTCTTCAGCTTCTGGTCGGCGGTGGTGGCCGGCCGCCAGTCGGCCACGGCGGCCACGGCGATGAAGCAGTCGATCGGGCCGGCGGCACCGATGGCCTCATGCTCGTCCAGCACCGACGACACGGCCGAGAGCATCTGCAGCGCGCTTTTCACCGGGATGAAACGCAGGCCGTCAGGCGGCGTCAGGGCCGTCGGGCCACTGACCAGCGTGACTTCGGCCCCGGCGTTGACACAGGCCCGGGCCAGCGCATAGCCCATCTTGCCCGACGACAGGTTCGTGATGCCGCGAACCGGGTCGATGGCCTCGTAGGTGGGGCCGGCCGTCAGCAGCACCCGTCTGCCCTGCAGGGATTTCGGGGTGAAGAAGGCGGTCAGTGCCTCGACCAGTTCGAGCGGCTCCAGCATGCGGCCGTCGCCCACCTCCCCGCAGGCCTGCTCGCCGGCGCCCGGGCCCAGGATCCGGATGCCATCGGCCCGGAGCTGGGCGATGTTGCGCTGGCTGGCCGGGTTCTTCCACATCTGCCGGTTCATCGCCGGCGCCACCAGCAGAGGCACGTCACGCGCGGCACAGAGCGTCGAGAGCAGGTCATCGCAGAGGCCATGCGCGAGTTTCGCCAGAAAGTCGGCCGTGGCCGGTGCGACGAGGATCGCATCGACCTGACGGCCCAGGTCGATATGGGCCATGCCATCGTCCACGCGCGCATCGAAGGTGTCGGCGTGCACGGGCTTGCCGGAGAGGGCCTGGAAGGTGGCGGGGCCGACGAAGGTGGTGGCCGCGCGGGTCATCACGACCTGAACATCGGCGCCTGCGCGCTGGAGGTCACGGACCAGCTGGGCAGACTTGTAGGCCGCGATGCCGCCCGTGACACCGAGCGCGATCCTGCGCCCGGCCAGCGGGCCTGGGGAAAGCGTGTCGGTCGGATCGGTGAGGGCGGCGTGGGCGGAGGGATTTGGGGTGGATGCAGTCATGGGCCAGGGCGGTGGGTCGGGGGTGGCAGGGGGGGCGAACAGGTTCATGACACGCGCCAGGGAGTCGGGGCAGCCGGGGGCGTTCCGGCCGGATGGGCAGGCCGCGAACGGGGCCCGCGGGCCCGTGGCCGTGCCGGGCGCCCGCACCCCGGGGCCTCCGCTCAGCTTGGGCTGCGGCGACGCAGCAGCGGCAGCAGTTCTTCGCCGATCATCAGGATGGCGCCCAGCGTGATGGCGGCGTCCGCCAGGTTGAAGGCCGGAAAATGCCAGCTGCCTTCCTGATAGAAGAGCAGGAAATCGGTGACGTGGCCCAGCAGCAGGCGGTCGATCAGGTTGCCGACCGCGCCACCCAGAATCAGGCCCAGCGCGGTGCTGAAGACCTTGCGGCCCCGGCTGGTCTGGATCAGGTACAGGAAGAAGCCCGAGGCGACGATGGCGATCAGGGCGAAGAACCAGCGCTGCCAGCCGTCATGGCCCGCCAGGAAGCTGAAGGCGGCGCCCGGGTTGTAGAGCAGCGTCAGATCGAAGAAGCCCGGGATGACGGGCAGCCGTTCCCCGTACTCGAAGTGATCGATGACGAGGTACTTGCTGACCTGATCCAGCACGATGATCACGAGTGCCAGCATCAGGTAGGGCCAGGTGGCGGGAGGAGGCCCCGCGACCCGAGTGGCCGGCTGGCCGGGCATCGGGGCATCCGGCAGCCGGCCGCCGGCTGGCGGCACCGCCTGTGCGGCAGCCATGCCGGGGATCGGCTGTGTGGTCGCCTGGTGGGCGGAGGTCTGAGCTGGGTCTGCAGCTGTCATCGTCTTCAGGCGTGGTGACGGGGTTCACCCGCCCCGAAAAGGTTGGATTCGCAGCGGCCGCACAGCCCGGGGTGCTCGGGATTCTGGCCGACGTCGGCGCGCCAGTGCCAGCAGCGCTCGCACTTCTGGTGGCCGCTGGCGGTGGCCCGGATCCCGAGCGTCTGGGGATCGCTGCCGGCGGGCGCCTGGTGCAGACGGGCACCGGAGGTGATCAGCACGAAGCGCAGGTCATCGCCCAGCGTGGCGAGCGCCTCGTACAGCTCGCCGCTCGCGCTCAGGTCGACCTCGGCCTGCAGCGACGAGCCGATCTCGCCGCGCTCGCGCAGCGTCTCCAGATCACGCAGTACCTGGGCACGCGCCGTCCGGATCAGCGTCCAGCGCGCATCGAGCGCAGCCTGGTCGGACTGCTCCGGGAAGACGTGGAAGACTTCGCTCTGGATGGTGGCGCCCGGCTCCTGTACCGCGGCCGGTGCGAACACCCGCCAGGCCTCGTCGGCCGTGAAGGAGAGGATCGGGGCCATCAGCTTCAGCAGCGCATCGGTGATGTGCCAGAGCGCCGTCTGGGCGCTGCGACGGGGCAGGCTGTCGAGCTTCGTCGTGTAGAGGCGATCCTTCAGGATGTCGAGGTAGAAGGCCCCCAGATCTTCCGAGCAGAAGTTCTGCAGTCCCGAGACGACCGGGTGGAACTCGTACTTCAGGTAATGGGCCACCATCCGGTTCTGGAAGTGCTGCGTCATCGACAGCGCGTAACGGTCGATGTCGAAGAGCTGATCGAGCGGAACCGCATCCTTCCCGATGTCGAAGTCCGAGACGTTGGCCAGCAGGAAGCGCAGCGTGTTGCGGATGCGGCGATAGGATTCGACCACGCGCTTCAGGATCTCGTCCGAGACGGTGATCTCGCCCGAATAGTCGCTGCTGGCCGTCCACAGGCGCAGGATCTCGGCACCGAGCTTGTCGGCCACGTCCTGCGGATCGACCCCGTTGCCGAGCGACTTGCTCATCTTGCGGCCCTGGCCATCGACCACCATGCCGTGCGTCAGCAGCGCCTTGTAGGGCGGCACGCCGTTCATCATGCAGGAAGTCAGCAGCGATGAATGGAACCAGCCGCGATGCTGGTCGGAACCCTCCAGATACAGGTCGGCCGGGAAGACCGAATCCTCGGCGTGCGAGCCACGCAGCACGGTCTGGTGCGTGGTGCCGGAATCGAACCAGACATCGAGCGTGTCCTTGCCCTTCTCGTACTGGTCGGCCTCGTCGCCCAGCAGTTCGCGCGGATCGAGCGTCTGCCAGATCTCGATGCCATGCTGCTCGACCAGATCGGCGACCTTGTCCAGCAGCTCGGGCGTATTCGGGTGCAGTTCACCGGTTTCCTTGTGCAGGAAGAAGGCCATCGGTACACCCCACTGGCGCTGGCGCGACAGCGTCCAGTCCGGGCGGTTGGCGATCATCGCGTGCAGGCGTGCCTTGCCCCAGGCGGGGTAGAAGGCGGTCTGCTCGACACCGGCCAGCGCCCGTTCGCGCAGGCTTGGGCCTTCTTTCGGTTGCAGATCCATGCCGGCGAACCACTGGTTCGTGGCGCGCAGGATCAGGGGGGTCTTGTGCCGCCAGCAGTGCATGTAGCTGTGCGAGAGCTTCTCGGCATGCAGCAGCGTGCCGTTGTCGCGCATGTGGGCGATGATCTTCGGATTGGCGTCCCAGATCGACAGGCCGCCGAACAGCGGCAGGCTGCTGGCGTAGACGCCGTTACCCATCACAGGGTTGATGATCTCGTCGTCACGGCGACCGTGGGCGCGGAAGGTCTGGAAGTCTTCCACACCGTGGGCCGGCGCCGAGTGGACGAGGCCCGTGCCGGTGTCGGTGGTGACGTAATCGGCCAGATAGACGGGGGAGAGCCGGTCGTAGAACGGGTGCCGGAAGCTGAGGTTGCCGAGCGCCTGTCCGGTGGTTCTGGCGATCACCTTGCCCTGAAGGCCGTAGCGTTCGAGCTGTGGTTCGACTCGCCCGGCGGCGAGGATCAGCAGCATCGGCTTGCCGTCACGCGAGGTCTCGACCAGCGCATACTCGACCTCGGGGTGCAGGTTCAGTGCCTGGTTGGCGGGCAGCGTCCACGGTGTCGTCGTCCAGATGACGGCATAGCCCTCACCGGCCGGCAGCTCGGCCAGGCCGAAGGCTTTGGCCAGCGCCGCGCGGTCGTCGAAGGGAAAGCCGACGTCGACGGCCGGATCCTTGCGGTCGGCATACTCGACCTCGGCCTCGGCCAGCGCCGAGCCGCAATCGAAGCACCAGTTGACGGGCTTCAGGCCCCGGAAGACGAAGCCCTCGCGCATGATGCGGGCCAGCGAGCGGATTTCCTCGGCTTCGGTGGCGGGGCGCATCGTCAGGTACGGGCGCTCCCAGTCGCCCAGCACGCCCAGCCGCTTGAAGTCCTTCATCTGCTTCTCGACCTGTTCGGTGGCGTAGGCACGGCATTTCGCCTGGACTTCGGTGGTGGGCAGGTTCTTGCCGAACTGCTTTTCGATCTGGTGCTCGATCGGCATGCCGTGACAGTCCCACCCGGGCACGTAGCGGGCATCGAAGCCGGCCAGGTTGCGCGACTTGATGATGATGTCCTTCAGGATCTTGTTGACGGCATGACCGATGTGAATGACGCCGTTGGCATAGGGGGGGCCGTCGTGCAGCACGAAGACCGGCCGACCCTTGGCCACGGCCCGGATGCGCTTGTAGGTGCCTTCGTCCTCCCAGCGCTTGACCCAGCCGGGCTCCTGCTTCGGCAGGTTGCCGCGCATCGGGAAGGCGGTGTCGGGCAGGTTCAGGGTCTGGCGATAGCTGGCGGTGTCGTTCTTGCCGGCGGTGTCGTTCGATTTGGCCATCAGCGTTGGGTGTTTCGTTGGAAATGGGCCCGTGCGGCCTCGGCGTCAGCATGGATCTGACGGGTCAGGGCATCAAGATCAGGAAAATTCATCTCGTCGCGCAGCTTGTGCAGGAACTCGACCTGGATCAGTTTGCCATAGGCGTTTCCGTGCCAGTCGAGCAGGTGCACTTCCAGCAGATGGACGCCGCCCTGCTCGATGGCCGGGCGGGTGCCGAAATTGGCAACCCCCGGCAGCGGATGATCGGCCAGCCCGTGCACCTGCACGACGAACACGCCCTGCAGGGCCGGCCGGCCGTAGGGGAAGCGCAGGTTCAGCGTGGGAAAGCCGATTTTTCCGCCGAGCTTCCGGCCGTGACCGACCCGCCCGCAGAGCCGGTAGGGGCGATCCAGCATTTTGGAAGCCCAGTCGAAATCTGACAAGGCCAGCGCATCGCGCACCAGTGAGCTGGAGACACGCACCCCGTCGTCCTCGATGGTCGGCATGGCCTGCACCTCGATGCCGTACTGCAGGCCCAGGGCCTTCAAAGAGGCGAAATCGCCGCGGCGCTGGGCACCGAAGCGAAAGTCGCTGCCGATGCGGATGTAGCGCGCCTTCAGCCCGTCAGCCAGCACATGGTGCACGAAGTCTTCGGGCGTGCATTGGGCCAGCGCCGGGTTGAATCGTGCCAGACAGACGCGGTCGACACCGAGTGATCGAAGCATCGACAGGCGATCCCGCAGGTTGGAAATGCGCACCGGCTGGGCGGCCGGTGTCTGTCCGCGCGCTTCGGCCAGACGACAGAAATACTCCCGCGGATGCGGCTCGAAGGTCAGCACCGTGGTGGAGAGGCCGCGCTCATGAGCATCGGCCACCAGCTGGCGAACGAGCGCCTGGTGGCCAAGATGGACGCCATCAAAATTGCCAATGGTCAGGGCACAGGGGGTGGCCTGCGAAGGCGGGTAGGGGGAGCGGAAAATTTTCACCGGGCGATTATAAGGAAGCGCCTGTGATAAGTGCACAGCGCGTGCTGGCGCGTGTGATGATCTGTGGCACCCGGGAGGCGGACGGGCTTTCAGGGAGGGCCTGCACCAGGTCGCGCGGGCGCTGCATCTCCGGGACGATTAAACTTTCCCTTTTTCGGTTGGGTCGATTCTCATGTCTGCATCTGCTGTTGCCCGTGTCGTCATCCTGATCTCCGGGCGGGGCTCGAACATGATGGCGCTGGTCGAGGCCATCGAACGTGATCAGCTGCCCGTCGAGGTGGCCGGCGTCATCAGCAACCGCCCTGATGCTGCCGGACTGGCCTGGGCTGCGGGGCGGGGTATCCGCACGCAGGTGGTGAACCATCGGGATTTCGCCGATCGGGCCGCCTTCGATCAGGCGCTGGGTGATGCCATCGACGCCCTGGCGCCGGCGGCCGAATCGCCGCTGGTGCTGCTGGCCGGTTTCATGCGGGTGCTGACGGCGGGTTTCGTCCAGCGCTTCGAGGGGCGGCTCGTCAATATCCACCCGTCACTGCTGCCGGCGCACCCAGGTCTGCACACGCATCGAAGCGCGCTGACCGACGGGGCCGTGCTGCATGGGGCCACGGTTCATTTCGTGACGCCTGAGGTCGACGTGGGGCCGATCATCGCGCAGGCCATCGTGCCGGTGCTGGCCGGTGATACCGAAGGCACGCTGGCGGCCCGTGTGCTGACGATGGAACACCAGCTCTTCCCGACTGCGCTGGATTGGCTGAGCCGGGGTCGTGTCCGCCTGAGTGAACAGGGCCGGGTGCTGCTGGATGGTGAAGACCAGCCGGCTTGCCGCGTGTTGCTGCATCCACTGCTGAAGGGTTGAGGGCGCATGGGGATGTCTTCTGCCGCGCCTGCCGAGATGTGGCGTGTGCCTGGTGAGCGTCTGTTGGGGTTGGCGGCCGAGGCGCTGGGTTCGCTGCTGCCGGAAGGGGCTGGACGCTGTGTATGGCTGTTCGCCGCGCCGCCGGTGAAGCCGGCGCATGGGGAAGGGCAGGCGAATCCGTCAGAGACCGCAGCCGGGCATGGGGCCGGAGATAGGGCCGTGGCCGACTGGAGCAGCCTGACGCCCGCCGATCAGCGACTGGCCCTGTGGCTGCGCCGTCACCCCTCGCTGGGCGCACGCGAGCGTCGCTGGCTGAGTGACCGGATCTATGATGTGCTGCGCCATGGCCGTGCCTATGAGGCTTTTCTGCAACAGGGGCCGGGCGGGCTGGCGCCTGAAGAGCCGTTCGAGTCACCGTTGCCGATACAGGCACAGGCACAGGCACAGAGGCACTGGCCAGGCCTGCTGCGGCCTTGCAG
>JAUMZD010000088.1 GCA_030528325.1 Lautropia sp. | reverse complement strand
CGTCCGTCTATATCTGCGACGAATGCATCGACCTGTGCAATGACATCATCCGTGATGATACAGAGCTGTCACCGGCCAGTGCCAGTACCAGCGACCTGCCGATCCCGGCCGAAATCTCGGCCATTCTAGACCAGTACGTGATCGGCCAGCAACGGGCCAAGCGCATCCTCTCCGTCGCGGTCTACAACCACTACAAGCGCTTGCGCCACCAGGGTGCCAAGGACGATGTCGAGCTGACCAAGAGCAACATCCTGCTGGTCGGGCCCACTGGCTCGGGCAAGACGCTGCTGGCCCAGACGCTCGCCCGGCTGCTGAACGTGCCTTTCGTGATGGCCGATGCCACGACGCTGACCGAGGCCGGCTACGTGGGCGAGGATGTCGAGAGCATCATCCAGAAGCTGCTCCAGTCCTGCAGCTACGATGTGGAAAAGGCCCAGACCGGCATCGTCTACATCGACGAGATCGACAAGATTTCCCGCAAGGCCGACAACCCGTCGATCACCCGTGACGTGTCAGGCGAAGGCGTCCAGCAGGCGCTGCTGAAGCTGATCGAAGGCACCGTGGCCTCGATCCCGCCGCAGGGCGGGCGCAAGCATCCGAACCAGGACTTCGTGCAGGTCGACACGACGAACATCCTGTTCATCTGCGGCGGGGCCTTCGACGGCATGGACAAGGTCATCCGGGATCGCTCCGAACGCTCGGGCATCGGGTTCGGCGCGCAGGTCAAGGGCGCATCCGACCGCAGCCTCTCGGAACTGTTCAAGGACATCGAACCGGATGATCTGATCAAGTTCGGCCTGATTCCGGAGCTGGTCGGGCGTCTGCCGGTCGTGGCTTCGCTGGACGAGCTGGACGAACAGACCCTCGTGCAGATTCTGGTCGAGCCGAAGAATGCGCTGGTCAAGCAGTACCAGAAACTGTTCTCGATGGAAAACGTGGAGCTGGACATCCGTCCGGCTGCCCTGAAGGCCATCGCCCGCCAGTCGCTCAGGCGAAAGGCCGGTGCACGCGGTCTGCGCTCGATCCTGGAGCAATCGCTGATCGACATCATGTACGAGCTGCCAGGCATGACCAACGTCGAGAAGGTCGTCATCGACGAAAACGTGATCGAGGGCACGGCCAAGCCGCTGCTGATCTACAGCGAAACCTCGAAAGTCTCGGGCGGCGACAGCTGATCGGGCGGCGAATCCTGGGAGCCTGGGCGGCAGGAAAATCCGGGCTGCGAATTGGCCGCGCCGGCCCATTTTGCACCCGATTCCTGCCCCATAGCGCCCGCTATGGAGCGATGAATCGGCCACAAACCGTGCCCGGCGGGGCCGGTTTTCTCCTTCGCGACGCCTGCCGGCAGCCTCCCGGACTGCTTCCACCCGGTGGGTGGCCCGAGCGTCCGGCATCCGTTCCCTGGTTCGTGCTGGCACGGCCTGTTCATCGCGCCGGGGGATCGGCTCTATGTGGTTTTGTCAGCCCCGAGGGTTTCTCCCGTCTCGTTCCCTTGCCGGCCCAGGACACACGCACGTTCATGACCCGAAAGCGTCTTCCGGCAGGCAGCTTCGCGGGGCCGCCACCGGCATGAGCGCACACCGGTTCCGAACGGGGGTTCAGAAGCACGCTGCTGGCGGCGTGCCGGCACGCCAGCCCGGGCCTTCCAACGGATGCCGCCTGCCGATCATCTTTCCACCGCCAATTCGCCACGCCAGACACGGTTTCATTATGTGAGCGGTACAAGTTCGACGTATTCTTGTAATCTGTGACATAGTCCCTATTTGCAAAAGTATGCTCATCCCTGTGTTCCTGGAAGGGTCCGGGTACAGCGGTTAGCACACTGTCGGGAAACGAATGAACGAAAGCACCACCCCCTTCCAGTCATTGCCCCTGCTGCCCTTGCGCGATGTGGTGGTTTTCCCACACATGGTGATTCCACTCTTCGTCGGCCGCCAGCGCTCCATCAAGGCGCTGGAAGCAGCGATGGAGTCCGGCAAGAGCATCATGCTGGTGGCTCAGAAGAACGGATCGAAAGACGATCCGACGGCCAGTGATGTCTACGGCATCGGCTGCGTCTCCAACATCCTTCAGTTGCT
The DNA here is from genome assembly GCA_030528325.1 of Lautropia sp. Classification (GTDB taxonomy): domain Bacteria; phylum Pseudomonadota; class Gammaproteobacteria; order Burkholderiales; family Burkholderiaceae_E; genus Lautropia. The sequence goes on along the minus strand of JAUMZD010000088.1, from coordinate 2,599 downwards.
GAAGCTTCCGGACGGCACGGTCAAGGTGCTGATCGAAGGCGTCAGTCGTGCCCGCATCCTGTCGGTCGAGACCGAAGGGGAATACTTCTCCTGCGAACTCGACAACATCGAGGGCGAAGACGATCCGTCCTCCGAGACCGAAGCGCTTCGCCGCACGATCCTTGCCCAGTTCGAGCACTACGTCAAACTGAACAAGAAGGTTCCCTCCGAAATTTTGGCCTCGCTGTCCAGCATCGAGGATGCGGGCCGTCTGGCCGACACCATCGCGGCGCATCTGCCGATCCGCATCGAACAGAAGCAGGAAGTGCTCGAGACGATGCCGGTCACCGAGCGGCTGGAAAAGCTGCTGTCGCAGATCGAGAACGAGCTGGACATCCTGCAGGTCGAAAAGCGCATCCGTGGCCGTGTCAAGCGCCAGATGGAGAAGAGCCAGCGCGAGTACTACCTGAACGAGCAGGTCAAGGCCATCCAGAAAGAGCTGGGTGAGGGCGAGGACGGCGCCGACTTCGAGGAAATCGAGAAGAAGATCAAGGCCGCCCGCATGCCGGAAGAAGCTCGCAGGAAAGCCGAGGGCGAGTTCCGGAAGCTCCGCCTGATGTCGCCGATGTCGGCCGAGGCGACCGTCGTGCGCAACTACATCGACGTGCTCGTCAATCTGCCCTGGAAGAAGAAGAGCAAGATCAACAATGATCTGGCCAACGCCGAGCAGGTGCTCAACGAAGACCACTATGGCCTCGAGAAGGTCAAGGAACGCATCCTCGAGTATCTGGCCGTGCAGCAGCGTGTCGACAAGGTGAAAGCACCGATCCTGTGTCTCGTCGGACCGCCGGGCGTCGGCAAGACCTCGCTGGGGCAGTCGATCGCCCGTGCCACGAACCGCAAGTTCGTGCGCATGGCCCTGGGTGGTGTTCGCGACGAAGCCGAGATCCGTGGCCATCGCCGTACCTACATCGGCTCGATGCCGGGCAAGGTGCTGCAGAACCTGACGAAGGTCGGCGTTCGCAACCCGCTGTTCCTGCTCGATGAAGTGGACAAGATGGGGATGGACTTCCGTGGCGACCCGTCCAGCGCGCTGCTGGAAGTGCTCGACCCGGAGCAGAACGACAGCTTCGTCGATCACTACGTCGAGGTCGACTACGATCTGTCGGACGTGATGTTCGTGGCCACCGCCAACTCGCTGAACATTCCGCCGGCGCTGCTCGACCGGATGGAGGTCATCCGTCTGGCCGGCTACACCGAGGACGAGAAAGTCTCGATCGCCCAGCGTTACCTGCTGCCCAAGCAGATCCGGAACAATGGCCTGAAGGACAGCGAGCTGGAGATCGACGAGGTCGTGCTGCGCGACATCCTGCGCTACTACACGCGCGAGGCGGGTGTCCGCTCTCTGGAACGTGAGCTGTCCAAGATCTGCCGCAAGGCGGTGAAAGCCCTGCTACTCGACAAGTCACTGAAGGTGATCAGGGTCACGTCGGAAAACCTGGACAACTACCTGGGTGTGCGCCGTTACAGCTTCGGCATCGCCGAGAAGGAAGACCAGGTCGGTCAGGTGACGGGACTCGCCTGGACGGAAGTCGGTGGCGAGCTGCTGACGATCGAAGCCATTGCCGTGCCGGGCAAGGGCAAGACGACCACGACCGGCAAGCTCGGTGATGTGATGCAGGAGTCGATCAAGGCTGCCATGACCGTCGTGCGCCGCCGTGCGGCCCGCCTTGGCATCAAGCCAGATTTCCACGAGAAGCAGGACATCCACATTCACGTGCCCGAAGGGGCCACGCCCAAGGATGGCCCGAGTGCCGGTATCGCGATGACGACCGCGCTGGTCTCGGTGCTGACCGGCATCCCGGTACGTGCCGATGTCGCCATGACGGGCGAGATCACGCTGCGCGGCGAGGTTCTGCCGATCGGCGGCCTGAAGGAGAAGCTGCTGGCGGCCCAGCGCGGCGGCATCAGGCTCGCGCTGATCCCGGAAGAGAACGTCAAGGATTTGGCCGAGATTCCCGATTCGGTCAAGAACAGCCTGGAGATCGTGCCGGTCAAATGGATCGACCGCGTGCTGGAGCTGGCACTGACCCGGATGCCGGACCCGCTGCCGGAGGAAGCCGAAACGGCATCTGCCACACCCACGGCGCCGAATCAGCCTCAATCGCCGGGGGGGCTGCTGGCCCATTGAACGGCTGAAGGCTCGGTACCGTAGCGCCCAAGCTCCTAGGAGCTTGGTCAGCAGGAAAGTCGCGGGCTGCAAACCGGCCGCGCCGGCCCATTTTGCACCCGCTTCTTGCCCCATAGCGCCCGCTATGGGGCGGCGAATCGGGCACAAACTGTGCTCGGCGGGGCCGATTTTCGCCTTCGCGATTCCTACCGCCCAAGCTCCTAGAGCTTGGTCAGCAGGCAGGAGCAGAGGGGCAGCCTCGGATCAGCACGCTGCCCCTGTCACATCCTGCGCTCACCTTCATTGTCTGCTTTGTCATTCATTGCAAAATCCGCATGAAATTTGGCACGCAACAAAAATGCCGCTATAATGCAAAGCTTAGCAGGAAGCGCTGCTTGGGTGCTTAGCTCAGTTGGTAGAGCGGCGCCCTTACAAGGCGTAGGTCGGGAG
>JAUMZD010000037.1 GCA_030528325.1 Lautropia sp. | reverse complement strand
CCCCTCATCGTTCGACTTCCGAACTGGGTCGGCGATGTCGTCATGAGTCTGCCGATCCTGTGGCATCTTCACCAACGCGGCTACCAGCTCGAACTGGTCGGCAAGGGCTGGGCGGGTACCCTGCTGTCCGGCACGCACTGGCCCGTCCACAAACTGCCTGCCACCCGGCGCGAACGGATCCGCCTGCTGAGACGGCTCCGGCAGAAGGCCCGCAGCCAGGACCCCAGCTTCAACCAGCGGCTCAACATGCTGCTGCTCACCAACTCCTTCTCCAGCGCGCTGGAAGCGAGACTCGCTGGCCTGAAGTGCATCGGCTACCGTCAGGATGGTCGCGGCTGGCTGCTGCGCCACCCCCATCCCCAACCCGACGGCATCGTGCACGAGTCCGAACGCTTCTGGGCACTCGGCCTGCCGCTCGCCCCCCTTGATGATCTGCGCGATCCGCCCACCCCAACCTGCCCGCTGCCCCGGCTTCCCCTGAGCCAGCAGGCCCAGCAGCTGGCGCTCGCCCGGCTGGCCGAACACCAGCTGGCCCATGAGGCCGACCCGTCGATCCACCCCCCCTTCGTCTGTCTCGTACCCTTCGCCACCGGCACACTGAACGGCACCAGCAAGGCCTGGCCAGGCTTTCCCGAGCTATGCCGGCGGCTGTCCCGGCACCTGCCGGTCGTGATCCTGCCTGGCCCCGGCGATGAAAGCAGCCACACCCGTCTGAACTACCCCGATGCACTGTCGCTGGAAAATGTCGCGCTCGATGTATACGCGGCGGTGATGGCCCGCGCCAGTCTGGTCATCGCCAACGACACCGGCCCCGGCCACCTGGCTGCCGCCGTGGGAGCGCCACTGATCTCGATTCTTGGCCCTACCGACAGCCGTCGATATGGGGCACGGGGCCAGAATGTCTCGCTTTTGCAACAGGATCCGTGGCCCAGTGAAACGGCCGTCTGGCAGGCTGCCGCTGGTGCACTGCGGCCACTGAACCTGGCCCATCCGCTGCCCTGATAAACGCCTGAAACCCCCATGGGCGTGCGATCCACGCCATCGGGCCGTCTCCCCGCGAGCCCATGGATCGCTGCATTGCAGCACTGTTTTCTACCGGGCTCACCAGCCCCGAACCGGCCTGACAAGACCACCTGTTGCCGTTCATCGGCTGACGAACGGCAGATATACTTGAAAACAGCATCGCCATCGTGGCCTCACGGCCCTGACTTCAGGCAGCGGGACAGGATGCTGTCATCCACACCCGGCACAAGCCACCGGCGCCAGAAGACACCCATCCGCCCAGGAGCTTGGGCGGCAGGAATCGCGAAGGCGAAAACCGGCCCCGCCGAGCACGGTTTGCGCCCGTTTCGCCGCCCCATAGCCAGTGCCATGGGGCAGGAAGCGGGTGCAAGATGAGCCGGCGCGGCCGGTTTGCAGCCCGCGACTTTCCTGCCGCCCAAGCTCCGAGGTGGGAACGGGCATGGCCCAGCTCACCCTCTCCCCTGACAACCCACTTACGGAGTCTGACATGTTCTCGCGTACTGTCTGTGCAGCCAGTGTGCTGGCCGTTTTCACGATGGGCACGACCTCTGTCGCGCTGGCCCAGCAACAGGGGCATCGCGCCCCCAACAAACCGCTGAGCATCCACCAGCGGACTGCCGGCCAGGGCCCGGTCGTCGTCACGGCCAATCAGCTGCCCACGCCGGTGGATCAGCTCGTGGCCGATGTCGTCGTGCTGCCCACCCGGCGGGCCACGGCCAATCTGAGCCAGCTCATCCCCTTCCAGACCGTCGGCAGCGTGCAGACCTTCTCGCAGGGAACGCCCGGCTCGGCCAGCACACTGGGCATCCGTGGCCACAGCCCGCGTGACACCCTCGTGCTGATCGACGGCTTCCGCGTCACCACCTCCAGCGGCACCGACTTCTCACTGCTGCCGCTCTCCTATGGCAGCCGCACCGAAATCCTGCGCGGCTCCGGCTCGGCCGCCTATGGCGCCAATGCCGCCGGTGGCGTGGTGCAACTGCTCTCCGACGCCGCGGGCAGCAGGCCTCACTACAGCGGTGAGGCCGGCATCGGTGGGCGCGGCTACATGCAGATGCGTGGCCGTGCCGCCGGCGGCAACGATGTCATCACCGGCCGGGTCGAATTCGGCCGCGAAGTGGGAGATGGTTTCGACGCCACCACCCCCGACTTCCGGGGCCACCAGAACGATCAGGACGCCTGGAAGCGGGAGAACGTCTCGGGCCGGCTGGACGCACGTCTGCCCACCAACACCCAGGTCACCTTCCTGGCCATGCGCAACACGGTCAACGCCGACTTCGATGCCGTGGGTGATGGCCGCCGTGCCAAGAAGCGTCTGGAACTGATCGGCACCAAGGCCACGCACGACCTGTCGGCCGACGCCCGCCTGGATGCCAAGATCAGCCAGAGCACCGTCAATCACACGCTGAACACGGCCAATGCCGGCTCCTTCGTGAAAACCCGGCTGCGTGAGTACGGCCTGGGCCTCTCGCACGACTTCGCCCCGAACATGCGGGGCCGCGTTGCCCTCGATCGCTTCGAAGAGCGCTATGACACCGTGGGCTTCCGTGCCCCGCACCGCTCGACGAACTCGATCAGCGCCACCGGTGACGGCCGCTTCGACCGGCATCTGGTCAACCTGGCCCTGCGTCTGGACGACAGCAACCAGTATTCGAGCAAGACCAGCTACAACCTTGGCTACGGCTACCAGCTCGACCCGGCCATGCGCGTCGTGGCCGGCCTGAGCACCGGTTACCGTGCGCCGGATCTGGCCGACTACTACCGCTCGCCACAGAACGACCGGATCCGCCAGGAACGTGACCACACGATCGAGGGTGGCGTGCAGTGGCAGCCCAACGCGAACCTGTTCGGCCGTGCCATGCTGTATCAGAGCAAGATCCGCGACCGTCTCACCAGCGTGGGTGCCTGCACCGGTACGGCTGCTGACTGTTCGACCACGAACGTCGGTCGGGCCAGCATCCGCGGGCTCGCGCTGTCGGTCGGCCATGACACCCACCCGAACGACGACTTCAACGGTCTGCGCTGGATGGCGAACCTCGACCTGATCAAGCCGAAGAACAGCGACACGGGCCGCGAGCTGCCCAACGTGGCCAAGCGCCAGATCAGCGGCAACGTGGACTACGGCTTCGGTGAGTACAGCGTGGGTGCCGACCTGGTGCTGACCAACCGTCACTTCTCCGACGAAGCGAACATCGAGCGCGTAGGCGGCTACACGCTGGTCAACCTGCGGGGCGCCTGGCGTGCCACCCCGGAGCTGACGGTTTATGCCGATGTCTACAACCTCGGCAACCGCAGCTACAGCACGGTGAAGTACTACAACCAGCAACCGCGCACCTTCATGTTCGGCGTGGCCTACGCGCCCCGCTGATCATGTGGGCGCCGCCTGGCCGGCACGATTCCGGCCAGCGGCATCCTATCCGTCTCGAAGCCACCCGGGCCTGCGGCCTGCGGTGGCTTTTCCTTATTCATCACACAATTCCCCACAATTCGTCGGAGCGCGCTTGCAAGACTGGCTGATTTTTGATCAAATGCAAATCAATCCCATTGGACTTCCAACGTCGTTTTTTGGTCTTACGCTCATGGTCGTCTGCAACTGCTTCAATGTTCGTGAAAGCGATCTGGCCGCCCTGGCCAGCTGTGGCAGCTGCTGTCTGAAGAGCGTCAGGCAGGCCACCGGGCTTGGCACCTGCTGCGGCAAGTGCATTCCCCAGGCCCGTGCGATGCTGGATGCCCACAAGGCCAGCGACATCATCCCCGTCATGCCGTTGCCAGGCCAGATGGCCCGGGGGGGCCAGATCGAACTGGGAGCCTGAACCCGCCCCACAGGCGCAGGCCCCGGCAGTCACCAGCAATCCGTGTCTGTTTTTTTGAAAAGAGATGACGGATTGTTTCTTTTATTGGGTATTGATGACCCAAGGGTTTGTTGCGTCTATACACTGCGTGCATAAGTGACTAGAATCCGTCACTTCCCGAATCACGCCCTCCAAGACGACCTCACCTGTCTTGAGGCCCTGTCTGAACCAACACACCCGAGGTTTGCCATGAAAGGCGATAAAGCAGTCATCGAAGCCCTGAACAAGCAGCTCACCAACGAGCTGACCGCCATCAACCAGTACTTCCTGCATGCCCGCCTGTGCGGTCACTGGGGTCTGGATGGTCTGGGCAAGAAAATCTACGAAGAGTCCATCGGCGAAATGAAACACGCCGACATGCTGGTCGACCGCATCCTGATGCTGGACGGCCTGCCCAACCTGCAAGCCCTGCACAAGCTGAACATCGGCGAGAACGTCACCGAGATCTTCGCTGCCGACGTGGCGCTCGAGCGCGGCGCCCACGCCCACGTCAAGGCCTCGATCGCCCTGTGTGAACAGGCGGGCGACTTCGTCTCCCGCCAGCTGTTCCTGCAGATCCTGGACGACACCGAAGAGCACATCGACTGGCTCGAAACCCAGCAGGAACTGATCGAGAAGCTGGGCCTGCAGAACTACCTGCAATCGGCGATGGGCAACGGCTCGGGCGAATAAGCCCGCACAACGCCCCCAAACCCGGGGGATTCCCGGCCAGCGCAAGCCCTCGGTATCGACCGCTTGCCAGCACCTTGCCAGGCCCTTGCCCCTCGTCGGTAGGGGCCCCATGTCGCCCCGATAGGCACCCGCACTCTGGATCAGCACGGACGGCGTGCTGGCCTTCCAGCCGAAACGGCCCAGCGAGCGAGGCTCGGACTCGCCCTGCAGGGCTTTCTCCTGATCGAACACCCAGTTCGGCCGGCCCCAAATGCCGTCTCCGTCCCGGTCATCCGGATCAGCCAGCGCCAGAATCCCTTCTCGGGAAAGGCCTCCGGCAGCGCCCGACGCAAGGCTCAGGGCTCTTCCTGCCCGCCCTGCGCCTGTGCCTGTCGCATCGCCGCCTCCCAGACATGCCGGGGCACCTGTGTCTGCAGACGCTTCATCACCCAGTCCTGCAGCTCGGTGCCGAGCACATGGTTTTCATGGGGCACCACATCGGCCGTGATGTCGGCATCGGCCCGGACGAGCTGCTCGGCCGTGCGCAGCGCATGACTGAAATGCACGGCCTGATCCTGCTTGCCGTGCAACAGGTGTACCAGCACCTGAGTGGGTACCGGCGCCGTGACCAGCGCATAGCGCCCGCCCACCGCCGTTACCCGGGCACACACCGGCGGCTCACCCGGCGAAAGCGCCGCAGCCAGCGCCATCGTGCCCCCCTCGCCCTGACCCAGCAGCGCCGTGGCTGCTGGGGACACCTGCATCTCGTTCTGCCAGTGACGGACGCAACGGATGAAACCGGGCAGCGCCGCATCGACCGCCCGGGCCAGCACCCCCTCTTCCAGCCCGACCAGCCCGGCAGCTCCCGCCTCCACGGACTGCCCGCCCCCGCCCTGTGCCGAAGTCTGATCCTCCGCCAGCGCAGGCACCGTCAACCAGCGCCGCCCTTTCCCCACGGACAACGGCCCCTGCACGACGAGCGCCGCCGCCGCCGGGAAGGCCTCGGCCAGCCGCCCGGCCATCGCCGCCAGAGATTCGGAAGGCTGACCGGCATCGGGAAACAGCAGAAAAAGCTGTCGGGCTCCCCCGGCCGGCGCGGGCTGGATGATCGTGGCCACTTCCATCATCAGAAACCTCCAGGAGCTTGGGCGGCAGTAACGGGATTGTCGTCAACAAACAGCGCCGATGCTGCCACAATAACAGCATGTCCGCTCATACCGCCGCCTATCTGCCCGAGACGCTGACCCGGGCCGAACTCGACGCCAAGCCCGGTGTCTGGCTTCTAGAATTCGGCATCGACGGCTGCCCGCACTGCGTGGCGGCTCAGCCCCTCATTCGCCAGGCCCTCACTGGTCAGCAAGCACTCACTCATATCAAGATCGAGGATGGTCGAGGCCGGCCGCTCGGGCGCTCCTTCGGCGTCAAGCTCTGGCCCACCCTGATCCTGATGAAGGATGGGCAGGAAATCGCCCGCGTCATCCGTCCCCAGAGCAGCGAGGCGCTGACAGAAGCCTTCGCCCTGCTCGATTGATGCCCAAGCCAGACCTCTCGCCCCGACTTCATGCCCTGCTGCGTAACGCCCTGAGCCATTTCGCGCTCAATGGCATCACGTCCGGTCTGGGGCTTTTGCTGATCTCGTTTGTTGTGGGCTACTGGCTGGGCCCCTTCGCCGCCTCGGTCGCCAGCATCGGCGTCGTCTCCGCCACCCCACCGGACAACCCGGCCCCGCGTCGCGGCAAGTTCAAGCAGATGCTGCCGGCCGTCCTCATCGGCCTACCCCTCTTCTACGGCATCCAGCGACTGGCGCAGTCCCCGATCGAAGTCGGCCTGATGCTGACGGCCTTCTCCTTCGTCGCTTTCCTCGCGATGGCCTGGGGCAAGCGCGGCATCTCGATCGCCATGGGCCTGATGTTCACCGCCATCCTGTCACTGGCCGTCGGTCGGCAGGAACATGTACCCGTCACCGCGCTACAAACCACCGCCTATTTCGGGCTGGGTGCCGGGCTGTACGTGCTGTGGGCCACGCTCACCAACCTGCTGCTGAACGGGCGCTACCGCGCCCTGCTGATGGCCGACGTGCTGATCTCGCTGGCCGAGCTGATCCGCACCGAAGCCCAGCTCTTCCGACACCAGACGAAGCCCGGCACCGACGACACGACGCGCCTTCAGGAAAAGCTGCTGCGTGCCCAGGCCTCCCTGGCCGAACAGATGCAGGCCGCCCGTGACATCGTGCTCGAATCCCCCCGCACGGCCTACCGGCAACGTCTGGCCGGCATGCTGGTCATCGTGTTCGACATCCGTGATACCTTGCTAGCCAGCGAGCTGGATCTGGACAACCTCTGCCAGCACGCCCGCCACCGCCACGCCCTCACCCGCATCCGCGCCATGCTCGACGAGATGGCCGACGAGGTCGACGGCATGGCCGACGCGCTGCTCTTCGGCCTCAAGCCCCGCCCCTCCACCGATCGCCGAACCCGCATCGCCACCATCCGCTCATTGCCCGACCCCGAGAACGACAGCCTGCTGGCCCTGGGGCCTTCACCGTCGATGCTGATCCGGGGACTGGCTCACCGCGTCGGCCACATCAACGACGAAATCCTGCGCCTGTCACGCACCGCTCGCGGCGAGCTGATGCCGGATCTGGCCGTCGTGCGGGCCAACTGGCAGATGTTCGTGAGCCCCACCGCCTGGTCGATCCGCCCCTTCCTGTCGCTCTGGGGCTGGAAAACCCCCCAGCTCCGTCACGCCATCCGCGCCGCACTGGCCATGGGCACCGGCTACGCCATCGCGCTCGCCATGCCCTGGGGCGCCCACGATTACTGGATCCTGCTGACGATCGCCGTCGTGCTGCGGGGCAGCCTTTCACAAACCATCGAACGCCGGAACCAGCGCGTGGCCGGCACCCTGGTCGGCTGCATCCTCACCATGGCGCTGCTGTCCTTCAACCCGGGCATGACCCTGCTGCTCGTGGTGATGATGCTGTCCCAGGGCATCTCGCACAGCTTCTCGCAGCGTCGCTACCTGCTCACCTCGGTGGCCGGCACCGTGCTGGGCCTCGTCCAGGTACACCTCGTCAGCCTCGACGATCATCACACCACCTTCACGCTGATGGAGCGCTTCGCCGACACCCTGCTGGGCGCCGTCGTCGCCTGGGCCTTCTGCTACGTGCTGCCCTCCTGGGAACGCGGCCAGATTCCGGCCCTCGTGAAGCGCACCCTCGAAGCCCAGGCCCGTCACGCCCGTCTGGCCCTCGACCCCCAACAGCTCCCCACGGTCGAGAACACCCCCGAACTGGAATGGCGCCTGGCCCGCCGCGAAGCCTTCGACAGCCTCTCGGCCCTGGTTCAGGCCACCCAGCGCTCGCTCTCGGAGCCGCGCGCGGTCCGCCCCCCCATCGAAGCCCTGCAGTACCTGCAACTGCACTGCTACCAGTTCCTGGCCCAGCTGAGCGCCATCAAGTCGATGCTCGTGCTGCGGCGCGACCGGATGAACCCCGGCGAGATCAGCGACGCCCTGGCCCATGCCATCGAACGGATCGAGCACAAGATCGGCACGATGCCCATCGCCAGCCCACTCGACAGCCCCGATGCCAACCCGGCCGGCACGGTCGCCGAACGCGTCATCCTGCCTGACCCCTTCGAGCACGACATCAGCCCCTGGATGCTGCGCCGGCTCGACGCCTCGATGGCCATCGCCATCCAGATCCGGGACGATGCGGTGCGGGTGCAGCTGGATCTGGAAAGGGCGGAGGGGTTGTAGCGTCGGCAGCAGTGTGAAGCGATATGAGTGGACACCCATCAGAGACTAGGAGCTTGAGCGGCAGGAAAGTCACGGGCTGCAAGCCGGCCCAAGCTCCCAGGCACAGCGTTCGACCTGGCAAAGGACGTCACACATCCTGACTGACAGTCGAAGCCACCACCATGTCCCGCCAGTCTCTACCGCACCAATCGAATGGATCGTCAAGGTCGTCCGATCCTTTGGGCTTCATCGTGAAACGTTTCTGATCACCCTCGACATTCAACGACCAGACCGAGCCACATTGACGACACTGGCAGGAGAACCCACCACCACGAACAGGCTGAAAACTGGCCTGATGATCACACCCACACAGACGGGACAATTCTGATACGCCACTCATCGCCCTTTCAAAAGCAGCCCTCACCGTCTCGTTGGCCGACTGAAGGACTGACACCATACGGCCAGTCTCTCCAGGATCGAGTGGCGCCAGCAAGCGCCCATAAGGACCTTTCAGAACCTCAAAGCGCACTCCCAAAGACGCAGCCTGCTCAAGAACTGCCCCAGGCAATGGGCCCAACCTGGTTCCATACCCATCCAACACTGACCGGATCAACCATTGATCAATCCGTTGCCCAAGCCTTTCAACGACATAAAGATCCATGGGCGACACCGGCACACCTTGCTCAGACCCCCTACTCTCGGCCTGACCCGGCCAGCACAGAAGATGCATCGGGTTGATCGGATCACTGATATCCAGCTGACGGCCGAACCACAGGACAGGTATGCAACGGAGCGCCTTCCCATCCTCCCGGGTGATGAGCCAGTCATGCCCCTCCTGCCTCAGCTCGAACCCGAATCCTCCCCACTTGAAAGACAGCTGTCCATCGTTCTCGGCAGGGTGATAACGGTCCAGCGACCGTCGGATGACAACACCTACATATTCTGAATAATCCCGGTGTCGACGCTTCTCAAGCTCATGCCAATCCTGCGCTGACAGATCCCGTTCTCCGCTGAGAGCTGCCAGCCCATCCCACAAGGGAGGAAGGTGACGATAGTGAGCGTCATTCTGCAGAATATTGGTCAGATGAATCCGCGAGGGAACAGAAAGATTCCGGCGGATCTGCCGGTATAACCCGCGACTTTTGAGCGACCGAACCAATTTGAGCAGATGAATGATGACCGACTCTGCGTTCTGTGCCTTTCTCAGGCTCTCTGTCACATCGACGTCATGATAAGCCTCACCCCATAATTCACAAATGCTCCGACAAAGGCGGTGATGGACATGCTCCGATCGCTCAAACTCCAGCGCGCCATCCAAGCGGGCACGGATACTTCTCAGGCTGATCAGCCGTCGCGCCAGGTGATACTCCAGCCACTCGAGCAGTCGTTTGAAAAGCCTGTTTTCATAGATGCCGTAATCATCCTCACTCAAACGGGCCAGAATCTTTCTTGGCAAGATCCCTGAAACCGTTCGCCGCTGCCAGCAATCAGAATGAGAAGCCAGATGTGGCAACGCGGAGGAAGCCAGACGCCGCGCCCTGTCCACAGAAACCACCTGGTTTTCATACCGGAGATCCGTCCTCGGCCTTTCCGAAATGGCATGTAGATGGCCTTGCTCCAGGGTCGTCTGCAAAAGGCGCTCCACGGTCAACAGCTTGGCCTGCCTGAGCAGATCCGGCGGCAACATCGGAGAAACCGTGCCCTCTGAACGATTTCTCTGTTCTCTCGCAATGACAGAGACAGCCTCGATAACCAGATTCGCCTCCACCTCGCCATCACTGTCACTGACACCAGACAGCAGATGATGAACCCCGGAGCGGAATCTGATGGCCTGTGAACCATCCCCGACAAGCAGCTCCCCTTCAGGCAGCCTGATCCGGTGATTGAACGTCAGCGGAGACAGCACGGCATATCGACCGGGCATCACCTGCGCTGGCAGGATATCCGTCCGCTCCTGGCTGAAACGATCCAGAAAGCTCATGACCGTCAAGCGCCCCGCTCTTTACGACGACCATCCTCTTCCAGCAACTTCATCGAAAGCTCCGGTTCACCCTTCCAAGAACGCCAGGTGTTCGCCAATGCATCACGGAGCGCATCAATATCTTCACGCCTGATATCGTATCGCCCCACGACCTTGCCTCGACGGAAAACCCGGCTGGCCAGCAGATAGTCCAGCGCCCCCTCCTTCTGTCCCCCTGCCTCGATGTAAACCGGGATGAACCTCAAAGCCTGACGCTCAAAGCGATTCCCCCAGCCTTGCCCGAACCGTTCCAGCAGCACCCCTGAAACCGGTGCACTCGTCAAGTCCTCAAGCATCTCCTTCACAGCATCCCGGTGCTTCGATACAGCTTTATCAAAAGACGATTTCAGGGAGCGGTAACTGAAAGCCCTTCCGGGAAGCTGATCATTTACATCGAATTTCTCATCATGTCTTGGCAACTCGAGAACATGCGCCCGATCATAGGTCTTATCCGCAAACTCCCTCGTGGTCTCGTCGTGATTGGCCGTACCGATGAACCACAGATTTTCAGGAATACGAATTTTCCGTCCCTCAACCAGCCTTTTCGGCGCGTTCGGGAGCAGACTCTCGGAGAGACTGAGCAGACGATCATCCGGATCGTTCTTTTCAAGCGCAGAAAGAACTTCGGCAAAATACTGCTCAGGATGCGATAGATTCATCTCATCGAGCAGAATGACATTCAAGCGGTCCTTGTACGCGTCTGTCTGGGCCCGATAGATTCCCTGCAGGCAATCCCGTTCGTAAAAACGCTTTTCGAACGCGTTGTAGTTACCCAGCAGGTCATCCCGGTCACGCCAGCCAGCCTGAACGGACACGTCTGTGCAGTGCCCCCCAACTGCCTTCGCAAAAGCCTTGGCAAGGCTGGTCTTTCCGGTACCGCTGATCCCCTGGAAGATGTGGAGCTGACTCATCGAAAGACCAGCCAGCAGTAGACGAACATCCTCAAGCCGGAAGTAAAGTGGTGTACCGCGCTCTGCCAGGGCAATCCTGTCCCGAAGCTCTTTCACGAAGTCCTTGAGACGGGGAACCTCCTCCACTTTACGCTTCAGCTCGTCAGCCCCCCTCTGTTCAACCCAGTCTTCCTCACTGGCCGCATCCATCCAGCTCATCTGTGGAAACGGTGTCTGAGCCTGCTGAGAACGGGTAAGGTCATCAACTTGGCAGGAAAGCTCGTTCAGTCTGGCAGACAGAATCTGTTTCTGCCTGATCAGAGCACGCTTCTCCTTCTCCAGCGTATCCTTGTCACTGACCCCAAGATGAAGCCTGCTCAGTTGCTGCTTGGCAAGTGCCAGTTCATCACTCAGCTCGGAGACCCGGGCATCCAGAGCGTCCCGCTGACCACGCAACGCCTTATTCTCATCACGAAGCCGGGTGGCATCACCGCCAGACAACTCCCGGCGAAGTAAAGAAAGCTCGCTCTTCAACGCCTCTCGCTCGTCCAGAAAAGCCTGTACATCACATCCTTCCATGGCCTCCTCCAACTCGCGATAGTCAGCAAGTCTGCTCTTTTGCGCCTGAAGTGCCTCCTGGGCCTGCTGACGACGCTTCTCAGCTCGCCGGAGATCAGACTTCAGTTGTGCAATCTCCTCTTCAGCCTCCTGACGTCCTTTGCTTCTGATCTGATCATACTGCCACTCCATACCCTGTTTTTCGGCCTCAAGTCGATGAAGCTCAAGGGTCAGATGAGAGTCCCTGGCATCGAGTTCAGCCTCCTTCTGCGCGACAGCCCTTTCACGCTCATGAATCTGAGCCTCAGCCTGCCTGGCACACTCACGGGTTTCCTTGAGCATTTCATCCCGATGAAGTTCCAGCTCCCGGATTTCTTCACGAAGTTTCTCAAGCAACTTCTCATTTTCCCTCGCAAACCCGGTTCTCGCCGCCGACTCGCGCTCCTCAAGAGTACGCTCCTGCTTCTTCAACGCCGCATCCTTCAGGTTCAGCTCGTCGCGAACTTCCTTCAGCACCCTGTCACGTTCATCCAGCCCCTGTTCCCGACGCTTATGTTCTTCACGCTGCCTTTCGGCCGCCTCTTCTTTCCTGCTGCTGGTCTCCTCTCGCTTGAGGACAGAAGCCTCACGGTGCTTCAGCGCATCATCCAGCTTGGCAAGCTGCCCCACCCCCTCGGAAAGACGGCTGCATAAATCCTCAACTTTTGACGATTGGTCAGATGAAAGATTCGACACGGGATAATCCTTCGAAATGTCGTTCAGATCAGGGGCAGAGACTCCATTCCCTTCAAAAGTAGCTTTACTTCTTTTCATAACCGCCTCCAGCCTAGACAAAAGAGCCACTGTGTCCACCTGGGGCCCGGAAGAAGACGGCGTTGTACTCTGGGGGTTATTCCCCCTGTTCTTCCTGCTCTTTCCCACGATCAATCAACCCTTAAAAACCTGAACCCATTGGATCAAGAATTCCGAAAACTTCATGATGCGATCTTCATCTACCGATCCATTCCATGCATGAGCACCCGTTCTGTTTCGAAGATTTACCATATCGATGAGATCATCCAGTGCAAGCGATTCTCGGGACTTCATCCGGAATGGATGCCGATCATGATCCGAAGCAGCCAGATAGTTGGCAAAAATCAGCGCCCTGATGGCACTGTTTCCTGTTCGGATTGCCTCACGAACATCTCGAAGCTTCTGGGAAGAAAGCCGGGCAATGACACTGTCCGTCATGCAGTCAAGGCGGATGACCTTAAGGTATCTTTCTGCCTCAGCCCCGCTCCAGTATTGCTTCGGGTAAGGAAGCTTTTCAATATCCGGCGGATATTTCTTCAGCAACCAGCGCAAGACACTTTCCGCCAGATTATTGGTCTCTATCAGCAAGCTTCGCCAATCCTCAGGAGAAGACTTGTCTTGCCTGGACAAACGGATCTGCAGTCTCATGACAGACCGGAAGTAAGAGCCGATTTCCGGAATCCCTTGCAGCCATGCATGATCAGCCATCATGCGAAGATCAACTTCATCCGAAATCTTCTTCTGCTGATCAGCATCCGGCTCTGTCGAGGCCTCTCCTCCCATCACCCGGGAAACATAGGATCTCAGGCCCTTGTCACCAGATAGACGTTCTTGCAACGGTTTTCGCAACCAGCTGACAGCAGGGCTCAGACCAAAAGGATCCGCAACCAGAAAGGGTTCGTCCCCGTCCCTGTCCGGAAAAACCCAGGCCCAGATCCACATGTCAACGCCGGACTCTTCCATGCGCTCCTGATATCGCAAGGAAATGAGCTGCCTGTCAGAAAACCCTAATCTCTGGCTCATTGCCTGATCCGAACGGTATCTCTCCAGAGCATCATCGAGATCGCTCCACGCTGGCGCAGACATACCCATAGACATCTGGCCAGAAAAGCGAGGACGAAGAAGAAAAGGACTGATCTCGCGTCCCGAATCCCGGCTTTTCCTGAACACAGGAAACCCCTTTTCATTCGTCCGGATAGGCTCAATCTCCGAAAGTCGTTCCGAAACTCTCGGAAACCACCTTCCAGACAGGCGATCCTGATAAACATAGGCAATGCGTTTCTGGATACTCTGATCCGGGCTGACCTCCAGAACCTCTCTGCCCTTATCCGTCAATCGGCCCCCTGACGTCATCCACCCATTGGGGATCAATTGCGTAGCAATGATGAAGCTGACCAGATCCTGATGCAGCCCAAGAAGCGAAGCGATCTCTGCTGTCCCCATACGATCAGCGCGTACAAGCCCGAGAATGGCCTTCTGAAAAGCATTGAGACGCAGACCCATCTCGGCGTGGTAGAGAATTTTCCATACTTTCACAGGCCATAGCAGTGGCTCACCTCCGGGCGGACGATGGACACCAAAGTCAAGGTAGCGACGCTGCAACTCAGACATTTCTGGCCTCTTCTTCACACAACGAACGGAAAGCTGCCAGAGCAGGCACCGCCTTCCCTGCCCGAGCCTCGCTGAACATCGCTCCATCACCAACGGCAATCAACAGCTTTCTTTGTCGGCTCATGGCCACGTTCAGACGATTGGCAAGACGAAGGTGTCCATACGCCCTGTTCCAAAGTGCCTCTCTCTCGTCCTCAGACAGATTCCTCTCGTTCACAGGCGCACGGCTCCTGACGACGGACAGAAGAACGACATCGAACTCCTTTCCCTGAAAAGCATCGACCGTTCCAACCCGGATACGCTCGTCTCCGGAAATCGTTCGACGATATTCAGGCAAGATCTGTACCCGTCCCTCATCATCCGCGGCAATGCCCTGAACCTTCAAGGCCTCCAGAATCAGATCCGACTGGGCACGATAGAAACTGATGATGCCAATACTCAGATCACGATCACCTGAATCAATCATCCTTCTGACTTCTGCAGCAATTCGATTCGCTTCTGCCCGACGACAGAGGCTGAATCCCCGTCGTTCCTCTCCACCCTGCTGCTCCGGAACATCAATCCAGACGGCACATCGGCTTTCATAGCCAGGGATCGTGTGAAAAAAATCCTCCGGATCACGACCCGACTTGATGCTTCCCAATCCTTCGGGTTCATAAAACTGCTGACTGATGAATCGCCCGAGTGTCGGATGCATCCGGTATTGTGTGTCCAGCATGACAACGCGCTTGACACCGTCCAGCTTTTCCGCGTTCTTGAGCTGCCTGACAAGACGCTCAAACAGACTTTGCTCGTAGGCTCTCGTCTGTTCTTCCGAAAGATCAAATCGCTCAACCAGCTCATCTTCCAGGCTTCTCTGAACCAGGTGAGGAAGCTGCCGATGGTCGCCAACCAGTACGATCCGCCGCTGGGCCATGGACATGGGGACGAAAAGATCCAGTGGATTGGCGCGAGCCGCTTCATCAATGACGACAGTATCAAAGCTGATCCCGGACTCGGGGGTATCTCGAACCAGCGATTTCAGACTGGCCATGGCATACCCGGCTGCCTGCTGACAGGTTGCGCCAACGACCTGTGCGTACTCCCTGAGCGTGTTTTCCATGTAATCAGGGTGATGGGCAAGATCATCATGAAACCCCTGAAGAACGCCGGAAACACCGAGACGCGACTGATGTAAAAACACCTCAAGCTCTTCATCAATATCATTCAGCAGTGCCAGCGAAGCACGATCAATAGCGTTCCTGATATCGGGAGGCCGAAAGTCTGGTCGAAGCAGATCCAGCATCTCTTCCTTGAAGCGATTGAGTGCTTCCAGTTCCTGCTCGTCAGGTGGCTCTTTCAGGCACAATATCGAACGCAGAAATTCCCGATGTTTTTCGGATAGATTGTCTGAACCCTGAAGAGCAGAACGCAGGTCACGAACACGGGCCAGTCCGTCATCCTGAAACCCACAGGAGGAGGAACGAATCGCACGAACCCTTCTTGACAGAGAGGAATTGGCACTACTGGGGTGACTGGAAGGCTGCTTCCTGATCGAATCCAGAAATTCATTCCATCGAAATTTCAAGTCGGCAGACAATCCAATACCCCGCTCATCCAGGTCCTGAAGCCTGCTGTCCAGATCAAGATACCGCTGACCACGTTCTCCTGACGTCATATCAGAAAACTTCAGGCTCACGATCATCTTCTTGATGGAATCCAAAATCGACAACTCTGCTGGAGTGTCCTGCCGCTTCTCAATCTGAGCCCTGATCGTTTCTTGCTGCCTCTGGCACCAATCTCTGATAGGGTCGGAAGCTGGTTCGGAACTCGAAGCCCTCCCTCCAACACGAACGGCAGGCAATCCAAAAACATCGGCCCGCGTCAAGGCATTATCAACGGCATCATGTTGATAACTGCTGATCAGAAACTGATATTGAACACTCCCTCCTCCCGAATCCTGAATCTCGGCAAGACGACGCTGCAGCGCCGCGATGACTTGGGTTTTACCGGTACCGGGAGGCCCGACAATCAGGGCGATATCCGGTGTGTTGAGGGCCACCCCTAAGGCCTCTTCCTGACGACTGGTTGGCGCCCCCTTGAATGACTCCCTGGCATATGGCGTCAACGCCCGAATGGCACGAAACCTCGGAGCAGGCGGAGTCATCCCTTCGAGTAGATGCCTCAGCTGAGGCATCGCCGAACGCTTCTCGATTCTTTCCTTGGCTGCGTTTCTACGTTTACGGATTGCCTCGTCACCTGCCCGACAGTACGAAACATACCCGTTTTCAGGGAGTTTTCCGGAAGAACGAGTATCACGACCATCAGGCAAAAATAACACTCGCTTTCTCTCGAACCGTATCCTTCCCCGAAGAACAGGCTCAGACCGAGATCGAGCGGGAAAATCACCCGAATCCTGCTCATGACGCCAGAACGGTTCGGAGCTGCTGATCTCCACGAGATCAGACTCGGAGAACCCCAGGTTCTTCCATCTGCGCTGGAAGTCCTGAACAGATTCGACGTCCTTTGACTCAAGGGCCCAGCACCACTCCTCTCCCACAATTGGTAAAACTTTGGAGTACCTTAAAAAACCGAGATTTTCATATTTCTTCCTGACCTCCTCCCACTCAAGGCGTCCGTACTCTTCCCAGAGTTTCAAGTAGCTTCGATTACCCGTTGCCAGATTGTCAAGAATGGCCTGCTGATCCGGTCTCATCAACCGAGCTTTGACACTGGCATCGGTGAACAGCACGGCCCCTTCAACCAGCGAAACGGCGGGGGTCTGGCCCGCATGACGGGCCAGTTTCATCAGACGGACGCCACCTTCTTCCCGCTTCAGAAAAGCACGCCACTCCATGCCTAGCAGAACAAGATTCTGATCTCCCTGGTTGTCAAACCAGGACATGAAAGCCACGGCAGACGAACTGTCATCGTCCCGCTTGACCAAAAACTGCCGGTTCAACCAATCCAGCGCCGATTCAGCTTCCGAAGATTCGATCAATCCCTTACTGTCGAGTTCCCTCACGATGAGCTCATCGACAAGAATATAGAGATCAAGCTGAGCCCTCCCGGAGAGTTTCAGATACTGCAGGTACAGCCTGACGTCCCTGTCCTTTTCCTTCAAATCCCTGAGAATCCAAAGGACATGACCCTGCTGACTTTGTGACACAAGATCAGCGGATGCGCTTTGAAAACTCCCCTCTGCGACCAAACCGCCCTGCCTGGCAAGACAGACAGCGCCAGGATGATGAATCTCCACAGGCAAGCCCTTGTTCCAGCCTTTTTCAGGGATGCTCAAACAGAAGCAGACAAGCTCATTATCAAGAAAAGGGAAATCCGAAATTTTCATGATCGAATCACCACTTGAAGCTCAGCACCAGATGCTCCTGATGGCATGGGCCCAGGTGCAGGTAGAACCGGGAGCCTGAGCGGGACTGTCTCTTGAGTATTTCTTCACGCCTCAAACGGACTGGATCTTCACCCCCAGTCTGAAGATGAACATCTTCATCACGGGATGGCTTGATCGTCAGACCCATATCAGATATCGACATGACGCAAAACTCATTGTCATCAGCCTGATCCAGATCTGAATAACCAGTTTTCCTGACGTGGACAGGACGACGCCCGACAACCCTTTGACGACCCGTTTTTTCCCAGCATGAATTTCTGATCTGCTCATCCGGTATTTCGATGTCCAGCCCCTCCAGGATTCTGTCGGGCGGCATGTACCGGAGTTCCGTGACCAGGATGGGCTCATCTTCATCCATTTGATGATCACAGAAAGGGCAGGTTCTGGTTTCGTCCCAGAAAAATGAGCTTTCACACGCATCGCAACTGGTACACGAGCCGATGGCTATTTCAAATGCTTCCGCCCATTCCGTCATCCGGGGACGTCCTGTCGGATTGTCTCGCCCAGCGTTGAAACACTGTTCAAACAGAGGCTTAAGCCGCTCATCCAGCACCAGCTCGGCCGGAAGCCCCACAGAAACAGCATTGCTCGAATCAGTTGGGTGCTGCACCCAGGGTAACGATCCTTTCAGCGCCAGTTCCTCCAGCTCCGGAGAACCATCCAGAACACCATCCCCCTTGAAGGGATGATTGAGGGTCAACAGCCTGTACGCGATGACGGCAAAGCTCCAGCTGTCGGTTGATGTGCTGATACCCGACGCCCCTTTCAGGATCTCCGGCGCAGCATAATCCGGCGTATAGAGAGCCCTACCCTGATCAACCGAGATGCTGGTGATGTTGTCCGAGTCAATCAGCCAGACCTGTGAATGCTCCATGGTTCCGGAGATGAAAATATTGGCAGGAGAAAGGTCGCCGTAAGCAAGTCCTTTTCCATGCAGTTCCGCCAGTATCCGGGCAAGCCGAAGCAGCAGCCTGTGCCGACGGATGAGGCCGCCCGTTTCAATGAAGCCCGACAGCCCCTTCTCCTCCGTCTGCATGGCATCATCCGTGCGCTGCATGAGGTCTTGAAGGGGCTCCAGCCCATCCATCAGCTCCATCACATAGCCAGCCCGAGGTCTGGTGATCATGGCCAAAGGTCGGGCAATGGGCAGAGGTTCAATCGGCTGCCGCATCAAGGCACGAATCCGGGCTTCCCATCGACCATGCTCCCCGGATGAAACCGGATGACTCAGCTTGATCAGGATGTTCCGGTTCTTCGTCCGGTAGACCGAGCCTTGTCCCCCTTCACCAATTTTTTCGGTCAGAACATACTCATGTCCACGATCATCCACAACCGTTTTCTGAGTCTCCTTGTCGCCCTGCTTTTCGTGTTTCATCCTGAGATCCTGAAAATGGCTGCCAGCGTCTTGTCATCACCATGAAGCGGCGTAGGCCAGTCACGAAGCTCTGATCTTAGCCACTGCTTTCCCCGACGGCGGCTACGATTCATCAGCTTTCGATAAATCAAATCAAAGAAACCTTCCAGGAGATCCTCGTCCAGATCATCACTGATACCGTCCGTCATCAGAATCACCCCATCACCGGTCGAATCGAGCCTGGCCTTTCCGAGTTCCCATCGCTTTCTGGCGTCAAGGGCATCCAGCGAATCAGTTTCGTTCAGATAGCCCTGACGCTGTGGCGTAAACCGATGAAAGCTCCCGCCACTTCTGACCAGGATCAGTCCATCCCCCACTTGGGCCGTCAATAGATCACCCGAAGCGCTCACCCGAGCCACCAGCAACGTGGTTGCTGCATCACTGGGACGACAGGGAGCAACCGCTTTCATCCACTGGCTTTGCACCTGTGACATGAGGCCATCCAGGCCATGAGTCCTGCCAGATTGACGGAGAACCCGTCTGGCCACCTTGCAGGCCTCACGAGCCCCCTTGTCACTGAAAGGGCGTGAACCAAGTCCATCAGCCACCGCCGCAAACCAGCCATGACCGTCGCCGGCCACTCGATACGCATCCTGATTGGGCTGATTGCGCACCAGATGAGCAGGCCCTGTCACACTCGCCCCAAAAGCAACCCATGCCATGCGTGATCAGTCCTCGAACAGATCATCCGGAGGAGGGATCACAAAGGAGCCAGACTCCTCGGGGTTCTGACTGCTCAAGCGCCTACTGACACTCATCGTGACAGCCCGGAAGAATGCGTGAATGCCCCGAGCATCATGGGCCTTGAACAAAGGGGCTTCCCGGTCATTGGCAAACTCCTTCAGCATCTCCTCATCGGCATCCTCGCCAATCGCCATGGCAAAACGGGTTGCTTTCTGCCCCCGTTCAGAACATGCCAGATCATGAAGCGGCCCTTTCCAATCGTCAGTTGGCAGGCCATCCGAAATCAGGACCAAGGCAGGACGGTATGCCCGGGAAGGAACGACCTCCTTGTCCTCCAGAAGCTGGCGGGTGATGGAGAAAGCTGCTCCCATGGGGGTGGAGCCTGAAGCAACCAGCTCCCTGAGTTCCGCCAGTTCATGGGCGGGGCTCAGAGGCTGGTGCAGCGAGGCTTGCCCACCAAAGGTGATCACCGCTACCTGGATCTCTGCACGCTGACGACTTTCATCCGAGAAGGTGGACAACATGTCCTTGAGCGCATCATTCAGGGCATGAATTTTTCCATCCTCCGCCATACTGCCACTGGTATCGGCCAGGATGAAGACGGGAAGCGGTCTGGGGGAGGCGATGGTGAACTTTTTAAGGCTGCTCATGTCCAATTTCCATAAAGAGAACCATTGATGACCACGAAGGCAGATCCTGATATCCAGGACCTCTTCATGGCCTGATCCCATCAGCGGCCGCTATCCAGACAGAGGGTCATGCGATATGCGATACCTTGCTGACTCACCAAACTCTCAAGCAAAACTCATGCCAACTCAATCGACCTTGTACTTCTTTTTCCAGTTGACCAGGGTCTGATAATTTGAAAAGCCCAGAAGTTCCGCCTCCAGCATCTTCTTGCCTGAACTTTGCTCAGCGGCCTTCTGCAGGTAATGGCAACAGACCTCTGCAATGAGCGACTTAAGCGAAAAGCCGTTACCCAGCGGGCGATCCAGAATGCTGTCGTGCCGGGGAAGGGCAACCTGATTCAGGGCCTCCTTCACATTCTCGGAGCGGATGGAAGAACCCGGGGCCCAGATGGAGGCACGCAAGAGGGTGTTGTGAAGCTCCCGGACATTCCCAGGCCAGGCATACTGCAACAGAAGCTTTCTTGCACCAGCAGAAAGTTCTTTATGTTCATAACCAGGCTGAGTACTCGCCTCTGCGTTGATCCTCTCAAGCACGCGGTCCATCAACAGGCCCAGATCACCATCACGGTCTCTCAGGGGCGGCAGATTCAGAATCCCGATGGCGAGCCGATGAAAGAGGTCTTCCCTGAAACGGTGCGCCCTGACCTCAGAAGGCAAATGACGATTCGTGGCAGCAATGATGCGGACGTCGACCGGCTTCGGCTTGCTACTCCCAAGGCGGCACACCTCTTTTTCCTGCAGGACACGAAGCAGACGAACCTGTAAAGCCAGTGGAAGCTCACCGACTTCATCCAGGAAGAGGGTGCCGCCCTCGGCAGACTCGAAGTGCCCCTTTCTCGTACCCACGGCTCCGGTGAAAGCACCTTTTTCATAACCAAAGAACTCGGCGTCCACGAGCTCTGAAGGAATGGCACCGCAATTCACCGAAATGAAAGGTTTTTCCCGCCGGGGGCTGGATGCATGAATGGCTCTGGCAAATAGTTCCTTGCCAGTGCCAGACTCCCCCTGAATCAATACGGATACGTCTCGAAGCGCAAGCCGCCGCGCCATGGTCACGGCGCGCTCCATCAAGTGGCATCGGTGGACGATGCTGGAAAACTCCGGCGCCAGGGGCGGCAGGCCCTGAGCGAGTCGAGCCAGAGCAGCATCGTCCTGGACACTGGTCACGGGCAGGAATTCGGCCGCCACCTCAAAAGGAACATCAACCTCCCGAAAACCCCGCTCACGGGAAGTCTCGATAAGGCTCGCCGGGTATCGCGCTTTGGCTAGAAGCACCCAGATGGCCGCCATGGTGGGCGTACCAGGGCTCAGATGAAAGGCGATCGGCCCATCCCGCGCCTGGCGCCAGGAGGAAACAGCCTCATCAGCAGCACCGTACACCTCTTTGAAGTCGGTAGGACTGCTCAAAGACACAGACTTCACATGCACAGAAACCCTGCGCTGCGCAGTCAGCCAGTCAACGAACCCCTCTGTCTCGTCTGCTTTGTAATTGGATAACAGAACCAGATGCTCATACCTGCCTGTGTCTATGGCAGTGGCAATCGGCCCAGGGCTGGATACGGGATCCTGTCCCGCGGACTTGATGTCTGTTTTGCCCAGCCAGGCAAAGAGCGTTGACATGGAAAGACCGGAATAGGCTTGTTACAAATCTCAGTCTATCCACGACGACAGCCTCCGCGGCATCCAGGAGCCAAGCGGATACCAGGGCCAGCGTATCGGTTCTCTCCCATCTGTTCGGCCGCGCCCTGTTCAGTCCTGCTGAGCTGGTAAACGCGCATCGCAGCCGATAGAAAACAGCTTGAACCTATCCCCATCCTGCTTCAGCCACCCCCGGCAGGATCCACCTCCACCAGCACATAACTGGTGCACCGCCCCCCTGCCTCGCTCTTTCGCAGCACGCCCCGGGCCACCAGATATCAGACTCACTCCCCTGCACGATACCGGACAGCTTTCTCGTGCAGGCTCATCCGATACATCTGAAGATACTGAGTGGGTGTGTGGATGCGCAGCGATGCGCTGGCAAAATCGGCCGTGTTGCGGGTGATGATCGCCTGACAGCCCGCATGGCGCGCCGCTTCGTGCAATACCGCATCTTCGAAATCGGCGAACCGGCTGCCCAGTGCCTCGCTGAGCACCGCCCGATTCACCGGCGCCACCGAGAACAGCCGGAGCAATGCCTCGATCTGACGACGGGCCCCATCCGCACCGAGGACGCGCTGCCCCAGATAGAACAGCGTGGTCAGCGTGGTGGCACACAGGCTTGCCCGAACCTCACCTTCTTCCACCAGCGCCATCACCCGCGCACTGTCCTCGACATGCGGTTCCCGCTGAAGCCAGACATCCAGGATCACGTTGGTATCCAGCAGCAGGCTCACAGGTACCTGTCCTCCAGATGGCGTCGGTAATCGGCTTCATCGAGGGAAGCAGCGTTGCCTTTTCTCAGCACACCCACCTGCGACGATGTGATGGGCGGCAGGGACAGTGAAGACGCCTCGGGTGGCGGCGCAAACTGTGCGAAGTAGTCGGCCACGAAAGCCGACAGCGACTTGCCATTGCGCCGGGCCTGCGCCTTGGCAATGGCAATCAGCTCGGCATCCAGCCGCAGGGTGAGTTTGGTTTGCATGAACAGACTGACGTACACTTGATTATCAATTGTACGTCTCCTCGATGGACACCTTCAAGCGTTTGGCAATGACATCCCATCCCAAGACGCATCCGCACTTGAGCCTGCTCCCGTTCCCGCGGCAGCCTGTAGCAACGCGGTGGGCTGCCGTCGACCCACGTCCGCAGCCGATAGCCCTGGTAGACAGTCTGATAAATAAGCATTAACAGGGCGTAAACGCCCTGTTAATGTAATGAAAAAACCCCCGCATGTCAACAGGATTCTCAATGGATTCAACGACTTAACGTCTTGACAAAACAAGTTTTATATGACATCATAAAGGCGTTAACGCCTTTATGATGCAGCTGAAATAGCGCATGACTGAACGACTGAAGATTGCTCTGCCGGATATCGAACGATCCTTTTCCGAAGGTCTGTCTGTCCTCACCGAAGCTGAACTTCAGGACATCGTTCGCAAAAACCGAAGGTTCTGGCGTTTGAGCAAACGGGAAACTCAGGAGGTCTTCATCGACTTCCTGTGTGAGCACTCTGAGCTTCACCAGATCAGCATTGATCTGAAGCATCGTCCTGTCAGGGGATATACCTGGGGCAGGGTTCCACTGATGGAAACGCTGCTTCAGCTCGTTTCCGGCAGCTACTACAGCCACTACACGGCCATTCGCCTGCATGGGCTGACCGAGCAGGTGCCCAAAACGCTCTATCTGAGCCGGGAAAAGAAACGCGGCGCGCCCAAAACCTTACCCCATCTCAGCCAAGCTGATATCGACACCAGTTTCAGCAAGCCGATGAGGGAGTCCACCAACCAGGCGGATGTGCCCGAAGAGGGGGTTCGTGTCGTGCTGCTGGATGCCATGGCCCATGGAGGTGCCGGCATCATCAGCGATCAGGTCAACCTGGGCGGCCAGCGGCCGCTTGATCTGCGTTATACCAGCCTAGAACGCACCCTGATCGATATCGTCATCCGCCCCGTCTATGCCGGAGGTGTTCATGAAGTGGCCAAGGCCTTCGAGGCCGCCCTGGGCAGGGTCTCCGTCAATGCCATGAACGCCCTCTACAAGAGGCTGAAACCCCATTACCCCTATCATCAGGCCATCGGTTTCTACCTGGAACGCGCCGGCTACAGGGCTAGCGCCATCGAGCTGTTCCGAAGCTATCCCAGAGAGCAGGATTTCTACCTCACTCATGCCATGGAAAAGACCCGCTATGACGAGCGCTGGCGTCTATACGTGCCAGAGGGGTTCTAAAGGCTTGCAGGCATCCAGGACAGCATCGAAATAAGTATCGAAGGGGAAAACAGGCACGCCTGGTCGCATGCTCGCCTTCACTTCCGGATAACCTGTGCCATGAAAGTGCCTGGTCTCCCGGATATTGCCCAGTAATCCCAGCGGTACACGCTTGGCCTCAAACACCTTGCGCAACATGTCCTGAACGCCTGGATCAGCAAGATCCACCCGGAAACGGGGATCGTGCAGCAGGACATGAATGTCGATGAAGTCTCTCGCTCGCTGGGAACCGGCACCGTCACGCCCGATCACCGGGCCATAGCCCGGCATCTGCTGGCAGATGGCCCGCAGCTTTTCACAGACGATCATGGCCGGTGGGTAAACGAAGATGGTCATGCCCTCGATTTCGTAGGCCTGCTTGCCTTCCGTGTATTCATGACGGCTGATATCGATGGTAAACCTCGTGCTGACACCCGCTAGACGGATCGCCTCCCGTTGCATCACCTCCAGAACATGCTGGAGTTCTCTGGCTCTGGCCTGAGAAATGAGCTTGAACGCGATCTCGTAGCCACCCCAGAACTGGGCCAGATCCTCGGATAACCCGCTACGCGGCTTTTCCCGCATGGAAACGTCAAAGGCCAGATACCCCTGCTCTGCGAACCTTTCTTTCAGCGCCCGCTCGATGCGGGGCTGAACGGCCTCCTTATCCAGATCTCCGCTCATGGAAAAATCCACATCCACGGAAGCCCGAGCATGGGTCTGGTGAATCAGATCCATCGCATTGCCGCCCTTGAGCACCAGCTGATCGAAGAGTTCATCATCCGTGAACATGGCCAGAATGACGGTCTGCTTGATGATGCGCAAACGGTCTTCGTCCGGCACTTCCGCGGTCTTCCCCCTTGCCACGTGGATCTCCTCTCTTTCTCCTCATTGATTCATGCACATGGCGGCTACCACTGAGCCACCTGCCGATCAATCGGGGTACATCACGATCGGCACCGGAAACGTTCCATCATGCCGGCCGCCAGAAAGCCCGCCCCTCAGTGACTCATCACCCGACTGAGAAAACCCTTCACCCGCACGTTGTCGTGCCGGCCACCGAAGAACTCGGCCGGCGGAGCCTGGAAGGCGATGCGGCCCTCGTCGAAGAACATCACGCGGTCGGCCACTTCGCGGGCAAAGCCCATCTCGTGCGTGACGACCAGCATCGTCATGCCGCTGGCCGCGAGCTGGCGCATCACGTCCAGCACTTCCTGCACCATCTCGGGGTCGAGCGCCGAGGTGGGCTCGTCGAAGAGCATCACGCGCGGCTGCATGGCCAGCGCCCGGGCGATGGCCACGCGCTGCTGCTGGCCGCCCGACAGGGCAAAGGGGTACTTGTGGGCATGCTCGGCCAGACCCACGCGCCTGAGCAGCGTCATGGCCCGATCGTCGGCTTCGGCCTTCGAGAGCTTCCTCACCCGGCGCGGCGCGAGGGTCAGGTTCTCCAGCACCGTCAGGTGAGAGAACAGGTTGAACTGCTGGAAGACCATGCCGACTTCCTTGCGCAACTCGTCCAGGTGCTGCCGGTTGTCATCGACCTGGATACCGTCGATGGTGATCCGGCCGCTGTCGTGTGTCTCCAGCCGGTTCAGCATCCGCAGGAAGGTACTCTTGCCCGAGCCGGAGCTGCCGACGATGACGGCCACCTCGCCCGCCATGAAGTCGGCACTGACATCCTTCAGCACCTGATGCGGCCCGAAGGCCTTGCAGACATCGCGAACGACGATCAGGGGCGTTTGTCCCACCGGATCCACCAGTTTTTGCTGATCACTCATGCGCGCCGATCCTCCACGTCCATCCGATGTTCGACCGCCGTGGAAATCTGCGTCAGCACCGTGGTCAGCACCAGGTAGATGACGGCTGCCGTCACCAGCGCCGGAATGGGCTGGAAGGTGGCCGACTGGATGCGGTTGGCCACGTTGGTCAGCTCGACCACGCCGATGGCGTAGGCGAGCGAGGAATCCTTCAGCAGCGCGATGAAGTTGTTCACCAGGGCCGGCAGGCTGATCTTGAAGGCCTGCGGAAACACCACGTCCCTGAAGGTGTGCCACCGGGAAAGCCCCAGCGAACGCGCCGCCTCGGTCTGACCCTTCGGCACGGCCAGCAGACCGGCCCGGATGGCTTCGGCATTGTAGGCACCGGCGTTGAAGGCCAGTGCCACGCAGGCCGAGCTGAAGTCACTGAGCTTCAGCCAGGGCGCCAGTTCCGGCAGGGCAAGGAACACGAAGAGCACCTGCACGAGCAGCGGCGTGCCCCGGATGACCCAGATGTAGAACGACGCCAGCCAGCGCACCGGAGCCACCCGGGACAGGCGCCCCAGCGCCCCCAGCACGCCCAGCAGCAGGCCGAACAGCCCCGAGACCAGCGTCAGCATCACCGTGGTGCGGCTACCCTCGGCAAACTGCTCGGCACTGGAGCCGATCGGCTCGGGCAGGTGAGCCAGTGGCACGTCGATGAAGGAAAGAACCAGCATCAACAGGGCCACACCCAGGGCGATTGCCAGCGTGCTGCGCCCCTGACGGGACCAGCCAGCCGGCCACTTCGCAAACAGATCGATCATGGTGGCAGGGGCGCGGGGTCAGCAGAAGATGGATGGCCTCACTCGGCCTGGCAGCGGATGTCGGCGTCGAAGTATTTCTTCGAGATTTTCTCGTAGGTGCCATCGGCCATCACGTCGGCCAACCCCTTGTTGAAGGCGGCCAGCAGCTCCATGTTGCCCTTGGCCACGGCGGCCGCCATGCGCTCGACGAAGAGCTGCTCGCCCATCTTCAGGCCGGCCTCGGGGATCAGCTTGATCGCCTCCAGCGCCACGAACTTGTCCGTCACCCAGGCATCGGCCCGGCCACTGACGACGGCCGCACGGGCATCACGATCCTGCGGGAAGTTGCGCACGGAGCCGATCGACTTGTCCTGCTGCATGGCGGCGAGGAAGGTGGTGCCGGTCTGAACGGCCACGGTCTTGCCCGCCAGGTCGGCCTTCGTGCTGATGGCCGGGTTCTTGGCGACGATGGTGGCGCCACCGCAGTAGTGGTTGTCGGAGAAGTCCACCACCTTGGCGCGCTCCTCGGTCACGCCATGCGAGGAGATCGCCAGATCCCAGCGATCGCGCTGCAGGCCAGCCAGCAGCGAATCGAAGCTCAGCACCTTCCACTCGACCTTCAGCCCCATACGCTGGGCGATGGCATCGGTCAGCTCCACCTCGAAGCCTGTCAGCTTCTTGCCCTCGAAGTAGTTGAAGGGCTTCAGGTCGCCTCCGGTGGCGGCGATCAGCGTGCCGCTTTTCTGGATGTCAGCCCAGGGGCGGGCCTGGGCGGTGCCGGCGGCCAGCGCAGCCAGCGAGCAGGCCAGCAGGGTATGAGCAAGTTTCATGGTGCGTCTCGTCTGAAAGAATGGATCGGGCCATCGCCCCGGCGGCAGCCACCGGAGAAGGGCCCGAACGGGATGGAGGAAGTTCGCCGGCAACGCCCTGAAAAGCCAGTCCTCGGACGGACAAGACACCGCATGAGGTGACAGCCGCCGGCCATCATGTACACAAACGCAACATTGTACGCTGGCGATCGGGAGGTGGCATACGGCTTTTCCCGGGGCCTTCCCCCGCTGGCGCCCCGGGCGATCAAAGTTCGTTGTAGTCGACCAGCATGTACTTGGCCGAGAGCTGTTTCTCGGCATTGCCCTCGTCACTCATCAGGATCAGCCTCGGCTGTCCGTTGAGCTTGATCGAATCGACCGCCTCCACGTTCTTCATGTGACGCAGGTTCGGCAGCTGAACCGGCTTCGGCGGCGAGTTCGTCTCTCCACTCCAGATCCAGAGCTGCGAGAATTTCGTGCCATCCTCGTCCTTGACCTCGTTGGTCAGCACGAAGGCCTTCAGCACCGGGTCATAGTTCAGCGACCGGATGCCGCCTCCCTTGATGTCGATGAACTGGACATCGACGAAGTACGGGCTGGCGTTCTCCTCGAACACCTCCTTCGGATTGCCGATCGAGACGATCATCGACTGTTCGTTGAACTCGGGATCGCGGAATCCAAGCAGCAGCCGCTGGGAGCGCGGATCATAGGCCATCCCCTCGATGTTCGTCGTCTTGAAATCCAGTTGCGTGCCGGTTCTGGCCTTGATCAGCTGCTTCAGCTCCGGCGAGTTCTCCAGCACGTCGATCAGACCGTCATAAGCCTTCAGCTCGCGCACGTCGTTGCCCTGGATCCGGAAGCGCAGGAAACGCTCCCGATCCGGGCGTCGCCGCCCCTCCCGGGTGCGCGAGTGCGACGAGATCGCGTAGACATAGCCTTCGTCGTCACGGGTCAATGCCTCCATGTCGTTGAGCTTCTGCCGGAAAGCGCGGATGATGCGGGCATCCACGGCCTCATCCTCGAGCAGCGTACCCTCGGGCGTGAAACTGAGCAGCCGCATGGCGCGAGCCGCCTCGTCCTCGACCACCAGCAGCCGCCCATCCGGCAGCTGCTGCACGGCCGACGGTTCATACACCGACTGGAAGGTGTTGATGCCCAGCGTGCGCAGCTGGGCCGCCTGCTTGCCGGCCTGAAGAGACGGCACCAGTTCGGGCAGCATCTTCACGCCGATGAATGCGAGGATCGAGGCGAGCAACCCCCACCGGAACACGGCATAGGACATGTTCAGGTACTTGAACTGCTTGTTCGCCATCAGCCCGAGCCAGTACAGCTCATCGCTCATCTTGTGGTAGACCTGCTCGCGATCGGCCATGATCGCCTGCATCATCTCCCAGTAACGATCCTTCGGGATCTTCACCCGATCCTCGTAGATCAGGATGTTCGGCGTATCGCCGAAGAAATGAAACTCCCTCGCCGTCACGCGAGCCCTGAAATCCCGCACCCGCGCCCTGCGGGCCAGCACGTCCAGAAACCACCGCCAGGTCTCCCGCATCCGGCCGGCCCGATCCGGTGATGCCGACAGCAGCGCGAAGATGATCGAGGCCGACGCCGTGACCATGAACACGACCGCCGGGATCAGAAACTCCGGGGACGAGGCAAAGATGAAGGCTCCCGAGATCATCAGGGCCGACACGATGAAGCCGTTGAGCGAGATCATGATGTTGGCCTTGGTCGCAGCCAGTGCCAGCAGCTCCATCTCGGTGCGGAAGGCATTGCGGAACATGGTTTCCACACCCTTGGCCGTTCCCATCGGCACCGCCACGTCGGCCGCCTCGCGAGCCTCCCTTTCACGAGCGGCCTCCCGAAGCAGCTTCTCGGCCTTCTTCTTGCCCTTGCGCTTCTTCGGGCGCCCGGACGCCAGGGCGTCATCGCCTGGCCCCGCCTCACCGGCTGCCGCAGGCTCATCCGGCGAGGCGGGCGCCCCTGCCTGCCCGGCACCTGGCTGGCCGGATGCCTCAGGGCCCTGCCCGATCTGCCCGCCCTGTCCGCGCCCGACCGCCTGCACCGGCATGGATCCAGCCTCATCCGCAGCCCGGGAAGCCGCCTGCACGTCACCCGGCCGGGCAGAGGGCACCGCATCCGTCCCGGCTGGCGCCAGACCGGCATTCACGCCGGCCACCACCTCATCTGTCCGCCCCGATGTCTCCTCACCCGGCTGGGCGCCCGGGCCCCGATCATCCATTGCCATGCTCGTCATCCTTCCAGAACATCATCGCGGGCCTGCCCGGCCACGCTCGCCGATCAACGCCTCACCCGGAACCGGCACACCGGAACCGGTTCTGACAGCGCGCTCCCCCTGACGATGACCGACCCGATGTCCCCCTCGGCCCCGCCGATCAGCATTATGATCAACTTGAACGATTCATGAACGATAACCCCGCAACTCATGAACGAAAGTCCTTGCGACGGCAGCCACCACCATTCACCCCGGACAGTTAAGCCTGCGCCTTCGGCACGGACACAGTAAGATACAAAAGGGTCTGCCCACACGGCCGCCAGCCAGCGGCCCCGTTCTTCAACCCAAACCAGATGCAACGATCAGGAGGTGACATGAGCCGGCTTTCTTCCTTCATCAACGGGCAGTACGTGCCTACACGAGCCGAGGCCGACACCTTCGAGACCATCAACCCGGCCAACGGCGAGGTGCTCGCCACGGTACAGGCCGCCACGGACGCGGACATCGAAGCAGCCATTCGATCGGCGCAGGTCGCCCAGGCCAGCTGGGCCGCACTCAGCCCCGTCGAACGGGGACGCATCCTGAACCGGGCCGTGGCCATCCTTCGCGAGCGCAACGACGAACTGGCCCATCTCGAGAGCCTCGACACGGGCAAGCCGATCGGTGAAACCCGGTACGTGGACATCGTCACCGGTGCCGACGTGATCGAGTACTACGCCGGACTGGCCGTGGCCGTCGAGGGCCGGCAGATTCCGCTGCGCCCGAGCAGCTTCGTCTACACGCGCCAGGAGCCCCTCGGGGTCGTGGCCGGCATCGGCGCCTGGAACTACCCGATCCAGATCGCCATGTGGAAGGCCGCCCCGGCCCTGGCCGCCGGCAACGCCATGGTCTTCAAGCCCAGCGAAGTCACGCCCCTCAGCGCCCCGAAGCTGGCCGAAATCCTGATCGAGGCCGGCGCCCCCCCGGGCCTCTTCAACGTGGTGCAGGGCAACTGGCAGGTGGGAGAAGCCCTCAGCCAGCACCCGGACATCGCCAAGGTGTCCTTCACCGGCGGTGTCAGCACCGGCAAGAAGGTGATGGCCTCGGCAGCCGCCTCCTCGCTGAAGGAGGTGACGATGGAACTGGGCGGCAAGTCCCCGCTCATCATCCTCGACGATGCCGATCTGAAGCTGGCCGTCGACATCGCCCTGATGGCCAACTTCTACAGCAGCGGTCAGGTCTGCACGAACGGCACACGTGTGTTTGTACCCACTTCACTGAAGGAGCGCTTCGAGAAAGCCGTTGTCGAACGCGCTGGCCGCATCCGCATCGGTGATCCGCTGGACGAGGCCACCAACTTCGGGCCGCTCGTCAGCTTCCCTCACATGGAGAAAGTGATTGCTTACATCGAAAGTGGCAAGGAAGATGGGGCGAGACTGCTGTGCGGTGGGGTACGCATCGAGGAAGCTCCGTTCCGGCATGGTGCCTATGTGGCGCCGACCATCTTCACCGACTGCCGCGACGACATGAAGATCGTGCGCGAGGAAATCTTCGGGCCGGTGATGAGCATCCTCGCCTACGACACCGAAGACGAGGTCATCCGCCGCGCCAACGACACCACCTACGGTCTGGCGGCCGGAGTCGTCACCCCCGACCTGAAACGGGCCCACCGTGTCATCGGCCAGATCCAGGCCGGCATCTGCTGGCTCAACACCTGGGGCGAGTCCCCTGCCCCGATGCCGGTCGGCGGCTACAAGCAGTCCGGCATCGGCCGGGAAAACGGCATCCAGACGCTGATGCACTACACCCAGACCAAATCGGTTCAAGTGGAACTGGGCGACTTCGCCTCCGTGTTCTGACACCGGCCACCCGGCTCGCGGCGGCCCCGGCACGGGCGGGCCGCCTCTTCCGGTGCCCATGCGCCGGCTCGTCACCCCCGACCCCGACCCATGACCCCAAGCGACACCTACGACTACATCATCATCGGCGCCGGTTCGGCCGGCAACGTACTCGCCGCCCGACTGACCGAAGACCCGAACGTCTCGGTTCTGCTGCTCGAAGCGGGGCTACCCGATTACCGCCTCGATTTCCGCACCCAGATGCCCGCCGCACTGGCGTTGCCTCTGCAGGGCACCACCTACAACTGGGCCTACAAGACCGACCCGGAACCGCACATGGACAACCGCCGGATGGACTGCGGCCGGGGCAAGGGACTGGGCGGCTCCTCACTGATCAACGGCATGTGCTACATCCGTGGCAACGCGATGGACTTCGACCAGTGGGCCCTGAAACCGGGCCTGGACGACTGGACTTACCTCAACTGCCTGCCCTACTTCAGGAAAGCCGAGCACCGGGATGCCGGCCCCAACGATTACCACGGGGCCGACGGGCCGATTCATGTCACCACGGCCAAACCCGGCGTCAACCCGCTCTTCGAGGCGATGGTCGAAGCCGGCGTGCAGGCGGGCTACCCCCGAACCGACGACCTGAACGGTTACCAGCAGGAAGGCTTCGGCCCGATGGATCGCTTCGTCACCCCGCATGGTCGGCGCAGCTCGACGGCTCGCGGCTACCTGGACATGGCCCGTGACCGCAACACGCTGTCGATCCAGACCCGCGCACTCGTCGACGTGATCCTCTTCGAAGGCACACGAGCAGTGGGCGTGCGCTACGAGCAACGGGGCAAGACCCTGACTGCCCATGCCAGCCGCGAAGTGATCCTCTGCGGCGGCGCCATCGCCTCGCCCACCCTGCTGCAACGCTCGGGTGTCGGCCCCGGCGCCTGGCTGAGGGAGGCGGGCGTGACCGAGGTGCTGGATCTGCCTGGCGTGGGCAACAACCTGCAGGATCACCTCGAACTGTACATGCAGTACGAATGCACCCAGCCCGTGTCGCTTGCCCCGGCCACGAAGTGGTGGAACAAGCCCGCCATCGGCGCCGAATGGCTTTTCAAGGGCACGGGGCTCGGTGCCAGCAATCACTTCGAGGCCGGCGGCTTCATCCGCAGCCATGACAAGTTCCTCTGGCCCAACATCCAGTATCACTTCCTGCCCATCGCCGTGCGTTACGATGGCCGGAATGCCGCGAAGTCGCACAGCTTCCAGGCCCATGTCGGATCGATGCGATCCCTCAGCCGCGGCCGCATCAAGCTGCGCTCGGCCAACCCGCACGAAGCGCCCAGCATCCTGTTCAACTACATGTCGCACCCCCAGGACTGGGAGGAATTCCGGGCAGCCATCCGCATCACCCGCGAGATCTTCCGCCAGCCGGCACTCGACGCCTTCCGGGGCAAGGTCATCACCCCCGCCGACGAGCTGCAAAGCGATGCCGAGCTGGACGCCTACGTCCGCCAGCATGCCGAAACCGCCTATCACCCCTCCTGCACCTGCACGATGGGACTGGGCGAGCAGGCCGTGGTCGACGGCCAGGGGCGGGTTCACGGGCTTCAAGGCCTGCGTGTCGTCGATGCCTCGATCATGCCCGACATCATCACCGGCAACCTGAACGCCACCACGATCATGATCGCCGAGAAGATCGCCGACCGGATCCGGGGCCGCCAGCCCCTGCCAGCCCTCGACGTGCCCTACTACGTCGCCAACGGCGCACCGCTCCGGGGAGAGCCCCAGCGCCGCTGAGCCGCCAGGGGCCCACGGATCGATCGCCTAGACCCGAACCACGGTTGCACCCCCGGCCCCCTCTGACCAGCGACCCGAGTGACGCCCCTGGACGCCCCATGAGCCCTCATCACGGTCGCCACGGCCCGCCCCGGAAACGGGCCGACCCGAATGACAACCATGGAGAAACGCATGCACAGTCCACCGTCTGCCAGCACTGCCAGTCCACACGAACCGGTAGCCATCAACCGGGTCGTCTTTGCCATCTCGGCCATCGCCACCCTTGCGCTGATCGGCTTCACGCTCTTCTTCCCGGCCGCCAGCGAAGCCCTGCTCGGCAATGCACTGGCCTGGGTGTCCGACCGCTTCGGCTGGTACTACATGCTGATCGTGGCGGCCTACGGCATCTTTGCCACCTATGTGGGCTTGTCCAAGTACGGTGACATCAAACTCGGCCAGGATCACGACAAGCCGGACTTCCCCTTTCTGGCCTGGGCCGCCATGCTGTTCTCGGCCGGCATCGGCATCGACCTGCTCTTCTTCGGCGCCTCCGAGCCCCTTTCCCACTACCTGACCCCCCCAGTAGGCCAGGGCAGCACCCCTGCCGCCGCCGAAGCGGCACTGGCCCAGACCTTCCTGCACTGGGGGCTGCATGGCTGGGGCATCTACGCGCTGATCGGCATGGCGCTGGCCTATTTCTCCTACCGCCACAACCTGCCACTGGCCCTTCGTTCGGCGCTGATTCCCGTCTTCGGGCAGAAACGCGCCGATGGCTGGCTCGGCCACAGTGTCGACGTCTTCGGCGTCGTCTGCACGCTGCTGGGGCTCGCCACCAGTCTGGGCATCGGCGTACTGCAAGCCAACGCCGGTCTCACGCATGTTTTTGGCCTGCCCACCGACAAGATGATGCAGGCCGCCATCATCATCGTCGTCATCGTGGCCGCCGGCCTGTCGGCCATGTCCGGCGTCGAGAAGGGCGTGCGTCGCCTGTCGGAAATCAACATGCTGATGGCCACGCTGCTGATGCTCGCACTGCTCTTTGCCGGCCCGACCAAGTTCCTGCTCAACGCCATGGTGCAGAACATCGGTGATTACTTCCAGACGCTGCCCCGCAAGACCTTCGAGGTCTATGCCTACGCCGGTGCCGAAGCCGAAAGCTGGAAAGCCTCCTGGACGATCTTCTTCTGGGCCTGGTGGGTGGCCTGGGCCCCATTCGTTGGCCTCTTCATCGCCCGCATCTCGCGCGGCCGCACGCTGCGTGAATTCGTCTTCGGTGTGATGTTCATCCCGCTCGGCTTCATCTTTGCGTGGTTCTCGATCTTCGGCAACTCCGCCATCGCGCTGTCGGCCACCGACCCGAATCTGGCTCAGGTCGCGCTGAACGATCCAGCCATGGGCATGTTCACCCTGTTCGAGCACTACCCCTGGTCCGGTGTCTGGTCGACCGCCGCCGTCATCATCGGCCTGATCTTCTTCATCACCTCGGCCGACTCGGGCGCGCTGGTGCTGGCGAACCTCTCATCGCGCAACCTCAGCTCCGGCAGCGATGCCCCGATCATGCTGCGCCTCTTCTGGGCAGCCGCCACGGGCCTGATCACCCTGGGACTTCTGTTCTCTGGCGGTTTCGGCGCCCTGCAATCCGTCTCGGTCGCCGCCGGCCTGCCCTTCTCGCTCGTGCTGGTCATCTACATGGTGGCCATGTTCCACAGCCTCCGCCAGGAGGGCAACAAGCGCAAGGCCAGCACCATCGACTTCGCACCAGCCCTGCAACCCGGCCACAGCTGGCGTGACCGGCTGCATCGCATCCTCAACTTCCCCAGCCATGCCAGCGTGCTGCGCTTCATGCAGACCACGCTGTTGCCGGCCATGCAGGAAGTCAGTGCCGAGCTGAACAGGCAGGGCGTGAAAACGCAGATCAAGCAGGATCCCGACAGCCACAGCCTGACCCTCGACGTGCTGCACGGTGAGGAAGTGGACTTCATCTACCAGGTGCAACCGGTCTCTGCCCTGATGCCCGTCTTTGCACTGGGCAATGCCACCAACCTCGATCCGGACGACGAGCATGAACGCTACTGGCGTGCCGAAGTCTTCCTGCGCGAAGGCAGCCAGGAATACGACCTGGTCGGCTACAACAAGGATCAGATCATCAGCGACATCCTGAACCAGTACGAGCGGCACATGCAGTTCCTGCATCTGGAGCGCTGAGTCTCGCAACCGCCGCTGTCTGCCGATGCCCGCCGACGGGCGCTGTCATGCACCTGTCGACGGGCATTCATTCATGTTCGACACACCCGTGAGAAACAGGAATATCAGCCAATTTCGGTGCCAATCTGAAAACAACAGGAAACAAAAACACAAGATTGACAGAAAAATTTCCATTGCCACCGCATATCGACATACACCTAACGAAGCCCTGATCCGACCATGAAAGGGTTCGACTCACCCCAAGGAGGATTCTCATGACCCCCCATCAGTTTCGCTATCCACTTGGTATGCTGGCGCTGGCCGTTCTTGCGGCTTGCGGCGGCAATGGCCAGGACACAGGCAGCAGCCCCCCTGAACAGTCATCGCTGTCCACCAAGGCCCCCACCGCTGGCACACCAGCCAACCCCACGGCCCCCACCCAACCAGCGCCACCGGGCGGTCCAGATTACAGCGAACCCATCAGCCAGCCCCATGTGGTCGCCCCGATTTCGGAGCAGGGCGTGCGCGGAGACGTGCTCGCGTCGGTTCTGCGAACCAGCATCGGCGATCCCGAAAAACCGCTGACACTCCAGCCCGTGTCTCCGGTCAAGCTCCCCAATAGCCTTCTGAACCGGGCCACCGTCGACTTCTTCCTGCGCGCCGAACACGATAGTGGCCGCACGGGTCAGGCACGTTACGTCACAGAAAGCTTCGTGCGAACCCATGTGCCGAACCGTCAGGGTGAACGTGTCGAATATGACCGTTTCAGCTTCACCTATGGTTTCTTTCCGGTCGTCAGCATGTACGACCGACGCCAGGGAGATATCTACTACCTGACCTCACTCCACTGGCGGGAGGCACGCAGACATGGCACGCCGCACTGGGATCAGCCGATTGAACTCGGCGCCATGCCACCCCCGCTCGGCATCACGGGAACCAGGGTCATCAATGGTCGCCGCCCGTATCCAGCCGGCGACCTGGACAACTGGGAACTCACGGGAGAGGATGGAGTGCGACGCAGCGTACACCTGACCATAGAAAACATTTCGGTACCAAACAACAGCTTTGAACTCTGCGTCAATACCCACCGGAGCAATGCGGCGCAACAGAAGGCCAATGCCACGGCTCTGTGGAAACTGTGTTCCATCTGGAAGGTGCAGGCAGGCGGATCCGACGACGACTGGAAGAAACAGGCGCAGGGCGTGCACCTGACCCGCTACATCCACCTGCCACTGCGCTGGCACCGGGGCCAGGAGGCCAGGCGCTACATCTCGGTGAAGTTGCGCTGGGCCGGCCAGGCTGACCGCCAGGTTGAAGGCATGCCGTGACGGTGTACTCACTCGGCATCGCCCGTGCATCCGGCCATCTCCACATCAGCACACGCGCAGACCGGAGATGGCCATGCCCGGTACGGCAGCAGCACGCGCATGGATCCACATCCGCCCGGAAAAAAATGGATGAGGCTTGAGCCGTTGATGATGCGCTCTGCTGCCACATCTTCCGGACTCCGCTACCGCTGCGAATAGGCCATCGCGGCAAACAGCAACAGCAGGCCCAGCACCGCCAGCGCGATCTTAATCCAGCTGTACGGCTGCTCGCCTGCCACCTGCCCCGTATAACCGTTCACCACGAGCTGATACCGTTTGGCGCCAAACCGGTAATGAACGACCCAGACCGGTACCAGCACATGCTTGAAGGTCCGTCCCGTCAGCGTCGCATCCACCACCAGATTCCGCTGCGTGTCACCGGGCACCCGCGACGCACACAGGGCACGCAACCTGTCGTCCATCTGCCGCTCCCCTATCTGGCTCGCACGGCGCAGGTCGATCTGGTAACGCTCCACCGTCCAGCCCCGCACATATTCCGGTGAATAGGGCTTCAGATCCGTCGTGGTCGGAAAGGGCTCGATCCGCTTCAGCAGCGGCGCCTGAACGCCTACCGTGCCCGGCACCAGCTCATCGTCGAAGAAATGCTGAACCTGCCCGTAAGCGGGCACCCAGCGCACTTTCTGAACCTGACGCCACTGCTGCTGGCCATCCGGGCCACGCACCCGCTCCATCTCCTGATAATAATGGCCGGCCTCGGCGCGCCAGACAGCATGGGCCTGCGCATCGAAAGTCCAGTAGGGCAGGTAAACCCCATGCAGGGTGTCGGTCAGCGCCGCGGTTTTCAGTCGGTTCGGCGCAAACCAGCGCGAGCCATACCACTTTCTGATCAGGTCACGAACCTCTTGCTGGTCGATCCGGAAAGGCAGCACGCTCTGTGGCACGATGGCATCCTGCATCGCCTCATGGGGCACGATGGCGGGCGAGCCACAGAAATCGCACCGGCTTGCCACCTTGCCATCGACGAAAACCGAAATGGCATGGCAGCTCTGGCATTTCACTTCGCGGCGATCGTGGCCCCAGTCCCGGACATTGGCCGGATGGCGCAGCGCGGCCTCCAGATCCTGCTCACCGGTATCCGGCGCCGCCCCATCAGGCGCGGCGCCTTCGGCCGATGTCCCCCACGGCACCACCGTGCCGCAATACGGGCAGGCCAGCGCCTGCCTGGGCGCACTCCATTCCAGCGGCCCGCCACACTCGGGACACGGACGCCGGGCCTCGGCCTGCAGGTTCCCGGACCCGGAAGGCGCAGGCGGCTGCCGGCCCTGACCCTGTACCGATGCACTGGCCGGATGCGACGATGGCTTCATCGGCTCAAGACGCTCAGCCTCTCAGGAACGCATCCAGCGAGGCCCGTGCGATCCGGTACACCGAACCGATCTTTCTGGCCTTCAGCTCACCCGACGCGATGATCGCCATCACGTCGTCGACCGACACCGACAGGA
Source organism: Lautropia sp. (assembly GCA_030528325.1). Lineage (GTDB taxonomy): Bacteria > Pseudomonadota > Gammaproteobacteria > Burkholderiales > Burkholderiaceae_E > Lautropia. Next base: position 1,023 of record JAUMZD010000037.1, on the reverse strand, counting down.
ACTGCGCCGCCTGTTCGGGTGTGAATACCTCGAGCCCGGCCACCGACCCTGCGGCGCCGGCACCCGACGCTGGCATGGCCGGTATCATCACGGCACCCTGACCCGACACCGTCTGCCCTGCGCCAGAAGCCGGGGCCTGATGGCCCATCACGCCGGCGCCGGCCGGCGCAGCGCCCGCGCCCATGCCACGCATCATCTCCTGCGCCATCGCGAAGCCCATCGCCATCTGGGCCGGCATCGCGGCTGCCGAGCCGGCCTCACCACTCGCCCCCATCGAGGCCCCGACCTGATACTTCACATAATCGTTCAGGTTGCCGATCACGCTGATGCTGCTGCGCTTGTCGATGGCCTGCTCGACCTCGGGCGGTACCGACACATTCTCCAGGATGAAGCTCGTGATCTCCAGGCCGTACTTCTCGCGCACCGCCGGGTTGATGACGGGCAGCAGCGCCTCACCCATCTCCGAATAGCGCTGCGCCACATCCAGCACCGGCACATGGGCCCGGGCCAGTGCCTCGGTGAACACGCTGACGATCCGCGAGCGCATCGTGTCGTTGAACTCGTCGAGCCGGAAGTTGTGATCGGTGCCGGCCACCTCCTTCAGGAAGCGTGGCGCATCGACGATGCGGAAATCATAGGTGCCGAAGGCGCGCAAGCGCACCACGCCGAAATCAGGGTCACGCATCATCACCGGATTGGACGTGCCCCACTTGTTGCCGGTGAAGAGCCGTGTGTTCAGGTAGTAGACATCGCACTTGAACGGCGACTGGAAGCCATATTTCCAGCCCAGGATCGTGGACAGGATCGGGATGTTCTCGGTGGTCAGCGTGTACTTGCCAGGATCGAACAGGTCGGCAAACTGGCCGGCCGCCACGAACTGCACCTGTTGCGATTCGCGCACGATCAGCTGAGCCCCGTTCTTGATCTCCTTGTCCTCGTCCGGCCAGCGGAAGGACAGCGTGTCGCGTGAGTCATCGACCCACTCGATCACATCGATGAACTGGCTTCTGACGTAATTGAAAA
>JAUMZD010000036.1 GCA_030528325.1 Lautropia sp. | reverse complement strand
GAAACCAGAAACCAGAAACCAGCGATATATAATCGCTTATATAACGAATTTATCAAAACCTGAGCTTTCCTAATTTTAACAGAATCAGACCCGAAAAATGAGGCTGAGATCCGCACCCTTGGTGCGTGTCGCCAATTTTTTACCCGAGCATTTTCCTGGATAAAACGCTGTTATCTAGAATGAAAAAGCATGTCGGGTCTCGACATTTGCCATGTCTGCTGTCAGGGGCGCATGGATCTGGTGGCCTTCGGGGGTTTTCTGATACGCGCCCTGATCTTCAGCCCGGTGCGTTCCCCAATGCGCGCAGCCGCTGCGGTACAGCAGGCCGATGGCAGATGTCTGATGGGACATGCATTCCACCTCTTTCTCAGAACAAGGAACCACAAGATGTGTCCAACACGGCGGGAATTGCTCAAATCGGGTGCAACGGGTGCAGTGGGTCTGGCGGCGGGCAGTTTTGCGCTGAACCCCATCCAGCAGGCACTGGCCAGTACGGCCAGCACAGCAGGGGGTGAAGCGGCCGCAACCCATGCGCTGGCGAAGTTCACGGGCACGGTGGCACATGCCACGCATTACGGGCCGCTGATGGCTTCGGTGAAGAACGGCCGGCTGGACAGCGTGGTGGCGCAGCCCACCGACCGGATGCCGACGCCGATGCTGTTGCAGGGTGTGGTGGCCCGCACCTATGACAAGACCCGTGTGGCCGGGCCGATGGTGCGCAAGTCCTATCTGGAGGGCTACAAGACCGGCGACACGAAGCCCGAGCTGCGGGGCAAGGAACCCTTCGTGCAGGTGAGCTGGGAGGTGGCGCTGGGGCTGACGGCCAAAGCCATTCTGGACACGATCGAGAAGCACGGCAACGAGGGCTGTTTCAGCAGCTCGTATGGCGGCTGGTCACATGCCGGCATCTTCCGTCCGAACGTGCTGCAGGGGCGGTTTTTCAACCTGCTGGGCGGCTCGTCGATGACGACGGGCGATTATTCGGCGGGTGCCGGGCAGATCATCATGCCGCTGGTGCTGGGTGATCTGGAAGTGTATTCGGCCCAGACGGCCTGGGAGCAGGTCGAGAAACACAGCGAGCTGGTGCTGTTCGTGGGCAGCGATCCGGACAAGAACAACCGGGTCGAATACACCGTGGCCGACCATGACATGTACCCGAACTGGGAAGCGATCAGGAAGGCGGGCGTGAAATTCGTTTCGATCAACCCGCAGGTGACGACCACGGACGAGAAGCTGGGCGCCGAGTGGGTGCCGATCATCCCGAACACCGACACGGCCCTGTTCCTGGCGATGAGCTATCACCTGATCAGCCAGAACCGGCACGACCAGGCCTTCATCGACCGGTACACGGTCGGCTTCGCGCGTTTCCGGGCCTACCTGGAAGGCAGGGATGCCGATGGCACGCCCCCCAAGACACCGGAGTGGGCTGCAAAGATCACGGGCATTCCGGCCGCCCGCATCCGGCAGCTGGCCGAGCTGTGCGCCAGCAAGCGCACGCAGATCGCCGGCTCGTGGGCGATCCAGCGTGCGCACCATGGCGAGATGCCCTACTGGGCCATCGTCAATTTTGCCTGTGTGCTGGGCAACATCGGCCTGCCCGGTCAGGGCGTGGGCTTTTCCTGGCACTACGGTGGTGGCGGCACGCCGCAGTCGGGTGCCACCCCGCCCACCGGGCTGTCGCAAGGCCGCAATCCGGTCAAGAAGATCTGTCCAGCCTCACGCATCAGTGAAATGCTGAACAACCCGGGCAAGAAGTTCACCTACAACGGGTCGGAATACACCTATCCGCTGGTGAAGCTGATCTACAACGCCGGCAACAACTTCATGTCGCACCAGCAGGATCTGAACGAACTGATCAGGGCGCTGCAGAAGGTGGACACGGTGATCGTGCAGGACTGCTGGTGGACGGCCTCGACCCGCTGGGCCGACATCGTGCTGGCCGCGACCACGACGGTCGAGCGCAACGACATTTCGTCGGGTGGCACCTACAACATCAACAAGTTCTATGCGATGAAGCAGCTGATCGCCCCCGTGGGCGATTCGCTGGATGACTTCGAGATCTTCCGCCGGCTGGCCGAGCTGTGCGGTGTCGAGACCGGTTTCACCGAAGGGCTCGAACCGATGGACTACGTGCAGGCTGCCTATGAGGCCAGCTCCGCCGCCTCGCAGATGCCGTTCGACGAATTCTGGAAGGCCGGCTCGATCACGCTGAAGACACCCGAAGCAGCCCACCGCTGGGTGCGTCATGGTGACTTCCGGGCCGACCCGAAGAAAAACCCGCTGCACACGCCGACGGGGCTGATCGAGATGTATTCGGAAACCATCGACAGGATGGCGCTGCCGGATTGTCCGCCGATGCCGAAGTGGCTGGAGCCGGCCGAGTACCTGGGTAACGCGCAACCCGGGCAGGTGCATGTGGTCAGCCCACACCCCTACAACCGGCTGCATTCGCAGATGGCCAATGCCGAACCGGTGCGCAAGACCTACGAGATCCAGACCCGGGAGCCGCTGACGATCAGCGTCGAGGATGCGAAGGCGAACGGCATCAGGGATGGTGATCTGGTCGAGCTGTACAACGAGCGCGGTTCGCTGGTGGTGGGTGCACGCGTGTCGGACAAGATCATGAAGGGCGTCGTCAGCATCTATGAAGGCGCCTGGCCGCAGCTCGACAGCAAGGGACGCTGCAACAACGGGCTGGTGAACTTCATCACGTCCAGCCGTGCCGCAAGCGGCCTCTCTCAGGCCACCACGGCCGACACCTGCATCGCCTCGCTGCGCAAGTGCACCGATGCCGACCGGGGTGGCAGCCGGGCCTACGAGCCGCCAGCCATCGTGAAGCGCACCGATCTGAAGATCGACGAAGCCGCGTTCGGCCTGGATCGTGCCGAGGCCCTGCGCGAGAAGGCGACGGCCTCGCTCTCTCCCGGAGAGAGGCTCTTCTATCAGCGCTGCACAGTGTGCCACGGCCCGCGTGATCCGGGCCAGTTCACGCAGAAGCAGTGGCATGGCATCACGCAGAGCATGTTCCCGCGCGCCGGCCTGAACGAGGAGGAACAGAAACTGGTGATGGACTTCCTGATGAAGAACGCGAAACAGTAAGCGCATCAGGGCAGACGCCGGGGACACTCATCGGTTTGCCATGCACGAGGCCGCCCTACCCGGGTGGCCTCTTTTTTGCGCCATCCGATCTGGATTTTTCGCCCGCCCATCTGAACGATAATGGCGGCCATGCATCATGGCGGGCTGCCCCGTCTCGGCCCGGTGCCATGCCGCTTGCCCATGAGCATCACCGGAGATACCGTGCCCCGCGCGCCCTGCCCGGTGCTCCCTGCCCCGCGCCTCTCACCGCTCACCTCAAGCCCCGACCATGTCCGAAGCCAGTACACCGAACCCGTCGACCGGGGTCTCTCCCCTGACGCAGCCACTGCTGCGCCCCTACGAATGGGCGTTGCTGTGCAGCGCCTATCTGAGTCAGACGGTGGCTTTCAGTTTCTTCTTCGTGTCCTTGAGCGCGATTCTGCGCAGCCGCGGCGCGTCACTGGATGATCTGGGCTGGCTCTATCTGCTGGGGCTGATCCCCGCACTGAAGTTCCTGTGGGCACCGCTGATGGATCGCTACGGTTTCGGCCGACGCGGACACTATGGTGTCTGGCTGTCGATCATGCAGCTCTGCCTGATCATCACGCTGTTGCTGATGTCACGCATTCCCGTCCAGTCGGGCACGACATTGCCATTCAGCCAGCTGATCATCGGCTGCCTGTTCATGTCGTTCTTCACGGCCTGCCAGGACATGGCGGCCGACGGGCTGTCGGTTCAGTTGCTGAGTCCGCGCCAGCGGGGACTTGGCAATGCACTTCAGATGGCCTGCGGCACGCTCGGCTTCGTGGCGGGCGGCGGCGGTGTGCTGATGATCTACAACCATCTGGGCTGGCAGCCCGCCATCCTGAGCCTGACGGCGCTGAATACGCTCACGCTGCTGCTGGCCGTTTTCTATCGCGAACCGCCCCATGCCCGCCCTGCGCCCAGGCGCTTGGGCGGCCGGTTTGCAGCCCGCGACTTTCCTGCCGCCCAGGCGCCTGGCATACAACCCCTGACCGCCTACTGGCGGACACTCTGGCATTTCTGGCAAAAGCCGGACACGGGCTGGCGCTGGCTGCTGCTCCTGTTGCTGATCCAGGCCGGGGTCTATCTGTCCTATGGGGTGCTGACCCCCATGCTGGTGGACGCCGGCTGGTCTCTTGACCGGATCGGCCAGGTGGTGAATGTGCTGGGCACGCTGAGCGGCACGGCCACGATGCTGCTGCTGGGTGTGGCGATGCGACGCTGGACGAACACGACGACCCTGCGCGTGATGGTGCCGGCCCAGCTGCTGGCCGTGCTGGCGCTGGCCACGGCTTTGCTGAGCGGCGCGGGTCAGGGCTGGGTTTTTCTGGGTGTGGCGCTATTCATGGGCTTGTACATGCCGATGGGGGTATTGATGGGAACGCTGATGATGGGCCGCAGCAGCCCGCACACGCCGGCCACCGATTTCTCGATGCAGTACGGCATCTATCTGGCGGGTGGTTATGCCGCCGGTGCCCTGAGTCTGCCGCTGGCCCAGCGTCTGGGCTATCCCGGTCTGCTGGCGCTCGGCACCGCCCTGTGCGCGCTGATGATCGTGATCGTGCCATGGCTGTGGCGTCGTCAGGCCACGGTTCCGAGTTCGGCCCACCCGTCGTCTGGCGCGCGCGCCGGACAAGACGGGCACGAGCGGGACTGACCCGCGTCAATGCCCGATCCTCGGTCATGGGCTAAACTCTTCAAGGCGCTTTTCTGTCCTGCACGTCCACGGCCTGGGAGCGTGGGCGGCAGGAAAGTCGCAGGCTGCGAACCGGCCGCGCCGGTCCATTTTGCACCCGCTTCTTGCCCCATGGCACCCGCTATGGGGCGCACGACTCATGACGGCCCGTGTCATCCAGATGACACGCCCCTGACTTCCATCGGTTGAACCATGCAATTCGATCTCCTCATCAGTGGCGCCGGCCCTGCCGGCTTGTGCCTGGCCCGGGCGTTGTCCGACACGGGGCTGACGATCGGTCTCGTGGATCAGCAGCCGCTGGCGGCGTTGAAGCAGGCGGCCTTCGACGGGCGCGAGATCGCGCTGACCCAGCGTTCGGCCACGATGCTGCGCGAGCTGGGGCTGTGGGAACGGATCACCGCCATGAAGCCCACGGCGTTTTCACCGCTGCGCGACGCGAAGGTGATGAATGGCGCTTCTCCCTTTGCGATGTTCATCGGTCATTCGTTGACGACCCGCAGTGAACTGGGCTGGCTGGTCTCGAATCACCTGATCCGCCGGGCAGCCTTTGCCGAGGTGGAGGCTGCCATCGAAAGGCATGGCCGCATCACGCTGATGACCGGACAGGCCGTGACGCAAGTGCGCCATCAGGCCGACGAGGTGCAGGTGACACTGGCTGACGACCAGACACATGAAGCCCGGCTGCTGATCGCCGCCGACAGCCGTTTTTCATCCACCCGCCGTGCCGCCGGCATCGGCGCCAGCATGCACGATTTCGGTCGCAGCATGCTGGTGTGCCAGATGACACACGAAGTGCCTCATGAGCATGTGGCCTGGGAATGGTTCGACTATGGGCAGACGCTGGCCCTGTTGCCGATGAACGACCTCCCGGAAACCGGGGAGCATCTCTCATCGACGGTGCTGACGCTGCCGCACCAGGAGCTGGAAGCCCTGCTGACGCTGGATGAGGAAGCCTTCGGCCACGAAATGACGCAGCGCTATCATGGTCGTCTGGGTCGGATGCGGCTGAACAGCACCCGCCACACCTACCCGCTGGTGGGCGTGATGCCGCATCGGCTGGTGGCCCGGCGTTTTGCCTGCGTGGGCGATGCGGCGGTGGGCATGCATCCGGTCACGGCACATGGCTTCAATTTCGGCCTGCTGAGCATCGAGACGCTGTCACGCGAGCTGCGAAACGCCCGTGCGGCAGGTCGCGACATCGCCTCGCCCGAGCTGCTCGCCCGTTACGAGCGCAAGCACCTGCTGGCGACACGGCCGCTGTACGAGATCACGCGCGGCATCGCCACGCTGTACACGACCGAATCGCCGCCGGCCCGGCTGCTGCGCAATGCGGCGCTGCAGGTGGCGCAGCGGCTGACGCCCTTCAAGAAGCTGGTGGCGGCATCGCTGACGGGCTGAACGAGGCGACACAACCTGAGTGGCGCCGGAATATGCTCAGGGATGAAAGCGCAGGGACTGGCCCCCCCACCCAAGCCATCTGGTTCTCACTCGCCCGGATAACGGTAGTGCCCGGTGACCGGATACGCGAACAGGATGTCCTCCTCCTGCGTGCCACGACCGATGTTGTGAATGATCAGCGGCACGCCACGGGCCGTTTTCCGGGAGGACACGATCCCGATGTGCGGCAGGTTGCCCGGTAGCATCCAGGTCACGATATCGCCGGGCCGGTAGGCATCGGGCAGCCGTGAGACGGGCAGTGTCGTGCCATGGCGGGAAAAGAAGGTCTGGAGGTTCGGTACACGCCGGTGGTCGATGTTCCGGTCCGGGGTCTTCAACCCCCAGCGCTTCGGGTAGCTGTCGAAATCCTTTTTCATGTCCTGATGGACCAGCGCCTGCAGATCCAGCCCCTGCTGGCGGTAGGCCCGGATCACGACATCGGTGCAGACGCCGGTGCTGGGATCGACGTCCCCCATCGGAAAGGCCAGGCGGCGATAGGCCGGGTCGTAGCTGATGGTGACACCGATCTGGGCACGGGCGTCCTCGATCAGCTGATGCGGCTGAAAGACCAGGCCCTCACCGGCGGCAGGCCCCAGTGGCAGCAGGGCGAGAAAGACGATACCCGCGCAGGCTTGCCGCATGAGGCAGCGCTTCATCATCGAATCCATCAGGGTGGCACCTGTCGTCATGACACGCGGTTACAGGATGCCTGCACGGTCGAAGGCGGCCTTCCCTTCCGCACCGTCGGCAATGATGAACCACTTCTGGCGAGGCAGGCTGCCAAAGGTACGCTGGTAACGCGGGGCATCGGCCTTCTCGCCCGTCACATCACGGATGAAGATCGCCCGAACCTGCCGGGGGTACTGGCGCGCGACCTCGGCGTAGATTTCCGGGTCGGCCTCGCCCGAGTCGCCGATCAGCACGAATTGGCGTTTCGGGAAGGTGGTGATCAGCCTTCGCAGCTGTGCATGCTTGTGCGCTTCGGAATCCCCATCACCCGGCAGCAGGCTGCGCCACGACGTGGACTCCCGCAGCATCAGGGTGCCGGGTGGGAAATTGGCCTCGCTCAGGAAGGCGGTCAGCAGGGGCAACAGCTGCAAGGGGCTGGATGAGAGATAGTGGAACTGGATGTCGGTGCCACCGGCTTTCGGTGCTCGCCGGGCATCGTCCCTGACGGCAACGTTCGCGGACGAGGTATCGGATGTCTCTGCATGCCACTCGGCCGATTCGCCGCCTGCCTCACCGGCAAGGTCACGCTGGCGACCCTGGTCAGCCCCCCTGTTCACCGGTTTCACCGGTGGAAGCCCTCCCATCTGCCGGTACCAGGCCGCCATGCCCGGCGCCGCCTCGAAAGGCTTCAGGAAGGTGTTGCGCAACAGTTGTTTCGTGTCCTGTACGTCCGACACCTTGATCGTGTCGTCGATGTCGCTGACGATGGAAACCCCCTCGGCCTCGATCGGCCACAACAGGCCATATTCGGCCCTGGGCTCACAGCCCGAGACCTGATAGGGAATCGGATTTCCCCTGCCCTGCCAGACATGACGCGGCAACGGCGCCACGAGCCTGCTACGGCCTGCGCTGTTGGTCTCGGGCATCAGGATCGGCTGATCGAAGCCATCGACCCGGATCGAGACGGTCTTGCCACGCTCCGAATCCTTCAGAAACAGCGAGGTCCGCTGCTCGTAGCGCTCATGCTCGGCCTCGCTCAGCGCATCCCGGTCGATATCCAGATACCGGGCAAAGAGCGTTCTCATGCCGGGCCGCCGCTCGTTCTCATAGACCCAGACGCTGAATTCGGCCTGCAGATCCCTGGAACCGTCCGGCACCTTGACGATGCCCGGCATCAGCATCACGCATTCATCGGCTTTCAGGCCGTTGGCCTGAGCAGGTTTGCCGCCATTGAGGGCCACCAGCAGGGGCAGCATGATCAGGCAGCTCGATGGCCGCAGGCGCGGCCGACGGAAGGTAGCCGTCACAGAAGGACTCCGGAAAAAGGGCCAGGCGGATATTGCCACAATTCCGGGGGATCCGGATCGCCGGTGCGTCTCAGTGACACCCCCCACCCTTGCCACAGCGATCACAGCTGCCACAGGCCCCATCGCCGGAGGATTTTTTTCTGAAGACGAACTTGCGCAGAAAATACCAGGCTGCCCCCGCGACGATGGCGCCCACGATGATGTTTTCGAGCATCACAGCATCCTCGACGTGACTTGGTAGACGATCATGGCGAACAGATAGGCCCAGACGAACAGGCCTCCGGCGATCAGCCAGGTGGTTCGGGCGGATTTGGTCTCCCGCTTGATGACCGCCAGCGTGGCCATGCACATCGGGGCATAGATGTACCAGGCCAGGAAGGCAAAGGCGGTCGCCAGCCCCCAATCGGTGTGCACGATCGGAATCAGCGCGTTCGTGACAGCCTCTTCCGAAGCATCAGCGCCGACGGCATAGACGGTACCCAGGGCGGCCACCACCACCTCCCGCGCGGCAATGCCCGGAATCATCGCGATGCACATCTGCCAGGTGAAGCCCAGCGGGGCAAAGAGCGGCTGGATCAGGTGCCCCAGCATGCCGGCAAAGCTGTGATCGATGGCAGACCCGCCGACCCCTTCGGGCGCGGCGGGGAAGCTGACCAGCGCCCACAGCACCACGCTCAGCGCGAAGATCACCGTGCCGGCACGGACGAGAAAGGCTTTGACCCGATCCCACAGGTTGGTGACGATGTGCTTGAAGTTCGGCACCCGGAAGGTGGGCAGCTCCATCAGCAGCGGAAACTGGCGCACGTTGCCCTTGCTGCGGGCCAGGCGCTTCAGCACATAAGCCGTCAGACCTGCCGAGACGATGCCCGCCATGTACAGACCGAAGAGGGTCAGCCCCTGCAGGTTGAACACGCCCCAGACCTTCTGATCCGGAATGATGGCCGCGATGATCAGCGCATAGATCGGCAGGCGCGCCGAGCAGGTGAGCATCGGTGCGATGGCGATCGTGACCAGCCGCTCACGCGGATCATGGATGGTTCGCGCCGACATGACGGCCGGCACGGCACAGGCGAAACTCGACAGCAGCGGGATGAAGGCCCGGCCGGACAGACCGCTGTGGGACAGCAGATTGTCCAGCAAAAAGGCCGCTCGGGGCAGATAGCCCGAATCCTCCAGCAGCAGGATGAAGGCGAACAGGATCGTGATCTGGGGCAGGAAAACCAGCACGCTGCCCATGCCGGCAATGACGCCGTTGACGATCAGATCCTGCAACAGTCCCTCCGCCATGTGGGCCTGCACCCATTCGCCTAGTACCTCGAAGCCACCTTCGATGGCCTGCATGACCGGTTCGGCCCAGGCATACACGGCCTGGAAAACCAGCATCAGGATGACGAGCAGGATGACCATGCCCCAGACCGGATGCAGCACGAGCTGATCGAGCCGTCGGTGCCAGGCCGGCAGCGACATCTCGGTACGAACCACCTGCCGCAGGATCTCCTCCACCTGAGCATAGAGCTGGTTGCTGTCCAGCGCCTCCAGGGCCCGCTCTGCCTCAAGTGCATCGACAGCCGGTTTCGCATGGCGCGGCAGCTGGGCTACCGCCTGACAGACGGCCTGAATGCCTCGCCGGCTGATGGCAACGGTTTCCAGAACCGGCACCCCAAGCAGCTCACTGAGCTTCCTGACGTCGATGCGCAGTCCGCGGCCATAGGCCACATCCGACAGGTTCAACGAGACGATCATCGGCATGCCGAGCGTCTTCAGCTCCAGCATCATGCGCAGGGTCATGCGCAGGTTGGTGGCGTCCGCCACCGCAATGATGGCATCAGGACGATCCCCCAGTTTGCCCAGCACGACATCTCGCGCCACGGCCTCATCCGGACTGGTGGTGCGCAGGCTGTAGGTGCCAGGCAGGTCGATGATGTGAATCGACGGGTCATCGACGAAACTGCCTTCCTTGCGGTCGACGGTGACGCCCGGATAATTGGCCACCCGGGCATTGGAGCCGGTCAGCCCATTGAACAGAACCGTCTTGCCACAGTTGGGCGCACCGAGCAGTGCGAAACGACTGATTTCCATAAGGCAACGAATCAGTGATGGGTCTGATCGACGGTTCTGCAGATGATCTTTTCTGCCTCGGGCTCTCGCAACGCAAACTGCGACTGGTTGCCCAGGCGAACCGCAAAGGGCCCCTTGCCCATCACCCCTTTGGCAATCACGATCAATGGCACCCCATCAGAAAAGCCCAGGTCGGCCAGACGGCGTGACACCAGGGCGTCGAGATCCCCAAACACGGGGTTCGGCAGGATGGATTCGATGTGAGCCTGTGCACCTTCGGACAGCTCGGAAAGTGGAACGACAGCCATGTTCTGATCCAGATGGAATTGATATGTCATGGATCACTTTATTGACAATGACAATGAGATGCAGATATTCCCAACGTCTTGAGTCGGTTTTCCTTTCTGCCCGCACCAGAAAAAAAACGGGTTGCAGGGCTCATCTCGAAGCCTCTGCAACCCGCGCCCTCTAGAGCGTGTATGCACTTATTCGTCCCCGCGAAAGCCCCTCTGGGCGTGCAGAACAAGGCGCCAAGCCCGCAGAATCCTCCATGGCTTCAAGGGGTTGGCAACGCAGTGCTGCGCGCCCAGAGGGGCTTTCCCTCCGGGCTGGCCCCAAAACCGCACGCTGACGGCGTTGCCACGCTTGCAAAGGCATCAAGCCTTGGCGGCGCGTGGCGCCTTGTCAGCCCGCAGTTTTGGGGCCAGCGCGGGGACGAATAAGTGCATAACACGCTCTAGGCCGGACAGACGTCAGTCAGGGCAGCTCGCCGCTGCGCCGCTTCGCAAGAAAATCTCTCGTCTCCGAGACGACGACACCGGACAGCAGCAGCAACGCCACGAGGTTCGGGATCGCCATCAGGCCGTTGAACACGTCGGACGCGGCCCAGACGAGACCCAGGTTGGCCACCGCCCCGACCATTACCGATGCCACATAGATGACCCGATAGACCGGCACGAAGCCCTCGCCGCCAAGGTAGGCGGCACACTTCTCACCGTAGTAGCACCAGCCAAGGATGGTGGAATAGGCAAAGAAGATCAGCCCGAAGGTGACGAGCCAGCCGCCCGGGCCCGGCAGCAGGGCATTGAAGGTCTGTGTCGTGAGCGCCGCCCCCGTTTCACCATGCGGATACAAGCCACCGATGACGAGCACGATACCGGTGATGCTGCACACCACGATCGTGTCGAGGAAGGTGCCGGTCATCGACACGAGCGCCTGACGGGCCGGGTGATCGGTCTTGGCAGCCGCCGCTGCGATCGGCGCCGAGCCCATGCCGGCCTCATTCGAGAACACGCCCCGTGCCACACCATAGCGGATGGCCGAACCGATCGCACCACCCACGACCGCATCCAGGCCGAAGGCCGAGCGGACGATCGTCTCGATGGCCGGGCCCACCTTGTCGAGGTTGAGCAGGATGATGGCCAATCCCCCCAGCACATAGATGATGGCCATGAACGGCACGATGACGGAGGAGGCTTTCGCGATGCTCTTGATGCCGCCCAGCACCACGACACCGGTCAGCACCGTCAGGATCACACCCGTGATCCAGGGGTTGACCGAGAAGCTGCTCTGGATGGCCTGAGCGACCGAGTTCGACTGCACCGAGCTGCCGATGCCGAAGGAGGCCAGCGTGCCGAACAGCGCGAACAGGATGGCCAGCCACTTCATGTTGAGGCCGCGCTCGATGTAGTACATCGGGCCGCCGGACATCTCGCCCCTGTCGTTGACGATGCGATATTTGACGGCCAGCACGCCTTCGGCGTACTTGGTTGCCATGCCGAAGAAGGCTGTGACCCACATCCAGAAGACGGCACCCGGCCCCCCCGAGACGACGGCGGTCGCCACACCGGCGATGTTGCCGGTACCGATCGTGGCCGACAGTGCCGTCATCAGCGCCCCAAAGTGCGAGATGTCGCCTTCCTGTTCATTCACTGAACGATGCGGCATGAAGGCCTGTTTCAGGGCAAAGGGCAACAGGGTGACCTGAAGGAACAGCAGGCGCACCGTGAGATAGATACCCGCACCGACCAGCAGGATCAGGAGCGGTGCGCCCCAGACATAGCCGCCCAGCCAGTCAAAGAAACTCTGCAAAGCCTCCATTCGTGTGCTCTCCTGGAATGTATGCGTTCTGGATATTCATGAAGGCAACGGGCCGGCAGTAAGCCCCTCCCCCGCAGGGGACAGACCCGGTACGCCCGTGCTGGCGCATACATTCTCAAGGGATACTCTGAACAAGTCCACGCGGACGCCGCATCCCCAAAACGGGCGCATGCCTGCGTTGGCTATTGTCGTCAATAGCACCACGATTGACGACAAATACCGCCTTGTCCTGCATCCCGTGTCGGGGCGCGTCGCCTCACGGGACTTGTTCAGCGTATCCCAAGACGGCCACGGCTGCCGATGCCATGAAGTGTAGACCTTTTTGTGCGGTGCTTTATCGGGCTGGCACCCGCCTCACCTCGGGACTTTCCCTGAAACAGGGCTGGGCGATAACGCACCCTCAAGCACCGGCAGGTATCTGGCGCCGCCGCGTGTCGCGCCACAGCAGCCAGGCCGCCAGCACCACCATCAGTGCCAGGCCGTACCAGGTGATGGCGTACATCAGGTGGTTGTTGGTGAACGAAACCACCGTGAGGCCGGGCATCGGCACGAGTCTGGGGCGCTGTTCGGCCCAGCGGATGACGGCCACCTCACCGGTGCTGGCCGGCGGCGGCTCCCAGCGGGGAACCGGGGATAAAGGCGCCGACAGACTGGCCAGCGGTTCGGCCGGCTGCGTCATGTCGATGAAGTACGGGGCAAGCTGCCCGGCCTGCCACCCGCGAGCCTGCCCGATGGCCAGCACATCACGCGAATACCAGCGATCCTCGTCGGGACGGTTGCTGCGCAAAAAGCCACCGCCAGGCTCGGGCATCCGCATCAGTCCGACGACTTCGACCAGCCCTTCGGGCGCCGGGGAAGCCCGCTGTCGTGGATCCCGCTCGGCAGGAAAGACAAAACCGCGGTTCACCATCACGACGGCCCCGCCTTCGGTCTGCAGCGGGCTCAGCACCCAGAAGCCCGATCCGAGCACACTGGCGGCCTGCACCAGGGCCTCCCGATCATGCAGGAAGTGCCCTCTGAGGCGGACATGGCGATATTCATCCCGTTCGGCCGAGACATCCGCCCACTGCTCGGGCGGTGGCGCCATGACGGGATCGGCGTGGATGCGGGTCTCGACGCGCTCGATCAGATCGAGTTTCCAGGCAAGGCGCCTGAGCTGCCAGGTGCCGAGCGACAGGAAGAGCGCCAGGGCCAGCGTGAGCGCGATGCCCCAGATCCAGAGCGCCATGCGGCTGCGGACACGACGGGCGCCCGAAGGCTCGTCGTCGGGGGATGCAGCCGGTTGGCGGGAGGTATCGTCAGTCTCCATGCCGGAGAAATCCGGGGAACGGATCAACCCTCATCAGGGCCGGATGCGCAGTTCATGATTCGAGGCTGGCATCAGGTTCGCATCCAGATGGAACATGACCCACAGCGAGCCCACCAGCGTGATGACGACCAGCAGCAAGGTGAACAGGAAGGCCAGCATCGTCCAGCCCCCTTCGGCCTTGCGGTTCATGTGCAGGAAGAAGATCATGTGGACGACGATCTGGATGGCGCCGAGGCCCAACACCCAGAGCGCGGTGGTGGTCGAGGACTCGAACCACTTGCCCATCACCATCGCAAACGGGATGGCCGTCAGGATGACGGAGAGCACGAAGCCCGTGACGTATTCCTTCTGGGTGACATGGATGTGGCCACTGTCGTGATGATCATCGTGGCCGTGGTGCCCTGCATGGGCGTGATCGGCATGGCTGTGACTGGCGCTCATGGCAGAACCCCCATCAGGTAGACAAAGGAGAAGACACCGATCCAGACCACGTCGAGGAAGTGCCAGAACATCGACAGGCACAGGACACGGCGACGGTTGGCCTCGATCAGGCCATGCTTCTTCAGCTGGAAGAGCAGCGTGACGAGCCAGATGATGCCGAAGGTGACGTGCAGGCCGTGCGTGCCCACCAGCGTGAAGAAGGAGGACAGGAAGGCGCTGCGCTGTGGCACCGCCCCCAGATGGATCAGGTGCGCGAATTCATAAAGCTCGATGGCCAGGAAGGCGAGACCGAACAGGCCGGTGACGGCCAGCCAGCCGATCGTGGCGTTCAGCCGCTTGGCCTGCATCGACAGCATGGCGAAGCCATAGGTGATGGACGAGAGCAGCAGCATGGCGGTGTTGAGTGCCACGAGGCTCAGGTCGAAGAGCTCCGCGCCCGAAGGGCCGGCTGCGTAGTTCCTGCCCACCACGCCGTGCACGGCAAAAAGACAGGCAAAGATCAGACAGTCGCTCATCAGGTAGATCCAGAACCCGAGCAGGGTGCCGTTCTGGGGATGATGCTCTTCCGTCAGGTAATAGGGGCGTTGGCCGGCTTGCGCCGGCATGCCCTGTTGCAAGGTGGCTGTACTCATGTTGTGGGCCAGAAGCAGACTGTGATGAGGTTGGGATCAGGCGTTGTCGGCGAGTATCCGCGTGCGCGCCGCCTCGGTACGAACCACGTCCGCCGCCGGGATGTAGTAGTCACGCTTGTAGTTGAAGGTGTGGATGATGGAAGCCACGATGATCGCCGCGAAGCTGACCCCGGCCACCAGCCACATGTGCCAGATCAGCGCGAAGCCGCACAGCGCGCTGAGCGCTGCGATGATGAAGCCGGCTGCCGTGTTCTTTGGCATGTGAATGGGGATGAAGCCCTCGGTCGGACGGACGTAGCCGTTCTTCTTCATGTCCCACCAGGCATCGATGCTGTGCACCACCGGGGTGAAGGCAAAGTTGTAATCGGGTGGCGGCGACGAGGTCGACCATTCCAGCGTACGGGCATTCCAGGGGTCGCCGGTTTCATCGCGCAATTCGTGGCGGCGCATGAAGCTGACCACCAGCTGGATGATGAAGCAGGCGATGCCCAGCAGGATCAGGAAGGCGCCACCGGCCGCGATCACGAACCAGATCTGCAACGAATCGTCATCGAACTGGCTGACCCGCCGCGTGACCCCCATCAGCCCCAGCACATAGAGCGGCATGAAGGCGATATAGAAGCCCACCAGCCAGAACCAGAACGAGCATTTGCCCCAGAACGGATCGAGGCGATAACCGAAGGCCTTCGGGAACCAGTAGGCCACACCAGCCAGCATGCCGAACACGACACCGCCGATGATCACGTTGTGGAAGTGCGCGATCAGGAACAGGCTGTTGTGCAGCACGAAGTCGGCCGCGGGAATCGCGAGCATCACGCCCGTCATCCCGCCGATGACGAAGGTGACCATGAAGCCGATCGTCCAGAACATCGGCACCTCGAAGCGGATGCGGCCACGGTACATCGTGAAGAGCCAGTTGAAGACCTTCGCCCCGGTCGGGATCGAGATGATCATCGTGGCGATGCCGAAGAAGGTGTTGACACTGGCGCCGGAGCCCATCGTGAAGAAGTGGTGCAGCCAGACCAGGTAGGACAGCACGGTGATGCAGGCCGTGGCATAGACCATCGAGGTGTAGCCGAACAGGCGCTTGCCGCTGAAGGTGGCGACGATCTCCGAGAAGATGCCAAAAGCCGGCAGGATCAGGATGTAGACCTCGGGATGGCCCCAGATCCAGATCAGGTTCACGTACATCATGGCGTTGCCGCCCAGATCGTTCGTGAAGAAGTTGGTGCCGACGTAACGGTCGAGCGACAGCAGGCCCAGCGTGGCCGTCAGCACCGGGAAGATCGCGACGATCAGCACGTTGGCGCACAGCGCGGTCCAGGTGAACACCGGCATCTTCATCATGCCCATGCCGGGCGCACGCATCTTGACGATGGTGACGATCAGGTTCACACCGGACAGCAGGGTGCCGACCCCGGCCACCTGCAAGGCCCATATGTAGTAGTCCATCCCCACGTCCGGACTGAACTCGATGCCCGAGAGCGGCGGATAGGCCAGCCAGCCCGTCTTCGAGAATTCGCCGACGAACAGCGAGACCATGACGAGCACGGCACCGAAGGCCGTCATCCAGAAGCTGAAGTTGTTCAGGAAGGGGAAGGCCACGTCCCGTGCGCCGATCTGCAACGGCACCACGTAGTTCATGAAGCCCGTCACCAGCGGCATCGCCACGAAAAAGATCATGATCACGCCATGCGCGGTGAAGATCTGGTCGTAGTGATGCGGCGGCAGATAACCCTCGGATCCACCGAAGGCCATGGCCTGCTGCAGACGCATCATCACCGCATCGGCAAAGCCGCGAAGCAGCATGATGATGGCGAGGATGATGTACATGATGCCGATTTTCTTGTGGTCGATACTGGTGATCCAGTTTCGCCACAACGGCCCCCACGCCTTGAAGTAGGTGATGGCGCCAACCAGCGCCAGGCCACCCAGCATGACCGCAATGAAGGTCACGATCAGGATCGGCTCATGTGTCGGAATGGCCTCCCAGGAGAGGCGCCCGAAAATCAGCTTGGCGGGATCAGATAGGTCGAACATCGTGATGTCTACGGTTTTTATGCGCCGGGCGCCAGGCAGCACCGGATACGCGCGGGAAAGGAAACGGACGATACAGGCGGTCTGCCATCACGGAGACCGCCCTCTTCAGACTCAGGGCATCGACACCGCTGGCGATGCTGCCGGTGGCACCAGCGAGGCAGAACCGCTTTGCAGCGTGGACACCATCGGTGCGCACAGCGCCTCGGAGACATAGGAACGATACAGCGAACGCTCGCCCCGGTGCTTCGGCTCGTTGATGGCCTCGGTCACGACGCCATCGACACCCAGAATGCCGAGGCCACCCTGCTTGTCGATGGCCATGATCATGTCCATGCACATGCGGTCGGCCTCGACGCAGCGATGGCGGATGCGGTCGAACAGCTCCGGATCGACGCTGGCATAGTGGGTGGCCGGCACCTTGTGGCTGGGCTTGGCCAGATCGGCCAGATAGCGCTCACGGGACAGCTCGCCTCCGGCGGCACGAACCTTCCCGACCCAGGCGTCATAGTCGGCCTGATCGAAGCCGTGGAACTTGAAGCGCATGTGCGAGAAGCCTTCGCCACTGTAGTTGGCCGAGAGGCCGTCATAGGTGCCAGCCTTGTTGATGACCGCGTTGAGCTGGGATTCCATGCCCGGCATGGCGTAGATCATGCCGGCCATGGCCGGGATGAAGAACGAGTTCATGACCGAGGTGGAGGTGATCTTGAAACGAACCGGCCGGTCGACGGGTGCAGCCACCTCGTTGACCAGGGCGATGCCTTCCTTCGGGTAGATGAACAGCCACTTCCAGTCCATCGCGACCACCTCGATCTCGAGCGGTTCGACACCGGCAGCCACCGGGCGGTTCTCGTCGATCTTCTCCAGCGGACGGAACGGATCGAGACTGTGCGTGGTGATCCAGGTGATCGTGCCCAGGATGATGATGATGATGAGCGGGATCGTCCAGACGACCACCTCGATCTTCGTCGAGTGGTGCCACTCGGGCTCATAGCGGGCCGTGACGTTGCTGGCCCGGTAACGCCAGGCGAACAGCAGCGTCAGGAAGATGACCGGCACGATGATCAGCAGCATCAGCGCGGTGGACACGAAGATGAGGTCGCGCTGTTGCAGGGCGATGTAGCCCGACGGATTCAGCAGGACCGTGTCACATCCGGCCAGCAACGTCGTGATGGCCAGCAAGGGCAGCAAACGGGATCGGGTGGCAGAATTCATGCAGGAAACCTTGCTCCTAGCTCCTATACTCCGGCTTGTCCCGGAAACCATTGGGAAATGATAAGGCATTCTAATATGAATAATTCCGATTACAGCAGCCACATTGGCGGAAACCCTGTGGGAAGCACCGGCATGCCATGCTGATCAACTGCGCAGTTTATCGAGACGGACAGCGGATTGCCGACATCAGCGTGGAACAGATCCCCGCCGCGCTGGCCGATACGGGCACGTTTCTGTGGGTTGCCCTGAAGGATCCTTCGCCGGACGAGGTGCTGACGATGCAGCGGATGCTCTCGCTGCCCGAGCTGGCCGTGGAGGACACGCTGCACGGCGGTCAGCGCCCCAAGATGGAAGAGTATGGCCGATTGCTGTTCTCTTCGCTGAAGGTGGCCGAAAGACAGGGTGACAGCATCCGGTACGGCGACCTGTTCGTCTTCACGCACGAGCGTTTTGTGCTGTCCATTCGCAACAATGTATGGAAGGGCTTCGTCGATGTCCGTGCCCGTGCCGAGCGTGAACAGGCGCTGATGAAGCTGGGGCCGACTTTCGTGCTGTATGCACTGACCGATGCTGTCGTGGACCGCTACTTTCCGATCGTCGATGAGCTTGAGAGCCGTGTGGAAGAGGTGGAAGCACGGATCTTCCGCGAGTCCCCCAGCCGTGAGACGATGCTGACCCTGCATTCACTGAAGCAGGATGTGACGGATCTGCGACACACGCTGCCCCCGATGGTCGATGACGCGATGTTCCGGCTCTATGGTAGCCGGGGCCTGCCCACGCTGGACAACCGGCTGCAGGACTATTTCCGGGATGTTCACGACCACCTGCACCGATTGACCCAGTCCCTCGATGCGTTGCGTGACGACATCGTGATGGCCACGCAGATCAACCTGTCGCTGATCTCGCTCGAACAGAGCGAGGTGAGCAAGAAACTGGCCGCATGGGCTGCCATCTTCGCCATGATGACCACCTTTGCCGGCATCTGGGGCATGAACTTCGAACACATGCCCGAACTGCAGTGGCGCTGGGGTTATCCGGTTGCGATCCTGCTGATGCTCGGTGTGGCCGTCTTGCTGTACCGACGCTTCCGGCGGGTGGGCTGGCTTTAGAGCGACTCATGAACGGGGCTGGCGCGCTTTCCCTGACTTGTGCGGACAGCGGCAACAAGGCAATAATCAGTTGCCGGAGAACAACAAACCCAACGACGAACGGAGACGACATGCGCCCCCCTGTGATCACTCCCCTGGCCTGCGCCACGATCGCCATCCTGCTGGCCGCCTGTGGCGGCGGCGGCGGCGGATCTCACCCCCCTGCCTCGTCCAGAACCCCTGCCGGAGCGCCCTCGGCCCCGGGCACACAGCAGGTGCCGCCCCCTGCCCCCCCGTCCGGCACGGACACCAGCCCCCCCGGCCCTGCGGACACCAGCACCCCCAGCCCCGCGGACAGCACGCCGAAGTCTCCCGCCCCACTGGCAGACTGGATGCCGTTTCCGATCGGTGCGCCGGTAAATGCCGGTAACACCGACGCCCCCGCCCCAGCCACCCCGGCCGCGCTCGTGTCGGCCGAGGGCATCCGCGGCGATGTGTTCCTGGCGATGCTGGGCCAGAAGCCCTGCGGCAGTGACTGGGTTCAGCCGGTGCCTGCCCCCGACGGCTCCTATCGGTCCGAAGGAATGCTGATGATGAACGCCGATGCAAGCCTCAGCAACTATCTCGACAAGGAACCCGACCCCGCCGCAGGCACGCCCGGCCAGCCGCTCCATTCGGCCAGCACGCTGGGCTGCAACGTGAAGGCTTTCTCCCCAGTCCAGCCCGGCAAGCTGGTCTACTCGCTGAAGGACGTGGTTTTCCTGAAATTTTTCCGCCCGCCACGCGGCTTTCACTCCATGCTGCTGAACATACCGACAGAAGTGACGGCAGAATCGGTCACGATGAGCCTGGAGTCGGAGCTGACGCTGGGCATGTTCTTTCACAAGCCGGGAGAGCCTTACCCCGAAGCCTGGCATCGATACCAGACGCCTTCGCTGCGCGCCGGGCGCGATCTGACGGTCATGCTCGACAGGCATCTGCCCTATGGCGTGGTGCAGCAGTGGACGGACACGAAAGCCGTGGCCGGGGAGGAACCCCAGTTTGCGCGACTGATGCTGTTGCCGGGGCCGGCCGAAAACCAGGCCCGACTGTGCTGGCAGACGCACGTTCGCGTCCTGAAACGCCAGCAATGCGTGCTCTGGCAGATCCCGCCCAACTGGCAGTTCCATCAGGAGCTGGTCGTCGTCGACCAGGAACTGATCGAAGACCGCGCGACCTATCCGGATGAAAGCGGACTGGCCTACTGGCGAGGCAAGGCGCAACCGTCATCCTGATCGAACGGGAGCGGCGTTACGCGTCATGCCCGGCCAGGAGCCTGGGCGGCGCCACCGGGCAGTGGCACGGGGGCAAGTCGCGGCGAGCGGGGGCGCAACCAACCTGCACCTTTCCCTGCCGCCCTGTCAGCCGGCCTCAGCGCCGATCCTTTTTACGGCTCTTCTCCCGATCCTTGTCTTTCTCCTTGCCAGCTTCCTTGCGTGCCTTGTCCATCCGGCCGGATTTCTCACCCTTGCCGCCTTTGTCGGCCTTGTGAGCTTTCCCGGGCCTGTCGGCCTTGTGCATTCTGGCTGCCCGGTCGTCCCGCCGGGGTTTGGCGACCACTTCCGTCATCACGGTCTGGGCCAGCCCCCGCAGGATGAACAGGCCATCGACCTCGACCTTCTGCCCGAGCGCTTCGGCGCAATCGATGGCCACGGCCTGCGTCAGCGCCTCCACATCCCGCACCATCGGATGGCCGATGGAGGCCTGGACATAGGCCGACAGGGAAAACACTTCCAGGAAGCTCTGCTTGCCACGGTAACGGATCGTCAGCGACGAGCCCGGCAGTGGATTCTGGCTGGCCAGGCACAATTCGGGCAGACTCATGACATGAGTTTGCACCGTATCCAGCGACGGGTTCGGGTTCCGGATGCATTTCAGCCGTGCACCGTTCCAGCGCGAGATGAAATCCCCCGGCTGATTCGGCACCTCGGTATGAGGCGCGGTGGTCTTTGGCTCTCTGGCATCCGCTGCCCCCTTCTCCTTCCCTTCCCGGGCTGCCGGCGCTTTCGGGGCGGCCTTGTCGCCGCTGGCGACGGATTTGTTTGCGCTGCCACTGGCAGCCTGTGCCGATGGCGAGACCTGCTTGCCCTTCCCGTCGGCACCAGCGCCTGCCTCGCCCTGTGAACCCCGGGCTGTCACGGACGCGGCAGCCCCGGCAGGGGCGTCTTTGGCAGACGAAGGCACCGGGGCAGCGGCCTTCAGCGCTTTCTGATCAGGCGATTCGGCCGATGCCGGCGCAGGCGTTGTTGTCGTGGATGCCTGGCCAGCAGGGCTGGTTGCAGCGGGGGAAGCAGGACGGCGGGAAGAGGTACGTGGCGTGGTCATGATCAGGCCGCAGGTTCGAGCGCTTTGGGAGCAGCGTTCAGGCGGGCCGTATGAAAGGGCAACCAGGCCAACAGGGCAGCGATCAGATACTTGCTGATGATGTCAGCATAGATGATCTGGCCCATGTCGAACAGGCTCATCGAGCCGCCAAACGCCAACAGGGTGAACAGGGTGCTGTCCAACGGGACGCTGATGGCATTGCTCGCCAGCACGCGATGGCGCCAGCGCCAGTGCATGAGCCGTTGGAAGGCTGCGGTATCGGCCAGCTCACTGACCAGGATCGACAGGAACGAAGCCAGCAGGAAGCGCGGTTCGATACCGAAGTACACACCATAAGCCACATTGACCACCAGGGCCAGTCCAATCCCCAGCATGACGGTGGGTAATCCGTAGCGGTGCAGGTGATCCCGGAGCGTGAAGACGGCAGCGAAGAAGATCGTGCCGATGCTGAGCAGCCCGAAAAAGGGTAGCGGGATGAAATGGTCGAGAAAGACGTTGGCCAGCAGGATGGCGCTGACGTAACAGAGGATCCAGAAGAAACGTGCCATGATCAGAAACCTTTGGGGACAGGCGGCAAACCGAAGGGCTTCGGCCTGCAAACGGCCCTCGGCCCATGAGGCCGGCTGCCCTACCATCCGGCGCGGCCAGAAGGCGGAAAAAGCCGGCCAGAGGGACACGGACTGCACGCTCGCACCGTATGGAACGCGCGGGCAGATGGCCCATCAGGCGCACACCTGTCATGCCGCCATCAGAAAAATGGTCCGACGCGGCGGGTGAACAAAGGAAGGAGCTGAGGGCGAGAGCCCAGGCTCCTTAGAGCGTGGTGGGAAACTCAGAAAGCCGGCACGATCGCGCCGCCGTACTTTTTCTCGATGAACTGCTTCACCTCGGGCGAGCGCAGCGCCTTCATCAGCTTGGCGATGGCCGGCGAATCAGCATTGTCGGGCCGTGCCGTCACGATGTTGACATAGGGCGAATCGGCGCCCTCGAGCACCAGCGCGTCGTGCGTCGGCTGCAAACCGGCCGCCAGCGCGTAGTTGGTGTTGATCAGGGCCAGATCGGCATCGTCCAGCGCACGCGGCAGGAAGGCTGCATCCATCTCGCGGAAGCTCAGCTTCTTCGGGTTATCGGTGATGTCGCGGGGTGTGGCGAGAATGTTGGACGGATCCTTCAGCTTGATCAGCCCCGCTTTCTGCAGCAAGACGAGCGCACGGCCTGCATTGGACGGATCATTGGGGATCACGACGGTCGCGCCCGACTTGAGCTCGTCCAGGCTCTTCACCTTGCGCGAGTACAGACCGAAAGGCTCGACGTGGACCTCGGCATCCGGCACGGGCACGATGTCGGTCTTATGCTCCTTGTTGAAGGAATCGAGGTACGGACGATGCAGGAAGAAATTGGCGTCGAGCTGCTTGTCGGCCGTGGCCTGGATCGGCTGCACGTAATCATTGAAGACGCGGACCGTCAGATCCACCCCCTCACGCTTGAGGGCCGGCTTCACGAATTCGAGCAGCTCGGCATGCGGCACGGGGGTGGCAGCCACACTGAGGGATTCCTGGGCCTGGGCGCCACCCAAGGCGGCCAGCGAGAACACGGCGGCAGCCGTCAGGCTGCGGGCAAATTGCTTGATCATGTCGGTTTTGAATCCTGAAAAGGGTTGTTCGGAGACTTGGGCCAACGGGCCGGGCTGTCGGGGACTCTCCTTCGGGGAGTCCACCCACCGGAACGGTGGCAAGCTGCACGGCCCGATGTGGCCCCGGACGGACGGCCGGATCGACCGGCATACTGGCATCAGAACCGACCTTCTGCAAGCCGGCTCATCACGATTGATGCGCTACCTCATGCGCGATCTGCATATCGTGACCTGCAGACCGGCCCGTATCGCTGGCCGGCGTCATTCCAGCCAGATGAAGCGCACGAGAAAGAGCGCTGCGATCACCCAGGTCAGGCCATGCACTTCGCGGGCCTTGCCCGTCAGCAGCTTCAGAGCCACATAGGTGATGAAGCCCAGCGCCAGACCATTGGCGATCGAGTAGGTGAACGGCATCGCCAGTGCCGTGACGACAGCCGGCACCGATTCGGTACTTTCCTGCCAGTCGACCTCGCTCAGATCCCGCAGCATCAGGCAGGCCACGAACAGCAGGGCTGGCGCCGTCGCGTATTTGGGCACGGCCTCGGCCAGCGGCGAGAAGAAGAGAGCCGCCAGGAACAGTACGGCCACGGTCAGCGACACCAGACCGGTACGTCCCCCTGCCTGCACGCCGGAGGCGCTCTCCACATAGGCGGTGGCACTCGAGGTACCAAACACGGAACCCGCCATGATCGCGGTGCTGTCGGCCATCAGCGCACGGCGCAGACGGCGTGACTGAGCCGGGTTGCCCTCTCCCAGATAGAGACCGGCCCGCCTGGCCACGCCCATCAACGTGCCGGTGGCGTCGAACAGCTCGATCAGGAACATGACGAGGATGACGTTGAGGAGCCCACCCGCCCAGGCATTCTTGATGTCGAGCTGCAGGAAGGTGGGCGCGATCGAACCCGGTGTGGCCATCAGCCCCTTGTAGGTATTTCCCCCCACCAGGAAGGACAGCACCGTGACCAGCAGAATGCCGGTCAGCACGGCTCCCGGCACTTTCAGCCGGTCGAGCGCGACGATCACGAAAAAGCCCACCGTCGCGAGGATGACGGGCATCGAGCGCATGTCGCCGAGCGTCACCATCGTGGCATCGGAATGGACCACGATGCCGGCATTGCCCAGGCCGATGATGGCGAGGAACATGCCGATGCCTGCCGTGGTGCCCAGCCGGATGGTGGGCGGGATGCCGGCGATGATCATCGAGCGCAGCCCCAGCATCGTCGTCAGCAGGAACAGGCAACCCGACAGGAACACGGCACCCAGCGCCGCCTGCCAGGTGTAGCCCATCGAACCGACGACCACGAAGGCAAAGTAGGCATTCAGGCCCATGCCGGGTGCGACGGCGATCGGGTAGTTGGCATAGAGCGCCATGACGGCCGAACCCAGCGCGGCCACCAGGCAGGTCGCCACGAAGACCGCCTCTCTCGGCATGCCCGCATCCCCGAGAATCATCGGGTTCACGAACAGGATGTAGGCCATCGTCAGGAAGGTCGTGCAACCTGCGATGATTTCGGTACGGATCGTGGTTCCGTGTTCTTTCAGTTGAAAGCTTTTTTCCAGCAATGCGCTCATAAAGGGATGGCACCGGCAGCCCGGCACCCGTCGGACAGGATGATGTCCGTATTTTAAAACCCGTTGCAATGTGAAACCGTGTGTACTGTTTCATCCAGGCGCTTGGGATGCCCTGAACACGTCCACGCGGCCGCCGGGCACGGTTTTGCCCGATCCGACGGGCCTGGCCCTGACGCGCACGCTGCCGGGCGGGCGCGACGCGGATGCGATGCCCTTAGAGCGTGTTATGCACGCCCGGAGGGGCTTTCGCGGGGACGAATAAGTGCATAACACGCTCTATTTCGGCAAGGCCACCAGCGGGGTCTCGCGCACCGTCGTCTTGCGCCCGGCCCGGATGCCCTCGATGGTCTTCAGGGCCTGAGCCACCTCGGCCCTGTCACCCAGCAGCGAATAGGTGATCACGAATTCCTTCGTCTCACGCGGGTTGATCGTGGGCACGAGGCCCAGACCACGCTGGTAACGACGGTTGTAGGAGAAGCTGGTGCCCGGTTCGAGCCCCGTCACATAGCCCTGCCCCGAGGTATCCGTGTTCTTCCACAACGAGAAGGCCGGCAGCTGGCGAACGTTGAATGCCATGCTGATGCCCCGGTTGCCTGCCGCATCATGCAGCACGGCCAGCGTGTTGCCGGACGCATCGCCATAGGGGAAGACGTTGTAGACCATCTCGTCGTAATCCCGCGTCGGCCCCCGGTAGGTCTGCCAGGTGGCGAGGTCCTGACGGGCATAGTCGTTGAACGGCGAAACCTCCCGCACCGGGGCGGCAAAACGTGCGCCCTCTTCCAGCAGCGGCGGGCCGAAGTTCGTGTGATAGAGCGCCTGATACTCCTTGGCGTAATCGCCCTGGTTCGTCAGCCGGTCATGCACCGTGAACGTGGTGGCCCCCGGCTCGGTACGGAGCTCGGTATCGACCACGAAATCCACTTTCTTGAAGGCCTGCTCACGTACCAGCCCCTTCAGCCGGATGGTGTAGGGCGGCTTCTCGTCGATGCTCAGCACCACTCGGGAGGCCGGGATGTTCGAGACCAGCCCGTGCAGCGTCAGCATCTGGCCATCGGTATCCTTGCCCGGGTGCCCCACCCATTCATAACCGCAGCGGGTCACCAGTTCGTTGAAGCCTTCCAGCCAGCCCAGGCCATCGCGCCCGTTCAGTTCGATGAAGGCAGGGTTCACCACCTCCCTGACCGGGGAGTCCCAGCCAAGACGCACATTGCCGGCCACGGCCTTCAGCACGTTCATCCCGCGGGTTGGCACCACCGTGATCACCATGGCACCGGTATCGATCTCGACCAGACTGACGCCTTCCTGACGCCCCCCATGCAACAGGCGCGTCGTGATGGTGAAGGGCTTGTCGGTCCTGATGCCCAGGTCGGTGCTGCTGATGCGCCGCTCGGTCATGGGCTGGTTCGTGTCCAGCAGGACATGATCGACCGCCTGGGCGGCCGTGGCAGTCATGGCGGCCCCCAGACCGAGGGCGATGAGCGGATGTTTCATGATGGATTCCTCGTGAAGTGCGACATCCCGGCCCGGGACATCGTCAGATCGCACTGCCGGCGTCCGCGGCCCGACGCTGGAGGCGCAGGGCTGTGGTTTGACGAACGACAGAAGCCACCCCAGTGTAAATTGATGTCAAATACCGGGCAGAAAATGGCTCTGTGTCTGCTGAGGAATCCGGATGCCTTCATCAGCACGCATGGCCGATGCCTCGGAGAGGACAGCCGGCGCCTGACAAGGACGACGCACCGGTATCCGATACACGGGCGCCAGCAGGCACGACCGGGCGACCGCCGTCAACCTCCTCAGCCTCCAGCAGGCATGGATTCACTGCCGTCTTCGTCGAGCGCCACCCAGCTCACGCGACCATGGCTGACGTTTTCCAGCCAGCGCCGCAGTGCTGCCTCGTTAGGCTCGGGCAGCTGCACCTGCATCAGCACCCGTTCGGCATGATCGACCGACAGCAGCTGCGCCTCCTGCGCCGGCAATTCGCGGCGCACCACGCCTTCCAGCTCATAGCCCACCCGGAAGGCCAGCGCCGTCTGGCGCACGATCGGCACACGCTCTGCCTCGATCAGGGCCGTGGCCACGGCATCGGTGTAGGCGCGCACGAGGCCACCGGCGCCCAGCTTGACCCCGCCGAAGTAACGGACCACCGTGGCCAGCACACCATCGAGGCGCTGATGTCTCAACACATCGAGCATCGGCCTGCCAGCCGTGCCGCTGGGCTCCCCATCATCGACAGCCGCCGACTGCCCGCCGGCCAGCAGGGCCCAGCAGACATGTGCAGCCCCCGGATGCAGTGCCTTCAGTCGTGCCACCTCCTCATAGGCTTCGGCACGCCCATTGACGGGCATGACCCGCCCGATGAAACGACTTTTGCGGATCAGCAGCTCGGATTCGACCGGCCCCGCCAGAGTTGCCCAGTCCATTGCCCTCAATCGGTTACAAATATCGAATCAAAAAGACAAGAAGCCTCATTTTGTAAGAAACTCATCATGCTTTGCCGTTTGATAGACGGATGCGCACGCTACGATTCCTGTCTTTGACGCATTTTCCCATCCTACACCGGACTTTCTCATGCGCCGTATCACCGTATCTGCTGCCCCTGTCCTGATGCTCGGCCTGCTGGCCGGTTGCGCCACCAACGTCGTTCATGACGCCGACCCCCACGCGCCACTGCGAGAAGCAGGCTCCGCACCCCGTGCCACGGCCGGACAGGCAGACAGCGGTGGTGGCAAGGCCGAAACCGTGCGACGTTCGGGCAAGCCCGACTGGGCCCCCGTGTTCGAAACCCCGCCGGGCACCCGCTACGGTGAGCAGACCGTCATCTATGTGGATCGCAACAGCCTGACCGAGCACAAGCTGGAGAATCTCACCTATTACCAGGCCATCACGCGGGAAGTCCGCCCGGCCAGCAGCGGTGCGCGCATCCAGGAGCTGGCCGTGCTTTGCGAAGGCTCGCCGATCGCCCCTGCCACCTCGCTACGCGGTGAGGGCTCGGAGAACCGTGACGGCAGCTATCGCATCAGGCGCGCACCGACGCCGCTGACCTCGCTGTCACAGTTCTCCACCCATCGCATCCCGATCGACCCGAAAGTGCCCAGCACCTTCGTGGTTCGCGCCATCTGCCTGCTCGGCACCGATCCTCATCGCTGAGGCCAGTGCGGGGCAGGAACGGACGGGCCCGCCGGCAAACGCCTGCCCGGGCCGGTTCAGGGTGGCAGGTGGGCACCACATCGGGGAAAGCAGGGCTACCCAGCCGGGCATCAAGCTCTCTATACTGTGACCGAAGGCGGTCCGCTCCGGACAGAGCTGCCCAATCGGCACGATCCGTGAGCCGGACAGCCCAGACCGATCCAGCCTGATCCATTCCCGGAGACCTCATGTCAGCGGAAGCCCACTCCCCCCAGACTCCCTCGATATTTCCCAAGGGCACCCGGAAAGGCCTGATCACGATGGTGATCGCAGCAGCCCTCTCCTGGGGGCTGTACCAGATCCTGCCCTACGAAACCAACGCCAGCAAGGGACTGGCCATCCTGCTGTTCGTGGCCATCCTGTGGTTCACCGAAGCGCTCCACATCACGGTCACGGCCCTGATCGTGCCGATCCTGGCCGCCATCAGCGGCATTCCCGGCATGAACACGAAGACCGCGCTGAGCGGCTTCGCCGACCCGATCATCTACATCTTCTTCGGTGGTTTTGCGCTCGCCACGGCGCTGCACATCCAGAAGCTCGACCGCAAGATCGCCATCTGGCTGATCTCGCTGTCGGGCGGCAACCTGCTGATCGCCGTACTCGCCCTGTTCGTCGTCACGGCCTTCCTGTCGATGTGGATCAGCAACACCGCCACCACCGCGATGATGCTGCCACTGGCGCTGGGCATCATGTCCCATCTCGACCGTGAGAAGGACCGGTCCACGTTCGTCTTCGTGCTGCTCGGCATCGCCTACAGCGCCAGCATCGGTGGCCTGGGCACACTGGTCGGCTCGCCCCCCAATGCCATCGCCGCCAAGGCACTCGATCTGGACTTCTCCGGCTGGATGTCGTTCGGCCTGCCGGTGATGCTCGCGCTGATGCCGCTCGTGCTGCTGGCGCTCTACATCATGCTGCGCCCGAACTTCGGCCAGCGTGTCAGCTTCCAGAAGCAGGAGACGATCGGCTGGAACGCGCCCCGGCTGCTGACCCTGCTCGTCTTCGTGCTCACCGCCACGGCCTGGATCATGGGCAACAAGATCAAGGCCACCTTCGGCATCACGAACCCCGATACCGTCGTGGCCCTGACGGCCGCCGTGGCCGTCGTGGCTCTGGGGCTCGTGACCTGGAAGGACGTGGCCGACAACACCGACTGGGGCGTACTGCTGCTGTTCGGCGGCGGGATCGCGCTGAGCACACTGCTGAAGGATTCCGGCGCCTCGCTGGCGCTCGGTAACGCACTGGCCAACCAGTTCATCCAGACACACCCGTTCGTCGTGATCCTGGTGGTGGCTGCATTCATCATCATGCTGACCGAATTCACCAGCAACACCGCCTCCGCTGCGCTGCTCGTGCCGGTCTTTGCCAGCATCGCGACCCAGATGAACATGCCCAGGGAAGCGCTGGTGCTGGTGATCGGCATCGGGGCCTCCTGCGCCTTCATGCTGCCCGTGGCCACGCCGCCGAATGCAATCGTCTTCGGCACCGGCCTGATCCGGCAGCGCGAGATGATGCGGGTCGGCCTGCTGCTGAACCTGCTGTCGATCGTGCTGGTCGCCCTTTGGGCCTACTTCTTCCTGATCTGAGCAAACCCGGGCGGGATATCGTCGTTGGGAACATCCCGCCCGAGCCTTTTGCGGCCCGGCCCATCATGCTGTTGATGGGCACCGGCGCAAGCCCGTCAACCGGACGAGCCCCCATGAAAAAACCGGCGCCTGCTGCAGGACGCCGGTTTTTTCATGGGGGCTCGGGAACGGAAGCGCCGGGGTATTCAGTGCGTCGTCGGTCGTCCGGCAGAGGGCGTGTCATCCTCGTCCTCGTCATCATCCGTAACCTCGTCGCCGTTGGCATCCAGCACAAAAAATTCATCATCATCGCCACGAGACCCCCCGCCGACCGACAGCAGGGCTTCCTCGGCCTCTTCCAGCACGGTAAAGCTCACCCCCTCCTCATCCGGCCGTGATGCAGCCAGCGCCTCGATACGCCCGAGGAACTCGGCCTGATCGATCTCCCCGTCGATATACAGCTCGCGCAGCGTGCGGTATTCAGGATCGGCCAGCAGATCGACGCCCTGACGGGCCATCTCCTCTTCCGCCTCGAGGAACTGTTCAAGCTCTTTCAGATAATGTTCGTCCATGCCGGCCATGAGAGCCCTCCTGACACATCATTCATAATCATGCACGCAATATCGCCGACACATGCCCTGGGAGCCTGGGCGGCAGGAATCGCGAAGGCGAAAACCGGCCCCGCCGAGCACGGTTCGTGCCCGATTCGCCGCCCCATAGCCGGTGCCATGGGGCAAGAAGCGGGTGCAAAATGGGCCGGCGCGGCCGGTTTGCAGCCCGCGACTTTCCTGCCCCCCCGGTCAGCCCGGACAGCCCTGCTCAAGCTTCCTCTTCCAGGCCGATCGACCGGTAGCGAACCTCCCTGAAGACGCCGACACGCTGCCATTCCTCCACCTCCCGACGCAGGGATTCATCGGTCAGCGGATGCTGCTGCGCCCACTCGGCCGGGAGGAACAGATCCCATCCCGCATCCGCCTCACCGGGCAGGGGGCAGATCTCGATCGGCGTCTCACGACCATCGCGGCGACGCTGCAGGATGACGGCGATGCGCAGGCACAGCAGCATCCGCCACTGCTCGATGGTGGGGTTCAGCTGGCGGATCTTCTTCAGCCCCCCGGTCTGGCCCAGCACCAGCAGTGACATTTCCTCCTGCTCCATGGCAGAAAACCCGGGCAGATCCGCGTTGGCCACGATGTAGGCGCCGTGCTTGTGGGCATTGTCGTGAGCAATGAAGGAGCCTATCTCCCGGATTCGGGCGGCCCAGACCATGCTGTCGGCCTCATGCGACTGGCCACAGACCACCCGCCCTTCGGTCAGGCTGGCGAGCAGCATGCAGGCGACCTCGGCCACCTTGCGACCATGCGCATCATCCATGCGGTAACGTTCGACCAGATGACTGATGGTGATCTCCCGCTGATCCGAGCCAGACTCCCGGCCCAGCAGATCGTACAGAATTCCCTCCCGCAGCGCCCCTTCGCAGTAGCGCATCGATTCGATGCCCAACTCATCGAACACGGCCTGCATGGCCGCGAGACCGCCGCCGATCACCGGCCGCCGGTCGGGTTTGAGGCCGGGCAGATCGAGTTCGTCCACATGGCCGGCCTTCACGCACAGATCCTCGAGAAGGCTCAAGCCCTCACGCGTGATGGCCGTATCGCCACGGATGGCCTCCAGCATCTGTAGCAGGGCCTTGGCCGTGCCCGAGGTGCCCACCGCATACGCCCATCCCAGCCGCTGGAAGCCACGGGCATGGGCCGCCAGCTGCTCACCGCAGTGCACGCGCGCACGCCGCATCGCGCCACGCGTCAGCTTGCCGTTTTTGAAGAAAAGCTGGGTCAGCGCCACCGAACCGATCTGCAGGGACTCCCGCCGTCTGGGCAGCTCGTCGACACCGATGATGCATTCGGTCGAACCACCACCGATATCGACCACAAGACGAGGCAGATGATCCTGCGGCAGGCTGTGGGCAGCCCCCAGGTAGATCAGTCGTGCCTCCTCACGCCCTGCCACGACTTCGATCGGGTGCCCAAGGACGGCACTGGCCTGCTTCAGGAAGCTGCCCACATTGCGGGCAACCCGGAAGGTATTGGTGGCCACGGCCCGGAACGACTCCAGCTTCAGGCCGTGAAGCCTTTCGGCAAAACGGCCGAGAGCCTGCAGGGCTCGCTGCTGGGCTTCTTCCGTCAGTTCACCGTCCTGATCCAGACCGGCACCAAGGCGCACGGTTTCCTTGATCTGGTCGAGTATCCGCAGCTGCGGGCCCGCTGATGAATGATCGATTTCGGCAATCAACAGCCTGAAACTGTTGGACCCAAGGTCGACGGCAGCCAGGGGTTTTCGTGCGGCGGGAACGCTCATGAGGCGGGCATGTCAAACGATTGCATGGGTCGCATTCTGCAACAAAAAACCCGGTCACGGGTCAGAAGACCGGCTCCGGCCAGCCCATTGCCAGTGCCCCGCACCCCGACACTCACCGGCAGTACGCGACATCCGCCTGCTAAACAGATGAAAACAAAGCGGTATTTCCCCTTCCCCCAACGGCCCTTCCCTGATCGGCACCCAGCATGCCGGGGCGGCCGCCCAGGCTCCCGGGAGCCTGGGCTCCTCGACGACGGCTGCCGCAACATGAGCGCCGCGCCCTCTTGACGCGCCCCCGCCCCCGGCCGAAGATGCCGGCAGTACCCTCATTGCCTCGCCTGCCTGGCGCCGGACACGGCCGTGCCCGCGGTTCGCTGTCCCGCCCGGCGGCTCTTCCCAGACCGTCCCTGCCGTGAATGACACCCTACACCCCCTTGCTGCCAGCTCCCTGCCCCCGCTGAACCGCGAGCAGGGCATTCTCGCCTTCAACCGCCGCGTACTGAACCTGGCCGAAAGCCCGCGCGTGCCACTGCTGGAAAGACTGCGCTACATCACGATCGTGGCGAGCAACATCGACGAGATGTTCGAAATCCGCGTGGCCGAACTGAAGGAGCTGCAGCGCAGCGACACCGCTGTCGCCGTGACGGCCCGCAACGAAATCCGCGCCCTGGCCGCCACGACACGGGAACTGATCCAGCGGCAGTATGAGGTGCTGAAGAACGAGCTGCTGCCCGCCCTGCAGGAGGAAGGCGTCCGCATCCTGCACCCACACGACTGGACACCGGCACAGCGCGCATGGGCGCACGAGGTCTTCCTGAAGGAAATCGAGCCGCTGCTGACGCCCATCGCCCTCGACCCTGCCCATCCCTTCCCACGCATCTCCAGCAAGACCCTCAATTTTGCGGTCGAGCTGGATGGCCGTGATGCCTTCGGCCGTCGGCCCGGCCTGGCGATCGTCCAGGCGCCACGGGTGCTGCCCCGCGCCCTGCGCGTACCGCCCGAGATCGCGGAGGTGCCGCACGGGGTGGTCCTGCTCTCGGCCCTCGTCAAGGGCTTCATGGACAAGCTGTTCCCCGGGCTGACCGTCAAGACCCAGTGCTCGTTCCGTCTCACCCGCAACAGCGACCTGTTCGTGGACGAGGAGGAAATGACGAACCTGCGCAGCGCGCTGAGCGACGAGCTGGATCAACGTCCGTGGGGACGTGGCGTCCGGCTGGAAATGTCGGCCGACATCAACCCGGCGGTGGCCGAGCGGCTGCGCAAGGAATTCGATCTGGAGGACGACGACTGCTACCTGGTCGACGGCTCGGTGGATCTGAGCCGCTATACCCGAGTCATCGACCTGGTGGATCGGCCCGATCTGAAGTTCCCTGCCTTCACCCCCAGCCAGCCCCCGGCACTGCTGAAGAAAGACCTGTTCGATGTCATCAAGCAGGGGGATGTGCTGCTGCATCATCCCTACGAATCCTTCCACCCGGTGATGGACTTCCTGCGCAGTGCTGCCCGTGATCCGCAGGTCGTGTCGATCAAGCAGACCATCTACCGGACCGGTGCCGATTCGGTTCTGATGGAGTCTCTCGTCGAGGCTGCCCGCGCCGGCAAGGAAGTGACGGTCGTGCTCGAGCTGATGGCCCGATTCGACGAGGAAACCAACATCAACTGGGCCGCCAAGCTGGAAGAAGTGGGTGCGCACGTGGTCTATGGCGTCGTCGGACACAAGACCCACGCCAAGCTCGCACTGGTGATCCGCCGTGAACATCACGGCCTGCAACGCTACGCCCACCTCGGCACCGGCAACTACCACCCCCGTACCGCCCGCCTGTACGAGGATTTCGGCCTGTTCACGGCAGACGAGGAAATCTGCAGTGACGTGCAGGAAGTGTTCCGGCGTCTGACAGGTCTGGGCACCGCCGGCAGCCTGAAGGCGCTGCTTCAGGCGCCCTTCCGGCTGCACGGCACACTGCTGCAAGCCATCCAGCGCGAAACCGAGGCCGCGCGCGCCGGCCGGAAGGCCCGCATCATCGCCAAGATGAACGCCCTGCTCGAAGAGCGGATCATCGAGGCCCTTTACGAGGCCAGCTCGGCCGGCGTGCAGATCGACCTGATCGTGCGCGGCGTCTGCGCCCTGCGCCCCGGCATTCCGGGACTGTCCGAGAACATCCGGGTCACCTCGGTGCTGGGGCGATTCCTCGAGCACAGCCGCATCTATTATTTCTGGGCCGACGGCAGGGAGCTGCTCTGGCTGGCCTCGGCCGACTGGATGGAGCGCAATTTCTTCCGCCGGGTCGAAGTGGCTTTTCCGCTGAAGGACAACAGTCTGAAACGGCGCGTGATCGAGGAAGGGCTGCTCAATTATCTGCAGCCGGACACGGCCAGCTGGAAGATGGATGAGGCAGGCAACTACCACCTCTCCGGCGAGCTGATGTCACCCGAACATGATGCGCAGCAGCGGTTGCTGAAAAAGCTCGCACAAGGCTGAAACGGGTGAAAACCGGACGCAGCCCGATGCACCACACCGATCGGGCGGCCCTCTTACGATGCATCGTGCCCCTGTGTTCAACGACCCCATTCATCAACGACCATGAAGCTGCACATCAATAAACCGGAAGCCCTGAAAGCCCTGCTGAAGCAGGAGGACACCGACGGCAGCAGGACCATCACCGTCGAAGACAAGGGACCAAAGCATTTCGTGCTGCAGGGCACGAACGGCGAGACGCTCAGCGTGAAGGGCACCTATCACCTGGCGAACCTGCTGCAGGAAATCTGGCTGAGCGAGGATGGCGAGATCGACAGCGTGCGGATCGAGCTGCCTCCGCTGTCACGCATCGACCATCTGATGCGTCATCACTACTGGAAGACGCTCACGCGTCGCATCGACGAAGCGGGTCTGCTGAACACCCTCTCCGACGAAAAGCGCAGCAGCGACAAGCAGTACCTGTATGTGCCGGAAAACGATAGCGAAGGGTTGGTCTATTACCGTCGCATCACGGCCGCTCACGACAACATCGTCGTGATGCCGCTACCGGCCGTACTGTCGGAGGCCTACCTGAAGGAGATCGAATACAAGCCAGGGCTGCTCGCGCTGAAATACGATGCCGACAGCCGGCAGCCCCTGCCTTATGTGGTACCCGGCGGGCGCTTCAACGAAATGTATGGCTGGGACAGCTATTTCATCGCCCTGGGGCTGATCGAGCATGACCAGTACGAGCTGGCGCGCGGCATGCTGGAGAACATGGCCTACCAGATCCGCTACTACGGCAAGATGCTCAATGCCAACCGCAGCTACTACCTGACCCGCTCGCAGCCACCGTTCTACACCGCATACCTGCACGCCTTCATGAAGGCCTACGGCAATCAGGTCTCCGGCGAATGGCTGAAGGAGCACCTGGCGATTGCCGCGAAGGAGTACGAAACGGTCTGGATGAACCCGGCCACCCACCTGACGGGCATCGGCCTGAACCGCTATTTCGGCGAAGGCAAGGGGCGCCCCAAGGAAACCGAACCCGGCCACTTCGACTTCATCCTGCAGACATACGCCGACAAGCACGGCCTGCCGCTACGGGAATTCGAACGCCGCTATGACGACGAGGAGATCAGCGATCCGGATCTGGACCGTTATTTCGTGCATGACCGCAGCATGCGGGAAAGCGGCCTCGACACGACGACCCGCTTCGACGACTGCTGCGCCGATCTGGCCTGCGTCGATCTGAACAGCATCCTGTACCGGGCCGAAACCGACATGGCGTCGATGATCGACGAGCATTTCGCCGGTGAGGTGGTGCTGGACGGCCGCACGTACACGGCAGCCTGGTGGCGCGAGCAGGCCGCCCGGCGTCAGGCACTGATGAAACAGTATCTGTGGCACGAGGCCGATGGTACCTACTACGACTACAACGTCAACCGGAAGGCACAACAGCCCTTCGTGTCGATCACGAACCTGCTGCCGCTGTGGGCAGGCAGCTGCACCGCCGAAGAAGCCGAACGGCTGGTGAAATCGCAGCTGCCACAGCTGCTCAAGGCGGGCGGCATCGCCTCTACCGGCCCGGTCGATAGGCAGCAGGCAGGCCCCGAGCGTCAATGGGATGGCCCCTATGGCTGGGCGCCGCACCAGATCATGGTCTGGGAGGGGCTCAAGCGTTACGGTTTCGAGGCAGAAGCCCGGCAGGCCGCCTTTGCCTGGCTGAAGATGCTGGTGCGCGCCGCCGTCGACTACAACGGGATGATCACCGAGAAGTTCAACGTCGAAAGTGGCTCGCACAAGGTGGATGCCGAATATGGCAACGTGGGCGCGCTGTTCGAATACGTGCCGGCCGGCGGCTTCGGCTGGACGAACACCTCGTTCCTGCTGGGGCTGAAGCTGCTGGACGATGCCCAGAAAGCCGAGCTGAACGCCTTGGGCGATTGATGCCCTGACCCGGGCAAGCCGGCCTCGCGACCGTGCCGCTGCCACCTGCGAGGTTCGGCCCCACGGCCCCCCCGTGGCCCGACGCGCACCGACCCTCCCGGATCGGAGCGCGTTTTGCATTTCTGATAGATTTGAAGGCATCGCATGTCCAACAGCCTGCCGCCATGAACCACGCCGTCCATTCTCCTGCCTCTATCGATACGCTCGTGCTGGGTGCTGGCGTGGTCGGCGTCTGCACGGCCCTGCACCTGCAGCAGCGTGGACAGCGCGTCGTGCTGGTGGATCAGCAGGAGCCGGGTCAGGGCACCAGCTATGGCAACGCCGGGTTGCTCGAACGGGCCAGCGTCATCCCCTATGCCATGCCCTACTCGCTGCGCACCCTGATGCGCTATGCCGGCAACCGTCAGCCCGATGTCCGTTTCCAGTGGCGCGCGATGCCGCATCTGACGCCCTGGCTGTGGCGCTACTGGCGACACTCCAGCCCGGCCAACCTGGCCCGCGCCGCGGCCGACATGCTGCCGCTGATCGAGCGCTGTCTGACGGAACACGATGCCCTGGTGAAAGCTGCCGGCCTGCAGTCACTGATCCGGGAAAGCGGCTGGATGGACATCTATCGTGATCCGGCTGCCTTCGCACTGGCTGCCGCCGAGGCGCGCGCCCTGCTGGAACCTTACCGCCTTCGTGCGGACGTGCTGGATGCCGAAGCGCTGAAGGCGCGTGAACCCGGCTTTCTGCCGCAGGCCCGGATGGCCGGGGCGATCCACTGGCTCGATCCCTGGAGCGTCTCCTCCCCCGGAGATCTGGTGAAAGGCTACGCCCGGCTCTTCGTCGAGCGTGGCGGCCAGCTACGCCGGGCCGACGCGCGCCGTCTGCAGTATCAAGGAGCCGCCGCCGGCGCGGCCCCGGGGCAGGACAGCGCCCATCGCCCGAACTGGGTGCTTGCCACCGACAGCGGCACCATGGCGGCTGCACACGTCGTCATCGCCCTCGGCCCCGATGCGGCCGATGTCTACCGCCCCCTCGGCTACCGGATGCCGCTGGTTCACAAACGCGGCTATCACCTGCATTTCCGTCCGCACCCGGGCCAGCCCGTGCCTCGGGTTCCGATGTGTGACTCGAAGGGCGGCTTCGTCCTCTCCGACATGAAGGACGGGGTGCGACTGACCACCGGCGTCTCGCTGACGCTGCCGGATGCGCCAGCGGAGGCACTTCAGCTGCGCCATGCCGAAACCATCGCACGGCAGTTCTGGCCGCTGGGCACCGCCGTGGAACGGGAGCCCTGGATGGGACGCCGCCCCTGCATGCCGGACATGCGCCCGGTCATCGGCCCCGCGGCACGGCATCAGGGGCTCTGGTTCAATTTCGGTCACGCCCATCACGGGCTGACGCTTGGCGCGGTCAGCGGCCGGCTGCTGGCCGAGATGATGACGGGCGAGACGCCGCTCACGAATCCAGCCCCCTATTCGCCCACGCGCTTCGGTGCCTGAGGAGTCTGAGGGGCCTGATCACCGCGCGCCCACGCACGGCGGCACGGATCGACCCCATGCCTTTCTGAAGTCCTTCTTCAGCCTTTGCCAGCCTTTTCCGCCTGAAGGCGCCTGTACTTGGCCTCCAGCTGTTCGCGGGTTTCGTTCAGGCTCAGATCGACCGGAATGCACTCCACCGGGCAGATCTGCTGGCACTGCGGTTCATCGAAGTGCCCCACGCACTCGGTGCAACGATTGGGGTCGATGACGTAATACTCCGGTCCCATCGAAATGGCGTCATTCGGGCACTCTGGCTCGCAGACATCGCAATTGATGCACTCGTCGGTGATGATCAGGGCCATGTCAGGCACGCTCCTCTCGTTTCTTGCGCAGGGCCTCCAGCACGACCGGCCCCACGAAGGCGCTGACGTCGCCGCCCATCAGCGCGATCTCGCGTACCAGGGTACCGGTAATCGACTGATGCCGGTCATCCGGAATCATGAACAGGGTGTCGATGCCCGGCTGGAGAACCCGGTTCAGACTTGCCATGCGCCGCTCATAGTCGAAATCACTGGCATCGCGCAGACCCCGCACGATCAGCGAGGCGCCCACCTCCCGGGCGAAATCCGTCACCAGCCCTTCAAAGGGCAGCACCCGCACGTTGCCGTGCGCTGCCAGCAGCGCCTCAGCCATCGCAAGGCGCTCGGCCAGGCTGAACAGCGTGCTTCGGCGACTGTTCGAGACGGCCACCACCACCGATTCGTGACGGCCAGCGATGCGCTGGACGATGTCCTGATGACCGATCGTCATCGGATCGAAGGTGCCGGGGTAGATCACTGTCGTCATCGAATAACCTCTGGGTCGAGCCGCGCCATGCTCAAGCCTGTGGCGCGAGCAGATGATAATGAACCTGACCGGCCTTTCCTGCACGAATCACACCAAGGCCATCCATGCCTTGCTGCGCCAGATCAGCATCTGACAACGGCTCGTCGGATTCCACATAGATCAGCCCGTCGGGCGCTCGCCAGGGCAGAACGGCCGGCAGGATGCGTGAGACCCAGCCCGCCCGGAAAGGCGGATCCAGCAGGATCAGGTCCTGGGGCACCGGCGGTGTCCGTGTCAGCCAGCGCGCCGCATCGGTACGGATCACATTCACGATCGCCTCTGCCTTCAGGCGACGCACGCTGTCCTGCAAATGGCGGATCAGACCGGGATCACGTTCGAGCAGCGTCACGCTGGCCGCCCCGCGGGAAGCCGCTTCCAGCCCCAGCGCACCCGTACCCGCGAACACGTCGAGACAGCGCCAGCCATCGAGAGACTGGCCCAGCCAGTTGAACAGCGTCTCCCGTACCCGGTCTGGCGTCGGGCGCAGTCCATCCCTGTCAGGCACCGGCAGCACGCTGCGTTTCCATTGCCCGCCAATGATCCGGATCTGCGAAGCCATTCGGTCAGTCTGTGAGAAGAAGGAAAAATCAGGAAAGGCAGAGTACCAGAACCGGCCCAGCGCGGCCAATCCGGGCTGCGAAACCGGCCCCCATGCCTCCCTGACACGGCAGAACCGGGCATGCCCGCCCGCCCCCTGCTCACCGCCCGATACGCAGCCCCGCCTCGGGCAGACCGCAACGGCTCCCGCCGGTCAGGCTCCCACGCATCGACGGCCTGGGGGCATTCACATGAAGAAGCCCGATGCGCCCCGCCAGCCGCCGAACGCAAAACTTCGTCGCACGCTCTAGAGCGTGTTATGCACTTATTCGTCCCCGCGAAAGCCCCTCTGGGCGTGCAGA
>JAUMZD010000035.1 GCA_030528325.1 Lautropia sp. | reverse complement strand
TTTTGCACCCGCTTCTTGCCCCATAGCTCCGGCTATGGGGCGGCGAATCGGGCACAAACTGTGCTCGGCGGGGCCGATTTTCGCCTTCGCGATTCCTACCGCCCAAGCTCCAGGGCGGATATCCCCTGATGTCCCGCGCACACTTTCGTTGCGCCATGCACCGCCTGTCAGCCCATGCCAGCCGGCGCCCCCCGACTGTCCGCCCCATGCTTGGCCCGCCCCGGGAGGCTGGTTAAGATCAATTTGCCCGCCCTGCCTCTGCCCGTCAGAGCATGGCGCAGGCACCAAGCCTTGTTGCAGCCCGGCACCGGAAACCATCGACCACGATGACCGCGTCGCCTCCTTGGAGTGTCTGACTTGTCCACCGTTCTCGATCAGTCAAATCGAGCAACACCCTCGATGACGGCCAACCGCCGCTATCGGATTGCCGTTCAGGATCTGCGGATGAACATGTTCGTCGTGGAGCTGGATCGCCCCTGGCTCGACACGCCCTTTCTCCTGCAAGGCTTCCTGATCGATGATCAGGTCGAACTGGACACGCTCGCACGCTATTGCCGCTATGTCTATGTCGATCTGGAACTGTCCGCGCCCAGCGTGGCCATGGCCATCCGGATGGCCGATGCCAGTTTCGAACAGCAGCTGAAACAGACGCCACCTGCGCCGGGCCCCGGTGCCCCGCTCGCCCACGGGCAACGCCAGGCGGCATCGGCCAGGGCAGCCCCGACCGTCAACCATACCGTGATCCGTGCCGCCGACACCCCGGCCGCGGATGATTCGCCGCCCACCCAGCCGCTCACACCGGCCCAGCGCCTCGCCCGCAGCGGACGCAGCACCCCTGCCCGGCAGTCTCCCGCACCGTCGGAGGAGCCACAGACGATCATCATGAGCGGGAGCCCGTCCGGGGCATCCAGGCGCTACAAGCCCCGCTCGGACGTGAAGGTTTCCCGCGAGACGCGAAACCGTTTCCGGCAGCTGGTGAAGCAGACCGCCAACAACCGGGGCGACAACGAACAGGGGATGCTGGAACGGATGCTGTTCTGGCTGACCGACCATCTGGCCCAGAACCGGGAGATCGAGGCCCACAAGCGCACGGTCAAGCAGATTCCCGAACTTCGGCACGCAGGCATCAAGCTCACACGCCACGAAAACAAGTGGCCGATGGAGCAGGAACTGCCACGCGCGCGCGAAGCCTTCAAGGGTGGTGAGAGCGCACTGGATTCACTGATCGACGATATCCGTCATGGCAAGACACCGGAGCTGGACGCCGTGTCGGGCGCCGTCGACAGCATCGTCGACAGCATGCTCGACAACCCGGACGCCATGATGTGGATCGCGCGACTTCGGGAGGAAGACATTCAGGTCTACCACCACGGTGTCCGTGTGTCGCTGTATCTGGTGGCCTTCGGCCGGCATCTGGGCTTTCCCCGTCAGGAGCTGAGCTATCTCGGGCAGATCGGCATGCTGGCCGACGTGGGCAAGACCAAGATTCCGAGGGCGCTGCTGGAAAAGCCCGGCCTGCTGTCATCCTCCGAATTCAATCTGGTCAAGGAACACGTCAACCTGTCGCTGCACATCCTGAACAGTGGCCCCGCCCTGCCCGCACCGGTGCTGCAGGGCATCAGCCAGCACCACGAACGCATCGACGGCTCGGGCTACCCAAACCGTCTGAAGGGGAACCAGATCAGCATCTACGGCAAGATGGCGGCCATTGCCGACTCCTTCACCGCGCTGATCACGACACGCCCCTATGCCAATGCTTCGGCGCCTCAGGACGCGCTGATGAACCTCTACGAATG
Source organism: Lautropia sp. (assembly GCA_030528325.1). Classification (GTDB taxonomy): domain Bacteria; phylum Pseudomonadota; class Gammaproteobacteria; order Burkholderiales; family Burkholderiaceae_E; genus Lautropia. Next base: position 38,397 of record JAUMZD010000035.1, on the reverse strand, counting down.
GAGCGGCACTTCGTTTCACGAACCGCTCGTCGAACAGTTCGTCCAGGCCATCGGTGTCTTCCCGGTCGGCAGTCTCGTCGAACTGAGCACGGGGGAAGTGGCCGTCGTCATGGCCCACAACCGCATCCGCCGTCTGGAGCCTCGGGTCCTCGTGCTGTCGGCCCCCGACAAGAGCCGGCTGGAAACGCCGACAGAGCGCGACCTGTACCAGGAATCCCAGCAATCCCGCGGTCGCAACCAGAAACCGCTGCGCATCGTACGCGGCCTTGCAGCCGGCACCTATGGTTTCCGGTTGCAGGACTACTACCTCGACGAGGGCACGCCACAGCATGGAAACCTTGCCTAACCAGCGTCTGACGCCCAATGAACTGCTGGCCTATGGCCAGCAACTGCTCAACCGCAAGCCCCCCAGCCACCCGCTGCTGCTGACCATCGGCCTGAACCGTTCCGATCACCTGCAGGCACTGGCCCGCGACCCGCATGCCAGTCTGGTGCTGGCCGAAGTGATCCAGCGCATCAACAAGCGCCTGCGCGCCGAAGACCGCGTGGCCACGGCCGCTTTCGATGAAGTCTGGATCCTGATCGCGAACGTGCCCAACGAAGCCGTCGCCACCACCATCGCCACGGCCTTCCGCGAAGCCCTCTACGTGCCGGTTCACATCGACCTGGATGGCGGTGGCACGCTGACGGCCCAGCTGCAGCCCGTCATCGGTGGCGCCTGGAGCCAGAGCCGTGCGGTAAGCATCGGTGGCCTGCTGCAGGGCGCCTGGGACAGCCGCCAACTGGCCTATGAAAGCGAGGAACGGCTGCACGTGCAGCGTATCGGTGCTGACGACAACGCAGCCCGCATGGCGGAAATCGAAACCGCCCTGCGGCGCCACCTCTTCAGCAATGACCTGGAAGTGCATTTCCAGCCACAGATCGATCTGGCCACGAACCAGTGCTTCGCTGCCGAAGCACTGATCCGCTGGCCGAGAAGTCATCCGCTTCAGGTGAGCCCCGCCCTGATCGCCTCCATCTGCGATGATCGCGGCATGATCGGCCAGCTGACCCAGTTCGTCATCAACACGGTGCTGCGCCAGCAGATGATCTGGCAGGCGCAGGGCATCGACATCAGTGTGGGCATCAATCTGTCGGCCAAGACCGCCAACGACCCCGGTTTTGCCGCCCAGGTCGCCCAGGCCTGCGAAACCTGGAGCCTGTCACCGGATCGGCTGCTGTTCGAGCTGACGGAAGATTCGATCGTGCGAAACGAACACGCCACCATCGAGTGCATGCATGCGCTGCGCAACATCGGCTGCGAGCTGTCGATCGACGATTTCGGCACCGGGTATTCGTCCTTTGCCTATCTGCGCCAGTTCCCGGTGCACGAGCTGAAGCTCGATCGCGTCTTCATCCAGAATCTGGCCACCGACCGGGGCGACCAGCAGATCGTGAAGGCGCTGATCGATCTCGCCCATGCCTTCGACCTGCGGGCCCTGGCCGAAGGCGTCGACGACCCGGCGGCCGTGCATCTGTTGCGCGACTATGGCTGTGACCGCGTGCAGGGTTTCCTGTATGCACGTGCTCTGCCGGCCGATGAACTGGTGGACTGGGTTCAGCGCTTCAATTCGGGCGAGGCCATGGCCACGATGCAGCGTGACGGTGTCACCACCGCACCCAGCGGCACGTCCCAGCTGCTGAGCGTGAACGACCCGGTCTCGGCCTGATCGTAGGCAACACCGATGGTTCGGCACGACCGCGCCGCCAGCGTGCGGTCGTAAAATCCGCCGCCATAGCCAAGACGGAAGGGCTTGCCATCGACCACCCAGAAACCCACGCAGGGAATCAGCATCAGATCGGGGATCAGGACCTCGGCATCAGGCGGCGGCGTGGCCGCTCCGAATGGCCCCGGCACCAATGCGGTGTCTTCATCCCAGGCCTGAAAACGCAGCGATTTCGTCGCCTCGTCGATCACCGGCAGTGCCAGACGCCGCCCTTCGGCCCGCCAGCCTGCGAAACACGCCGACAGATCGGGCTCTGCCCGAATCGGGAAATAAACGGCCACATTCACCGCGTTTCCCGACAGATCGCTTCGTTGCAATTGCTGGCACAGTAGCGCATCGAAACGGGCACGCTGCTGTTCATCGATGGACACACGCCGTTGCAATAACTGCTGACGCAGCTCGGCCCGTGTTATGCTGGATTTTGACAGGTCTTCCACATGAAGATTGTACGCATGAAATTGAACAGCCCGTCAGGCGTTTTTTCTTCGGCGCTGCTTCTGTCCGTTGGGCTCGCCTCGATATCGGCCGTCACCCAGGCCCGTGATCCGGCCCAGCGGGTTGCGTCGCTGTCGCCGTCGCGCACGATGGGTCTGCCCGTGAGCGCTGAGCATGACATCCTGAACCGGCTGACCCCGGCCACCGTCTTCATGGCACCGACCGTCGAGGACCCGGTCGGTCTGGCCATTCTGGCCGCCCACCAGGCCATGCAGGATGGCAGGCTGCCAGCCTTCGATGAAGCGGCGAAGCAGGTGCCGCGCGGCCATGTGCTGACCAGCTACCTCGATTACTGGCGGCTGCGGCTCCAGTTGCAGACGCCCCGGCTCGAGGACGGGGACTATCAGCGGATCAGCCGTGACACGCACCAGTACATCAAGACCTACCCGAAGTCGCTGACGGCCGACCTGCTGCGCCGCGACTGGATGCTGGCAGCCGGCCGCCGGCAGGACTGGCCCGTCATCGATGCCATGTTCCCGCAGTGGGTGCTTCAGGATGAAAGCGCCCCCTACTGCCTGGCCTCCCTCTCGGCGCTGGCCAAGGTGCCCGATGGCCGCAAACCGGGCGCCAGCGCGCTCAAGACCGCCACCCAGCAGGTGCTCAAGCCCCAGAGCCTGAACCCTTCCTGCACGCAGCTACTCAACACGCTGGCCGATCGCCAGCTGCTGAACCGCCAGCAGCGGCAGCAACGCCTCAATCTGGCCCTCGAAATCAATGCCACGGCCGACATCCGGCAGGCCGTGAATCTTCAGCCCGGCCCGGCCCTCAGCGGCAAGGCGCTCGATCTGGCCCTGAACAAGCCAGCTGCCGCGCTGAAGAAACCGGTTTCCGCCCTCCAGGAAAAGATCGCGCTCGTGCGACTGGCCCGCCTCGATCCGACCAAGGCAGCCGCGCAGCTCGAACGCAGCAAGCGCCTCGTGAAGGCCGATCGCGAATTCGTCTGGTCACAGATCGCCGCCGTGGGCGCCCAGCGCCTCGACCCCAAGGCAGCCCGCTGGGCCCGACAGGCCCGACATGCCGCCGTCAGCGACCACACGCGTGTCTGGCTCGCGCGAGCGGCACTGGCCGCCCAGGACTGGCGCCTGCTCGAACAGATCGTGCAGGACATGGGCAGCACCATGCGCCAGTCACCTACCTGGGTCTACTGGCAGGGCCGCGCCCATCTGGCCCAGGACAGGAAAGCGAAGGCCAACCGCGCCTTCGAATCGCTGGCCGGCCGCCACGACTACTACGGCAAGCTGGCCCGCGAAGAGCTGGGTGAACAGTGGCGGCTACCCGTCGCCCCCGCGGCCCCGACCGAAGCCGCCATCAAGGCCCTTGACCGTAACCTCGGCATCCGGCAGGCCATGGCCTTCTACCAGCTGGGCCTGCGGATGGAAGGCAACCGGGAGTGGAATTACCAGATGCGGGGCCGTTCGGCCGACAGCCTGCGTGCCGCGGCCGTCTGGGCCACGCGTCATGGCCTGCTCGACCGTGCCATCAACGCGGACGAGCGCATCACCGATGCCGCCAACTACCAGTTGCGCTTTCCCACCCCCTTTGCCGAACAGCTGATTCCCATCACCAACCAGCAACAGATCGACCCCGCCTGGGTTTATGGGCTGATCCGTCAGGAATCCCGCTTCGTCATGAACGCCCGCTCGCACGTGGGGGCGTCGGGACTGATGCAGATCATGCCGGCCACGGCCAAATGGGTGGCGAAACAGATGGGCCAGGTCGACTACCAGCCTTCGCAGTTGAACGATCTGCAAACCAACCTGACCTTCGGCAGCTTCTATCTGAAACAGGCGCTCGACAACCTGGACGGCTCACCCGTGCTGGCTTCGGCCGGCTACAACGCCGGCCCGCGCCGCGCCCACGCCTGGCGCGCCCGCCTCTCCCGCCCTGTCGAAGGCGCCATCTTCACCGAGATCATCCCGTTTTCGGAAACCCGCCAGTACGTCAAATCGGTGCTGTCGAACACGGTCGATTACGCGGGCCTCTTCACGGGTCAGCCCCAGTCGCTGAAGACCTGGCTCAGTGAGATCAGGCCGCAGGTGGATGCGGGGACGGCGATTCCGTGAGGCCAGGGTGAAACGGTGAACACGGTCGTCACCGGACGGCCCTGTGATCATCGGCCACGTCAGCGGCGTGCTGACCTTCAGCGCGCCGCCTTGCCGATGTCAACCATCAGCATGCAGCCGGACTGGCTGCTTTCACCCTCGACGACAGGCCGATACCGCGTCAGATCACTGTCATCGTGAGCGATGTTCAGCATGCGCAAGGTTTTGCCTGCCTTTGAACCGGATACCACCCCGAAATCCACCATGACCTGTCGGTCAGGTTGGATCTGCCGGAGCTTGCCCGACAGGACGATCTCCTGAACATCCGGGCCGGCGAACCGGCTGCCGCCATGGAGATACCGGGCGTTGTCAGGCGACAGCCGCATCAACAGCCGGTCGGCGCCATTGTGTAGAAGCGTCACCGATCCATCCGGTGCCAGCGTCACACGACAGGCCTGCTCCGTTTCCGCATCCTGCCCGATATAGGTGCCGGCAAGACAGCCAATATGAGCCATGGACACCGGCTGGTAGTTCGCTCGCTCCCCACCGGCGGCGGTCCGGGGGCAATTCTGCTGAACATGCCGAAGCCACTGCTCGGCCGTGTGCGTTTTCCCGAGCGGATCGATCACCTGTCCCCCCACGAAACGATAATCTTCACTTTCGTTCAGAAACTCGGTCAACGCATTGTCGAGAATCCCCAGCAACGCGTCTTCAAACGCGCCCAGCTCTTCTTCGCTGGGCATGCCCCCCAGCGGCTGAACATCCGCTCGCCCGTCTTGCGCTGCCGATGGCTGATGGGGCTGACGGGCCTGACCCACCGAAGCATCGGCGGCGTGACTGACGTCATCGTCATCAGGCTGATGGCTGCCATCGGCGTTACCACCACCTCCCCCACCGCAGGCTGTCAGCGAACAGGCCAGGGCAACGGCGGCACAGAGGGATGCGGACGGAAAGGACACGAGGGATTTCGAGATGCTCATGACGGTCTCCGGTGAAGTCAATGAAAGCAGTCCGTTCACTGTAGCCATCACTAAACAGCGATTCCGTGTCATGCATCACGGTCGTACCACCCATCATCCATCTGGCCTAGGCCACCCCTGCACCTGCCGGGCGCGATACCATCTGATTCATCGATCACATCCCCCACCCGAAAGCCCGGCCACAAGCCTGGATCACCAGCGCAGTCCGTGTTGATACGCTGAGCGACGGAAAAGCGCCGAACCACCTATCACCATGACCATCACCCAAGACCTGCAGTGCTACCGCGTCGGCGGCTCCGTACGAGATGAACTGATGGGCCTGCCCTCGGGCGACCGGGACTGGGTGGTGGTGGGCGCGACGCCCGAACAGATGATCGCACGCGGCTTCAGACCGGTGGGCAAGGATTTTCCGGTGTTCCTTCACCCAGACACCCACGAGGAATATGCACTGGCGCGCACCGAACGAAAGACCGCCCCCGGCTACAAGGGCTTTGCCGTTCACTTCGCACCGGACGTGACGCTGGAAGACGATCTGCTGCGCCGGGACATCACGATCAATGCGATGGCGGTGCCGGCGACTGGCGATGAAACCCGCACGCCACCAGTCGCTCAGCACTCGCCCCACACACCAGAGCAGGCATCCACCAGTCAGGCAGATTCTCGTGTGTCACAGGCAGCGGCCCTGCCAACTGAAGCATCCGAATCGCACGGGGTTCGTCCGACAGAGATGCCACCCCCCATCCCGGGCCTCATCGACCCCTTCCACGGACTGAAAGACCTTCGTGACCGAATCTTCCGGCATGTAAGCCCCGCCTTTCGGGAAGACCCGGTTCGCATCCTGCGTGTGGCCCGCTTTGCGGCACGCTTTCCCGATTTTCGGGTGGCCGGCGAAACGCTAGCCCTGATGCGGGAGATGAGCGCCGCCGGCGAGGTCGATGCGCTCGTGCCCGAGCGCGTCTGGCAGGAAATCTCACGCGGGCTGATGAACCAGCGACCCTCCCGGATGCTCGAGGTGCTCGAAGACAGCGGTGCGCTGGCAATCCTGATACCGGGCTTGCCAGCCGTGTCCGAACGGGGCGAATGGCTGGCAGCCCTCGACCGCAGTGCGGCGGCCCATGACCCGCTACCGGTGCGCTTTGCCGTGATGATGGCAGCAGTCGATGCCGGCGTACCCGATACTGGCCCGCACCTGAACCATGTCGGCTCCACCGACCTTCCGAACAAGCAGCATGCCGAGCGGATCGAGAAACAGGCCCGCCAACTTCGTGCCGCCAACGACTGCATCGACGCAGCCCGCCGGCTGGCCTCGGAACTGGGGGGCACGAGAGCACCCGTGGCAGCGCGGCAATGGCTTGACGATCTCGATCGGCATGACGCAACGGCCCTGCTCGCACTCTTCAATCGCCATGATCTGTGGCGCCGGCCTGAACGGCTGGACACCGTGCTGCAAGCGGCCCTGCGTCTGGCCGACAGGGCTGCCGTATCCCCCGCCGTGGAGGCTGCTGCCCATGCCGCCCGCGAGATCGACACCGGCCAGATCGCCAAGCAGCATGCGGCCAATCCCCAGGCCATCCGGGCCGCCATCGACACAGCCCGAATCGACGCAATCACCCAGGCGCTGGGTTGATTCGGTACCGACCAATCAAGCGTCACCCGCCATATCAGCTCAATTCGCTGCATCACGGCGCAAAGGCCGAGTGACGATCTCGCCGCCAACCGGCTGCGACTGAGGATGCTGAGGCATCCCCCGCCCGGCCAGCCGTCCGCCCATTCACCAGCGTCTGGCCAGAAGTTTTGATGGGTTTTTGATCCAGACCGCTCCAGTGCCTTGAATACAGGCGCCCCGGATCAGACTGCCTCATAAAAATCAATAACTTAGCGAAAGACAAGCAGCTGGAAAGTTTTGATCGGGTTTTGATCCTGCTGCACGAACAGCACTGACACGAACAGCAGCGACGTGACATGGGCGAGATGCTGTCACTCAAGAATTGACGACAACCAGCAGGACTTGACAATGCTACGGCCACATCCCTGCCAGACCGCCCATCAAGTACACCGTTACCGTTGATCCGATGCGCGACAAAGTCCAACGGATCATTCACTAACTGAACAAGACAGATTGGGCAAGTGCTGTTGTTGCCAAAGCCCTTCACATCCATCACGAAAGCGCCCCGGGGTTAACCGTTCAAACGCTCCGCCTCGCAATCTGTCGACAAACAGGTGGAAATGAACGTAGCACGCGATTCATGCCACCAGAAACTGCCGTCCCCTGTTTCTTGTGTACAACGCACGGGGGTTGACAGGCGCAAGGATCGCTTCACCGCTTTCCCCTTTCTGCACAGCAGGGCGATCCAACATGAAGCTGACCGACATTGAAGACGCAGTGGCCAAGTTGAGCAAGCACTTTGATGAACACCAGTTTGCGGCTCAATTTCTGGCCGCCTATGGTCGCACCGAAACGGAAATCAGGCAACTGTCAGCGCCCGGCAGCAAAGCCAACAAGAGCGATGTGCCCCATGGGGTGCTCATCCCCAAACAGATTCATCTCGCCACCTGCAAATCGGAGTCGCTGGATGACACCCTGAACAGCCTTCGGCAAAGTGCAGCCACGCTCAAACTCAAGCCCACGTTCATCCTGGCCACCAACGGCGAGTGGCTTCGAGCGGAAAACCTGCGAGACGAAAAGTCGCTGGATTGTGCCTACGAGCTGCTATCCGATCACTTCCTGTTCTTTGCCCCCCTGGCTGGCATCCGGATTCATCCCGAAGTCGAAGTGAAGTCCATTGATATCCGTGCCACGATCCGATTCAACAAACTTTATACGGAGCTTCTGGCCCGCAACCCGGGCTGGGAGAACAACGAGAAACGCCATGCCATGAACCACTTCATGGCGCGACTGATCTTCTGTCTGTTTGCCGAAGACACGGACATCTTTCCCGAGCAGGGCATGTTCACCCGAACGCTTGAACTGCACAGTGACAGGGATGGTGCCAATACCCATGAGGTGATAGACGCGCTGTTCGCTGCCATGAACACGAAGGATCTTGAGAAAGGCCAGCTTCGTTACAAAACCGGCGAGCATCTCCCTCCCTATGTCAACGGCGGCCTTTTTGCACAGAGGATCGAGATCCCCAGGTTCTCGAGGATGGCACGCAACTACCTGCTGGAAATCGGCAAGCTGCCCTGGAACCAGATCAACCCCGACATCTTCGGCAGCATGATCCAGGCCATTGCGGACGAAGAAGAGCGAAGCAAGCTGGGGCTGCACTACACCAGCCTGCCCAACATCCACAAGGTACTGGATCCGCTCTTTCTGGACAGCCTCCAACAACAGCTGAAGGAGGCCGGGTCAAACCGGACAAAACTGAACAAACTGCTGGATCGCCTCAAACGGATTCGCGTTTTCGATCCTGCCTGCGGCTCTGGCAACTTTCTGGTGGCGGCCTACAAAGCCATTCGCGACATCGAGCACCGGGCTCACGTGGCTCTCGGCGCAGGACAGTACACGACCCAGATCCGCCTGTCGAACTTCCGGGGAATCGAAATTCTCGACTTTCCCTCTGAAGTAGCCCGTCTGTCGCTGATCATCGCGCAGTACCAGTGTGACCGGAAGTATCACGATCAGCGGAAGTTTCTGCCGCTTGACTCGGAGAACAGCATCGTCTGCGGCAACGCGCTGGATATTGACTGGTTTCAGGTGATACCGCCCACCAATGACGACACAGTAAACAACTTGCTGGCCTCAGCAGGAATGCAGAACCGTCGCAGCGCAAGACTGGACACCGACAACATCGGCGGGGAAACCTACCTCTGTGGCAACCCGCCCTATGTCGGATCAACATGGCAAAGTGATGACCAAAAGGCGGACTTGGCCAAGGTTTTTGATAAACGGATCAAGAACTGGAAGTCTCTGGACTATGTAGCTGCCTGGTTCATGCGGGCTGCCGACTATTGCAAGCAGGATAAATCCTCCTCTGCCGCCTTCGTCACCACCAACTCCATCTGCCAAGGGCAACAGGTCAGCACGCTGTGGCCGGAAATCTTCAAGACTGGCAACCACATCCACTTTGCCCACACCTCCTTCAAATGGTCGAATCACGCTACCTATAACGCTGGTGTAACCGTCGTTGTCATCGGTTTGAGCACGAACACCTTCATCAGTAGGCGTCTTTTTTCCGAGTCCAGGATGGGGCAAGGGGTTGCTGTCATCGAGGACAATCCAGATGTCATCAGTTCCTACCTGACTTCAGGGGAAACTCCCATCATTACCAAGGCAACCAGACCCCTTTTTAGTCAAAGCCCAATGCTATTCGGAAACAAGCCGGTTGATGGAGGAAACCTGCTTCTTAGCCATGACGAGCTTGAAAGCTTGAATCTCAGCGCTGAACAGAAAAAACGTTTTGTTCGCCAGTTTCTCGGATCATCCGAGTTCATCAAGGGAACCCCCAGATTCTGTCTATGGATCGAAGACAGACACCTAACGGAGGCCTGTTCGATACCCTCCATCAACAAAAGAATCAACGCAGTACGAATCACCAGAGAAAAAAGCTCGGACAAAGGTGCAAACAGCATGGCCAATAGGCCCCACCAAATGCGCGAGATGAACACGGGAAATCGGCATTCAATTATCGTTCCCGGTGTTTCATCAGAACATAGAGAGTTCTTGCCGGTCGGCTATTTACCGGCTGGATCCGTCATCAGCAACCTCGCCTTCGCACTCCACGACGCGCCCCTCTGGAACCTGTCACTCATTGCATCCAGGCTGCATCTTCTCTGGATCAGCACGGTCTGCGGGAAAATGAAAACAGATTTCCGCTACTCCAACACCTTGGGCTGGAACACCTTCCCGATTCCCGAGCTGTCTGATCAGGACAAGGCAGAGCTAACCCGCTGCGCCGAAGAGATCCTGCTGGCCCGAGAGGCACACTTCCCGGCCACCATTGCCGAGCTGTATGCCCCCGGCAAAATGCCGGCGAACCTGCGCCAAGCTCACGAGCGAAACGATGAGGTTCTGGAAAAGCTGTACAACGGCGGGAAGCGCTTCACATCGGATGCCGAGCGCTTGAGCAAGCTGTTCGCCATGTATGCGGAAAAGGTCGAGTCCCTGTCTTCAAAGAAGGCCACCAAAGCCCGGGCAAGCAGCGCCAGAGCAGGGAAGCGTCATCAGCTAGAATCCCATGACGGTGTTGGTATGACAGCCGCCGCTACTGACCAGACCATGAAGAAAGCCGCTCCCGGACGAGGCAATAGGGCCAAACCTTCGCTGCCAGCCACGTCCACGGTGCCGGCGAATCTTGATGGCATGCCCACAATGCCACATCCTGTCGCTCGTCAACGCAAATCATCATGGACGCCCAGCGAACGCTCACGCTGATCGACGAACTGCTGCAACAGCCGGCCGAATCTGGCTGGGTAGAGTTCAAGGAGAACGACAGCAACCCCGAGGCCATCGGCAAGTACATTTCGGCCCTGGCCAATTCGGCACGCCTGGCAGACAAACCATTCGCCTATCTGCTTTGGGGAATTCGAGATGGTGACCGCTCAGTAGTCGGTACCCACTTCGAGCCAACCGCTCAACGCCATAAAGGCCAGCCGCTTGAACTTTGGCTGGCGCAGTTTCTACAACCTGCGATCCACTGTACCTTCCAAACGGTAGACTATCGGGGGGTCCGTCTGGTGATGCTGGAAATCCCGGCAGCCACCCACAGCCAGGTCGAGTTCAACCAGCTGGCCTATATCCGCGTGGGCAGCGCAACCCCCAAGTTATCCGATCACCCCGAAAAGCTTCAGGCGCTCTGGCGCAAGCTTCAGCCCTACCGTTGGGAGTCGGGCGTCGCAGCCTCGTTCGTGTCCGGCGATGACGTCCTGGCACGCCTTGACTATGCAAGCTATTTCAGCCTGACCGATCAGCGCCTGCCTGACAATCGGGCCGGCATTTTCGAGAAACTTCAGGCCGACAGGATCATCGGCCGCGATGTGGGTGAGCGTTGGAACATCACCAATCTGGGTGCCATACTTTTTGCCCGGCAGCTATCGGACTTTGACATGCCCGTGGCCCGCAAGGCCATCCGTTTCGTCGCCTATGACGGCACTGGCCGCACTAGCACGATCACACATCGGCTGGAAAGCCAGAAAGGCTATGCCAATGCCTTTCCCGAGCTGATCGATCACATCCATGCGCTGATCGGTGCACCCGAGACGATCAGCAAGGCGCTGCGGAAAGTACAAACGACCTACCCATCCCTTGCCATTCGTGAGCTGGTGGCCAATGCCCTGATTCATCAGGACATGAGCGTTTCCGGAACAGGCCCACTGATCGAACTGTTCAGAGACAGAATGGAGATCACGAATCCCGGCGTCCCATTGATCCAGCCAGAGCGCTTTCTGGATTACCCACCTCAGTCACGCAATGAAGCACTGGCCGCGCTGATGCGGCGCATGAGTTACTGCGAAGAACAAGGCACCGGCATCGACAAGGTAATCCACGAAGTGGAACGCTACCGGCTACCACCACCAGACTTCCAGCAGAGAGAGCACGCCATGCGGGTAGTGCTTTACGCACCCCGACGCTTTGCCGACATGACCCCACAGGAGCGGGTGCGAGCCTGCTACCAGCATGCTGCGTTCATGCATGTCAATGGTGAACGGATGAAGAACGCCTCCTTGCGCGAACGCCTGGGCATCGAAGCCAGGAATGCCGCCCAGGCCTCCACCGTGATCAGCCAGGCCCTCAAGGAAGAGCTGATACGGCCAGCAGACCCGGAGCACCCTCGAATCGGCTACCTGCCCTATTGGGCCTGAAAAGTTTTGATGGGTTTTTGATTCCGGCTACTCGTTTGCACAAATTTTAGGCAATCAAAAACAAATATCTTATACGAATCAATGGCTTATAACCGAAAGACGGCGTAGAAAAGTTTTGATCGGTTTTTGATTCAAGCAGCATGATGTCCCGCTGACAGGGCTTTCGGCCTTCCCTCCTGCGCCTGATGACAGCCTTCTGCCCAGGGCGTCCGTTGACTGATACGAAAGTTTTGATGGGTTTTTGATTCCTGCCACCCGATCGCCTGGATTTCAGGCAATCCAGGCATGGCGACTCCATGTAAATCAACAACTTAGCTCAAACGGACAAGGTTCAAAAGTTTTGATCGCGTTTTGATTGCGGTCGGAAAGCAGCGCTTCCAGAGGCCCCTGTCCGGCCGGACATCCGGATCAGCTGCTCATTCATCCACTTCATCATCGACGCCCCAGGCCCATCTTTTGCAAGATGTTGCCATTTAACAACGTCGCATCACTACGACAAGCATGCCGACATCAACCTGCCGTCCACCGGTCTGGGTCGGTCTCTGGGGGCAAATCCGTGATGAATTCAGCCGAAACGTCCTTCCCGATGCCGGCGATCTCCATCGCCTTGGGCAACCACCCAACCCTGAACACTGGCCCTCATGCCCAGGGCATGCGTGTGATGCAGGCCCGCGTCTACCAGCAACGCCATGCCCAGTACCTGCTGATCAAATCTCCGCCTGCCTCAGGCAAGTCCAGAGCGCTGATGTATGTGGCCCTCGACAAGCTCCATCATCAAGGCATCCGGCAGGTCATCATCGCCGTGCCAGAACGCTCCATCGGCAGCAGTTTTGCCAATGAGCCTCTCCGCCAGAGCGGATTCTTCGCCGACTGGCACGTGGCCCCCCGATGGAACCTCTGCAATGCGCCCGGTGGCGACGATGCTCGAGCCGAGTGCTCCAAGGTCAGGGCCGTCTCCCGCTTCCTGCGCAGCACTGATCAAGTACTGGTTTGCACGCATGCCACCTTCCGTTTCGCCGTCGATGAGTTGGGCATCGAAGCCCTCGATGGCTGCCTGATTGCCATCGACGAATTTCATCATGTCTCCAGCAACACCGACAACAACAAGCTGGGCCGCCATCTCAAGAACCTGATCGAGCGTGGCCAAACCCATCTGATGGCCATGACCGGCTCTTACTTCCGGGGAGATGGTGAGGCTGTTCTATCGCCGGACGACGAAGCCCGCTTCACGACCGTCACCTACAGCTACTACGAGCAGCTGGCCGCCTACCAGCATCTCAAGTCACTTGACATCTGCCATCACTTCTACAACGGCCCCTATCTGGACAGCCTTGAGAAGGTACTCGACCCGAGCCTGAAAACCATCATCCACATTCCCAATGTGAATGCGCGGGAAAGTCTTGGCGACAAGGCACACGAGACGAATCGCATCATCGACCTCCTCGGCAAATGGGAAGGGCAGGACGCAAGAACCGGCTTCCATCAGGTCAGATCCCGTCAGGATGGACGCATGCTGAAAATCGCCAACCTGGTCAACGACGACGACCTCGCCGAACGGGCCAAGGTACTGGCTGCCCTCAAAGACCCCGAGCACAAGAACGATCGGGATCATGTCGACATCATCATCGCCCTTGGCATGGCCAAAGAGGGCTTTGACTGGATCTGGTGCGAACACGCGCTGACCATCGGCTACCGGAGCAGTCTGACCGAAGTCGTACAGATCATCGGCCGGGCAACACGAGATGCGCCAGGCAAAACACGGGCACGCTTCACCAATCTGCTGGCCGAACCTACCGCCGATGAAGGGATCGTGACCGAAGCCGTCAATGACACACTCAAGGCCATTTCCGCCAGCCTGCTGATGGAACAGGTCATGGCACCGAACTTCAACTTCACTCCGAGGGACTCAGGCCCACTCGACGGTTTTGATTACGGTGAGCAGGGTTATCAGGCAGGCGGCGGCAATACAGGCTACAACGCCACCACCGGCACCTACCATATCCAGATCAAAGGGCTCACCCAGAGCATGTCCGAGGCGGCAAGACAGATCTGTCGGAAGGATCTGAACGACCTCTACGTCGCCGTCCTTCAAGACCCCCACCTGATGGGCCGAGCCCTCTTCGACCAGCAAAACACCCTACCCGAAGAAACCACCCAGCTGCATATCGGCAAGATCATACGTGACCGTTATCCGCAACTCGAGGCGTCCGATCACGAAGCCATCCGGCAGCATCTGCTGGCCACTGTACACATGGCTCAGCAACAGGGCGTACTCACGCAGACAAACGCGCCCCTGTCCATCGAATCCGAAATCGAAACAGAAAGTAGACAGCACGGCAACACGGCGTTCATCGATGGTAGCCGCCGCTTTCTGAACGTACAGGATCTGGACATCGACCTGATCGACAGCAGGAATCCGTTCGGCACGGCTTATGCGCTGCTGGCCAAAACGCTGAATGAAAGCACACTCAAACAGATTCAGGCAGCCATCTCCGCCAAACGCTGTCAACTCTCGGAGGATGAAGCCCGGGAGCTGACGAAACGCGCCCTTCGGTTCAAGCAGGAGCAGGGACGTGCTCCAAGCCTCCAATCCCCGGATCCCTGGGAGCAGAAGATGGCACAAGGCATGATGGCTCTGGCCAACTATCGCCGAAAGGCCAGATCCAGATCGAATCCCACCAGCAACGCACCGGAGGCGGCATCCACGGAGGAGGCGCAGCATGTTTGAGACCGACGTGCTACATGATGATGACGACCGGATGCTGGCCGAATTGGATATCGACACCTCCCCGCTGCCAAAGAGTGCTGCCAATCCGCAAGTAGAGCGCCTGCGTCTGGGCTTTGAAGCGATTCTGGACTTCCACGAAAACCATCGACGTGCCCCGACCCAAGACGGATCTGCCGACATCTTCGAGCGTTTGCTGGCTGTTCGATGGGGAGCGATTCAGCATGACGCGGACATGCTTGCCCTGCTGGCTGACATGGGTCACGACACAGCCTTGCTGAATGCCCCTGAATGCATCAGAGGCCAGGAAGACAACATTTCTTCAAGGATCGCTTCATTGACGGAAGCAAGACACGCCAAGACGACGCTCGACCCGGACAACATGGATGACGAAGGATTACTGGCCGCTCTGGGCCTATCCGATGAACTCTCCACAAACGGCACGGACATCAACAACCTGAACCATGTACGTCCCTCCGCCGTGAGAAGCCTCTCATCAAACAGGCGGAGCCCTGCCCAGGACATTGCCCAGAGAACCGTATGCCCGGACTTTGAACGCTTTCAGCCCCGTTTCAGACAGATCTCCGAGGAGCTTCGACAGGGAA
Organism: Lautropia sp.; assembly: GCA_030528325.1. Taxonomy (GTDB): domain Bacteria; phylum Pseudomonadota; class Gammaproteobacteria; order Burkholderiales; family Burkholderiaceae_E; genus Lautropia. The sequence continues at coordinate 22,983 of JAUMZD010000035.1, read as the reverse complement.
CCCGCAAGACGATCGGATTTGGACAAAAGGCAGCGGGAGACAAAGGAGCCAGCGTCGAAGCAGGAGACCTGTTCATCCTCAATGGGCAACTTCTCCTCGTCGTAGAGAAGGGCGAAAGCTTTGTCGCCCCGAACCAGGACACCGATGCAAGACTTCGGGTGATCTACGATAACGGCACCGAAAGTGACTTGCTCATGCGTTCATTGAAGCGTGCGCTGAGCAAGGACAGACATGGTCGGCGAGTGGAAAAACTGGAGGAAAGTGACAGGCGCATCTCGCAGCTTGAACGAGGTAGACTGGCCGAGTTCAGCTATCAAGGCTCCGTCGAAACGAAGTCCTCTGTCCTTCATGCCCACACCTCATTGGGGGTTGAAACTGGCACGATCTATGTGCTGCGCAGCCGCTCGACGAATGCCTATATCGAACAGTACCGGAACCTGATCCACAAGATCGGTGTGACGGGCGGTTGCGTGGAAAAACGTGTTGCCAATGCGGCCCATGATCCCACGTACCTGATGGCGGATGTCGAGATCGTGACAACCTACCAGCTACACAACGTCCATCGCCACCAGCTCGAAAGCCTGCTGCACCGATTCTTTGGCAGCGCTCAGCTCGACATCAGCATTCTGGACCGGTTCGGCCATCCTGTTCACCCCAGAGAGTGGTTTCTGGTTCCGCTGAATGCCATCGACGAAGCCATCCGACGCATCCAGGATCACAGTATCGTTCATTACCGCTATGATGCGCCAAAGGGGCGTCTGGTTCCGCTCGCGTGTCATGAACTTGTCCGCCCCCACGTTGGCCCCGAAACCGTGTGCTGACAAGGCGCCACGCGCCGTCAAGGCTTGGCTTCTTGCCCTGTCAGGCGTGGCAACGCCGTCAGCGTGCGGTTTTGGGGTCAGCCCGAAGGATGATGGGTTCTTGACACCGCCCTGTTGCACCCGGCACACAGCCGTGCGCAACCGATGTGCGGGCCGGTATGATGGGCAGTCCGGCATCAGCCCCGTCCAGGCACCAGACATCTGAGAGCCTGGGCCGCCTCACAGGAACAGGATACTTCCGCATGCGCCTTTCGATCGTTCTCACACCCTTGCTGGCCGCGTCCATGATGAGTGCCTGCCTCAGCCTGGATGGTGTTTCCATCGGCGGGCTGGAATCCTCGCCCGAGGACAGCAAGAACTTCAAGCGCTACCAGTGCGACAATGGCTACAAGATGGCCGTGAATTACAAGAGCAGCGACGCGATCACGCTGAGCTTCAACAATGGCAAGGACACGTTCTTCGTCCGAGCCAACCGTGCCCCGGCCGCCTCCGGCGCCTATTACGAAAACGAAGCAAAAACCGTGACCTGGCATGTCAAGAACGACACCGGCATCCTGACCTATCCCGACAGCCAGTACCGCACGACCCGGAAGCTGTGGGAAACCACCTGCGGACCACGCTGAGCCTGTGCCGATGCCTCTCACGCCCGGTTCAGGCACCCCGATGGCAATCCTTCCCCGCCCTGAACGGCGGGGCCTGTCGCACACCGGGTCAGACGCCTGGGGCGGCCGGCATCATGAAGGCGAAAACCGGCCCCTATCCCCGGCCACACGGCCCGGCACCGACTCACCTGTTGCATTTGTGGTCAATTGATACGCCTGCCAGGGGATTGAGGTAGGATCGGACTTTTCAGAATACAAGTTCCAAGGAGTTTTCATGCGTGCCATCACCATCCTGTCGGCCGTGGCAGCTGCCGTCGTCCTGAGCGCCTGCGCCAACATGAAAGACATGGGCCTGCCAGGTCTGGGCAAGAAATCGGTCGAATCGGCCGATGCTGTCCAGTACGAGTGCGACAACCGTCTGAAGGTCGGCGTCGTCCACAAAGGCACCGACCAGATCGTGCTCATGTTCAACAATGGCAAGAACCAGGCCGTCACGGCCAATATCGCTCGCGCCGCCTCGGGCGAATACTATGTCAGCGACGACAAGGCCGTCACCTGGCACGAAAAGCAGGGTAGCGCGGTCTTCACCTACCCGTCACGTGACTACAGCAGCACCGGCAACATGGTCGAAACCATTTGCGAGAAGAAGCAATAATCCAGTCGCTCTATCCGCCGATAGCGCTGTAGCCCGGCCCGGTTCCCTGGATCTTCACATCCCGGAAACCGGGTCTTTCATGCATGGCCCCATCGCCTCGGCCGATTCACGACATCCACCCGTTCCTGTCAGGTAGCGGCTGGCATCAGCCCAGCCATGCCCGAAGCGAAGACAGGCCATCAATCCATCAGGCCTCCGAGACGGTTGCCCGCCGTGAAACAGGTGTTGTCCAGCGCGTCCGCATCGAGCCGCCTCGCAAAGGCGATCACCTTGAACAGCTCACCCATTTCCGCTTCGGACAGGAGCATCTGGACGGCCTGAGCCTGGGCAAACCAGAAATTCTCCGGCTCCCGGGGCAATGCCGACAACTCGTCGAGCAGACCGGCATTGAGCAGGAACGAAGCCTGAGAAACATAACCCAGCGCCTGAAGTCCCGCTTCCGCGGCCGCACGTGCCAGCGCGGAATAATCGATGTGCGCCGTGATGTCCGACAGCCCCGGCCACAGGAAGGGGTCGACATGACTGCGGTGCCGGTAATGGCACATCAGCGTGCCGCGATCCCGTTGCGGGTGGTAATACTCGGCTGACGGAAATCCATAATCCATCAGCAGGATCACGCCCACCGTCATCGCCTCGGCCACCGTGGCGAGCCAGGCACTCTGCGCCGGACACACTTCGGAGCGATAACCCGACGGCCAGGGGCGCTCGGCTGTCCTCAGGGCCTGAACCCGCTCGCTGAACGCAGGATCCGCCGGCCTGGGCGCCCACTCGAAACCATCGGTGCCCAGCCGTACGCCCATCTCGAACACGCGCCCGGGCGAGTCTGGTGCAGGCTGCGTAAACCGGTCAGGCAACGAACCCTCTCCGTCTGCTTCCTGCCGCCATTCAAAGACGCGCACGGGCATCGCGTCGAGCACTTCATTCCCGATGACGATACCGCAGAAGGCATCGGGCAGGGTCTCCAGCCATTCGACCCGATCGAGCAGGCCCGGCGCCCGGTTGATCAGGGTCTGACGCTGCTGGCGCCGACGTTCTGCCGAGAGTTCGAGAATCTGATAGCGCAACGCAGAAAAGCCGCGCAGCGTCAGGGCATTCAGCACCTGCGCCGCCAGCACGCCACTACCAGCACCGACTTCAAGGATGACGGGCGTCTGATCGGGTGCCGCTTCTGCCATGGCTGGCAGCCAGCGCGCCAGCTGCCGTGCCAGTGTGGCCCCGAACAACGGCGTCAGCTCGGGGGCCGTCACGAAATCGCCACCGGCACCAAAAACCCGGCCAGGATTGCTGTAATACCCCAACCCCGGTTCATACAGCGCCATCTCCATGTAGCGCTCGAAACTCAGCCAGCCGCCTGCCTGTCCGATGGCCTCCGTCAGACGGGCGGCCAGTTGCCGGCTGACCGCCAGCGCGGCCGCATCCGGTTCAGGCAAACCCGCATTCCCTTGAGGAAAGGAAGAAGAAAGACGAGTCGTGCTCATGACACGCCCATCGAGCATGAAAAACAACACATCGTTGGCCTCCTGACGGTCACGGACACAGCATAGCGCCCAAATCCTCTCAGGTCTAATCACGGAAGCGCCACGCTGGCGGGCGGGTCGGGCACAAACATCCCCGGCAGAGCCGATCGTCGCCTTCACGACGCCCGCCGCCCAAACGCCTGCTCGCATCTTCCCTCAGAAAGCCGGTTTCATCATGAACGCCGACCATCATGAACACCAGTCAGCTGTCACTGTCATCATGATGAAGGCCTCACATGTCCCCGTGGAGCTTGGGATACGCTGAACAAGTCCACGTGACACCTTCCCGTGCACCCGCCTCGTGCTACAGTGCCATCCATCATCCCCTGCCAGCCTCCTGCGCGCCATGGATTCATCTGCCCACGCCACCCCGGCCCCTTCTGCCCATCCGCTGCCTCGTGTCGCCCTGATCACCGGTGGTGCCAAACGGCTGGGCCGCGCCATGGCGCTGGCGCTGGCGGCCGATGGCTGGGACATCGGGATCCACTACGGCCAGTCGGACATCGAGGCCCGGCAGACCGTGGCCGACATCCAGGCGCTGGGCCGCCGGGCCGTGGCCCTGCAGGCCCCGCTGGAAGATGCCGACGCGTGCCTGCAGCTGATACCACGCCTGAACGCGGCACTGGGCCCTGTCTGCGGGCTGGTCAACAGCGCGTCCCGCTTCGTCTACGACGATATCGAGACTTTGACGCCACGAAGTCTGGAGGAGCATCTGCGCCCCAACCTGATGGCGCCGCTGCTGCTGTCGCAGAGCCTGGCCCGCCAGCTGGCCGCCCACCCGGACGCACCCGACGGGGTCATCATCAACCTGCTCGACCAGAAACTCGGCAACCTGAACCCGGATTTCCTGTCCTACACCCTCAGCAAGGCCGCACTGGCGGCCAGCACCACGATGCTGGCCCAGGCTCTCGCACCCCGCATCCGGGTGGTGGGCATCGCCCCCGGCCTGACACTGCCCAGCTACCTGCAGGACGATGCCGCCTTCGACTACGCCCACCGGACGCTGTCGCCACTGGGCGCCTCCAGTACGGCCGAGGACATCGCGGCCAGTGTGGTGTTTGCCATGAGGACACGCTCCATCACCGGCAGCATCCTGACGGTCGATGGTGGGCAGCACCTGCTGGGCCTCGCCCGCGATGCGAGCCTGATCACGACGCACAAACCCTGAATGCGACGGCCGCCCGGCCAGGCCCCTGCCGTCACGCCCCGTCACCCCTATCCCGGAAGGGCTTTCACGGCCACAAACACATCACACGCGACAGAACATCCGTGTAAACTGCGACCGCTGACGTCCGGCACCCCGTTGCCGCTCACCCGGGCCATCCAGCCACGGGTGCACACCCTTTCACCCTGATGGATCCCTATGCAGGTTCGCGCCTTCCGGCCCGCTGATTCGGCCCCCGAGACCGAGCGGCCGGCCGTCCAGACCATTGGCCTTCATGAAATCCGTCGCCCACGGAAGGCGGGCGGTCGGGCCGTTGCGCCATCGGCACCGGATCATCCGTTCGTGCAGACGCCGGACACCCGACAGGATCGTCAGGATGGACACGCGGCGGACGGCCATCGTGCCGCCGCCCAGCCAGGGCCCATGCTGCGTGACACCCGCAAGGAAGACCACGAGAACAACAAGCTGTCCAAGCGGCTGTACCGGCTGGCCGGTCAGGCCATCGCCGACTATGACATGATCGGGCCGGATGACCGGATCATGGTCTGCCTGTCGGGCGGCAAGGACAGTTTTGCCCTGCTCGACCTGCTGCTCGGACTGCAGAAACGCGCCCCGATCCCCTTCTCGATCGTGGCCGTGAACCTCGACCAGGGCCAGCCCGGCTTTCCGAAGGACGTGCTGCCGAACTACCTGAAACGGCTCGGGGTCGAGTTCCACATCGAGACCGAAGACACCTACAGCACCGTGCAGCGGGTCATCCCCGAGGGCAAGACCAAGTGTTCGCTGTGCTCACGGCTGCGACGGGGCATCCTGTACCGGCTGGCCGACGAGCTGGGCGCCACCCGCATCGCGCTCGGCCATCACCGCGACGACATTCTCGAAACCTTCTTCCTGAACCTGTTCTACGGCGGGCAGCTCAAGACGATGCCGGCCAAACTGGTCTCGGACGATGGCCGTCACGTCGTGATCCGGCCACTGGCCTATGTCGAGGAAAAGGATCTGATCCGATGGGCCGAGGTACAGCAGTACCCGATCATTCCGTGCAACCTGTGCGGCGGTCAGGCCAACCTGAAGCGTGCCGAGACGAAGGAACTGATGCGTCAGTGGGAAAAGCGTTTTCCCGGACGGCTGGACACGATATTTTCTGCATTGGGCCGCGTGCGTCCATCACACCTGATGGATCGCTCGCTCTACGACTTCAACACGCTACGCACCGGCGACGAGGCCGAAGACTGAGGTGAACAATCCCACGTCCTGGTTTTCCAACGCACGACGGCTGATCCGCATCCTCTGGACGGTGCGCCGTTTCGGTCTGGACGAGCTGGTGGTCAGCGGCGCGGCCAGCAGCATCCGCTCGGCCTGGCTGCTGCGGCTGACCCGCTGGTTGCGCGTGGGCACCATCCAGGAGCCCCGTGGGGTGCGTCTGAGAATGGCGTTTGAAAGCCTGGGCCCGATCTTCGTCAAGTTCGGGCAGGTGCTGTCCACGCGTCGGGATCTGTTGCCGCCGGACATCGCCAACGAGCTGGCCCGGCTTCAGGATCGTGTCCCGCCCTTTCCTGCCGCGCAGGCCATCACCGAGATCGAGCGCGGGCTGGACATGCCGATCTCGGCCGCCTTTGCCGAGTTCGAGGCCGAACCGGTGGCATCAGCCTCGATCGCCCAGGTGCATCGGGCCCGCCTGCACGATGGCACCGAAGTGGCCGTCAAGGTACTGCGCCCGGGCATGAGCCGCATCATCGAGAACGACCTGAGCCTGCTGCGCACCGGTGCGGCCCTGGCCATGCGCCTGTCAACCGATGCGCGCCGGCTGCGACCGATGGAGGTCGTCGACGAGTTCGACCACTATCTGCATGACGAGCTGGATCTGGTGCGCGAGGCGGCCAACGCCAACCAGCTCAAGCGCAACTTCGAGGGCTCGAACCTGCTGCGCATCCCGCAGATGTACTGGGACTACTGCCGCAAGAACGTGCTGGTGATGGAGTGGGTTCGTGGCATTCCCATCGGCCGCATCGACGAGATGCGTGCCGCCGGCATCGACCTGGAAAAGCTCTCGCGCGATGGCGTCGAGATCTTCTTCACGCAGGTCTTCCGCGACGGCTTCTTCCACGCCGACATGCACCCGGGCAACATCCTGGTGGGCACCGGCCCGACCGACTTCAACCGCTACATCGCGCTCGACTTCGGCATCGTCGGAGCGCTGTCCGAGCACGACAAGCGCTATCTGGCCCAGAATTTCCTCGCCTTCTTCAAGCGCGATTACCGCCGGGTGGCCGACCTGCACATCGAATCGGGTTGGGTACCGCCCGATACGCGGGCCGAAGAGCTGGAAGGGGCGATACGCGCCTGCTGCGAACCGATGTTCGACCGGCCGCTGCGCGAGATTTCACTGGGCCTCGTGCTGATGCGCCTCTTTCAGGCCTCGCGCCGCTTCAATGTGGAAATCCAGCCCCAGCTCGTGCTGCTCCAGAAAACCCTGCTCAACATCGAGGGACTGGGGCGCGAGCTGAATCCCGATCTGGATCTGTGGGTGACGGCCCAACCGATTCTCGAAGTGTTCATCAAGCAGCAGGTCGGCTGGCAGGGGTTCGAGAAGAACATCCGCAAGGAAGCCCCCCGCTGGGCCCAGCTGACACCCGAACTGCCCCGGCTGGTTCATGATGCGCTGAAGGCGCAGGCCAACCCGCGGATGGATCCCGAACAGAAGCGTCTGCTGGAACAGATCGTGGCCGAACAACGACGCACCCAACGCTGGATCCAGATCGGCATTCTGGTGCTGCTGGGCTTTCTCGCCCTGCAACTCTGGCGGCATCTGCTCAACTAGCGCAAGTGATACAGACTGCCCACCGCAAGCGCGCCGGCATGTGCATGACACACCGGACGATGGCGACCCGATGGATGCAGCCGGCAAAAGCCCGGGATCCTGGTGCGGCTTCCCGGGAGGGCCTCGCACCCAGAGGCGGTTCTAGGTGTTTTCACGGGTAGCGCCGCACAACGCCCGGTGGCAGCCTACACCCCTTTTTTACGCATCGAATTTCACCACTCATTTCCCCACCCACTCCGCCTTTCAGGAGACCACAGCCATGCTTGTCCCGCTGGTAGCGTGCTATTTTGCCCTGACGATCTGCATCGGGTTCTATGCCGCCCGACACGTCAAGAACTCTACCGACTACCTGGTGGCCGGGCGAAGTCTGCCGTTGTACATGAACACCGCCACGGTGTTCGCCACCTGGTTTGGGGCCGAACTGATTCTGGCCGTGTCCTCCACCTTCCTGAAGGAAGGGCTGCACGGCGTCGTGGGCGACCCCTTCGGCGCCGCTTTCTGCCTGATCTTCGTGGCCCTCTTCCTGGCCGCCCCCTATTACCGGCTCAAGCTGCTGACCATCGGTGATTTCTACAAGAAACGCTACAACCGCACCGTCGAGCTGGCTGCCGCCGTCGCCATCGCCATCTCGTACCTGGGCTGGTGCTCGGCCAACCTGGTCGCGCTCGGCATCGTCATCAACACCGTCTCGGGCGGCGCCATCACGCTGGAGCAGGGCATCATCATGGGGGCCTGTGCCGTCGGCATCTACACGCTGTTCGGCGGCATGTGGTCGGTGGCGCTGACCGACCTGTTCCAGACCGTCATCATCGTGGGCGGCCTGCTCTACATCGCGTGGCTGATGGGCGACATGGCAGGAGGTTTCGACAAGGTCATCGCCACGGCCCGGGAGGCCGACCGCCTGAAGTTCTTCCCCGAAGCCTCGGCCAGGGAATGGCTCGCCTTCGTGGCGGCCTTCCTGACGATGGCGCTGGGCTCGGTGGCCCAGCAGGACGTATTCCAGCGCGTCACCTCGGCCAAGGACGAGAAGATCGCCCGGCGCGGCACCCTGCTGGGCGGCTCCTTCTACCTGCTCTTTGCCACCGTGCCGATGTTCATCGCCGTCTCGGCCATGCTGATCGCCCCTGAAATGACCCAGGCCGCGCTCGCTTCCGAAGACGGCGACTTCCAGCTGGTGCTGCCCAAGCTGATTCTCGAGCAGACACCGCTGTTCGCCCAGGTGCTGTTCTTCGGCGCCCTGCTCTCGGCCATCCTGTCGACGACCAGCGGCACGCTGCTGGCCCCCACCGCCGTGCTGACCGAGAACGTCATGCAGCCGCTGTGGGGTCACAAGATGACGGACAAGCAGATGCTGATCGCGCTGCGCCTGATCCTGATCCTGTTCACCATCGGCGTGACCCTCTTCGCCCTGCAAAGCGAGTCCTCCATGTACCAGATGGTGCAGAACGCCTACAAGGTGACGCTGGTGGCCGCCTTCACCCCGCTGGTGTTCGGCATGTTCTGGCGTCGTGCCACCCCGCAGGGCGCCATCGTCTCGATGGTCTTCGGCCTCATCAGCTGGCAGGTGGCCGAGTATGTGGCGCCTGAAGGCCTGATCCCGCCGCAACTGCTGGGCCTGATGCTCGCCATCCTCGGCATGATCATCGGTTCGCTCGCGCCCACCGTCATCGGTGGCCGGGGCAACCCGGAGCTGGTGGATCAGGCTCGCGGCAAGGCCACGGCCTGAGCCCCACACGGTGGTGACTCCCTGCCACCACCGGCAGATCCACCACGGACTGCTGCAAAAGCCCGGACGCGATCCCCATCGGAAGCGCCGGGCCACGGGGCGAGCGGCCTCACGCTCACCGGCCGCTGCCGCCCCCGCGCCGCCCCAAAGGTTGCGACAAAGGTTACAAAACCAGCCGGCAGCGGCCAAACTGCATCATTACTTCACCCCATGCCACCGCATTTCGGCATAAACTGATGTAGTTTGCCTGCCGGCATCCGAACCTGCCCATGCCCGCATCCAGACCGTGCTGCACGCCGTGATCCGATGAAGGCAGATGCGCGCTTTGGTCTTTGGACACGCGCAGACGACATTTCCGTCACAATTGCCCGTCGTGTAGCCATCCCAGCGGGCTTGCCCCCGTCGCCGGCCCCCGGGATCTGGCCCAGGGTGACAAATCCCATGGCAGCGCACGCCCGCGGCGAAAGCCTTACGCGCCGCGCGTGCAGCAGCCTGGCTACCGTCTTTCCCACGACTGTGGGCGTCCCGCACGGATGCGCCGGCACGGACAAACACTGATTTCCCTTTTTTGACTGTCATTCCAAGCTTCAGATGAACATCGTGATCCTGGCTGCCGGCATGGGCAAACGGATGAATTCCGACCTGCCGAAAGTGCTGCATCCGCTGGCTGGCAAACCGCTGCTCGGCCATGTGATTGATACCGCCCGAACCCTGTCCCCCAGCCGTCTGATCGTCGTCTTCGGGCATGGTGGTGAACAGGTTCAGGGGGTCTTTGCCGAGCAGGCCGATCTGTGCTGGGCGAAACAGTCACCGCAGCTGGGTACCGGTCACGCAGTGGCCCAGGCCGTGCCACAACTGGACGACCGTGTGCCGACCCTGATCCTCTACGGCGACGTGCCACTGGTCAGCACCGACACACTGCAACGGCTCAAAGACGCCGGCAGCCAGGGCCAGCTCGCGCTGCTGACCGAGTTTGCCGATGACCCCACCGGTTACGGCCGCATCGTCCGCGATGCCGGGGGCAGGGTGCAGAAGATCGTCGAGCAGAAGGATGCCGACGCCGAGACGCTGAAGATCAACGAGGTCAACACCGGCATCCTGATCGCCCCGACCGTGCCGCTCAAGCGCTGGCTGGCCGCGCTGAAGAACGACAACGCCCAGAACGAGTATTACCTGACGGACGTGATCGCGGCCGCCGTCGCCGATGGCACCGGCGTCACCACCGCCCACCCGGCCGCCAGCTGGGAGACGCTGGGCGTCAACAGCAAGACCCAGCTCGCCTTCCTCGAACGCCGCCACCAGCGCAACCTGGCCAACCGGCTCACCGACAGCGGCGTGATGCTGGCCGACCCCGAGCGGATCGACATCCGCGGCACGCTGACCTGCGGGCGTGACGTGTCCATCGACGTCGGTTGCGTCTTCGAGGGCACGGTTCAGCTCGGCAAGGGCGTGAAGATCGGCCCCAACTGCGTGCTGAAGGACTGCACGATCGGCGATGGCACCCATGTATTGCCCATGTCCGTGATCGACAGCGCCGAAACCGGCCCCAACAACCGCATCGGCCCCTTCGCCCGGCTGCGCCCCGGCACCGTGCTGGGCGAGGACAACCACATCGGCAATTTTGTCGAGATCAAGAATGCCCGGACGGGCACCGCCAGCAAGGTCAATCACCTGTCCTACATCGGCGACGCCGAGATCGGCGCCCGGGTGAACGTCGGCGCCGGTACCATCACCTGCAACTACGATGGGGTCAACAAGCACAAGACCATCATCGAGGACGATGTGTTCGTCGGCAGCGACACGCAGCTGGTGGCCCCCGTCACCGTGCGTCGCGGTGCGACGCTGGGCGCCGGCACGACGCTGACGAAGGAAGCGCCAGCCGATACGCTGACCATCAGCCGGGCCCGGCAGACCAGCCTGCCCGAGTGGAAGCGCCCCGTGAAGGTTCCCAAGGCATGACACATCCGGCATCCACCACCGCCACTCGCCCCGCGCCCAGCCGACGCAGCCCCCTTCGGCCAGGTCGGTTCCCGGGTACCCTGCCGTCTCAGACCGGTCTGGGCGGCTCCTGGCGCACGGATGCTGCCACCTGACCCCCTTGTCCCGCCGCCCCACCGCCTGAGGCCATACCGACGCCCGAGCGCAGGCAGGGCCGGCTCCCCCAACATCGGCCGGTTCAGGCATGAACCGGTTCAACCTCCGGAAGCAGAGAAAAACCTATGTGTGGAATCGTTGGTGCAGTCGCTCAACGCAATGTCGTCCCCATCCTGATCGAAGGCCTTCGCAAGCTCGAATATCGTGGCTATGACTCGGCCGGCATCGCCCTGCTGGCCGATGACGGCAACATGGGTCGGGTTCGTGCCGTCGGCCGTGTGGCCGAACTGGAAGCTCGGGCCGAGGAATCGAAAGCCGATGCACCCACCGGCATCGCCCACACCCGCTGGGCCACCCACGGTGGCGTCAACGAAGGCAATGCCCACCCGCACATCTCCGAAGGCCAGGGCGTGAAGATCTCGGTGGTGCACAACGGCATCATCGAAAACCACGAAGCCCTGCGCAGCGCGCTGAAGGCCAAGGGCTACGAGTTCCAGTCGCAGACCGACACCGAAGTGGTGGCCCACCTCGTGCATTCGCTGGTCGTCGGTGGCGCCGGCCTGCCTTTGACCGATGCCGTGGCAGCTGCCGTCAAGCAGCTGCATGGCGCCTATGCGCTGGCCGTCATCAGCAGCAGGGAACCCGGTACCGTGGTCGGCACCCGTCGCGGCTCGCCTCTGCTGCTGGGCGTGGGCGCCGACGGCACCGGCAAGGGCGAGAACTTCCTGGCCTCCGACACCTCGGCGCTGCTGCAGGTGACGAAATTCGTCGTCTACCTGGAAGAAGGCGATCTGGTCACGATGACCACGGACGGCTACCAGATCCGCGACGAAGCGGGTCAGCCCGTCGAGCGCCCGGTGGTCGAGAGCCAGCTGTCGGCCGATGCCGTCGAGCTGGGCACCTACGACCACTACATGCAGAAGGAAATCTTCGAGCAGCCCGGCGCCATCGGCAACACGCTGGAGATGATCCAGCACGCCAGCTCGCTGCAACCGGGCCTCTTCGGCGCCGATGCCGAAACGATCTTCAAGCGCACGAAGCGCATCCTGATCCTCGCCTGCGGCACCAGCTACCACGCCGGTTTCGTCGCCAAGTACTGGCTGGAATCCATCGCCCGCATCCCGACCGATGTCGAGATCGCCAGCGAGTACCGCTACCGCGATCCGGTGCCCCAGGAGAACACGCTGGTCATCACGATCTCGCAGTCCGGCGAGACGGCCGACACGCTGGCCGCGCTTCAGCATGCCAAGGGCAAGGGCATGACCGACACGCTGTCGATCTGCAACGTGCCCGAATCGGCCCTGATCCGTGCCAGCAAGCTGCGCTTCCTCACGCGGGCCGGCCCGGAAATCGGCGTGGCCTCGACCAAGGCCTTCACGACGCAGCTGGCAGCCCTCTTCCTGCTGACGATGGTGATGGCCAAGCTGCGCGGCGAACTGTCGCCGAACCGCGAGCGCGAGCTGCTGACGCAGATGCGTCACCTGCCGGCCGCGATGAACCATGTCCTGTCGATCGAGCCGGCCGTCAAGGAATGGGCCAAGCGCTTCGCGGAAAAGGATCATGCGCTGTTCCTGGGCCGTGACGTGCACTTCCCGATCGCGATGGAAGGGGCGCTGAAGCTGAAGGAAATCACCTACATCCACGCCGAGGCCTACGCCGCCGGTGAGCTGAAGCACGGCCCGCTGGCCCTGGTCGATGCCAACATGCCGGTGGTGGTGGTGGCCCCGAAGGATGCGCTGATCGAGAAGCTGAAGTCCAACATCCAGGAAGTGCGTGCCCGGGGCGGCGAGCTCTTCGTCTTCGCCGACCGCGACACCCACATCGAGGAAGAAGACTTCCTGCACGTCATCAACCTGGTCGACCACGCCGGGCCGCTGTCGCCGATCCTGCACGTCGTGCCCTTGCAGCTGCTGTCCTATCACGCTGCACTCGCGCGCGGCACCGATGTCGACAAGCCACGCAACCTGGCCAAGTCCGTCACGGTGGAATGAACCCTACCGGCCGCCCGTGCATCCCTGACACCGGCCCGTTCACGCGGCCGGGGTCAGATGATTCCGGTGCCGCGATATCCCCCACAGCCCCATGTCCGACCTCAAGCCCCGTATCGACCCCGAACAGATGCGCCGTCATGCCGGCGAAGCGGCTCGCCTGCTGAAAGGTCTGGCCAATGAACGGCGTCTGATGATCCTGTGCATGCTGGCCGAGGGCGAGTGCTCGGTCGGCGAAATCAACGAGCGGATCGACCTCAGTCAATCTGCCCTCTCGCAGCATCTGGCCGTCTTGCGCGAGGAGCATCTCGTCTGCACCCGGCGAGAATCCCAGACGATACGCTACCGCCTGGCCGACGGGCCGGCAGCGGCGATCATCAAGTTGCTGCACGATCTGTACTGCGCCGACCAGGCCGATCAGGGCGACGGAACGGCCGCCACCTGATCGACGATCTGCACAGCGGAAGACGCCGGTCGGCTCAAGCCCGCCTGTTCGCCCCAGGCGGGTGCCCCGCTTCATCCATGCCGGACACACGTGCCACGGCCGACGCGGCCTGCTCAGCCGAGGCCTCGGCAGCTTTGGCCGCCTCGGCCGCCATCGAGGCATCCGACACGGCACTGGCTGCCGCCTCGACCGCCACCCCGGCTGCCGCCAGTGCCGCCTCTTCCGCCTCGGCCGCCGCCGCCAGCTCCTCGGCCTCGACCGCTGCCTCGATCTCCTCGCGCACCTCTTCACGCACCTTGTCCGGTGACACGTACAGATCCCAGGCCGCCATGAACAGGGCCGCGATCATCGGGCCGATCACGAAACCGTTCAGCCCGAACAGCGACATCCCGCCCACCGTCGACACCAGCACCACATAGTCGGGCAACTTGGTGTCCTTGCCGACCAGGATCGGTCGCAGCAGATTGTCCACGAGGCCGATCACGAAGACCCCCCAGGCGATCAGCACGACGCCCTGCCAGATGGCGCCGGTCGCCAGGAAATAGGCCGCGATCGGCGCCCAGATCAACCCGGCCCCCACCGCCGGCAAGAGCGACAGGAAGGCCATCACCACGCCCCACAGCAGCGCGCCCTGAATGCCGAGGAACCACAGGATCACGCCTCCCAGTGCGCCCTGCGCCAGCGCCACCGCCACATTGCCCTTCACCGTGGCCTTGCTGACCGCAGCAAACTTGCCCACCAGATGGAAGGTCTGCTCATCCTCCAGCGGAATGCCCTTGCGCAGCATCGGCACCAGACTTCGGCCATCGCGCAACAGGAAGAACAGCACATAGAGCAGGATGCCGGTGCTGGCCAGCAGATGCACCGTGTTCTGGCCGATCCCCACGGCCTGCGAGGCCAGCATCTGCCCGATGGAAGCCGCACTCTCGGCCAGCCGTTTCTGGATCGACGGCACATCGACCAGCCCCTGCTGATCCAGCAAGCGGTGCGCCCATCCCGGCAACGCATCGATGATCTGCCCCAGATAGCGGCCAAAATCCAGCTGACCGGAACGCACCCGGGCATAGAGGTCGGTAGCCTCGGCCACCAGTGACATCGAGATCCCCACCACCGGCAGAATCACGATCAGGAGCACCACACACAGCGTGATCAGCGCAGCCAGGTTCTCACGCCCGTTCAGCCAGGACACCAGCCGGCGCTGAAGCGGGGTGAACAGCAAGGCCAGAATCACCGCCCAGAGCAACGCACTGTAAAAGGGCAACAGGATGGCGATGAATGCCACCGTCACCAGCGACAACGCCACCAGAAAGAACAAACGTTGTTCACCGTGGAATTTCATCGATCTCTCTCAAAAACAAGGGGTCAGCCCTCACGCCCGGCAACGCACCGGATCCAGGCGCGTGGACGGCGGGCATCACGAAAGCAATCGTCTGCCCCGCCGAGCACCATTTGTGCCCGATTCCAAGCTCCTGGCCATGGCGAGGTGAGTCGGGTACAACATGGGCAGGCGCGGCCTGCATCGTCGACATCATACCTGCCTCAGGGTGCTGAACCAGCCTGCAAAACCTTCACAACCTGTTCATGAACCGGCTCCAGCGCCAAGGAGACTGGGTGGCGGGAATCGCGGAGGCTGCAGCGACTTTCCTGCCGCCCAAGCTCCAAGGGGTTGCTGCCGAAGCAGGAAGCTGCTCCCGTCTATCATGTGGAGATTCTGCATCACATCTCTGACGGAGCCTCCACGACATGAGTCCTACCCTCACCCAACAACTGCTTTCCCAGCTGCAAGGTGCGCCCATGCAGCAGATCGCCCAGCAACTGGGCACCAACACCGAACAGGCCAGCTCCGCCGTCAGCCAGGCACTGCCGCTGCTGATGGGCGCCCTGGGCAACCAGGCCAGCCAGCCCCAGGGCATCCAGAACCTGCTGGGCTCGCTGGGCGGTGGCCAGGGCGCCGGCGGGCTGGGCGGCATGCTCGGCAGCCTGCTGGGTGGTGGCGCCTCGGCAACAGGCGGGGGCCTGGCCGGTGCACTTGGCGGCATGCTGGGCAATGTGCTCGGCGGTGGCACCTCCTCCGGTGCTGGCCAGGCTGGCGCCGGCGGCCTGCCGGGTGGCGCAAACGGCGCCGAAGCCCTGCTCGGCTCGCTGTTCGGCGGCCAGCAGGCTCGCGCCGAAGAAGGCCTGGGCAAGGCCTCGGGTCTGGGCAGCCATGGTGCCCACAACCTGATGCTGATGCTGGCCCCCATCGTGATCTCCTTTCTGGGCCAGCGCTTCCTTCAGGGCAGCGGCTCGTCCAGCCCCCAGGGCGAGCAGGCGCTGAACCAGGCGCTGGCCAACGAGCAGCAGGAGCTGAAGACACAGGCCGGCGGCAACCTGCTGGGCAACCTGCTCGACCAGAACGGCGACGGCAAGCTCGACATGCACGACCTGGTCAAACTGGGCAGCTCGCTGCTGGGCGGCAAACGCTGAGCCCCCATCCCTCTCCAGGGGCCTGAGCGGAAGGAAAGTCGCGGGCTGCAAACCGGCCGCGCCGGCCCATGTTGCACCCGCTTCTTGCTCCATGGCACCGGCTATGGGGCGGCGAATCGGGCACAAACTGTGCTCGGCGGGGCCGATTTTCGCCTTCGCGATTCCTACCGCCCAAGCTCCTAGAAGGCTTCAAGGACTTGATAACGGTGCGCCGCTATGCAAGGCGCACGAAGCTGCGCGTCCGGAGGGGCTTTCCCTTCGGGCTGGCCCCAAAACCGCGGGCTGACAAGGCGCCACGCGCCACCAAGGCTTCGATGCCTTTGCAAGCGTGGCAACGCTGTCAGCATGCGGTTTTGGGGCCAGCGCGGGGGCAAATAAGTGCATAACACGCTCTAAAAAAAACCAGACAACCCCAGAAAACGGGCATCAGCAGACAGCAAGCACCGCCCATCACCGCTGCACAGGCCGCCGGGCGGGCACACCCATTTACACGCGATCCAGCACCGTTCAGGCTGCTCGTCCACCACGCCCGTGTCTGGGCGCCCATGACAGGGCAGAAGCCCATCGTGCCCGCCCGGGATCACCGATACTGCGGCGCACGATCCCCAACACCTGAGCGACGCCCGGCAACCGGCAGCCGCCGTCCATTCCCTTGCCGTCCAGAAAAACCATTTCACACGGCAAGATGATCACGCTGGGTTGCCACTGGTTGCCCGACATGTCGCCTGGATCCGGTTACCGAGCATCCATGATGGGCCAAACAGCAGCCCCCAGCCTCTCCACTGTCCTGTTGAACGCGGCAGACCATGACTGTCGCCTTCGGCTCGACGCGACTTTTTGATTCGACAGATTGCTGTCCAGATCCTCGGAACCGATATCGACATGAACCGTCCGAACATGACCGCCTCCAAGAAGCCCGCCGCCAACGCCAAGCCCCGTGCCTTGAACAAGGCACAGGCAGGAGCCTGGCAACCGGACGAGCTGGATGCCCCGCTTCAGGCTCACCTGCCGCTCGACGAAGCAGCCGTCGCCGCAGACAGCAGCGACGGCGCGATGATGCTGGCTTCGGCCGGGCAGGCATCCTCTCTGGGCGAGGTCAGTTCCACAGACGCCGCCACCGTTGCCGACGTCGATGCCGGTGCCGCCACCATCAGCCCGGCTGCCATCGGCGCCGGCATCTTCGGTGTGGCTGCCGTGATCGCCGCCTCGGGTGGCGGCGGTGGCGGCAGTGGCGGCAGCGCCCCATCGACTCGGCAGGATTCGCTACAGACCAACCCGAACAAGCCCGGTGCCAGCACGAAACCGCCTGCCACCGACAAGCCTGGTACCAGCGACAACGCCGCCTCGCAAAACCATGAACCCCAGGCCGGCGGACGCGAACCCGGCAACGGCACGAACGACAACACGAACAACAACACCAACGGCACCACCCCGGGCAGCAAGGCCCCCGGCGTGGCCCAGGCCACCGGCCCGGCCGACAAGCCCAATGTCGCCGAAAGCGGCAACACCCAACTGAAAGCCGAAACCTTCGCACTGACGCTGCCTGATGGTTCGGCAGCTGACTTTATCCGCATCAGCAACATCCGGACGAGCCACGGCACGCTCGCCGACAGCGTCCGGATGGTTCGCTATGGCGATGACGACGCCAGGCCCTCGGATGCGCAGGGCCTGTTCAGCCGGATCACCCTCAAGGCACCAGGCGAGGCCGCGGCCGTCAACACCACGCAGACCGGCTATGAAGTCTATGTGCACGCCCCCGGCCCCGTCACGCTGGCCGAGGCCCGCGCCCTGGCTACCCGGCTCGGTGGCAAGCTGCTGGTCATCGACGACCAGAAGGAAGCCGACTGGCTCCAACAGGCCTTCAAGCACCAGCTGCAGGATCACAAGGCCTGGATCGAAAGCCACGCCCTTGAAACGGCCAATGTCGCCCAGCGTACCGGCCCTGCACCCGAGCAGCTGACGCTCACCTACTCGACCGAGACCGCAGCGGACGCCAGACTGCCGGCCTTCATCATCGAGTACGCCAATTACCAGCATCCGCTGATGCTGAAGAAAGATGGCAAACTGGTACCCGTCACCGAAGGCGACATCATTGCCAGGGCCGATCTGGACAAGCTGGTCTGGAACGCCGACAACAACACCCACGCCACTCTCGTCATCGAAGCCGTTGATTCGGCCGATCCGGCCACGGCCCAACCCATCAAGGACGGCGAGCATCCGGTTTCCCGAGTCATCGAACTGCGCGAAGACGCGAGTATCACGCCGGTCCCCGCCACCGAGGATGGTCACAAGCCATCCGAGCACCCGCAGGGCGGGCATCCTCACGGTGGCAACGGCCAGAACGCCGGCGACACGACTCCACCGACCAGCAACCCGCCGGGCGGTTCAAACGACAACCCGGCCACACCGCTGCCCAGCTATGACAGCACCGCCCAGCATGTCGCCAAGGTGGCCCATGACAGCGAAACGGCTGCCATCGATCCGTCGATTTTCCACGGCAAAACGCCCACCAACGCGCCCGAGTCGATCCTGATCAGCAACATCCAGGTTTCTGGTGCTGCCACCAAACCGGTGCTGAGCTATGTCGATCCCAACGGGGAAAAACATGCCATCCCCAACGACACCAAAGGCTACAACCTCCTTAGAGCACTGTATGAAAAACTGAGCTGGGATTCCGTCGCCGAAAACAGCGGCAGCTTCTCGTTCATGCCGGCCGATTCACATGGCAATGCGCTGCCGGACGCCGTCAAGCAGACGGTCAGCGTGACCGAACTGCCTGCATCCACCACCCCCGACAACGGGTCGGGAGACGATGCACCGGCTGACAACGTGCCACACTACGAGAACACGCGCACTGTCGAAGCGCCTCATGACGCCCCCGCTGTCACCATCGGCGAAGCACTCTTCAAGGGCGACAACCCCAAAGCACCAGCCAGGTTCATCGAAATCCTGTCGATCCAGCTTCCAGGCGACGCAGCAGACGATCCCGACAAAAACGCCCCTCCCGGAAGCCTGAAAAAGGATGGCTCGCCCTTGTCCGTCGGTGACAAGGTGGCGGATGCCTACTTTGGCAAGATCACCTGGGATGCCAGCCAGGGTCAGGGTGGACGTTTCAGCTTCAAACCCGTGGCGGATCTCGAGGGCACTCCCATCGAGGGGGCAGAATCGCAGGTCATTCGCATCTTCGAGCACCCGGCTGCCCCAACCTACGAACGCCAGGACACGCTGACCCCAACCCACGATCAGGCCGACTTCAAGATTCCGGCCGAACGCATCCTGGGCACGCAGAACCCCTCGAAATGGGTGAAGATCATCTCGATCAATGGCAACGGGGACGCACAGGCCGACACGCCGCTGATGCTGGAAGGCAGCAGCGTGAAGGCAGGTGCCCTGCTGACCGATGAACAGGTTGCCAAACTGAGCTGGGACGCCAGCAAGGCCGAGAACGGTAGCATCGTGTTCCGAGCCATGGCCGATGCGAACGGTACCCGCGCCGTGCAAGGCACCGAGGATCAGACCCTGCGGATCAGCGAGCTGCCGAGCGCCCCGCCGACCTATGACAACGATGACGCCGTTCCTGCCACCTACAACCAGACCCGCGTCGAGATCCCGGCCGACCGGGTACTGGGCACCGGCACACCGGCAAAATATGTCAAGATCATCGAAATCTCCACCGGGCAAGGCAACGGCGACGAAACGCCCGAAGCCCTGAAACTCGGCAGTACCAGTGTGAAGCTCAACCAGATCCTCTCGGCCGATGAGGTCAGGACGCTGACCTGGGACGCCAGCAAGGCGGTGAGCGGCAGTTTCAAGTTCGTGTCGGTGCTGGATGATCAGGGCACTACATATTCTGATGCACCCGAAAAAACCATCACCTTCGCCGAAGCCGAGTACAAGCCGACCGATGGCGCCCAGACCGTGGCCAACAACAGCGTGACGCCCATCGACACCAGCCACTTCGGTGGCAGTGTTGACGGCAGCCTTGTCCCTGCCTTCATCAAGATCACGGCGATCACGTCGAAGGAAGATGAACTGAAGACCTCGAAAGACCGGGTTGTCCGCGAGCATGACAACAGCAAAACCGCCTACCAGGTCGTGAAGGTCGCCGAAGGGCTCACGCTGGAAGAGGCGGAGCAAAAAGCCACGGCCATGGGGGGCAAGATCCTGGATATCAAGAACCAGGAAGAGCTGGATTGGTTGAAATCCGGGGACGGCATCCTGAGCCAACTGAACTTCAGCAAAGATACTGTCGGTAGCGATGTGACGAAAGGTGCATGGTTCAAACCGACCGGATCGGAAAACACCCTCAACCCCAAAGGCGAGAACATGGAGGGCCTCATCGCCGGTGGTGATGCAAACAACGAATTCCAGTTCGTCGATCTGCAAGCCAATCAGGGCACCCACACCAAACTGAACGCCTTCGTCGTCGAGTTTGAAAACTACAACGCAGAGAAGCCGGGTCTGGTGCGATTCGACAGTGAATCCAGAACCAGCACGCCAGTGGTCGTGGGCGAGAAAAGTGCGGTGTTCGAGATGCACAACCTTGGCAACGTCAAGATCGCCTGGGACTCGCTGTTCAACCACGGTGGCAGCATCCGCTTCATCGAAGTCATCGACAGCGATGGTCAGAACGATGAGGACGGCGCGAAAGAAAAGACCATCAACATCACCGAAACGACCGCAGCGGCACCGGAGGCGACTGGCACCATGCCACCCGCCACGACGGTCTCGGCTAGCGCCCTGAAGTCGCTCCTGTCGGACGAGATCATCACAGGTTGATCTCCGGTTCCCGACAAACCGGCCTTCCTCTCCCGGGAGGGAGGCCGGTCATCAGGATATTCCTTGATTTCCAGACCCGCAGGCGTGGTTTTTTCGCGGTAGTAAACTGGGAACCCGGCCCTCAAAGCTTCCTGCGCAGCAAGCCATCTCCATCCCTGTTCATCAAGGACGCTCAGAGCTGGTCGTGCAGTTCTTCGGTGTCTTCAGGATACTGATCCTGCTCATACAACCAGCTACCTCCCCCACCATCGAGTGATCGTCACAGCGATGCGAGCACCTCGGCCATCTCGCCGATGATGGGCAGGCTGCCAAACCATCGGAGCGTCAATGCCGCTCGTAAACGTGGCGCCGATGCCCCAGCCGAACCACCAGCACCCGTAGCTCTTCGTCTTCGATCAGCACAATCACACGCCAGTCACCCACACGATAGCGCCAGAACTCCCCCAACTCAGACCCCTTGAGAGGGTCTCCGAGAACACGAGGATCATCCAGCGGCGCAATACGCGTACTGAGGAAAAGCAGGATACGACGTGCTATCTGGGGATCGAGCTTGGAAAGCTCCTTGGCCGCCTGTTCCTCAAAGCTGATTGTCCAGACCATGCTGCTTCATCAGATCATCTATCGATACCGGATTCGTCTTGCCCTCACGCATGGCAATGACCCGCTGCTCTGCCAGATACAGATCCTCCAGATCATCCAGATAAGACAGGATCGCTTCTCTCGCATAGAAGGTCTTGGTGCGCCCCGTGGCTTGGGCCAAAGCCTCCAGACGGCTCTCCACTTCCACAGGCAGTCGAATGGCTAACATGGGGAATCCTCAAAGCGCTATACATGTATATCAGCCAAAGCATAGCAGCCGACAAGAAGCATGTCCATCAGAGACTTTCGCTTGGCGATTGCCGAACGATTCCCCCCAAAAGCGTCGACCGGCACCGGGCCGGCATGGATGACCACCCGTCAGCTCCCGGAAGACACCCGTGCGGCTCATCGTCAAGATGGTCTTGGCGACCATTTGTTGTTTTTGTTCAACATCGGACAGCTCGCAGGCAGGTCGGTGCACAGCACAACTCCGGGGTTCCGGGGTTCCGGAAGACAGCATAATGAGCCTGTCAATGGCGCCATTCATCTCGGCCGATGCCCTGCATCCCACCAGGAGGCTCCGGCACGGTCGATGATTTTTTCACCGAGGAACATCGCTCCATGACACCATCGACACCTGATACCCGTCAACCCGACACCCGGCCTGTGGTGAGCCAGCTCAGCACCCCGGCCCCCGGTTCATCCCTCGCCAGCAAACCGCCCGTCGCCAACCGGGCCAAAGCCAGGCTCGACGACCTCAAAAAGCCCTGGGAACTGCGTGAGGATGAACTGAGCGAAGCCCAGCACGCCCACGCCGAGCCGACCGCGCACGATGGCATGCTGCTGGCCGATGCCAGTGGCCTGGGCCAGCTGGATGGCGACACCG
This sequence comes from Lautropia sp., assembly GCA_030528325.1. GTDB lineage: Bacteria > Pseudomonadota > Gammaproteobacteria > Burkholderiales > Burkholderiaceae_E > Lautropia. Next base: position 439 of record JAUMZD010000035.1, on the reverse strand, counting down.
TGGCCGCATCGGCCCAGGCTGGCGACGCCTCAGCTGCCGCCGGTGCTCCGACTGCGGAAGTCAGCGCTGCCGCCTTCAGCCCGGCGATGATCGGTGGCGCCCTGCTGGGCACCGTCGCGCTGGTTGCCGCTGCCGGCAGCAGCGGGGGTGGCGGCAGCAACAGCCAGCCGGCCGGAACGAACAACCCGCCCCAGGGCAACCAGGGCGGCAACAACGACCAGAACCAGCTTGCCATCCAGGATCCTGGCCACCGCGACACGGAACCCACCGTCCAGATGCGGCCGACCGGCCCGGCCAAGGCCGAAGGCCCGGCCGATTCCCCCAAAGTGGCTCTCGAAGGCCTGACCAAGCTGAACATCGCCTCCTTCGAGCAAGCCGCCGTCGAAGGCAAACCGCTCGAATACATCCGCATCACCCACATCTTTGCGGCCGACGGCGC
>JAUMZD010000034.1 GCA_030528325.1 Lautropia sp. | reverse complement strand
AGCAGGCAACCGGCCAGCATCACGCCCAGCGACTGGGCCGTGATCGGCACGCCACCGGGCAGGTCGATCTTGGGGATCAGCCCGAGCACCGCCATCAGGGCTGCAAACAGGGCGACATGGGCAAGTGAGTGGGAAGACTGACGGGAAAGCGTCGAACTCATGGGATGACTCCAGGAAAAGCGGTGGATACAGCCCGGATGGTAAAGGCATCAACGCCCGATCAGCGGCGCGGACGGGGGTTGGCAGATGCCGTGCGGATCGTTGACCGGCTGTGTGAGTTTCCGTCCGTAAAGGATCATCAGCCCCCGAGCCTTGCATAAATGGCATCAGCCACCCGTCGTGCCGTCTGGAGCATCTGCACGGTGAGCGGGGCGATCAGGCGAAGGCCGCCGGCCTTGCCGGTGCGCAGCCGGTAGGCATCATCGAGCTTCTTCCACTGCACGAAGAAGTGCTCGGTGAAGCGCATCATCAGCGCCAGCTGCAAGGACACTCGGGACGGTTCCACGCCCACGAGGCGCAACGGCCCCAGCAGCTTTTCCAGCACGGTGATCAGCGCTGCCGGGCGCGTCGTCACCGTCAGGGCCATGCCCAGGCAGCTCGCACAGGCCAGGCGCACCGTGCTGGTGAAGGCGAGTTCGGGCCGCCCCATCCACAGATGGAAGGCCGCCACCAGCGAGGCTGCGATCAGCACCGACACCATCAGCCGGTGGGCCGGTTTCGTGGCCTTGCCCAGACTGATCCACAGCACCAGAGAGCCGAGGCCTGCCACTCCCATCGCCAGCGGCGTGTCGAGCCAGAAGAGCAGGGTGCCCAGCACCGCCATCAGGCCGAGCTTGAAGCCGGCGCCCAGCCGGTGCAGCCAGGTCGGGTGTTCGCTGTAGAGACTGCCCATCGTCTTCAGCTCCCGGTGCAGGATGCCTGTTGCCCCCGGCGGGTTGCCACCAGCCGATGAACTTCGGCCTCGTAGGCTGCGCACACCGCTTCGCCCGGCCCGTCGGCCCGGATCCGTCCCTGATCCAGCCAGATGACCCGCGGATAGTGGCGCACATGGTCAAGCTGGTGGGTCGACACGATCAGCTGCCGCGTTGAGGCCCACAGCTCGTCCGACAGTCGTGCCTGGCCCGGCATGTCCAGACTGGCATAGGGCTCATCCAGCAACAGTGTGGCCGGCCCGGCCAGCAGCATCGCAAGCCAGCACACATGCTGCCGCTGCCCCTGACTCAGTGACGACACCGCACGGCCGGCCCAGTCTCCCAGGCCACGTTCTGCCAGAAAGTGCCGTGCCGCTTCGATCGCCTCGCGCTTCCTGTAGCCCTGTGGTTGAAGACCCAGTGCCAGCTCTTCCTCGACGATCGGAAAGATGATCTGGTCATCCGGATTCTGGAACATCATCCCGAGCCACTGACTGCGAAGGCGCCCGTCGGCTTCGCCGTGGATGTCCTGACCATTGCGCCGAACCTGTCCGGCATCCGGCACCTCCAGCCCGCATAGCAGCCGAAGCAGGCTCGTCTTGCCCACCCCGTTGTGGCCGATCAGGCCGATGTGGCGCTCCGTCAGCCGCAGCTCCAGCCCCTCGAACACCGTCGTCGGCCCACGTTGCAGCCTCACCCCCGCCAGATGGAGTTCCGGAACCGCAGCGCCCTCATGTCGCGGTAGCTGGCGATGGTGGCCGGTCATGATGGCGTCCTCCGTATCGTAGAGAAAGGAGGATTCTAAATCTCGGGTTTCCACGTGTGAAAGATCTGCTACATCGTTGCCGCATGACAACCTTCTTTCCAGATTGATAAAGAAGAATTGGTTATCCAAAAATAATATGGAGTTTCAGGTCGTGAAGTACGTGGCAGCGATTATTTTTTCCATGCTTTCCGTGTCTGTTCAGGCGGGAGATGTCAGTATCTACAAAGAAGGCAAGCCAACAAGCGTGTTTATCTTGGATGGAACAGGGAAAGGTTCTGGCACAAGCAGGTTTTATTTGATTTCAACGGACTTTCCTCGTGGGACGTTGTCGAAAATGAAAACCTTGAAATCAATCTACTGGAAAACGACTTACTATCCTAATAATACTGGAGAAAAAGTCCGGCTTTGTTATATTCGTCCTTATTCAACTAGAGAAGAAGGTTGTGTCAGCATTTCTCCCAATTCATCAGGGAGTGTGACAAATTTCAATAATTATAAATTCGGCAATGGCGCAGGCGTCAATATTCGGCACGAAGTTACAGGAGGGGATAAGTTCGGGAGGCCAGCTGGAAAGAACTTCATTATTTTTAACTATTACGAGCATTGAGCAGCGCGCCCCCAAGTGTCAGGTTGAATAAGGGTTTGCTGCACTCATCAAGGGTGAAGCGCCCCGGGTTTTGAGGCGATTTCAATCTTTGGCAGGCAGAGCTTCCTCAAAAACCGGGCCGGTTCAGGATGCCTTTGTCAGAGAGCGGTTTCCGGCTCCTTGATTCTGAAGCGCCGGCCTGCAGGAGCTGTTCGATCATCTCGGCTCTGGCTTCATCCAGTGCCTTGATCGGGAAGCCCTCCTTCATGGCCATGAGCGCTCTCTGGTGGCGGGAGTGGGGGGCTTGATGACCTTTGCCCATAATATCGTCCATCGTATAACCTGCCGCCTTGCCCCGCTCGGTGATCACCCACTGATCCTTGATGCGGATGAGGTGCGGCTCCTCCGGCATGGGCAGGCGCCCTTCTTCATGTGAGTGGATGGCTGCAACTTCATGCCATTCCTTCACCCGGTAGGGTGCCAAAGCATGATCTGGGGTTTCGGGGCTGGCGGGGCTTGCCGAGAAGCGCTGAACGACCTTTTCAAGAAAGCTGAAGTCGACATGACGCCCCAATGCGCTGTAACCGGGGTCGAGCTGGAAACGGAGGAAACCTTGATCCAGCCTGGTCGTGCCGATTGCCTTGCCATCCAGAATCCGGTTCACGACCTGAGCTTCAGCAGCCGTGAAGGCAACGGTTTGCGGGCGCCATTGCGCATCGTACATGCCGCCACTGTTGAAGTTGATCTGCCTTCGTCCATCATCCGATTGCCGATAGCCACCCAATGCATGGGCCAGATCGTCGACATGCCGGATATCGATCCGGGCCTCTTCCGCATACTGATAGATTTCGGCCATCATCAGCCGATCGGTTTTCGTCAGAAAATCGAGCGGTGAACGATCATCCCATCCGACAGCGCTGTCCGTGTTGATGCCTGAAGGTTCTTTCCCATCGTAGAGCCGATCCAGCATGCGTTGGTAAGCCCGATCATGCGTCATGGAGGGCGGTGGAGGCCGGCTTCCCAGGCGTGCATAATGGGCCAGATCCGTTTCGCTGTTTCCCTCCTGGGCAGAGGGTGTTCCTGCTGCACCGGTCAGACGTTCGCGGGCGGCCTGGGACAAGCTGACGTGGGTTCCTGCGGTCTCTGGTGCAGGCGGCTGTGCAGTGCTGATCCTGTCAGCGTTGCCGGCCAGCATCAGTGTTGTCCTTTGGGGATCGATGCCTGAAGCAGCGGCTGTCGTGCTGGCCGGATGCCGGATCTGGATCGCAGGGAAGATCATGCTGACGCTCCTTCAGGGTCGTGTCGTCAATATATCGGCCATCGTCACAGAAACTTGAATGGACGCTGAAAGCCGGTTGAGGCCGTGTTGGCCAGAACAGGCATCACCCCCGCCGCCTGAGTCCCCCTTCTGCAATGATCCCCTGATTCCGCGCCAGCTCCGCGAGGAAATGACGCTGGAAGGTTTCGGGGGCGTCCAGGCGGTGGGGCGCATAGCCCAGGCGCTCCAGACTCTGGGTCACCGCTGGATGGCGGCTGGCCTGTGCCAGCGCTTCATCGATGCGCTGAAGGATCGGCGCGGGGGTGTGGCCCGGTGCCATCAGCCCTACCCAGACCGTGAAACGGTAGTCCTTCGGCGCGATGCTCTGCTGCTGCAAGGGCATCACCTTCGGCAGATAGTCCGCACGCGCTGCCGAGGTCACGGCCAGTGCGCGCAGCTGCTGGTCGGCCAGGGCCGGGCGCGCCAGGTCGGGGGGCAGGCAGATCAGATCCAGCTCGCCAGCTGACAGCGCGGCCAGCGTGGCTTTCAGATCCCGGTGGTTCTGATAGGCGAGTGGTGCGTCGCTGCGCTGGCGGAGCCATTCCATCGCCAGGTGGCTGGCGCTGCCATGGCCATTGCAACCGTAATGGATCAGTCGCTGCTCCCGGCGGGCCTGACGGATCAGGGGCGTCAGTGAGCGGAAACGGCTCTGGCGGCTGGCCAGGATCAGCAGCGGGGCTTCGGCAATCTGGTTGACGGCGCTCAGCTTGCGGGCCGGGTTGAACTGGCCTCGGCCATACAACGGGACATGAATGCCGGGCATGGCTTCGGTGGCGATCAGCAGTGTGTAGCCATCGGGCGGCGCCTCGCCGACCAGCGTGGCGGCCAGATTGCCATGGTTGCCGGGACGGTTCTCGGCGATCACGCTTTGGCCCAGCAGACGTCCCAGCGGGTCGGCCAGACTTCGTGCCACACGGTCGACCATGGTGCCGGGGGCCGTTGGCACGATCAGCCGGATCGCTTTCAGGGGCCATCGGCCTCCTGGTTCGGGGGCTTCGGGTGCGGTGCCTCCCGTGCCCGGGGAAGCGGCGTGTGTCAGTGTGGTCGTGCTGAGGCCGGGGGCCAGCGAGGCGATGCCGAGCATGAAGCGTCGGCGTGTCCGCGAGGTCTGCTGCGCCGGCCGTGAAGACGGATGGCGGTCTTCCGGATCGGGCTGGAACGGGGGGATCATGGCATCTCCGTGTGGCTGGACGCGGCGGGCGAGGCGGGCAGGCCGCGATCGGGCGGGCCGGGCGGCAGCAGCGGACAGGGCTGAAGGCTGACAGAGAACACCATGGGCGCTGCCACGCTGATGATTTCATGTCCGCAGGCAAAGCTTTGCAGCCAGAGGGGTTGCCGGTTGTCGATGGCATCCGGGCGGTGTCCGGGGTGTGGGATCTGCCTCAGTGGCAGCGTGGCCATGGGCAGGGAGGTCATCCCGATGCTGGCTGGCGGGCCTGCGCAGGAACGGGCGCTGTCAAAAAAGGCTTCGGCCTCGATCGGGTCGGGCAGCCGGGTGTCGAGGCGACTCAACGAGCCGAATCCCCGGATGCCGTCTCCCCAGGCTTTCAGCAAGGCTTCCTTGCGTGTCCAGGCCAGAAAGAAGGCAGCTCCCTGGTAATGATCCGGCAGGCGGTGCATCTGCTGCTGCTCGGCCGCGGTGGCGATGCGGGGCAGCAGCGCAGCCCGCTCGGGCATGGGCCGGTCGATGTTTTCCACATCGATGCCGACAGGCTGATCGGCGAGGACGAGCCAGCCACCGGCTTCGCTGTGGCTCAGGTTGAAATGCAGGCCGCCGGCATGATCCGGATGCAGGGCGGGCTTGCCCTGGGCGGAGGTGATGAAGCGGACATCCCCGGGGGCGATGTCCAGCCGTTCGGCCAGCAGGGCACGCAGCGCCACGCGGCTGGCCCGATAGCGATGGCGCAGATGCGCGAAGCGGAAACGTTCGGCACGTGCCTGTTCATCACCCGACAGCCATCCCTGCGTGCCCTCGGGTAGGGGGGAATCCAGGTTGATGCGGTGGCAGTCCAGTCGCAGGGGGACTGGCACGCTGCGGGGCACGGGGGCAGGCATGGGCGCTTCGGGCATGGGCGTTTTCAACGATCAGGTCTCTGACCGGATGTTAGAGCGTGTCATGCACTTATGCGTCCCCGCGAAATCCCCTCTGGGCGTGCATGACACGCTCTAATGCCTTCTGGCCGGCAGGTGCCGCTCAGCTCCGTTTGTGGAACGCCCCTTTCAGACGCGACATCAGACCACCGGATTTCTTCCGGGCCGGGGCGGCTTCCTCGGGCGTGGCTTCCTCGTAGGCACGGGCCACCTGGGCCAGTGTCTCGAAGATGAAGCGGCGTGGATTCACCCGCCGGCCGGTCTGCGCCTCCATCTGCGCGATGGCCTGCATCACCAGCATCGAGTGCCCGCCCAGGTCGAAGAAGTTGTCGTCGGCCCGGATGTCGTCGGTGCCCAGCAGCTCGGCCCAGACGGCGGCCAGCTGTTTCTCCATCGTGGTGAAGCCGGCATCATCGGCCGCCCCGGCAGTGGCTTCGGGGCTGGCGGCGGGCAGGCTCTGGCCGCTGATCGTGTCTGCCGCGACAGGGCCGGAGGCAGCAGCGTCTGACGGCGCTTCCACCGGGATGCTCTCCTGCCCGGGGGGTGCAGCTGTCATGGCGGCTGCCTGGCTGGCAGGCTGTGCCTCGACCGCCTGCTTCACAGGAGAGGCGGAGAGCTCGGCAGCATCGTCGTGTGCCTGCAAGCCTTCGGAGGTCGTTGCCACCGGGGAAGCCATGTCCTCATCCTGCCGGCCCGTCGCGCTGGCCGCAGCTTCATCCGGGGCCGGGGCGGCCTGCTCTCCTGGCAGCGGCAGCGCGTCGAACACCGGATCATCCTGCGGGCCTGCGGCCAGCAGACTGTCGGGGATCACCGCCAGCAGCTCGGTCAGCGGCGTGTTGATGCTGGCGTCAACCCAGCGTGCCAGCAGCAGCTGATAGGCCTTGCCGAGGCGCCGGATGCGATCGGCATCGAAGATGTCGGTGTTGTACTGAAGACCACCGGTCAGCCGGTCGCCGGCCGTCAGGAACCACAGGCCTACATCCTCGGCTGTACCCGGCTGCAACAGGTAGAAGGGACGGTCTTCGAGACTGCCCCAGTTCAGCTGGCGGGCCGAAGCCTCCTGGTACGAGAAGAAGGCCTGCCACAACGGTGGGCGGGATTCGTCCCGGGTCGTGCCCAGGGCCTGGAGCAGACGGTCGGCCGGCACGTCCGTATGGGCAAAGGCATCCACCACGACGCTGCGCACCTGCTGCATCCAGTCGCCGACGGTGGCGCCGTCGTCCAGCCGGAAGTTCAGCGGCAGGGCGTTGACGAAAAAGCCCATGATGGCTTCCAGCTCGGGGCTTTCGCGGCCGCGAACCGGGGTGCCGATGGTCAGCGCCGGCTGCTTCGAGACCCCATGAAGCAGCAGCGCCCAGACGCCCAGCAGGGTCATGAAGGCTGTCGAATGGTGGGCCCGGGCCTGATCCTGCACGGTGCGCACCAGCTCAGGTGGCAGGTGCAGCCATTCGGTGCTGCCGCGGCCGCTCATCCGTTCGGGCCTGTCGCGGTCGGCCGGCAGGTCGAGCGGGGGCTGCTCGCGGTCGATGCGGGAGAGCCAGTGATCGATCTGTCGCTGAACGCCCTCGGTTTTCAGGTGCTGGTTGTGCCAGACGGCAAAGTCGCCGTAGTCGACAGCCAGCTCGGGCAGCGCCGCTGGCGCATCCGGGTGACGGATTTCGCGGGAATAGAGGGCCGACATCTCCTGATACAGCAGGTCGAAGGACCAGCCGTCCCAGATGATGTGGTGCGGCATGAAGAACCAGACATGCTCGTGGGCCGACAGCCGGAACATCTGGGTCTGGAAGAGGGGGGCGGTGCCCGTGCCGATCGGCTCTTCCACCAGCTCGTGCAGCATCTCCTTCAGCGCGGCTTCCTGTTCGTCGCCTGGCAGATGGCTGATGTCGATGGCCGGGAACAGGGAGACGGACAGTTCAGGCTCGATCCGCTGCACCGGCATGCCCTGGGGGCCGGTGCCGATCCAGGTGCGCAGCACGGGCTGTCGGGCGATCAGCTGGTTGAAGGCGCGCTCGAAGGCGGCCTCATCCAGCGGGCCGACCAGGCGGTGGGCCGAGGGGGTGTTGTAGACCGGCGTGTCCGGGTTCACCATCTCCAGGAAATACAGCCGTTGCTGCATCACGGAGAGTGGCGCGCTGTCGCGATCGGCGCGGCGTGTCAGGGCATCGGCCGCCGTGGGGGCCGGTTCGGCCGAATGCCCGGCGAGCCAGGCATCCAGCCGGCGTGCGGTGGGGGCCTCGAAGATCGTCGCGAGCGGCACATGGGTGCCGAGTTCGCGGCCCAGGGCCAGCAGCAGCTGTGCCGCCAGCAGCGAATGGCCGCCCATCGCAAAGAAGTCGTCGTCCAGACCCACCGAAGGCAGCTTCAGGTGTTCGGCCATCAGGCGGGCAACCCGTTGCTGCCGTTCGGTGGCCGGTGCTTCTGCGGCAGCGGGGGCCAGGGATTTGTCGCGTGCGCCTGCCATGCGGTCGGGGCGTGGCATCACCTTGCGGTCGATCTTGCCGTTGGGCAGCAGGGTGAAGGCGGGCATCCAGACAAAATGCTGAGGCACCATATAGTCTGGTAGCTGCTTTCTCAGGTGGGCGCGAAGCGAGCTGGCCTCCTGGCGCGTGGCTTCACGTACCGACGGCACTCTTTCCTCGGCCACCAGATAGGCGACGAGCCGCTGGTCGCCCGGCGTGTCTTCGCGTACCAGCGTGACGACCTGGGCCACGCCGGGGAAGGTCGTCAGCACCGACTCGATCTCGCCCAGCTCGATGCGATAGCCGCGCACTTTCACCTGGTGGTCGAGGCGACCCAGGTGTTCGAGCGTGCCATCGTGGCGCCAGCGGCCACTGTCACCGGTGCGATAGATCGTGCGACCCGGCGACCACGCGTCGGGGACGAAGCGGTCTTCGGTCAGCTCGGGACGGCCGAGGTATCCGATGGCGACCCCCTCACCGCCGATCAGGATCTCGCCGGCCGCGCCGAAGGGCACATCCATGCCGGCTTCATCGACGACACGAACATGCGTGTTGTCGATCGGGCGGCCGATGCTGATGCCGGCTTCCGGGTTCCGGACCTCGATGCAGGTCGACCAGACGGTGGTTTCGGTCGGGCCGTACATGTTCCACAGGCTGAGGGGCAGCGCCGTCAGATCCTTCGCCAGATCCAGCGGCAGCGGCTCCCCACCCACCAGGGCGCGGAAGCCTTCGGGTGGTGTCCAGCCGGCGGCCAGCAGCAGGCGCCAGGTGCCGGGGGTGGCCTGCATGACCGTGATGTGCTCGCGCGCCAGCAGCTCGGCCAGCTGATGGCCGTCCATCGTGTCCTCGCGTGAGGCCACATGAACCGTGCCACCGGCGATCAGCGGGGTCATCAGTTCGAGCAGGGCGATGTCGAAGGACAGGGTGGTGACGGCCAGCAGTCGGTCGCCCGAGCGGATGCCGGGCTTGCGGGCCATCGACAGCAACAGGTTGGCGGCGGCCCGGTGGGGCACGGCGACACCTTTGGGCTTGCCGGTCGAGCCGGAGGTGTAGATGACGTAGGCAGCGGCTTCGGGTGCGGCGAGATTCAGTCGCGCAGCTGGTCGCTCATCGTCCTTCATCGGCGTGCACAGGTCGTCGGCCGAGATCACCCAGGTCTTGTCCCGTGGCCACTGGAAGCCGTCACAGACGGGCAGGGTGCTGTCGTCGGCCACGACCAGCGCGAGGCCCGCATCGTCGGCCATGTAAGCCAGGCGCTCCTGCGGAAAGGCCGGGTCGAGCGGCACGTAGGCGGCGCCCGTACGCCAGATGGCCCACTGGGCGATGACCATGGGCACCCCGCGCTCGACGCACAGCCCGACGAGAGCCCCCGGGCCAACGCCCCGGGATTGCAGGTGTCCGGCCAGCCGCTGGCTGCTGTCTTGCAGGGTCTGGTAGCTGATCGCATGGCGTCCATCCGACAGCGCGATCTTTCGGGGCTGGGCGCTGGCGATGCGGTCGAACACATCCACGGCGGTCCGGTTCAGGCCGGGCTCCCGACGGCTTTCATTCCAGCGCTTCAGCAGGGCCTGCTGCTGGGCCGTGAGGGCGGGCTGCTGCTGCACCGGGCGCTCGTCGTTCTCCGCGATGCCCTGCAGCAGCGCGTCGAAGCTTTGCAGCCAGTGGCGCACCGTGGCCTCGTCGAAGAGCGCGGTGCTGTACTGGCACTCGGCGCGGATGCCCTCGTCGAGCGGGGTCAGATTCACGAACAGCTCGAAGTTCTCGAAGCGGCGCGCCACCGGCTCGACCTGAACCGACAGACCCGGCATCCGGAGCAGGGCCGGGTCCATCCGCTGGTCGAGGTTGAACATGACGGACACCAGCGGCAGTCGCGACGGATCGCGCGAGAGCGGCAGGTGCGTGAGCAGCGAGCCGAAGGTGAAACGCTGATGGTCGAAGGCATCGAAGAGCGCCTGCTGGACGGTGCTCATCCATTCGCGGGTGGGCGCCTGTGGTTGAACCTGGCCACGGATGGGGAGCAGGTTCACGCAATGGCCGACGATGTCCGGCAGGTCGGCCGCCACCTGTCCGGCCGCAGGCACGCCCACCACGACATCGGTCGAGCCCGTCAGACGGGACATCAGCAGCTCGAAACCGCCCAGCAGCAGCGTGAAGAGGCTCACGCGCAGGCGGCTGGCCGTCTGGCGAAGGGCCTGGACCGTGGGCTGCCCGATCAGGTGATCGACGCGGCCTGCCGCCACCTGGCGTCGCGCCGGACGCGGATGATCGGTGGGCAGATCGGTGACGGGCACGTCCTGGGCGTACAGAGCTGTCCAGAAACGGATGTTGTCAGTGGCCTCACTGCTTTTGAGGAAGCGACGCTCGGCCCGGACGTAATCGGCATAGGCCGACGGGGCCAGTGGCTTGCCCGAGTAGGCAAGGCACAGGTCGCGCAGCACGATGCCGAAGGAGTAGCCGTCGCAGACCAGATGGTGCGCCGACAGCAGCAGCGCCGCTTCATCGTCCGAGAGCCGGATCAGGTGCACCCGGAAAAGCGGGCCCTGTGTCAGGTTGAATGGGATCTGGACGACCTGGGTGCGCCAGTCCCTCAGGCGGCGGGCACGGGTGTCTGCGTCCAGGTTGCGCAGGTCGATCACCTCGAATGGCAGGGAGACGGCAGCGGGTGACTGAATCAACATCTCCGAGCCGTCTGCGCTGAACACCGCACGCAGTGACTGGTGAGCTGCCAGCACCTGCTCGCAGGCGCGTTGCAGCCGGGCGATCACATCGTCATCGATCGTGCCTTTCAGCTGCACTTCGACGGCTTCGTTGTAGGCAAGCGAGGCTTCACGGCCGAGCTGATCGGCCAGCCAGACCTCACGTTGGGCTTCGGTGGGCCTCAGCACCTGTTCGATCGTGACGGCGTCGTCGACACCGGCGAAGGGGTCGAAGTCCACCGACACGCCTTGCAGGCCGGTGGGCAGATCGGAAGATGGCTTGGATTCCTGGTTCATCGGACGGCGTGTGGGGGCATGTGGGGATGGGTCACTCACTGGCTTTCAACTGGATCCAGGCACCGGCCCTGTTCGGGTCGGCGATGAACCAGGCAGCCTTGCCTTCGGCGTCCCGGCCCAGGCGGGCACCGGGTACGGGGGGCTTCGACGGGTCGAAGGCACTGTCGGCGTCGTCCTCGTCCTCCTCGCGCTGAGGCTGTGGCAGAAAACCGTCGGCCTGCAGTTCCAGCACCGATTCGCAGAACGCCTTGCGGATGGCCTCGATGTCGGCAGGCGTGTGGGCCGTGGTCATGAAGCAGGGGAAATTATCGAGGATGTGGATGCCGCGGTTGCGCATCATCGCAAAGAGCAGATCCTGGTACGGATGATCTTCGGTGAAGACGATCCGCCAGACCGAAGCGAAGTGACGTACCTCGATCGGTGCACCGTGCTCGCGGCAGAAACGGTTCAGCGAATCGGCCAGGTCGGTCGTGACCTGCGTGAGTTTCTGCTGAAGCGACGGGCCTTCGGCTTTCAGGTGGGTCAGCACCGCATGGCAGGCCGCCAGCGCGAGCGGGTGACGCACGAAGGTGCCGGCGAAGTAGGTGACGCCCACGGTCGGGATCGAGTCGTCGCCATACTGCCAGGCGCCGCCGTCCAGCGCGTCCATGTACTCGCGCTTGCCGGCGATGATGCCGATCGGAAAGCCCCCGCCGATGACCTTGCCATAGGAGGCCAGGTCGGCACGGATGTCGAAGTGGGCCTGCGCGCCGCCCGGGCCGGTACGGAAGCCGGTGACGACCTCATCGAAGATCAGCAGTGAGCCGGTTTCTTCGGTGATGCGGCGCAGCTCGTGCAGGAACTCACGCGGTTGCAGCTCGGGACGGCGGCTCTGAACCGGTTCGACCAGCACGGCGGCCAGCGTGTCGGCATGGGCCTTGATCCATTCAAGGGCCGAGGGTTCGCCATACTCCAGGATCGTGATGTTCTCGGCGGTGTTCGGCATGATGCCCGGTGCAGCCGGCATCGAGCGGCCACGGGCGCCGACGCGCACGATCACCTCGTCGAAGATGCCATGGTAGGCGCCCGAGAACACGGCGATCCGGTCGCGGCCGGTGACGGTACGGGCGATCCGCACGGCACCCATCACGGCTTCGGAGCCCGTGTTGCACAGGGCGGCCCGATCGAAGCCGGTCATTTCGCAGACCAGTTCGGTGACGGGGCCGGAGAGCGGGTGCTGGGGGCCGATGTCATAGCCCAGATCCATCTGCTTCTTCACCGCCTCGACGACGAAATCGGGCTGCCAGCCGAACAGGCTCATGCCGAAGCCGTTCAGCGCATCCACGTATTCGTTGCCGTCCAGATCCCACATATGCGAGCCCTTCGAACGTTCGATGACGATCTGGTAGATCATCTCCTTCAGCCGGGGGCGGAAACCGTTGACCACGCGCGGGTCGGCCGAATGGGGACGGTGCTTCTCGGTGAAGTCACGCGAGGCACGCGTCCTGGCCACATAGCGTTCGATGAAGGCATCGAGGCGCGCTTCCTGCCGGGGCGTCAGCGCGTCCTGCTGCTGGCGGTAGATCCGGGCGATGGCCCCGAAGGCTTTCTTGGGGTCGTCGGTGGCGCGCTCCTCCCGGGCGTCACTGCCGGCTGTCTGGTCGCCACCAGAGGCCGGGACGGAGGTCGGTGCTGGCGTCGTACCGGTGGCAACGGCGGGCATGACAGGCGCGGGCTGGCTGGTCACGACCTGGGCATCCGGCACCACACCCGTGAACAGCGGGGCGCTGCCCTGGCCGCTCATGACGCGCAGCTGCTGCTCCATCAGGTAGAGCTGCTGCTGGATCAGCTGTTGCAGACTGCCAGCGGCAGCTGCCGGCATCGCCGGGGCGGCATGCACCGGCATCGCGGGCGCCATGGCCGGGAGCTGGACAGGCATCGACGGCGTGGCGCTGACGGCCGCCTGGGGCTGGCTCGTGGCAGCCGGCGCCGGGCTCGCAGCCGTGACGGGGGCGTCGGCCGGCATCACGCTGTCCAGATAGCGCACCACGTCATCGGCGCTCTGAAGTTCGGTCATCAGTTGCCGGAAGGTGACGGGCGCGTTGAAGTGGCGCTTGATCTGCAGGGCGAGCTGGGTCAGCAGCAGCGAGTCCAGGCCCAGTTCGACGAAGGGCCGGGCGCGATCGGCCTCGCCGATCTCGATGCCACATACCTCGTCGATGGTCTGTGCCAGCTCGATGTGCAGGCCGGCTTGTCGGTTGTCGTTGCTCATGGTCGGCGTGGATGGAAGGTTGTCGGTGGATGAGGGCGCTGCCAGGACGGCGCTTGCCGGGCCAGGCGCCTGCTGATGCTGCTGAAGGGCGGCCATGCCGGCTGCCAGCTGCTGGAGCAGGGAGGACCCGTCGGCTGGGGTCGGGGCTGGCTGAGTCGTGCCGGCTGCCATCGTCGCGGCAGCAGCGGAGGCGGCACTGGCCGCCAGTGTGCTCGAGGCCAGCCGGGCTGCTTCGGCCGCGGCGCTGGAGGCGGGCGGTGCATCGAGCCAGTGACGCTTGCCCTCGAAGGGGTAGGTGGGGAGCGGAACGCGCCGGGCCCGGACAGGTACGGTATCGGCGATCGGGGTGGCGCCGACGCACCACAGCTCGGCCCGTGCACGCGCGATCGCGCGAATCTCCTCGCCCGGGCTGGTACCGAAGGAGGCAATGCAGGTGGCCTGTCGTGCTGCCCTCTTCAGCAGCTTGGTCAGTACCTGCCCCGGTCCCAGTTCGAGGAAGGCGCTGCCTTCGGTCGCCAGGGCGCTCTGTGCGGCCTGGGCGAAGCGAACCGTGTCACGGATCTGCCCGGCCCAGTAGTCCGGACGGGTGATCTCGTCCGCCCCGATCGGCTGACCGGTGCGTCCCGAGATGATCGGGATGGCTGGTGCACGCAGCGTCACCTGTGCCACGGCCTGCCGGAAGACGGCGACGGCTGGCTCCATCATCGAGGAATGGAAGGCATGCGAGGTGTTCAGACGCTGGTGCGCGATGTCTTCGGTGGCCAGCCCGACAGCGAACTCGTCGAGTGCGTCGACGGGGCCTGCCACCACACAGGCATTGGGTGCATTGATCGTGGCGATCGACAGCGCCTCTGGCAGGCGTGTCCGCAGCTGATCTTCCGGCAGGCGAACAGCCAGCATGCCGCCCGCCGGCAAGGCCTGGATCAGGCGACCCCGAAGAGCCACCAGCCGGCCGGCATCGGCCACGCTCATGACACCGGCGAGGGCTGCAGCGGCAAACTCGCCAAGGCTGTGCCCGATCATCGCGTCAGGCTTCAGGCCCAGGTGCTGCCAGTAGCGGGCGAGCGCATATTCCAGTGCGAACAGGGCAGGCTGCGTCAGTGACGTCTGCGCCAGCGCAGTATCATCTCCCTCGAAAATCCGTGTGCGCAGGGCATCGGCGCGGGCATGCAGCGTGGCCGGGTCGGCATGGCCTTTCCCTTCAGGCTGGATCAGCGTGTCGATATCCTCATCGGAAGCCATGGACTGCCGGGTCGGGGTTTCGTCACGATCGGAAGATGCCTGATCATCTGCCAGCGAAGCGATGGCGAGTAGTGCCTCGTCGAACGCTTCGGCAAAGACGGGTTCGTGCTGGTAAAGCTCACGTCCCATGCCGCCATACTGCGCGCCCTGTCCGGGGAAAAGCCAGACCCATCGCTGGATGTCACCGGCGCGTCCGCTCAGACGGTCGGCCGAGTGCTGGGCTGCCAGCGCATCGATGGCTTCCGCCACATTGCTTGCCACCACGCACTGACGTTCCTTCATGGCGGTACGCCCGTGAACCAGCGTGAAGGCCATGTCGGCAAGGCGCGGCAGATGCTGGCGCTCGCTGCTGAGGAAGGCAGCCAGTTGCTGTTGCTGGGCAGCCAGTGCCGTGGGCGTGCGGGCGCTGAGCGGCAACAGCCAGGGCATCGCCGGATCGTCCGTCTCATGCCCGTGGCCGGACTGGGCGTCCGTCGCAGGGGGGTCTTCCACGATGATGTGGGCATTGGTGCCGCCCACACCGAAGGCGCTGATGGCTGCCCGTCGTGGTTCACCCGGCACGACAGGCCAGGGCGTGTGCGCGGCCGTCACGCGGAAGGGGCTCTGTTCGAGCGACAGCGCGGGGTTCGGTGTGTCGTAGTGCAGCGTGCCCGGTATCAGCTGATGCCTGAAGGACAGCGCGACCTTGATGGCACTGGCCGCACCGGCGGCGATGACCGTGTGGCCGATGTAACTCTTCAGCGAGCTGATGATGGCGAACTGGCGGTCGGCCGTCTGCTCTCGCCAGGCGCGTGTGATGGCGGCCACTTCGACCGGATCGCCCATCGGGGTGGCCGTGCCGTGTGCTTCCACGTACTGGATGCTGCGCGCCGGCAGACCGGCGTCCTTCAGCGCCATGCGGATGACGGCGTGCTGCCCGTCCACGCTCGGCGCGGTGAAGCTCGCCTTGTCGCCACCATCGTTGTTCAGGCCCACACCGCGGATGATGGCGTGGATCGTGTCACCGTCCTGGCGGGCGTCCTCGAGGCGTTTCAGCAGCACGACCGCAGCACCATCCGAGAACACGGTTCCCTGGGCATCGGCGTCGAAGGTCCGGGTCCGGCCATCGGGCGACAGCATCGAACCGGCCTCGTGCAGATAGCCACTGGCCACGGGGGCCGTGACTGCCACTCCCCCCGCCAGTGCCATCCGGCACTGACCGGCGCGCAGCGCGAGCACGGCTTCGACGATGGCGACGAGCGATGTCGAGCAGGCCGTGTGCACCGAGACGGCCGGGCCCTGCAGGTTCAGGCGGTTGGCCGTGCGCGTGGCGATGTAATCCTTCTCGTTGTCCAGCATGACCTGGAACTCGCCCAGCGCTGCGATCTTCTCGGGGTGGTGGCGCAGGTGCTTCTGGAAATAGCTGGCGTTGTACATGCCGGCGAAGACGCCGATGTTCCGGTCGCCATCACGCGGTCCGTAGCCGCCGTTCTCCAGACACTGCCAGGCCAGCTCAAGGAAGATCCGCTGCTGCGGATCCATCAGCTCGGCCTCACGCGGGCTGATGCCGAAGAAGGCCGCGTCGAAACGGGCTGCGTCACCGAGCACCCCGCGGGCCGGCACGTAGTTCGGATCCCCCGTCAGCTGGGCAGGCAGCGACGGATCCAGTTCTTCCGGCCGGAAATGCCGGATGCCGTCACGGCCTTCGATCAGGTTTTGCCACAACTCGTCGATGTCGTCGGCTCCGGGGAAGCGGCCGGCCATGCCGATGATGGCAATGGCATGGGCATCTTCGCGGGCTTCGGGGACACGGGGCCGTGGCGTCGAAGCGGCCGGCGCGTGCTGTTCTGGTCGCTGTCCTGCATCTACCGCGTCGGGGCAGACCGGCTCGACGGCGGATGTGCGCCCGGCAGCGATCCGGTCGGCAAAGGCCGCTGCCGTGGGATGGCCGAAGAAGTCCTCGATGCCGATGGCCGGGCCAAAGCGTTCCGTCAGGGTCTCCAGGGCACGGGCGGCCAGCAGCGACGAACCGCCGACCTCGAAGAAATTGTCGTCCGGGCCCAGCTTGGCGATCGACAGGATTTCTTTCAGGATCGCGATGACATCAGCCAGCAGGGCGGGTGTCGCTTTGGATGACACTGTGGACGATTTCGCCATGTCGTTTTGTATCTTCTCTGGCGAAACTGAAAGATCGGTTTCCGGGGTTGTTACGTGACGGTCTGTAACGCCAGTGTCCGATGTAACGCGATCCGAATCTATCTGCTGGAGCGCCCGGCGATCCAGCTTGCCATTCAGTGTGATCGGCAGATTCTGCACCCAGTTGAACCGGGCCGGCATCATGTAGACCGGCAACTGGCTGCGGCAATGCGCCCGCAGGTTTTCATCTTCCGGGACACCAGCCTGTTCGTCCGATGCCACCAGCCAGGCCACCAGCCGGCGCTCTCCATTGGGAGGGCATTCATCGGTGATGGCCGCGTTGCTGACAGCAGGATGCGTGGCGAGGACGGCCTCGATTTCTCCCGGTTCGATCCGGTAGCCGCGGATCTTCAGCTGCCCATCCAGGCGCCCCAGGAATTCGAGGCGGCCGTCGTCCAGCCACCGGACCTGGTCGCCGCTGCGGTACAGGTGCTCACCCGGCACGAAAGGATCCGGGACGAAGCGCTCGGCCGTGAGCTCGGGGTGATTCAGATAGCCCAGCGCCAGACCAGGACCGCCGATGTAAAGCTCGCCCGGCAGGCCGGGCGGGGTAGGGGCGCCGGAGGGTGTCAGCACCCGGACGAAGGTCCAGTTGATGGGCCTGCCCAGCGGCACGTTCCGATAGGTGGCCAGGTCCTGCTCGGACACCGGCCCCGTGACGGCAAAGGTCGTGCTTTCGGTCGGGCCATAGCCATTGATGAGCTGAAGGCCGGGCAGTGCCTGCAGCACGCGTGAAACATGCCGGGGCGACAGCGCCTCGCCACCGGTCATCAGCGTGCGAAGCCCTTCGAGGTTCATCGGGTTCTCGTCCACCAGCCGGTTGAACAGGGCTGCGGTCAGCCAGGCCGTGTTGACGCCTTCCTCCCGGATGGTGCGCGACAGTCCGGCGCCGGTCGGGACGGCCTCGGGGTGGATGACACAGGTGCCGCCGTTGAGCAGTGGTCCCCAGATTTCCAGTGTGGAAGCGTCGAAGGCCAGCGGGGCGGCGTGCAGCATCACCACCTTCGGTCCCAGCGGCGCGAAGTACTGCCGGTAGACGAGGCGGACGATGCCCCGATGGGGAATGACCACGCCTTTGGGCGTGCCGGTCGACCCCGAGGTGTACATCACGTAGGCGGCGTGGGCTGCCGAGCGGCGCGAACGCATCAGCGTGTCCTCGGACACCTGCTCGGACAGCTGGGGCACCGTGTCGGAACCGGTGGCCGGTGGCGGATGGAGGCCGTTGTCCTGTTCCGTCTGGTCGATGTTGACCACGGGCAGGCCGAGCGAGCGCAGCACGGCCAGATGGGTTTCGGCTGTGCCTTTCTCGGCCAGTACCAGGGCCGGCTGGCAATCACCCAGCATCAGCGACAGGCGCTGCTCCGGGCTGGCCGGATCGATGGGGACGTAGACCGCACCCAGTCGCAGGATGCCCAGCGTGATGGCGATGCTTTCCGGTCGCCGGGACAGCAGCATGGCCACACGGTTGCCGGGCTGGATGCCGAGGCCCTGCAACCAGGCCGCGTACCGGAGTGACAGGCTGCGCAGCTGCCGGTATGTCCAGTTGACGGGCTGCCTGCCCGGCATCCGGACCGCCAGCGAGTCGGGGCTGCGACGGCATTGCAGGTCGAACCGTTCGACCACCGTGGCCTGGGGCAGGCGCACGCAGGCTTCGACATTGCCCGACCAGGTGTTGAGCGCGAGGGCCTTGATGCTGCCGGCCAGATTGGGCAGGTCGGCCAGAGGACGGTTGCCGATCAGCAGCAGCTCGATCAGCAGATGGCGCAGGAAGCGGCGCCATCCATGCAGTGCCGTCTCGTCATGAAGGCCGCTCGGCGAGGATATCGTTACATCTTCGGCCGACAGTCGCAGGTAGATGTCCGGTTTTTTACGAGTTGTCGATGAATCGGTGTCCGTGCCGGTGGCATGATCGGCGGCGTCCGGCCCGGCCGGATCCGTGCCGGTCTCATCGGTGCCGGTGTGGCTCCCGTCGATGGCCTCGTCAGAGACATGCAGCACGGCCGTTCCGCTGTCACCGCTCAGGGTCAGGCGATGCCGGTCAGCGGAGGCGTCAGAGAGCCGGTTCTGTGCGTACTGAAGCAGTTCGCGGACATCCTGCGCTGCCAGGGTCCACGGTGTGCCACTGATGCGGTGGTCGGCCAGCAGCCAGGCTGCCAGCCAGGGAACCAGCGGGTTGTCGGCTGTCCGGCGGTAATCCGCGAGGGCATTGGCGAGATGGTCAGGGATCTTGATCGAGATGGTGCTCACGCTGCTGGGAACCGATGTACGTGAAAGTGGAAGTGCGCTATCGGAGGAATCAGGTGCGCAGCCGGCAAGGGTCGACGCAATGAGGCCAGTCTGATTCATTCCATCACGACACTCAGGTTAAGGTATCAGGGTCGATGAATAAAGTTTCGGGGAATGATCGGTTTCGTGCGAGGTGGTCAATGGTGGCCTGACCAGCGTGGCGCGCTGTCGATTTCGGGCAATGGGGGGGAATGCTATCGTGAGCGGAATGGGTGCTGCCTTTAAACATTTGATACACCTTGTCGGTGGAACTCTGCTATCGCTGTCCGTGGCGATTGCGGGCACGCCTTCCGACGCCAGAGAGGAGGTTTCCACGGTGCAAGGCGCAGAGAGAACCCTGCCGGTTCGGCTGGCGGTACTGGGGGATTCGGATAGCCATGCCTTTCATGACCGGATCGGTCTGCACTCGGGTACGGACAGGGCGCGTGGTGGTCTCGAGCATGCCAATACCTGGCAATGGACGGAGATGCTGTCGAAGCTGCGCGGCTCGGCCATCGATCAGGGCGCCTTTGGCGAGCTCGGCCATGCGAGGCTCATCACCTATCTGGAACGTCATCTGCTACGGAGGACGGCCCGCCATCACAAGGAAGATTTTCGCTACAACTTTGCGGTTTCGGGTGCGGTCTGTTCGGCGTTGATGAAAGCGCAGTCCGGGCAGGTGCCGGCCTTGCTGGCCGAAATGAAGCAGGATCGGCAGGGCTGGACGCAGCAGCCGGCCGTGGTGCTGATCCGGATCGGGATCAACAGCCTGGGGACGGCGAACGACCTCGAAGCGTTCGCCCGGGCTGGCGCGAGCGCCGAGAACCGGTCGAGGGCCAACGACTGTGCAGACCATGTGGCGCATGCGGTCGAGGCGATCCGCGCCGAGTTTCCCGGCATGCCCATCCTGCTGGTGGGGATACTGAACAATGTCGACTGGCCGCCGCTGCATGCCCGATGGCAGGATGCCCGCTCACAGGCCAACATCGACGCCGTGCTGAACGTGTTCGATCAGCGTCTGCGCGACATGGCGAAGCAGCATGAAGGGATCCGTTTTTTCGACGACCGTGCCTTTTTCTCGCGGCATTTCGGTGGGCGTGACAAGGACGGGAAGCCGGCGTACAAGCATCTTTCGCTCGGTGGCAGCAGGGCGGTCAGTGTCACGCAGGGAGACGAGCCGCATCATGCCGTGCTGAAGGATGGTCATGCGGGCACGGTCTGGAACGGGCTGTGGGCCGCCTCGATCGTGGCCGAGCTGAACGAGATGTTCGGACTGAAGATCAGACCGATCGACGAGGCGGAAATTGCCCGACTTGCCGACCCCGAAGGCCGCTTCGGTCTCTGGCGCCAGGAGCTTGGGCGGTAGGAATCGGGTGCAAAATGGGCCGGCGCGGCCGGTTTGCAGCCCGCGACTTTCCTGCCGCCCAAGCTCCTGGGCGGCAGGCCAATTTCAGCGGCTGGCCAGCTTCCGTCTGCCGGGCCGGGCAAAATAGAACCACTCCCGGCCTGGTGGTGTACCGGGGTTCGGAAAGACCACATAGCCGTCTTCCGGCGCCTTCAGTGTCTCGCCGCTGGCACGTCGTGCAATGACGTCGCCGGCTGCCACACGGTCGAAGGATCGCCAGTTCCGCTCGAAGTGATCTCTGGTGTCATGGCGGTCGAAGACATCGAAAAGCTCGATCAGTTCGACAGGCGCCGCATCGGCAGGGGCAGGGGCCGTGGCTTCGGCTTGCTGGCATCCCCCTTCATCGGCCAGTGTTCCGCCCATGCCCAGTGCCTGCAGCGCGTGGTCGATGGCGGCCCGTGCCACCGCCGGGCCCGCCGGGTCGAGGTGCTGACCGCATTCGACGGTGACGGCATAGCCGCCGTGCGCCCGCATGTACTCGGTGGTGCCCACACCGTAGGCGATGCTGCCATTCTCTCGCCGGCGAACGCCCTTCGCGTAAGCCGACAGCCAGCCGTAGACGAGGCGCCTCGGGCCGATGGCCTGGGCCAGGCGCTCTTCGGCGTCGGCATGGGCAAAAGGCTCCAGCTCGTCCCGGTTGTTTTCCGGGCCGAAGAACACGAAGGCCTCACCCGGTGCGGAGAAAGTGTGCAGATCGACCAGCACATCGTGCTGGGCCAGGATCGGTGCCAGACGGGAGGCGATACGATCCTCGGCCGTTTCGGGCGAGATGCTCGGACGGAAGTCCCGGTTCAGGTTCCGGTCGCCTTCGCGCCGTGTGAGTGCCCAGGCCACCGGGTTGGCCACCGGCACGAAGCTCAGGACGCCACGTTCGAGCTGGCGCCTGCCTTCGGCAAATTCGGCCAGTACCTGCCGGATGGCGATCGGTCCGGCCGTTTCGTTGCCGTGAACGCCTCCCATGACGAGCAGACGGGGACCGGGTTTCAGGGCATGGAACTGGTGGACTTCGATGGTCGGATGCTTGACCTGGGCGTGGGATGTGGTCATGGGATGCAGGGGGAAGGGCTGGCCGGATGGGCGTGACGGTCTGGTCTTGTGTCGGGCATTCGTGCGCACCGATGCCGCCGGCACGTCACGACTGTGATGATCATGGGCAGACCGCGCCTGGCGGCCTCCCTCGTGAAGGTGCCAAGCGTACCAGAAGTGGTGGCTGCTGCTGCCGGCGATTGCTGCCGGAGATCGTCAAGGCCTTTTGGCGGCCCGCGGTAGCGGGCGGGTATGATTGTTTTCTTTCTGGTTTGCCAAGAGGGCGAAGAGGACTTCTCGTGACAACAAGATCAGCTGTTACCCGGATCCGAACCATCGGATTGGCGCTGGGGGCGGGACTGGCGATGTCGCTTGCCGGTTGTGCCACCTACTTCGGGGCCGAGGTCACCAGTTATCACCAGCCCGATCAGCCGCTGAAGGGGTTGAGCTTTCGTTTTTCACCGACCGATGAGCAGCGGGAAAGTCTGGAATATCAGGCCTATGCCGCCCTGCTCCGACAGCAATTGCTGCGTCACGGCCTGCTGGAAGCGGGCGGGCAGGCAGACTTGCGTGTGGACATCGAATACGGCACGGATACGGGCCGTCCGGTTCGCTATACGCAGCCGCAGTACGGCTATGTCTTTCAGGGGATGAACCTGGTTCGCCGGGAGCGCGTCGATGCCAATGGGCAGCGGGTGCTGTTCTATGAGTCCGTGCCTGTCTATGGCTATGACGTGATCGGCTATTCGAGCTACCTGCGTACCGTGTACCGGCACCAGCTGAAGCTGACGATGACCGGCACGCGGCCGCAACCGGGCAGGCCAGCCCGCCTGTACGAAGGTACCGCCGTCTCGGAGTCGGAAGACGGGGCAACGAACAACGCGATGCCGTGGCTGGTGCGCGCCCTGTTCCAGGACTTCCCGGGGCCAAACGGAAAGACCCGCCATGTGCGGGTCGAGCAGACTGCCGGGGCGTCGGACGAAACCCCGGGCGGTCGTGCAGATCAGGCGGCGGAGACGCTCAAGCCTGACGCTGCTGCGTCCAATTGATCGGCAGGCCGATGCCCAGCTGACGCGTGCGCCGATCCATCCGGCGCACCAGGCGTTCGATGTCCTGCTCTTCGACGCTGTCGAGCCGGCGTGCCGGCTCACGCAGCCGGTCGCTGCGGATGACACCGCGCAGCTTCAGCAGGTGCTTGAGCACCGCGGGCCCGATGTCGAGCTGCTGCTGGTGACGCATCAGCGGCAGATAGGCATCGAAGATGTCTTCGGCGTCGTCGCGTTTGCCGGCTTCGTGCAGCTCCTGCAGCTTGATCAGGGCTTCCGGATAGGCGAAGGCGCTGAAGGCCCCATCGACCGTGCGGTCGAGCGCCTGCGGGAAGTGCAGACCCTGATGGCCCTCGAACAGGGCCAGACGGCGGATACCCTTGGTTTCTGCCTCGCGCAGGGCCACCGTCTTGTCCAGGCCCGAGCCAAGCCCCTGGCAGATGCCGACCATCTTCTCGAAATCCTGCAGCATGCGGATGATCAGGTAGGGCGCGATGTGAACGCCGGTGCGCTCGGGCTGATCGTGCAGTATCCAGGGGATTTCGCCCAGCCGCTGGCTGAGGCGGTCGAAATAGGCGTAGATGTCCTCGTCGGTCTTCAGCGTGACATCGGGGCTGATGCGAACCCCGGCGGCGCCAGCATCCATGACGCGACGGCCCAGCAGGGCCAGATTGTCGATGCCGGGCTCGGTGATGTCGACGATGGCGGGCATTCGGCCATTCAGGTGACGGATGCTGGCACGCACGACGGACAGGCGTTCGTCATTGGTCAGCTTGTCGGCCTCGGCGTGAGAACCGAGCAGCAGGACGCCGCTGGCGCCGGCCGCGACGAAAAAGTCCATCTGTGCACGGATGCCATCAAGATCCAGCGTGCCGTCGTCGGTGAACGATGAAATGGCTTCGGCAAAAACGCCACGGGTCGATGTCGTGATCAGGGGACGATCATTCCAGTTCAGATTCAAACCACTTTCCTTCGAGATGTTCTTGCACTGTGCGTAACGGGCGGGAAGGCCTCCTCTGACGTGCACCGGCGGTTGCCCCATGCACGCTGCCTCTGAGATGAAAGTCTACCGCAGCCGTCGTCCGCAGGCATGTCCCCGACGTGTTTCAGTCGGTGTTCGGTCGGGCCGGGGCAGCATCAGGATGGCGGTCGCCGTGAGACCGGGCGCCGGATGGATGTCTGGCCGGTGGCGCAGGCAGGGGAGGCAGGAAGGCAAGCAGGAAGGAGAACAGGCAAAACGAAGAACATAGCCTGTCATTTGCCTATTCGGTAGGCATTCCGGAGGCTAATTTGTAAAATAACGTGTCTTTTTCTGTTTTTGAAAACCTGTTTGACAAAAAACTTCTGGCAACGCCCCTTTTTTCAGAACCCGTGTTAATATCCATCTCGCGCTGCGCCCGTAGCTCAGTTGGATAGAGTACTTGGCTACGAACCAAGGGGTCGTGGGTTCGAATCCTGCCGGGCGCGCCACCCATTCTGAAGGGCTGGTCTCGAAAGAGGTCAGCCCTTTTCTCTGTGCGCCCGGCATGGGCGCACGCCTGCGGGTGCAAGTCCCGCCATAAGTGATCACGGCGCTTGCCTGCCTGCACGGGGTTTTCCGCACGCTGTTTCGGATCCAGTCCGGGGCGGATCGATGCCTGATGCGCGCGCGCCGGGAGCCTGGCCTGGATGTCTGGCGGAGGTATGGCATGAGACGTGGCTGGCGCTGGCTGCTGCAGGGCCTGGGGCTGCTGGCCCTGGTGCTGGGCCTGATCGGCATCCCGTTGCCGGGGCTGCCCACCACGCCTTTTCTGCTGCTGGCCGCCTTCTGTTTTGCGAAAGCCAACCCCGAGTGGGAGCAGCGCCTGCTGGCCGATCCCCGAACGGGGCCGGCCTTGCGCGCCTGGCGTGAACGCCGTGCCATTCCACGCAGGGCCAAGCGGATGGCATTTCTGGCGCTGTTCTTCAGCGCCGGTATGAGCTGGCTGATGATGCGCCAGCCCTGGGCTCATGCCATGGTGATGATCTCGGTGCTGGCCGGTGTCTGGATCTGGAGCCGCCCGGACGAGCGATCCGGGCCCCGCTCTGGACGTGATCATCGGGAGGACGGTTGATACCCGGGCTGGAGGCAATCACGGCAGGGGTGCCCCAGCCGCCGCGAGCCCTCCAAAGGCGTGCCCGGTTCAGGGGTTGTTGCCGCTCAGGAATCGGCGCATCAGGTCGGCCATCGTGCGCACCTCGAACTTGTCCATGATGTTGGCCCGGTGGGCCTCGACCGTCTTGATGCTGATGGACAGGTCGCCTGCGATCTGTTTGTTCAGCCTGCCGGCGGCGATCAGTTCAAGCACCTGCTGTTCGCGCGGTGTCAGGCGTGCAAGCAGTGTCTGATACTGCTCGCGTTTCTGCGTGCTCGATTGCTGTTCCTCGAGCTGCTTGAAGGCGTTGTTGACCGTGCCGATCAGCTGCTGGTCGTCGAAGGGCTTCTCGAGGAAGTCGACGGCGCCCAGCTTCATCCGTGCCACGGCCATCTGCACGTCACCGTGGCCGGTCATGAAGATCAGGGGCAGATCATGGTTCTGTCGGAGCAGTTCGTCATGCAGCTCGAGGCCGCTCATGCCACCCATGCGGACATCGAGGATCAGGCATGCGAAGTGCCCCGGCGTATAGGTTCTGAGGAAGGATTCGGCGCTGTTGAAAGTACGCACGTTGAAGCCGTTGCCCTCCAGCAGCCAGCGCAGCGAATCGCGGACGGCCTCGTCGTCGTCCACGATGTAGACGTATTTTTCCGGGGCGGGGGCAGGTACGGCCTTAGGGTTTGGTGTAGACATCATAGCGTGCAGATAGAAACAGGGAAACGGAACCGGTACGAGCCCTGGGCTCTGCCCGGCGCTCGCGTCACGTCATGTCCGAGGGTGCCATTATCGGTGAATCCGGCTCGCATGCCGGCAGGGTGAAGCGGAAAATGCAGCCGTGAGGTTGATTAGGCTCAACCCACAGCCGTCCGGCATGGGATTCGATGATCGATCGGCAGATGTTCAGCCCCATGCCCATGCCTTCGGACTTGGTGGTGAAGAAGGGTTCGAAGACCCGGGTCTGCATTTCCTCGGCCAGACCGGGGCCCTGGTCGGCGACGGAGAACTCGACCTGGTCGTCACTGGCGCGAACACTCAGTGTGAGGGCGGGGCGGGGCATGCCGCGCATGGCGTCGATCGCGTTCTTCAGCAGATTCAGCAGTACCTGTTCGATCAGGATGCGGTCGGCATGCAACAGGGGCAATCCCGGTTCGACCTGGATCGAGATGGCGACGCCATAGCGTTTCGCGGCGATCTCGGCCAGTCCCAGCGCCTCGGTCAGGATCGAATCCACCGTCACGATCTGCTGCTCTGCAACATGGCGTTTGACGAACTCCCGGACCCGCCGGATCACGGCGGCGGCACGCTGGGCCTGCCTGGCGATCTTCTCCAGCGTCTCGGAGACCTGCTCTGGCTCCAGGCTGGCCGGCTGGCGCAGCCGCGCCGACAGCCCCATGCTGTAGTTGCTGATCGCCGCCAGCGGCTGGTTCAACTCGTGGGCGATGGAAGACGCCATCTCGCCCATCGTCACCAGTCGTGCCGTCTGCTGTAGCTGCTCCTGCTGCTGTTTCTGCTGCTCCCAGATCGGCCGCAGGGCCGTGATGTCGGTGGCCACCACCAGCTGGGCGGACTGGCCGTCCACCCAGCGGATCTGCTGGATCCGGACATCGAACCAGCGATCGATGCCCGGGACATGCACCTCTTCACCCACGCCGTGATCGGCGGTCGGCCATCCTTTCAGCAATGCCAGGTGGCCGTCGATATGCTCGCCGAAGAGGGCGCGGTACTGCCGGTTGCAAAAGAGCAGTGCCGGTTGCGCCCCGTCAGGTTCGGTCGGTACCGGGAAGGGGACGCCGGTGGCATGGGCGTCCTCGATCGTGCCGGATGCCGGGGGCAGGGCGCAGGTCGGCGGCCCCAGCGATGCTACCGAGACGGCAGAACCCAGCTCGTTCAGAACCGTGTTGAAACGTTCGTGCGCTGCGCTCAGCTCGGCCCGGATCCGGTTCGGCTCGGTGATGTCGGTCACCGAGGTCATCCACCCGGCCTGCTGGCCCTGATCGTCGATCAGGGGAGAAACATAGAGTCGCACATCGACGATCCGTCCATCCTTGTGCTTGACGCGGGTCTGGATGCCGGAGTGCGGGGAGCGGCCCGAAATGATCAGGTTCAGGTGGGTCAGGTTCAGGTCGTGCTCTTCCGGAATCCAGTACGGGTACGGCGGGAGCTGGCCGATCAGTTCCTTTTCGGAAAAGCCCAGCAGCTGGCAGAACGCGCGGTTCACGTAGGTGATGCGGCCGTCGTGGTCGATGACGCGCATGCCGGTGCTGATCGAATCCTCCATGGCCCGCCGGAACGTCGTTTCGGTCGTCAGGGCGTGTTCGATGTGCTTTCGTGCCGTGATGTCGTGTGCGACGGCATAGAGCATGAATTCGGGTGAACGCCGGTCGACGCTGATCGACCAGCTGAGCCAGCGCCAGGCGTTGCGGTAACGAACCCTGCATTCTAGCGGGCCGATGTGTTCGTCGGTGGCGCTGAGCGCCTGGATGACATCGGCCCGGTCATCCGGGTGGACATGATCCCAGAAGCGCGTGTTGGTCGTGTCGGCACCGAAATATTCGGCGAAGGCCGGATTGCCACGAACCAGCGTGCCATCGGGTCGGATGACGCAGAAAACATCCTGTGACAGCAGGAAAAGCCGGTCGCGTTCGGCTTCGATGCGAAAGCGCTCGTGTGCGCTTCGCCATAGCAGGACCAGCGACAGGACGGAAATCAGGAACAGCGTGAAGAGGCCCAGTTGCGTCATCCGTTCGGCCACGCCCGGCTTGTCTTCGGCATAGGGAATGGCGCTCAGCAGCAGTCCGCCACCCGGCGGATGCAAAGGTAGCGAATAGTTTGACGCCGTATCGATTTTCCGGTTGGAGATCGTGCTGATCAGGTTGTTGCCGTGCGCATCGATCACGGTGAACCGGTATTTCGCACGCACGTTGGCGGGCACGGCTGTCAGCAGCAGACGCTCGAGGCCGATCCCGGCGATCAGCACGCCAGTGAGACGGCGCCCCTGGATGATCGGCAGATAGAGTTCGACGACGACTTCGCCGCCCGGGATCAGCAGTACCTTGGAATAGCGCGGCTGCCAGGATTGCCGGCTGCTCTGGAAGGTGGACTGGCGGGCCGAATCGGGCCGGGAACGCTCGAAGGCGGACAGCAGGATCGTGCTGCCGGTCTGCGTGATGTCACTGGCCTCCAGGCCGTTGCCGATCAGGGTGCCGGCCGCCGTGTACACCGAGGAAATCCTGCCTTCCGGCGTGGTCAGCGCCAGATAGCGTGTCTGCGGATAGCTTTCCATGAAGGTGTCCGGGCTCTGGGAGCTGCCCGGATTCAGCGAGGATTTTCCCTGCCGCGCCAGCCAGAGAGGCCCAAGGCGTGACAGGTTGTCCTGCAATTCCCGAAGGGACAGTTTCAGTGACTGCTGCGCCCAGTCGGTGTCCCGTTTGAGGGCGTTCTGGCGCTCCTGCTTTTCGACCGAACCGACGTACCACAGAAAGCCCGCCATCATCACGATGAAAATCAGCAGTCCGGCAACATGGGCCGCGCCCAGAAAGCGCCAGACTCTCCAGGTGGAGACCATGTCGGCATTGGCACGCAGCAGCGCAGGGGCTGGGGCGTCTTTCGGAGCAGCGTATTTCGTGGAAGAGAGCTTGGCTGTCACAGGCTTCATCAAGCGATTCGTGCAGAAATCATGATGCGCTGCATCATGCCGTTCATGGTGCAGTGCATCAGTTTCGTCCCTGTCTCGGGGGGACGATCGGGATCATGACAAGTTTACGCAGACAGCAGGGTAAACGATAGGATTGTATCTTTCGCCATGCGAGATGTGATCCTGTTCATTGAAAAAATTAGCTTGATTTCCCGGCAAGGCTACTTAGAATGCAACGACAAACTGGGCCAGGAGGAAGTCATAGGCATGTCTACAGTTCCCGAAAACAAGTCCAATGGTACGGAGCCTTCCGACGTCGATCCAATCGAAACCAGGGAGTGGCTGGATGCACTCGGTGCCGTGATCGAACGTGAGGGGCCAGAACGTGCCCACTACCTGCTTGAACGGATGCTGGACGAGGCACGCCGCTCCGGCAGCAACCTGCCGTATTCGGCCACGACCGCTTACGTCAACACCATTCCGCCGCACCTCGAGGCACCCAACCCGGGCAACGTCGCCTACGAGGAGCGAATCCGCAGCTTCATCCGCTGGAACGCGATGGCGATGGTCGTGCGGGCGAACAAGGCCGAGCCGCCCGATGGTGGTGACCTGGGGGGGCACATCGCTTCCTTCGCCTCGCTGGCCACGATGATCGGTACCGGCATGAACCACTTCTGGCATGCCCCGAGCGAAGGGCATGGCGGAGACCTGATCTACTTCCAGGGCCACACGGCGCCCGGTGTCTATGGTCGCGCCTATCTGGAAGGCCGCCTGACGGAAGAGCAGTTGATCCGTTTCCGGCAGGAGGTCGATGGCAAGGGGCTGTCCTCCTATCCGCATCCGAAGCTGATGCCGGACTTCTGGCAGTTCCCGACGGTCTCGATGGGTCTGGGGCCGCTGATGGCCATCTACCAGGCACGTTTCCTGAAGTACCTGCAGGCCCGTGGTCTGGCAGACACCCGCAACCGGAAGGTCTGGGTCTTCTGCGGTGATGGCGAGATGGACGAGCCCGAATCGCGTGGTGCCCTCGGTCTGGCTGCCCGCGAAAAGCTCGACAACCTGATCTTCATCATCAACTGCAACCTGCAGCGTCTCGATGGCCCTGTCCGTGGTAACGGAAAGATCATCCAGGAGCTGGAAGGCGACTTCCGCGGTGCTGGCTGGAACGTCATCAAGCTGATCTGGGGTTCGTACTGGGACAAGCTGCTGGCCCGTGATACCGATGGCACGCTGCGTCGTGTGATGATGGAAACGGTCGATGGCGAGTATCAGGCCTACAAGGCCAATGACGGCGCCTTCGTCCGCAAGAACTTCTTCGGCAAGGATCCGAAGCTGCTGGAGATGGTCTCGCGCATGAGTGACGAGGACATCTGGCGTCTGAACCGCGGCGGCCATGACCCGCACAAGGTGTACGCTGCCTTCCACGCAGCCGTCAACACGCCTGAGCAGCCCACCGTCATCCTGACGAAGACGGTCAAGGGCTACGGCATGGGCTACGCCGGTGAGGGCAAGAACCCGACCCACCAGCTGAAGAAGCTCGACAAGGAGAGCATCCGTGGCATGCGGGATCGCTTCAACATCCCCATCCCCGACGACAAGCTCGACGAGATCCCGTTCTACAAGCCGGCTGACGACTCGCCCGAGATGCAGTACATGTTCGAGCGTCGCAAGGCGCTGGGCGGTTTCCTGCCGTGGCGTCGCCAGCAGTCGGACGAGCGTCTGACCGCGCCACCGCTGTCGGCCTTCCAGCCGGTGCTCGATCCCACGGCCGAAGGGCGGGAGATTTCCACGACCCAGGCCTTCGTGCGGCTGCTCACGCTGCTGATCCGCGACAAGACCATCGGCAATCGTGTCGTGCCGATCGTGCCGGACGAAGCCCGCACCTTCGGGATGGAAGGCATGTTCCGTCAGCTGGGCATCTACGCGCCCGAAGGCCAGAAGTACGTCCCGGTCGACAAGGATCAGGTCATGTACTACAAGGAAGATGCCAGCGGCCAGATTCTGGAAGAGGGCATCAACGAGGCCGGTGCGCTGTGCTCGTGGATTGCCGCGGCCACCTCGTACTCGACCAACAACGTCGTGATGCTGCCGTTCTACATCTTCTATTCGATGTTCGGCTTCCAGCGCGTGGGCGATCTGGCCTGGGCGGCTGGCGACATGCAGGCCCGTGGCTTCCTGCTGGGCGGCACCTCGGGTCGCACCACGCTGAATGGCGAAGGCCTGCAGCACGAGGATGGTCATAGCCACATCCTGTCGCTGACCATTCCGAACTGCGTTTCCTACGATCCGACCTTCGCGCACGAGCTGGCCGTCATCATCCACCACGGTCTGGTGCAGATGGTCGAGAAGCAGGAGAACGTCTTCTATTACCTGACGGTGATGAACGAAAACTACTCGCACCCCGGTCTGAAGAAGGGGGACGAGGAAGGCATCATCAAGGGGATGTACCTGCTGTCCGAAGGCACGGCTGCCGACGACAAGGGCAAGAAGCCGCTGCGCGTGCAGCTGCTCGGCTCGGGCGTCATCCTGCGGGAAGTGATGGAAGCGGCCAAACTGCTGGAGCAGGATTGGGGCATCGCATCCGATATCTGGAGTGCGACGAGCTTCACCGAGCTGCGTCGTGACGGTATGGCCTGCGAGCGCTGGAACCTGCTGCATCCGACCGAGACGCAGAAGGTGCCTTATGTGACCCAGCTGCTCGAGAAGCACGAAGGCCCGGTGATCGCCTCGACCGATTACATGAAGCTGTATGCGGATCAGATCCGGCCGTACATTCCCAAGGGCCGGGAGTACCTGGTGCTGGGCACGGATGGTTTCGGCCGTTCGGACTTCCGCTACAAGCTGCGGGAGCACTTCGAGGTCGATCGTCATTTCGTGGTGCTGGCCGCCCTGCGTGCGCTGGCCAATGAGGGCAGCATCCCGATGTCGAAGGTGGCCGAGGCCATTCAGCGTTACGGGATCAACCCTGACAAGATCGATCCGGCGTTTGCCTGATCAGCCATCCGGGGGCGCTGCGCGCGCAATGGGCGCAGCGCTGATCAGGGATCAAGGAACAGAGACTGAGTGCCATGAGTGTTATTGATATTGTCGTGCCCGATATCGGGGATTTTTCCGATGTCGAAGTGATCGAAGTGCTTGTCAACCCGGGTGACGAGGTCAGCGCTGAGCAGAGCCTGATCACCGTCGAGTCGGACAAGGCCTCGATGGAGATTCCCAGTTCAGACGCCGGACGCATCGTGTCGTTGACGGTCAAGCTGGGTGACAAGGTGTCGAAGGGCTCCGTGCTGGGCCAGATGGAAACCTCGGCCGGTGGCGGTGCGGCGGCGCCTGCGCCACAACCGGCAGCTGCGCCGGCGCCCGAGGCGAGTGCTGCGCCGGCGCCAGCCCCCCAGCCGGTCGCTGCACCGGCACCGCAGCCCGCCGCTGCGGCACCGGCGTCCCCGCGCACGCCGCCCGTGCCAGCCGAGCTGGGCGATGGTGTCGTCAAGGTGTTGCCGCATGCCTCGCCCTCGGTGCGACTGTTCGCACGTGAGCTGGGCGTGGACCTGACGAAGGTCAAGGGCAGTGGCAACAAGGAGCGCATCACGCTCGATGACGTGAAGGCCCACGTGAAGCAGGCGATGGCCGGTGGTGCATCGTCGGCCGGCGCGTCGGCGCCTGCCGGTGATGGCGGGGCGGCTCTGGGCCTCATTCCCTGGCCGAAGGTCGATTTCGAGAAGTACGGCCCGGTCGAGCGCAAGCCGCTGTCCCGGATCAAGAAGATCTCGGGGGCGAACCTGCATCGCAACTGGGTGATGATTCCCCACGTCACCAACCACGAGGATGCCGACATCACCGAGCTGGAAGCCTTCCGGGTGCAGCTCAACGCCGAGAATGCCAAGTCCGGCATCAAGGTGACGATGCTGGCTTTCCTGGTGAAGGCCTGCGTGGCCGCGCTGAAGAAGTTCCCCGAGTTCAACGCCTCCCTCGAAGGCGACTCGATCGTCTTCAAGAACTACTATCACATCGGCTTCGCGGCCGACACCCCGAACGGTCTGGTCGTGCCCGTCATCAAGGATGCCGACAAGAAGGGGGTCTTCGAGATCGCGGCAGAAATGGGCGAGCTGGCCAAGAAGGCCCGGGACGGCAAGCTGGGGCCTGCCGACATGCAGGGTGGCACCTTCTCCATTTCCAGTCTGGGTGGCATTGGTGGTACCTACTTCACGCCCATCATCAATGCGCCGGAAGTGTCCATTCTGGGCGTCTGCCGTTCGACTCAACGCGCTGTCTGGGATGAGAAGAAGGGCGCCTTCGTGCCCCGGCTGATCCTGCCGTTGTCGTTGTCATGGGATCACCGCGTGATCGACGGGGCGGCTGCTGCGCGCTTCGCTGCCTATCTGGCCCAGGTACTGGCCGATTTCCGCCGCGTCATGCTTTGATGACGGTGGCCGGGAGGCAGGGTTGTCAGGCGGGCCCGATGGCGCGCCTTTCGACCCGGCCTTCTGGCCGGGCAGCGCTTTTGACAGGCTCTTCGCCAATGACAACCATAGTGGTGGTTAAGAAAGGGGCGTCCGTCGCCATTGCGGCAGATTCGCTGATTTCATTTGGAGATACCCGTTTCGGTGGTCAGGGAAATGCCAACCAGAAAATCATCCGTGTCGGTGATTCGCTGATTGGCATGTCCGGCAGCGCGGCTCATTTCGATGTGATGAGACGGGTGCTGACCAGTCTGGAATCCCCTCGCCTCGATTCCCGCGATGCGATTTTCGATACCTTCCTGCGAGCGCATGCGGTATTGAAGGAAAAGTATTTTCTCAATACCAAGGAAGAGGAAGATGACCCGTACGAGTCTTCTCAGATCACGGCCGTCATCGCGAATGCGTCGGGGATCTTTGGCGTGTATTCCTATCGGGAAGTGTTCAGTTTCGAGCGTTTCTGGGCCATTGGTTCGGGGCGAAACTATGCGCTGGGTGCCATGCACGCTGTCTGGGACAGTGCGCGGAGTGCCCGGTCGGTTGCAGAGGCTGGCGTGAATGCCGGCATCGAATTTGACAAGAGTTCAGGCGCGCCTGTCCTGGCTCATTCGTTGAAAATCCGTTGAACAGGAAGAGGTAATAAGGCATGGCGACGAGCGTATTGAAGGTGCCCGATATCGGCGATTTCAAGGATGTCGAAATCATTGAGGTACTGGTCAATCCGGGTGATACGGTGGCCGTGGAGCAGAGCCTGATCACGGTGGAGTCCGACAAGGCATCCATGGAAATCCCGGCGACGGCGGCTGGCCGCATCGTCGAGATGAAGGTCAAGCTCGGTGACAAGGTGTCGGAAGGCTCCGAGATCGCCGTGATCGAGGCTGCCGGCGAGGGAGCGGCCGAAGTATCTGCCGCCGCCGCACCTGCGGCTTCGGCACCAGCACCGGCGCCCCAGGCTGCCGCGCCGGCACCGGCCCAGCCTGCGCCCCAGGCGGCGCCGGCCACCGACCGGAGCGCCGATGTCGAATGCGACATGCTCGTGATCGGTGGTGGCCCCGGTGGTTATTCCGCGGCTTTCCGCGCGGCCGATCTGGGCATGAAGGTCGTGCTGGTCGAGCGCTACGCCACGCTGGGTGGTGTCTGCCTGAACGTCGGGTGTATTCCGTCGAAGGCGCTGCTGCACGCCATGGCCGTCGTCGAGGAGGTCAAGGGCTTCGAGTCCCATGGCATCCGTTTCGGCAAGCCCGAGATCGACATCGACGGGTTGCGGGGCTGGAAGGACAAGGTCATCAGCAAGATGACGGGCGGCCTGGCCGGCATGGCCAAGGGGCGCAAGGTCGAGATCGTGCGCGGCTACGCCCGCTTCATCGATCCCTACCATGTCGAGGTTCAGCTCACCGAAGGCACGGGCCAGCAGACCAATGGCCAGCAGAAGGTCGTCCGCTTCAAGCAGGCCATCATCGCGGCCGGCAGCGAGCCGGTGCAGCTGCCCTTCCTGCCGAAGGATGAGCGGATCGTCGATTCGACCGGGGCGCTGGCGCTCAAGGCCGTGCCGAAGCGCATGCTGGTCATCGGCGGCGGCATCATCGGTCTGGAGATGGGCACCGTCTATGCCACGCTGGGCGCCCAGGTCGATGTCGTCGAGATGCTCGATGGCGTGATGGCCGGTGCCGACCGCGACATGGTCAAGGTCTGGCAGAAATTCAACGAAAAGCGCTTCGGCAACTTCATGGTCAAGACGAAGACCACGGCAGCCGAGGCCACGCCCGAGGGAATCAAGGTCAGCTTCGAGGGGGCCAACGCGCCGGCCGAGCCGCAGGTCTATGATCTGGTGCTGTCGGCCGTGGGCCGCACGCCGAATGGCAAGAAGCTCGATGCCGAGAAGGCCGGCGTGGCCGTCGGCGAGCGGGGCTTCATCGATGTCGATACGCAGATGCGCACGAACGTGCCGCACATCTTCGCCATCGGCGACATCGTCGGTCAGCCGATGCTGGCGCACAAGGCCGTGCACGAGGCCCATGTCGCTGCCGAAGCGGCGGCCGGTCAGAAGCGTCACTTCGATGCCCGCGTGATTCCGTCGGTGGCGTACACCGATCCGGAAGTGGCCTGGGTGGGCATCACGGAAGACGAAGCGAAGGCCAAGGGCGTCAAGCTCGGCAAGTCGGTCTTCCCGTGGGCGGCTTCGGGCCGTGCGGTGGCCAATGGTCGTGACGAGGGCTTCACGAAGCTGCTGTTCGACCCCGAAACCCACCGGGTCATCGGCGGCGGCATCGTCGGCACCGGTGCCGGCGACATGATCGGCGAGGTCGCTCTGGCGATCGAGATGGGTGCGGATGCGGCCGACATCGGCCACACCATCCACCCGCACCCGACGCTGGGTGAGTCGATCGGCATGGCCGCCGAAGTCTTCGAGGGCGTCTGCACCGACCTGCCGCCGCAGAAGAAGAAATAAGCGCTGGCGCTGTGCTGGCCTCCGCCGCCGTCTCAGCTTGCCGTGACAGGCAGGCGGGACGGCGGTTTTTTGTGCTTCAAGCTTGAATGGAGGTTATGGCCTCAGGCGCCTTCGCCCAGCCCCTGCGGGTGTGTCAGCAGGCCCTGATCCCGCAGCAGCTTCGCATTGCGTGGGGCGTATTCCTGGCTGTAGTAGCGGGCGAACTTCTCGCGGAACGGAAATTTCTCGCGCGTTTCGCCAAAAGCCGTCATGGTGGCCTCGTAGTCGGCGAGTGCGGCATTCAGCGTCTCGTCCGACGGGTAGCGGTTCTCGGCCACGACGGCCTGTTGTGGGAGTCGTGGCTTGAGACGCATGTCCACGGCCGGCTTGCCGATGCACAGACCAAAGAGCGGATAGGTGTGGGCCGGCAGACCCAGCCATTCGCTCAGTTCCGGCCCGATCAGCCGGATGCCGCCCGTGAAGCAGGTGGCGTAGCCGAGGCTCTCGGCCGCGACCACCGCATTCTGCGCGGCCAGTGCCGTGTCGGTCACGATCGTGATCAGCGTGTCGGGCGTGCCCACGGCCGCAAAGCTGCCACCGGCGGCTTCGCTGCACAACCTGGCCCGGCGGCCATCACCGACGAAAATCCAGTATTCGCTGCAGGTGCCGATCTGCGGGTTGTTCGGCTGGTGCTCGACGATCCGCTGGCGCAGGGCAGGATCGGTGATGCGGATGATCGTGTAGTGCTGGCCGTTCATCCACGAGGGCGCCTGGCGGGTGGCGTCGAGAATGGCCTGGAGCTGATCGGCCGGGATGTGGGCCTCGGGATCGAACTGGCGGTAGGTGCGGTGAGCTTGCAGGGTCTGAAGGGTGGGGTTCATGGGGGTTCCGTGACGGGTGGAAAAGGACCTGTCTGGTGTGAGAAGGTGCTCAGCTGACGGCCAGCGCATGCGGGCTGCCGTACTGGAGGATCAGGCGATCAGCGGTCAGCAGCTGCATGCCTTCGACTTCTGCCTGCGCGAGCAGCAGCCGGTCGAAGGGATCCCTGTGCAGCTGGGGCAGGCTGCCCGAACGAAGGATGTGCGGCAGGCGGATCGACAATTCGAGAAAGCCGGCTTCCCGCAAACCCGTTTCCAGGGTCATGACATCCATGTCGAAATCCAGTTTGCCCGGGCTGGACTTGATCGAGACTTCCCACAGGCTTGCCAGGCTGAAGTACAGCGTGTTGTCCGGATCTTCCAGTAAGTTGATGGCAGACGGTGAGAGCCTGCTCCGGTCGTCGAAGGCCATCCAGAGGAGGACATCTGTGTCCAGCAGCAGGTTCATGGTTTTCCTTCGACCTGCTCGCCAGCGAACAGGGCGGCAATTTCCGTTTCGTGGAGTCGATCGAAATCCTCCGGGAAGGGAGGGGACTGTGTCGACAGATTCTTCAGAAAGCCGAAACGTGGCCGGCCGGGAGAGGCGCGCAAAGGCACGATCTTGACCTGGGGTTTGCCGGCCTTGGCGATGATGACCGCTTGCCCCGAGTTCCTCACGTCTTCGATGAGGCGGGACAAGTGGGTCTTGGCCGCATGAATGTTGATGTGGGGGATCTTCTCGGTTGGCATGTCGGTGTCGTCGGTTGGCATGAACTTAGTTCATGACTTAGTCATTCGATTGTGCCCAGTCTAAAGTACTGGCCATCATCCTGCAATCTGTCAGAGTATGGATTTGTTCAGAGTATCCTTAGCAGGCTGTTGAAATACCCCGGCATCGGCCATCCTGTCGCCACTTGGATCTCTTAACCCATTGATTTCAGGGCATGATTTTTTGCCTTATCCATGATGGATCGGCAATCTGCCAGTATTTCAACAGCCTGTTAGAGCGTGTTATGCACTTTTCCGGGGCAACAGGCCATGAGCATCAACGAATTTACCGCCGATCGCATCCGGCGAGCCCTTTCATCCGAGCCGGATGTGTACGAGAAACGGATGTTTGGCGGGCTGGCTTTCATGGTCAACGGCAAGATGTGCATCTGCGTCGGTGGCGGCGCGGATGAGGACATGATCATGGTCCGGGTCGGCCCGCACGCCTATGCCGACGCGCTGGAGCGGACCGGTGCCTCTCCGACCATCATGAAAGGCAGGCCGATCAAGGGGTATGTCGATGTCGATGAAACGGGGCAGCGGGATCTGGGGGCGTGGATCCGTCTCGCCCTGGACTTCAACCGCGAGCTGGTCCGTGGCCAGTGAGCGATGGCATCACGTCATGCAGCAGGGGCGCTCACCATGGTAACGGGATCAGCGCACGGGTGCCTCAGGCCCGGAAGAATCCCCATCAACGCGGCGTGCGTCATCCAGTCGCTGGGCCGGATGTCGGCGATGAGGCGTTTTGAGGGGCATGGGAGGATCCGATCAGTGAACCTCGGGGCGGGTCGGGCCTGCGCGGCCGATCATGGCGCTTCCCGGGACGCAAATACGGCCTTTGCCTCGAACACCGCATTCAACACTTTCGGAAAGCCCGGATACGGCACGCACTGTATGAAGCACTCCACGATCTGCTCGCGGCCCAGCCCCACGTTCAGCGTGGCCTGAACATGGACATGCAGCTGCTTCTCGCAGCCGCCCTGTGCCAGTAGCGCGGCCAATCTGCTTCCCGATCAGGATCGGCCAACGATCAGACATCCAGCGGCTGCCAGGCACGCGCCTTCACCGGTGGCAGCCAGCCGGGGCCTTGCAAACACAGCTGCCACAGCCGTGCCGGCATGCCGTAGCGATCCGGGCGTGCCGGATCCAGCTCGGTGATGATCGTCGAATCCTTCCCGCCTTCCAGCAGTGACGCCAGCCCGGGGTTCAGCAGCACCGCCTTGCCCAGGCCGATGAATTCAGCCCAGCCGGTCTGCCAGGCTGCGCGGATCTGCGCCGCACTCAGCAGCGTGCCGACGCCGATCAGGGGCAGCCGTCCGTCGATGCGTTCATGAATCAGCTGCATCCGGGGGCGTTCGGGGTTCGCACCCCGGCGTGCCTTCTTGTGGAACTCGATGAGAGAAACGTGCAGATACTGCAAGGGCTTCTGCACCAGGGCGTCGATCAGGGCGAAGGTGTCCTGCATGTCAAGTCCGTGTTCGCCGTCCTCTTCGGGCGAGAAGCGGTAGCCGACGATGAAATCCGGGCGCTGCATCGCGTCGCGGACTGCGGTCACGGCATCGACCACGGCCAGCGGAAAGCGCATGCGTCTTTCCCGACTGCCTCCCCAGGCATCCTGGCGATGATTGCTTTTGGCCGAATAAAACTGTTGCAGCAGGAAGCCGTTGGCTCCGTGAATCTCGACACCATCGAAACCGGCACGCAGCGCCAGCCGGGCGGCTTGGGCAAAGGCGGCGATCAGGGCCTCGATCTCGCCTGCATCGGCTTCGCGGGCATCGCCATCGGCCGACGGGGCGAGTCGATGGCGACCGTGCGGAATTGCCGGCGTGGGCAGGATGCCTTCATGCGTGACCACCGACTTGCCGCCATGATGCAGTTGAAGAATGGCTCTGGCACCTTGTGACCGGATCAGCCGTGCCGTCTCGCGCAGGCTTGCCAGGTGATGCTTGCCACTGGCCTCCGGTTCGCCCCAGAAGGATTTGCCTTCGGGCGAGACGCAGGTGGCGGCCGTGATGAACAGGCCAAAACCCTGGGCACGGTTGCCGATGAAAAGGCGCTCTGCTTCACTCAGCGTGCCGTCTTCGTGCGAGGCGTAATGTGTCATCGGTGCGACTACCAGCCGATTGGCGATGCGCACGCCGTTGTTCAGCACGAAAGGCGAGAACAGTGGATCCAGCCTGGGCATCACAGCGCCTCCAGCCAGCGCCGGTTGACGGTCGAGTGCCCGATGTCGGGGTGGGCGACAATGATCAGGTGACGAATGTTTTGAGGATGTTCGGAATGCAGTGAATCTGTCATCAGTGACCTCCCTAGGAGCTTGGGCGCATCTTATGATCTGACTTTCCGCGTGACAAGTACGCACCCGCGCGCCATGTACTTACCTTCAGGAAAGCATTGATTTCAGGAAAGCACGATGATTCACATCCCCTGTGGCGGAGACGGTACCCCCATCGACGCGATCGAGGACTCGGGCGTGGGCCACACGCTGACGCTGATCGGCGGCAAGTACAAGATGGTGATCCTTTACTGGCTGTATCGCCGCTCCGTCATCCGCTTCAACGAATTGCAGCGGCTCATCGGCAGCGTGTCGTACAAGACGCTTTCCAGCACGCTCAAGGAGCTGGAGCGTGACGGACTGATCATCCGCACCGAGTATCCGCAGGTTCCGCCCAAGGTCGAATACCGGCTGTCGGACGACGGGCAGTCGCTGATCCCGGTTCTGGATGCGATGTGCGAATGGGGCAACGCCCACCAGCAGCGCCAGCGGATGATGGCTGGCTGAGGTGATCAGCCCTTCTTTGCGCTCAGGCGGGCCGTGACTTCCGCCAGCGCCTGTGCCTGAGACGTATGGCATCAGAACATTCGATGACGAATTACAGGAGGTCGCCCTTGCCTTCGCAGCGCAGGTGGCCCTGGCGCCAGAAGATGCTGCCGCTTTCACCCGGGAAGGTGCTGCGTTCGTCAGCCATTTCCTGGAGTCTTGACTGCGCCAGTGCCTTCGGTTCGTCATCGGGAGCAATCGTGGCGATGGGCACTTCGTACATCGTGCAGACCTCGCGCTTGAGGTTGGGGGTGTCGATTCGCCAGCAGAGCTCTGAGCCCGGCGTTGGCTTAAACTGTTCCCCGAGCCTCTGGCCGCTGTCGTTCACGCGAACCAGATCGCAGCGATCTGCCAGCACCAGTTCGACCTTCTGGTCGGGGGCTGCCTGCCAGCGCTGAATCACCTGGCCGAAGGAAATGAGCGCATCACGTGCGATCGCGATAGTGTCGCCAGCCTGCAGCGTCAGTGTCAGCGTCTCGCCGGGGCCGTCGGGCCTGGTCTGCCAGGAGGCGACGGGCTGACTGATATCCAGTGTCAGCGTCTGGCCCAGCGTCAGCTTTTCCCGGTCTGCCTGGAGGTCAAGTTTCAGGCTGAAGGGGCGAACCGGCACGGTCGTGTCACGGTTGATGCCCCAGCGAGACTGAATGTAGGAATTCAGCAGGTATTGCGCCTCGCCGTTCAGTGGACGATAGCGAAGCAGGGGCCACGGAATGCTGGGTCGGGACTCGTCCACGTAGTTGTCGGGGCTGAGCCGGACACTGTTCGTGATCCGGGGAATGCCGGTACCGAATTTGAACCAGCCGTGGCGCCCATCGGCAGGTGTGGACGAAGGCGTGTCACGCGGGCCGACCTGATTGAGCTTCTGATCCAGCATCGAGCGCAGTACATCGCCACGAATGCCCTGATCCGTGAGGGTCTGGGCCGATGTGCGGGGTGCCACGGGTGGTGTGCTGGATGAAGCCGAGGTGTCGGGCCCGGGCTTCGTGCCGGCACCGGTGCTGCCAGCTGTGTCGCCCGGTGCCGTGTTCGTGATGACCTGATCCGCCGAGCCCGCATCCAGGGCCGGAGCAGGGGCACCCGGCATCGCCGTGTTCACGCCAGCCGTGCTGATGGCGGATCCGGTGGCAGCGGGGCTGCTGGAGACGGCTTTCTCCGATGTGCCGCCGCCGCTGCCGCCACCGCAGGCGGCCAGCAGCAGGCACATGGCTGCTGCGGTCATCGGGGTGTGGAAGTGAAGGATCCTGTTCCTGGGGTTCATGACAATGTCCTCCGTCCAGTCAGCGCGTGATGACGTTGCATGCGTCAGGGGCGCCGGGTTTCATTCATAAAAAGGCTCGTGCTGATGGCGCGATTTCGCTAGAGCGTGTTATGAACTTATTCGTCCCCGCGCTGGCCCCAAAACCGCGTGTTGACAAGGCGCCACGCGC
>JAUMZD010000033.1 GCA_030528325.1 Lautropia sp. | reverse complement strand
CTCGCCATGAGCGAACCGGGCGCCGGCTCCGACGTGGTGTCGATGAAGCTGCGCGCCGAGCTGAAAGGTGACCGCTACGTGCTGAACGGCAACAAGATGTGGATCACGAACGGCCCCGTCGCCGACGTGCTGCTGGTCTATGCCAAGACCGATCCCGCCGCCGGCCCCAAGGGCATCACCACCTTCATCATCGAGAAAGGCTTCAAGGGCTTCTCGACCGCACAGAAACTCGACAAGCTCGGCATGCGCTCGTCCGACACCTGCGAGCTGGTCTTCGAGGGCTGCGAAGTGCCGGTCGAGAATGTGCTCGGTCAGGTTGGCGGCGGCGTTCGCGTGCTGATGTCGGGTCTGGACTATGAGCGTCTGGTGCTGTCAGGCGGCCCCCTCGGCCTGATGGCCGCTGGCCTCGACGTCGTGCTGCCCTACATCCATGAACGCAAACAGTTCGACCAGCCCATCGGCACCTTCCAGCTGATGCAGGGCAAGATCGCCGACATGTACGTGGGCTTCAACGCCTGCCGTGCCTATGCCTATGCCGTGGCCCGCGCCGCCGATGCCGGCAAGATCACCCGCCAGGACGCCGCCGGCGTGATCCTGTACACCGCCGAGAAAGCCACCTGGCTGGCCGGTCAGGCCATTCAGGTGCTGGGCGGCAACGGCTACATCAACGAATACCCGGTGGGCCGCCTGTGGCGCGATGCCAAGCTGTATGAAATCGGCGCCGGCACCTCGGAAATCCGCCGGATGCTGATCGGTCGCGAGCTGTTCAACCTGACGGCCTGATAGCCACGCCCCAGGCGCGTGGCAGGCCCGCCCGAAGGCCCTTTCCCCAGACCGGACGGAAGCAGGTCACGCGCCCAGATCGGGAGAGAAAGCATGAATGATTTTGTCCGCGTGGTCGAAGTCGGCGCACGCGATGGTCTTCAGAACGAGAAGACCATCGTCCCCGCCGAAACCAAGATCGAGCTGATCGACCGCCTGACCGCGGCCGGCCTGCCCGAAGTGGAAGCCACCAGCTTCGTCAGTCCCAAGTGGATCCCCCAGCTGGCCGACGCCGAAGCCGTGCTGGCCGGCATCCAGCGCAAGGCCGGCGTCCGCTATCCGGTGCTCGTACCGAACGAAAAGGGGCTCGAGCGTGCGCTCGATGCCCACATGAAGGAAATCGCCGTCTTCACCGCGGCCTCGGATGCCTTTGCCAAGCGCAACATCAATGCCACCGTCGCCGAGTCCCTCGACCGGCTGCGCCCTGTCGTCCGGGGCGCGCTGGACAAGGGGCTCTCGGTGCGCGGCTATGTCTCGACCGTGCTGGGCTGCCCGTATCAGGGCGAGGTGCCGCTCGGTGAAGTCGTGAAGGTGGCCCGGGCCCTCTTCGACATGGGCTGCGAGGAAATCTCGCTCGGCGACACCATCGGTGTCGGCACCCCGGCCAGAGCCCGCGAAATGCTGCGGGCCTGCGCCAGCGAAGTGCCGATGGACAGGCTGGCCGTGCACTTCCATGACACCTATGGACAGGCCATGGCCAATGTCTTCGCCTGCCTCGAAGCCGGCGTGCGCGTCGTCGACAGCTCGGTCGGCGGCCTGGGCGGCTGCCCCTACGCCAAGGGAGCCAGCGGCAACCTGGCAACCGAAGACCTGATCTACATGCTGCACGGCCTCGGCATGAGCACCGGCGTCGATCTCGATGCCGTCTGCGACACCGCACTGTGGATCAGCGAGGCACTGGGAAGGCGGCCCGGCAGCAAGCTGGCCGCCGTAGCTGCAGCGAAGAAGGCGGGAAGCTGAGAAAGCCACCCACACAGCCCACGAGCAGCCGCTCTCCGGGCGGCTGCTCGTGCCGGCCATCCTCCTGAAGCTTGAGCTGTGCACAATTTGTGCATAAAATGGTTAGCAGCTCCCTGTCTTCCGGAACATGAGATGAGTGCCATTCTGTCTGACGTACTCGAATCCATGCGTGCACCCGGTGCTACACATTTTTCGGCCAGCAGCGTTGCCCAGGTTTTTGGATTGCAACAACAGGATTTGGCCGATCTGGCCGGCGTCCATCGCAACACCGTTCGCA
Source organism: Lautropia sp. (assembly GCA_030528325.1). Classification (GTDB taxonomy): domain Bacteria; phylum Pseudomonadota; class Gammaproteobacteria; order Burkholderiales; family Burkholderiaceae_E; genus Lautropia. The sequence continues at coordinate 39,100 of JAUMZD010000033.1, read as the reverse complement.
TGCACCCGGAATCCCCCCGCCTGCAAGCATCCCTGCGCGATCTGGTTCGCGTACTCTCGGCTGCCACCGCCACCGAACCAGATACTCAAAGGGCCATCTTCCTGATCAAGAACGAACCCATCCCTGCCTTCCGGCACAAGACCCTGTACCAGGTAATCCAGGAAGGCCGAACTGACGACGCCATCGATTATCTTGAGTCCATCAGTGCGGGATTCGTCGGATGATCCTGACAAACTTGCCTGCTGAAACAACACTGTATCGGGCTCACTCACCACGCTGGGCCTATCAGCCCCTCAGCGGTCAGGGTGCAGCCATGCAAGGAGGCCGTTTCAACCGGCCCGGCATACCAGCCTTGTACCTGTCTTTCGACGAATTGACCGCCTTGCATGAGTACCGCCAAAGCTCCCCCTTCTTGCCTCCCTGCACACTCTGTTCATATTCGGCATTACTCCAGAGACTCGTCGATCTTCGAGAACTGAGTTTCGACACGGTCTGGGATGGACTGTGGCACAGCTGGCGTGAAGACTGGCGACTTCTGAAATTCGATAGACACATTGAACCGCCTTCCTGGATACTGGGCGATCTCGTTCTGAGCCAAGGTCATACCGGCATCATCTTTCCCAGCCTTACTCGTGAGCGAGGGCTGAACGTCGTGGTTTACAACGACCAGCTCAAAGATGGCAATACCATCGTGGTCAACGATCCCGAGCACCGCTTGCCTCACAACGCCGACAGCTGGGTCTGATCACCCCTCTGATGGCAGAGCGGCGCGAAGGAGCCGGCAGAGGACGCGCCCCACGCCTCTGCCGCACTTCGCCTCAGAATTGATAGCTGATGTCCAGGCCAGCGGTCCAGGCCCGACCGGGTGCCGGCTCAAAATAGCGGCGATTGTTCTCATTGACGATCAATGAGCTCACATGGCGGCGGTCGAACAGGTTGTCGACCCGACCGAAGACCCCGAACTGCCAGGCACCGTGCGTCCGGCGGTAGCCGGCGTGCAAGGCACTCACGGCGTAACCGGGAGCATGTTCGCTGTTTCTGTCGTTGGCTTCGACCCGGCCCATGGCATGCCATTCCATCCCGGCATGCCAGCCCTGTGACGGTTGCCAGCCGAAGCTGGCATAAGCCATGCGCCCCGCCACACCGGGCAGGCGGTTCCCGGCCGGGATGAGACCTGCAGGCCCACAGGGAGAAGGACTGCAGAAGTCGTCCCTAAACTCGGCCGAGAGCCACGTCAGCGCAACCTGCGTGCGCCAGTTACCCCACTGCTGCTGCCAGCCCAGCTCCGCCCCCTGACGACGGGTACGTGCCGCATTCTGGAAGCTGCTGCGCCCGCCCGAGCTGCCTGCCACCGCGATCTCCTGACGGGTTCGGGTTGCAAAGATGGCGGCACTGGCCATGCCACCCGCCATCTTCGCCTTGGCGCCAAGCTCCAGGCTGTTACTGAGTGCTGGACGCAAGCCCAGATTCAGACCGCCCGAGCCATCAGGGCGATAAGACAGCTCGTTGAAAGTGGGCGTCTCGATGCCACGCCCCGCAGACACATGAAATGCCAGATCCCTGGCAGGCTGCCAGCGCAGTGCCATCACCGGCAGCAGGTGGGCATGGTGTGTCGAACCGCTGTCATCTCCATTGGCACCCAACATGTAACGATCCCGCGAACGGAAACGGACATGGCTACGTCTGACCCCTGCCTCCAGCAACCAGTCTGGCAGGAATTGCCATCTTGCCTGGACATAGGGGTCAAGACTGACGATGCGGTTGCGCTCGTCACGCTTCAGAAGGCCCCGAACACCCAGCAGCGTCGTGCCCTCGGTGTCGACGAAGTTCTGATAGCCATGTCGATGCTCGCGAAGGTTGTCCCAGGCCAACCCCGCCACCATCGATACAGGCCTGCCGGCCAGTTCCGCCTGAGTGATCCAGCGCAGATCGGCCCCGGCGTAACCCCGCTGCAGATCGATCACGCCACCGGCATGCCGTGGATTGCGCTGGGGCCCGGGCGGAATCGACTGATACTGCACCGTCTCGCGCTGGCCTCCGTAGATCATCATCTCCAGCCGATGAGCCCCATCGATACGATGCTGCCATCGCAAGCCGGCCTGGTGCTGCTCGACCTGCTTGCGAGTGTCAAATCGGCGGGCCAGCTCCGCCGAACGCGGTGCCAGTGCGTACTGTGCAGCCGTCAGTCCCAGCGGATCCCTGGCATCGAGCTTCACGTGATTCAGGACCAGCATCAGATAGCTGCCCCCCTCATCGGACAGGTCGAGATCGAACCGGGCATTGAACAGATCACGGGTGGCGGCAGCATGATCACGCCAGCCATCCGTATCAAAGCGGTTGGCGCTGAGCCGATAGCCCATGCGCCCTGATGCGCCGCTAGCCACTACGCCCTGCCGCCACATGCCGGCACTGCCCACCGCCGTAGACGAAGCAAGCTTCGGCGCACCTTCCCCCGCCGCGGTGGAAGCCTGAAGCACGCCGCCCGAGGCGTTGCCACCCAGCACCGAGAATGGCCCTCGCAGGATCTGGATATCGGCCAGTGACGCCGTATCGATATTGGATGTCTGTCCCTGTCCGTCGGGCATCGTGGCGGGCACCCCGTCGACCACGAGCCGAACCCCACGAACCCCAAAAGTCGATCGTGCGCCGAATCCCCTCACGGACAGCTGAAGATCCTGGGCAAAATTGTGCCGATCGCGAAGCTGCACCCCTGGTACCGACGACAGGCCCTCACTGAACTGTGCCTGCCGCCGGGCTTTCCTCAAGTCCTCGCCATCCACCCGATCGATCGAAGCAGGCAGGTCGAAAGGGTTTGCCTCTCCTCGTGATGACGTGACCGTGACGGCCGGCAGCAGTGTCTGGGCACTGCCGTCCCCTGCCACACCAGCGCCCATCAGCGCCAACCCCAGGGACGTCAGCGCAACGCCCCGCCTCGACACCCTGCCCCATTCAGCACTCATGACATGCTCCCGTTCATGGCTTCGGCCGGATCGAATCCACCGTTCCCTGAATGAACGCCTTGAGCTGATCAACCTCCTCCAGGCTGAGTTTGCCCGTGAAATCAGGCATGCCCCGGCTTGAAGCGGGCCCCCTGAAGATGAACTTGTCCAGATGTTCGATCTTCACCGGATCCATGTAGCCCAGATTGGGGATGTTGCCACCCCGGTCGACACCCGGCACACCATGACAGAAGGCGCAATGGCGAACATACAGGGCGGTACCAGGCTTCACCTGTTTCGGATCGTACCTGACTCCGGCCAGCAGCGCACCTTGCTGATACGCCACGAAATCGGGGGCTTTTTCGTTGGCATCGAGTGCAAAGGTGTAGACCGTACCAGGCCCTTTACGATCCGAATGACGGTGCATCAGCCCATACACGCCACCCCATCCGACAGCAATGGACACATACTGTCTGCCATCGACTTCATAACTGACCGGTGCGGCGACCACCCCTGTGCCAGTAGGCTTCTCCCAGAGTTTCCTGCCATCGCGGGCATCATAAGCAACGAAGCGTCCATCCGCCGTACCCTGAAAGACAAGATTGCCGGCCGTTGCCAACGTGCCGCCGTTCCAGGGCGAGGGATGCTCCACACGCCAGCGCTCCTTCTGCGCCACCGGATCCCAGGCCAGCAAGCGGCCGAAAGGCGCGCTCCCGGGCGGCTCGGCATTGACCAGCGTCCCCAGATTCCAGCCGATCCCGCTGTGCGGCTCGACGTTCTTGCCGTCGAACTTCCAGAGCTTGTTGTCCTGCAAGGTCACAGGAATGTTCTGGGCCGGCAGATAGACAAGGCCCGTGCCAGGATGGAAAGACATCGAATGCCAGTTGTGAGCGCCAAACACGCTAGGAATGATCTCCCTTGCGCGATCGCCCGAGCGGGCGATGGGCGTCTCGATCGGGCGGCCTTTTTCATCATAGCCGCTGGCCCAGTTCACCGGAACGAAATTTCGGGCCGAAATGAACTGCCCATTCGTCCGGTCGATGACAAAAAAGAAACCGTTCTTGGGGGCATGAAGAATGACCTTTCGAAGCCGACCATCGATCTTCAGATCGGCCAGAATCATCGGTTGCGTCGATGTGAAATCCCAATTGTCTCCCGGCGTTTCCTGATAGTGCCAGACATACTCGCCGGTATCAGGATTCAACGCGACGATGCTGGCAAGATAGAGATTGTCTCCCCCCGAAGGGCTTCGCCTGTCACGCGTCCAGGGTGAGCCATTTCCCGTACCGATGTACATCAGGTTCAGTTCGGGATCAAACGTGATCGAATCCCACACCGTGCCACCGCCACCTGCCTCCCACCACTTTCCGGCAGGATCCCAGGTTCTGGCGGCTCTCGCCATGGCTTCGTTCTCGAAGGGGCGGGACGGATCTCCCGGCACGGTGTACCAGCGCCAGAGCTGTTCACCCGTACCGGCATCATAGGCGGTGATATAGCCCCGGACACCGTACTCGGCACCACTGTTGCCGATGATCACCTTACCCTTGAAGACGCGCGGTGCCCCCGTGATCGTGTACGGGCGACTGCGATCGACGATGGTGTCCTTCTCCCAGAGCTTTCTGCCGGTTGAAGCGTCCAGTGCGATTAGGCGGCCATCGAAGGCCCCGACGAACACGGTTCCCTGATAGACCGCCACACCGCGATTGACGACATCGCAACAGCCCTTGGAAGCGTACTGCGGATCCACCTCCGGGTCGAAAGACCACAGTCTCTTGCCCGTTCTGACATCGATGGCGTGGACAATGCTCCAGCTGGCCGACACGTACATGACGCCATCGACCACGATCGGCGTCGCTTCGACGCCACGAATCGAGTCCAGATCATAAGACCAGGCCAATCCCAGACGCGTCACATTGTCGACATGAATCTGCCCCAGCGGGGAAAAACGGGTCTCGTGATGGTCGAATCCATGACTTGGCCAATCCTGACCGGTTCGAGCATTCGCCTGGATGCGTGCCGTATCGAGGCCGGATACGCCCTCCGGCCCGGGATGAGCGTGTCGTTCCCCGGTCTGCACACAACCGGCCAGGGGCAACAGCAGCATGCTGGCAGCCACACGCCAGCGCCAACGCCGTTCTCTGGTGATCATGATCGCACCTCCTCTCCGCTGGATCAGCGAATGAATATCTGCGGTGTCGTCGTGCCCATGTCGCCGCCCGGCAACTTGATGGTCTTGAGCTGCCGGAGTGAATCGGTATCAAAGACGGCGACATCGTTCAGAGCCCCCGCCAGGTAAGCCTTGGTACCTTCCGTATTGAGCGAAACAACATAGTAGGTATGGTCGAGATCAGCCAGTCCGATCTGCTTCTTCTCTCGAATATCGTATTTGGCCAGATGATTCAGAACCCCGAAGACATGATTCGGGTTCTTCGGTGAAATCGCCCCGGTGAACAGCACCTCGGTGAAGTCGGCAAAGTCGATGCGGGAGGCCTTGCCCGTTTTCAGATCGATGTCGACGATGCCATAGACCACATCGGCCGTGGCCATGTCCTGTGTTTCATCCTTGAATCTGGGCATGGTGTAGAGAAAGCTGAAGGTGTTCTGTGGCCGCTGCTGGGACCACGGGTACAGCACATCCGGTGCACCATGTCCGGGCCGGTTCCAGTTCCGCAAGGTCAGCGCCACCTCGAACTGGCCGGTGGCCGGGTCGACCTTGTAGACATCCGGGCCAAGCACATAAAGACTGCCGTCATTGCCCACCTGGATCAGCGTCGTCTGTCTGGGGGCGTCGAAGCTGCGCACCGGTTTGGCGTCCATGCCCGAGGCCGTGTCGAACACCAGCAGCTTCGGGGTCAGCACCTCATAATGATCCAGGCCAATCCGTGTGCGGTTGACGATGGTATATACCGACTTCCCGTCAGGACTGAGTGCGATGGAGAACATCGCCCTCACCCGCTCACCAGCGGCCTGCTGCAAGCTGGCATGAAAAACCGGCTTGCAGCTGTCCAGCTCGATGCCATAGATGTCCTGATAATGGTTGTTCAGAATGTACGCCTTCGTACGATCAGGACTGATCTGCAACAGTGCGGGCCCAAAGTCATCGGGCAGCGGACAGGTCTTGTAAAGCACATCACTGACCGCATCGATGATCTGCAACTGATTGGGATAATTCGCCACGGCCAGATACTCGCGTCCCGGCTTGAGCGCGGTATCTGGCGCCGCCAGAGTACTCATCGGCAGGGCGAACAGCAAAGCAGCGACCGGATGCCGAATGCCGCGGTGAAGGCAGGTCTTGAGGGTCTCGGTGATGTGAGCCGGAAAGGATGCGGATAGTCGGATCATGCTTGTTTTCCTCGATGTCACGGAAAGCCAGCCTCATTCAACCCTGGCTGGTGTCATGGCAGGCGCCTGATGGCGCACCTCATTCCTCGGTAGGAAATACCGAGCCAAGACTTCGCCAGTCCTTCACGGAGTCCTCCTTGCCCTTGTTCCAGTCAGGGTGCGAACCACTCAGATCCGGCACCTGTGCCGGCCACCAGCACGGGTCGGCACAGCCATAGAGATCCGCCTCCATCGGCTGACACAACGCGGCCACGCCACCGAAGACATCGACTTCCCACCCCGGATCGATGGTGGCGGTACAGCCCACGACGACGCTCATGGCCATGACATCCTGAGCGCGATCATCCTGCACGGCCTGATCGAGTTGCTGGGCTTTGCGGTTGATAGGCACAAGATGTTTCATGTTCGGTTCCCCTGGCGCGTGACAATGTGACGATCGATGAAGGCAGGATTACCCTGCATGATGCGAGCGTAGGCCTGAATGGCAAAGTCGATCCATTCCCGCATCAGCTCGCAGTAGTGATAGACGGGGTGGGTCGGATCACCGTACCGGACATGGCTTTCGTGATAGCAGCCTCCCGAGCAGAGATTCCGGATCCGGCAGGTGGCACAACCGGTGCCGCTCCGATCAAGCCGCTTCGACAGGAAGGCACTCAACGCGGGCGTGTCCACGCCCTGGTGCACATCGCCAAAGGTGGACAGCTCGCTGCCGGTGAAGCGGTGACAAAGATTCAATCCCCCCTGATGATCGACGGCCAGCATCTTCAGCCCCGCCCCACAGGGCAAGGACTTCCTGTGCCCTTCGTGCAGATCCGTGATGATCTGATGCAGGTTGGAGAAGCCCGTATTTCGTCCGGCCAGCGCCTCATCGACATAGTGATTCCCCAGCCGCCGGAAGGCGGCAAACACCTCCTGCAGCTCCTCCCCATCGAGATTGAAGGTATCGATGGCACCGCTGGTGACGGGCGCGAACCCCACTTCGGCAAATCCGACCTCGTGAAACAGATGATGCCAGATGGCCTCGACATCGGTCACACCGCGGGTCAGCGTCACGCGTGCCCCGACAGGTCGGCTTCGGTAACGCGTCAGCAACATGTCCACCTTTCGCCTCACCACATCATAAGTGCCCACCCCCCCGACCGTTTTCCGGTTCAGGTCATGAATCCGGCGCGGTCCATCGATGCTGATCGACAGGCCGAAGCGATGGGCATCGAGATAATCGACGATCTCCTCGTCCAGCAGTGTCGCATTCGTGGTCATGACGAAATCGACCGTCCTGCCCAGTCCGGCCATGCGACGCTCGCAATAATCGACCATATGCTCGATCAGCGGCCTGTTGCTCAGTGGTTCGCCACCAAAGAAGACCACAGTGTAGCGTGGCTCGTCGGGTGATTCGCGCAGCAACATCTCCACCGCGGCCTCCGCCGTGTCGGCGGCCATGCGCCGCCCCCTGGCTGGCGTATCCAGATCCTCCTTGTAGCAATAGGTGCAGCTCAGATTGCAGCCAGTATTGACATTCAGCACGACGGTCGTCAGCGCCGTACGATCGACACGGGACAACGGAACATCCGGCGACAGCGGCCGGCCATCACTGACGACTTCCAGTGCCAGCAGTTCCCTCAGCGCCTCGTCCAGGGCCTGATGCCCAACCGAGGTTCCCACCCGCTCACGAAGCACCGGCCGGCTGCACGGCCCCACACGCAGCGAATCGATGATGCGCCTGACCACCTCATCCACCTCGAACAGGGATGAGCTGGGTACATGAAACATCATCGGCCGCCGTGCCTCGCCTATCGCGGGCAGCTCATGCAGGTTGTGATCGACCAGGCTCAGACTCTCGTCCATGAAACACTCCGGGTGAAAGCGCTCGACATAGAGCGTGCAGGAAGGCCCCGCATCAGGGAACCGGCGGGTTGTTCCAGCGTGGCACGGTGACGATCAGCTGCCCCTCGCCACGAACGGTGCGCCCCGCATCCTCGACGGTGGCCTGCACCTTCAGGTTGCCCACGTTGTTGGCAGACATCCGTCGCGCAGGATTGGGGCCTGCATCGCCCGGCGTGAAAATCCCACTGGCCTCGTCGATGCGGCCCGCAAATTCCACATCCCGATTCACGCTGGCATCCTCGTTGAACGGTTCGACCGACCAGCGTGCCGGTACCACCCCGATACGGAACGCCTTGCCGTGAACGTCTGTTCCCCAGGCCTCGGCATCGAAACGGCCCTGTACCTTGGGCATGCTGCCGCCATTGCCGCCGATACGCGCCACCGCATAGTCAGGCATGACCTTGACGGCATCGATCCGCCGATAAACCGCCAGCGAAGCGCCTTCCGCCTTGCCGATCCTGACACGCCGCTCTCCGGGCTCGGCATCCGCAGCCACCCGAACCTTCACGCGCATCGCGCCAGACGGCTTCACCGGCGCCACCGACACGATCTCCACACCCGGCCCGACATCCGGCTGCCCTGACAGTCCCACACCGACCAGATGCAGGTCGGCTTCGGTTCCAGCCTTGACATGGGACGGCTGCACCGCCAGCAGGCGGGGGCTGGCTGTCTCGCTCACCTGACTGGCCAGGAAGTCCAGACCTCGCTCGTCGTGTTCCGTCTCGAACATCCGCCCCTTCATGAGCCCGTCCTGTACAGAAAACACCTGACGCATGCGGACGCCATCGATCCTGACGCTCCCACGCCATTCGTGGCCGGAATACAGAAGGGCAGAGCCGCTGCCCGAGAATGCCCTGCCATCGGCACGCACGCCCTCCAGTGTCACCTTGAAGCCATCGTCAGCGCTGACACTGACACGCATCACGCCGCGCACATCCCCCTCCCCTGGCATGTGCGCACTGAAATGCCACGCACCTGCCAGCGTCTCCGACGCCGGCTTTACGGCCAGCCATGCACGCCAGGCCTCATGGTCATACGGATACTTACTCGCCAGCATCGGCACGATGTCGTTTCGGGCCATGCCCAGCCAGTCACGGTCACGTCCGTACTGGGAGTACTCGATCGAGGCCCATTGGCCCACATGAAAGTCGATCAGCCTGTTCCACTCGTTCTTCGTTCGTCGCTGAAGCAGTGGCCGGGCCCCCGAGTGACATCGGGCGCACATTTCGGCATAACCGGTCGAGGGGGGCGTTTCGATGGTGTTGAGCCGTCGTTCGAGGGCATAACGGTAACCCTCTGACTCGGCAGGCGCCAGGCCGTAACGGTCGGACAGGTAGCGATGCACGGCCTTCCTGTCATCGGCACTCAGCTCTACGCCATGAATCGTCTGCATCCGGACGATCGTCATCAACCATCCTTCCGGCGTCTTGCGCTGCTCGCTGATCCGGCTCCACTGCGCCTCTCCCGTAGGAAGGTGGCATCGGCTACAAACGTTCCTGATAACCTCGAGGCCGTCAGAAGCAGCCATGACAGGCGCAACGCCCAGGGTCAGCAGATTGGCAACCAGTACGCCCGTCATTCGGCGCCGGGCAGCGATGTAAACCGGCATGGATGTCTCCTGTATCTTGTTCACAGCCTTCCCCAGAGCCCTTTTCTTCAACCACCGGGACGCTCTGGGCGCTTGGGATACGCTGGACAGATCCACGCGAACGCCACACCCCTGAAACGGGCGCATGCCTCGCGCGACTTGTCAGCCCCTCCCTTGAGCTGGCAAAAACAGTTATAGCAATGCGCGTGCCAACTGGCCCGTTTTATCCTGCCTCCCAGAGAGGCATCGTCATAAGCCATTGAAAAGAAAAAGAACACGAACAGACCCATACGGAACCGCCCCCAGAACCACACCAGCGATCCAGCTGCGCCGTCCCGTCGTCTCCTGTTTCAGAATGAGACAGGGCTGTCTCATTCACATGAACCCTGCCGTGGCAGCAGCACGCCGTGCTTTCGAGCATCCTGCCTGGTCACGGATGCGCCCAACAAGCCATGCCGAATCAGCCACTGCTGAAAGGCCGGGCGACGTTCCGGCGATAGCAGTCCCAGCGGATCGGGATGCCCGTCGAAGACGGCACGCACCACCGGCGCCAATGGCACGCCGTCCAGCAACCAGATCCCCAACGGCTGATCGGGCGTGAACACCACGTCGGCTTCATCGATCAGCGGCCCGTTCAGCACCGGCGCCCGTCCAAGGGTGACCGGGCCGCCGTGTCCGGCATGGGCGGGCGCCTCATCCGGCCAGCTGCGTCGTGCCCGCCAGAAAGGCGCCTCTGGCCAGCGACTTTCCTGGGCATAGAAATCCCGGCCGATACGGGCAAAACGACGGAAAAGCCCCCCGATGCGACGCTCATGAAAGCGCCTGGCCAATGCCGCACGCTCCGGAACGGTCAGCAGGGTGTGAATGACGGCGGGCGCCTGCAAGGCGGAAGACAGCGACTGGAAGATGCCATTCCCCGACAGGGGATCGACCGCCATCGCCGCATCACCGACACGCAACCATCCTTCGGAACTCACCGTGAGACAGCATGTCGGCGTGCTTGGCCTGGCATCCAGCCTGGCACCCGCCGACGCCGCCATGGACGCTGCACCGAAAAATCGCCGGGCCAGGGGCGTGTCGCGCCGCTGCTCACACCAGGCCGCCAGCGCCGACCGCGCAGGCAGAACCGTCGAGTTCACATCCAGTGTCCACTGCCAATAGCAGCGCCCATCCGGCTGACATGCCATCCAGGCCCACCCGTCAGGCAAGCTTTCCACCGCCGAAGCAGCAGGGCCCGGTTCGCCCTGCCATTGCGTGAGCAGACTGAGCGTCTGCGGCCCCCGCTCGAAGCGGCTGCCCGACGGTGCCAGACGGCCACGAGCTTCCACCACGAAATCCGCCTGCCATACCTCTGAACCCCGCGACGATTCGGCGTATATCCGTGAGCGCCCCAGGCTGTCGGTCGTCACCCTCGAAATCCGCGCGGACACCACCGATATCCCGGCCCTGGCCAGATCGGCCAGTACCGCCTCATCGAAGCGTCGGCGATCGACCAGATGCTCAACATTCGCCTGACGTTCGACACCATTCCAGCTGACGTGTCGTGGCGAAGGCGGATGAACCTGCTCCGCCGCCTGATCCAGACCCGCATGACGCATGCCCTGCAACACGCGCCGTGAGATGCCTTCCACCGCGTCGAAACGACGGGGTTCCCCCAGCACTATCACCCGGTAACCCAGCCGCGCCAGGCCGAGCGCCGTCGCAGCCCCTGCCGGGCCTGCCCCCAGAATGAGGACATGCAGATCTGACGGCCTCATGGCCCCGGCTCCCCGGGCCTGCCCAGGAGCCTGGGCGGCAGGAAAGTCGCGGGCTGCACATCATCGGGTCTGACAGGGGAAGGCAGGTCATGAACTGTCTGGGGACGGTCTGACACCTGTCGGCGCTCGATACCGACATGGGCGGCATGCTGCTGCAAATGGCGGCGCAATTCGCTGGTATCAGTCCGGGGATGTCGTGCCAGCCAGGACGCCACCAGACCACTGAAGGCGGCGCATCCCAGACTGGCGCCTGCTGCCCCTCGCGGATCAGGACGCACGATGCAGCCGAAATCCGCCTGCGCGCTATCCAGCCATGACCATTCACCGACCGCACAGCGCGCATCACCCGTGACACGCCAGACGCCGGGATACGCCGCCGGATAGACCGGCGCACCACGCGCCGGGCTGGCTGCCAGCAGGAGGATGCCAGCGGCCAACGCCCGTTCACAGGCCTGTCGCAACACCGGGTAATCCTGCCGCACCCCCAGGCTCAGGTTGATCAGCCGCACCCCTTTGGCGGCCAGCCAGTCCAGCGCCGAGGCGATCTGCACGGCACTGGTGCAGCCTCGTTCTCCAAACACCTGGGCCACGCAACAGCGCAGATCGGGCGCCGACCGAAGCATGACCTCCAGCACGGCACTGCCATGACCGATGGCATCCGGTACCGTCTCTCCCTGGATCAGGCCCCCATCGCCATCCAGCGCGAAGCGCCGGGAGGCCATGACCCACGGGGCCTGTGCCGGAGAGAACCCGCTGTCGATCACGCCTATCACGATGTCCGTCGAACGCCTGATCAAGGCCTTCCCTCCCGTTCATGACCCATCCCTTCCGCCACCGCCTGGCCTGAGCCATCGGGCCCGCCTCCTGGAGCCTGGGTGGCAGGAAAGTCGCGGGCTGCAAATCGACCGCGTGAAAGTCCCTCGTCCGGCTCGGACAGGCAGCGCCAGGGAAACAGAAGACCATCCCTCAACTCGAACCCGACATCGACACCCGCCAGGGTCGACGCCCGGTGGCTGATCAGGATTCGGGTGCAATGCCCGAACAGCTGGTCGATGGCCTCGATGACCTGCCGCTCGGTTGCCTCATCCAGCGCCGACGTGGCTTCATCGAAAACGAGAATGGAAGCATCCTGCAACAAGGCACGGGCAATGGCGATGCGCTGCCGCTGCCCGCCTGACAACTGCAGCCCCCGCTCACCCAGCGGCGTATCCAGCCCTTGCGGCAAGGTGTTCACCCATCCGCTCAGGCCCGCCAGACGACAGACGTGCCTGATCTGTTCTTCGTCCACCCATGATCTGGCGCCATACCAGATGTTCTCGGCCAGCGTCCCCTTGAAAAGCACGATCTCCTGCGCCACCACTGCCACCTGTCGTCGCCAGGCAGACAGATCCAGCTCACGAAGATCGGTGTCACCCAGCAGAATGCGTCCCTGCTGCGGATCATCGAAACGCTGCAACAGATCGATCAGGGTCGATTTCCCCGCCCCGGACGCGCCCCTCAAGCCGATCTTGGCACCTGCCTCGAAGACGGCACTGGCGCCCCGCAACACGCCCGCCGAACGGGCAGGATGCCGATACCAGACCGCCTCCAGCACAAGGGGTACCGGTGCCCGTGGCGGTGTCCTGGGCTGTGCTGGCTGGCGTACCTTCACCGGCGCCTGACGCAAAGCCATCACACGCTGAAGGCTGACCGTCATGCGCTGCAAGGCAACGTACAGGCCCAGCAGGCTTTTGACCGGCCCGATGGCCATGCCCAGGTAAGCGATGAAGGCCATCAGGGCGCCCAACTGCCATTGGCCTTGAATGATCCACCAGCCCCCCAGCAGAAAAACGGCAGACCGTGACAGCAGCGTCAAGGCCGTCGGCACCGATTGCGTCTGGAATTCGGTCATCTGCAAACGCAGCAGGCGAGCCAGATACTCATCACCCAGCCGGGTCAGACGCTCACGCTCGCGCTGCTGCTGTCCACTGGCCTGAATGAACTTCATCGCCGGCAACGTTTCCACCAGGAAAGAGGAGACATTGGCCCCCTGCTCACGCAGCGCCCGGGTATCGCGCGCCACCAGCCCCCGCATGTGACGCAACCACAGCACCTCGACCGGCAGCAGGACGAGCATCAGCAAGGTCAGCTGCCACGACAATGACAGCAACAGGAACAACGCCCCCACCAGGCCGAGCAGGCTGCTCAACGCGGCAAACAGCGCATCGAGCGCAAATCGCTGAATCTCGGCCACATCGCCGTCGAGCCGTGCCATGATGTCGCCCAGCCGTTGCTCCTGATAGAAATGCGGGGACAACTGCTGCAAATGGGCATACACATCCGTCCGCAAGGCCAACAGCACCCTGGCGGACAGGCGGGTGTGCAGATACCGGTTGGCACCGCCCAGCACCATGGCCGCCAATCCCACGCCGACCATCGACAGGACGCTCCAGACCAGCACATCGAAGCGCGCGCCCAACAAGCCCTGATCAATGGCGACCTTGGTCAGCCAGGGCTGTGCCAACGCCAGCCCCGTGGCACTCAAGGCCAGCGCGAGCAGTACCAGGACGGCCCGGCCTTCGGGCCGGACGAAACCATAGAGCCAGCGCAACGCCGCTTCCTGCCCGGCCCGATCATCGGCCCGGCTCAGGCGGGCCAGCACGTTCAGCAACATGGCGGATTCAACGACAACGTCTCCCAGGTGCTTGGGCTCAGCCCCGTTGCCGCTGCAATTTTCGATACAGCGTCGCACGCCCGATGCCCAGCGCCTGCGCTGCCGCGCTGAGATTGCCATGATGGCGCTGCAAGGCAGCGCTGATCAGCGCCTGTTCATGATCACGAAGACACAGCGTATCCGGCGCACCGGGTGCCGAAGCGCTCGGGCATGATGTCTGCCCGGGCAGCTCCGCGAATCGCAAGCCATCCGGTGCCGCCCGCACCGACCGCGAGGACGCTGACAGAGCGGCCTGGTGCAGCTCATCCCGGAAGATGGCCCCCAGATGCTGGCAGCCGAGCACGTCCTCATCGTCTTCGCGCACGGCCAGCGCGGTACGCAGCACCATCTCAAGCTGACGCACATTGCCTGGCCACGGATGAAGACCGAACTGCCGCATCAGCTCAGGATGCACACGAACCGTCGTGGCACCCAGCCTGTCGAGCAGCGCGGCGACCAGCGCCTCCAGATCGCAGCGCTCGCGCAAGGGAGGCAAGCGGACACTGAAACCATCGATACGGTAGAAAAGATCCTCCCGAAAACGGCCCTCGCCCACCATGGCCTTCAGGTCGCGGTGCGTGGCACACATCAACGCGACATCCAGCGCCTGAGCCTGCCCACCGCCCAGCGGCTCCACCCGGCGCTCCTGCAACACCCTCAGCAACCGGGTTTGCAGTGCCAACGGCATGTCCCCGATCTCATCCAGAAACAGGGTGCCCCCATGCGCCTGCATCAGCCGCCCCACAGCACCACCCCGCCGTGCCCCCGTGAAGGTTCCCGGCGCATAACCGAACAATTCGGACTCGATCAGTCCCTCGGGGATGGCTGCGCAATTGATGGCCACGAAAGGCTTTTCCCTGCGGGCACTGGCATCGTGCAAGGCACGCGCGGTCACCTCCTTGCCTGTGCCGGTCTCACCCAGCAGCAACACGGGCACATCCCGGTCGAGCCCACGCAGGGCACGGTGCAATGCCTGGGCCAGCATCGGGCTGGCCCCGGTCACGCTGGCGGGGAGCCGTACCCCCCCGGACGGAACTTGCGCCTTCCGGTCACCTGTCGGCGCGGGTGCTGCCCTGCGTCGTGCCGGCGCATGCAGGGCCTGCAGGAACCAGCCTGGCACCGAGGTCGCGCATTCGACCACCGCCCCCTGACGAAGCCGATCCAGCAACGCAGTCCAGCCCAGACCGAACAGCGCGCCTGCCTCCAGCGCCGGCAGCTGCTCTCGCCTCAGAGCCAGCAGATCCAGCGCCGAAGCACTCGCAGCTTTCACCTGGCCATGCTTCCCCACCACCAGCATGCCCCGCCAGTGGCTCGACAGGAAGGGACGATGCGAATGAAAGGCCAGCACCATGTCCTCGGGAAAGCGGTGAATCAGCCAGCGCGCTTCAATGCGGCTGGCCGCGTTACTCAGCTCGGCCAGCATTGCACCCGGCTGCCGCAGTCCACCTGCCTGCGTGATGTCCAGCACGGCCGAAAGCTGCCCATGTTCATCATGGATGGGCACCGCCGCACAGGAAATCGCGTTCATCGACGCCAGATAATGCTCACCCACATCGATCAGCACCGGTGCCCTGTCCACCACCACCGTGCCCAATGCATTGGTGCCACATCGTTCCTCGCTGGAACAGGCGCCAGGCACCAGTTCGCCGATGCCCATCGCGTTCATGCGATCGGTACACCCCTGTACCGACAACACCTTCGCCTGCGCATCAGCCAGAATGACGACGCCTTCCCGACCATGCCGCGCCACCAGCAGACTCAGCTCCTGCCTGGCCGCCTCCCACCATGTCCGATATCGTGCCAGCAAGGTCTGTGGATCCTCCAACGGCCGGGACAGGAACGAAGGCTCACCCAGACAATCGACACCATGTGCCAGGCTTCGCCGCCAGGAAGCCTCGATGCCAGCGGGCAGCATGCCTGCTGGCAGACGCCCTTCCTCACGCAGGATGTGACGCAGCCGATCCGCCAAGGACAGGGACTCCCCATCCATGCCCGCAGGGATGACAAGTTTGGACATGCACGCTGTCTCCTATGGCTTTTTCTACGGCTTTTTCAGGTCATGGTACAAGGGGGACTCTGAACAAGCCCACTTGGACGCCGCATCCCGTTTCGGGGCACGCCGCCTCACGGGACTAAAGCGTGTTATGCACTTATTCGTCCCCGCGAAAGCTCCTCTGGGCGTGCATAACACGCTCTAAGAGTATCCCAGGCAAGCCCTGGCAAGGGCCTAAGGGATAGCCCGCCCCTTCCCGGCGCTTCCCGGCGCTTGGGCGGCAGGAAAGTCGCGGGCGGCAAACCGACCGTATCAAAAGGGTCAGGCACAGGCGACGCCAGGAGAACGGCTCCCCACCGTGAGCGTTTTCAGCGTCTGACCGTCAGTCCTTCAGCCATGCCGTTCGGCCAGCTGGGCGCGCAGAACCCCCAGCCGCTCGTACAGCAGATCCTTGTCGTCACGATCCATTCCGTCGAACAGCTCACCGAGCAGACGCTCATGCGCCTGCGCCATCCTCGCGAACTGCTTTCGCCCCTTGGGCGTCAGCTTCACGCACAGGGCGCGTCGATCCGACGGATCAGGCATGCGCTCGACCAGACCTTCCTGAACCAGCTGATCGGTCAACCCGGTCACGCTGCCGCCAGTCACCATCAGATAACGGGAGAGCGTGTTCATCCGCAGGCCCTTCGGGCACCGCTCCAGCTGCGCCAGATAATCGAAACGGGGCAGCGTGGTCTCGAAACGATGACGCAGCATCTGCCGTATCTGCTGCTCGACCTGCTGCGTCAGCGAAAACAGGCGTAGCCACAAGCGCGTGTCCAGATGATCATCCTGCTGGGCCCGCGCCTCCAGGCCGATGTGCTTCTCGCCCAGCGTCCGGCGCATGCCGAAGTGGACATTCGACGTCTGATGGCTCATCGGCTGATCTCCAGCATGGCTGGCGACCCAACATTCCCTGTCATCGTGCAAGATCCTCTAGTGTCATCAGGAATGTTCTCATATCCCGCGTCCTTCCACCACGACGCCCCTGAAAGGAGCTTGGGCGGCAGCCGTCAACTACCAGACGGCTCGTCCTGCGCGCCCGGCCCGCTCAACACCTCGATCTGCGCCCGAAAATAATCGAGTGCGGCCTGCGCATCGATGCCCTGTCGGCCAGCCTCTTTCAGCCAGTCCTTCTCCACGAAAGCCAGTTTCTGTTTCAATTCGGCCAGCGCCTCACCCTCTATCGACAGCGTCCTGAGGCCGCGCCCCGACAGCTGCTCGATGGCAGCCCGCTCATTGGCCTGCCACGTCCGTCCGAACGTCCGGGCGATGACTTCGCCGGATACCTGATCAATCGCCCGTCGATCCTCTTCAGACAGCGATCGCCACTTGCGCTCATTCATGATCAGATACTGGCTGCTCTTGCCAAAGCCGCCGGGCACCTTGACCGCCGTCCTGATCAGCTTGTCGAGCTTCCATCCCAGAATCTGGTCATACTGGAAGTAAAGCCCATCGATGACCCCGCGAGAGAGCATTTCATAGCTTTCCGAGGCCGGCGCGTTGACCGTCACCACCGACAACGCACGACCGATCGAATCGAACAGCGGGCTGGGCGAACGCAGTTTTGCTCCCTTCAGATCGCCAATGCTCGCCACCGACGACCGGGCGGTAAAGATGGACGTGGCCGGGCTGGTCCACAACCCCAGCAACTTGACACCCTTGTGCTCGTTGGCGCCCATCATGTACTTCTGATAGGTTCGCCAGTACGCCACCGAATTCACGCCGCCATCATCGGTCGTGAACGGCAGTTCGGCAAAGCCCGTCAGCGGAAAGCGTTTCGCCGTGTACGTGTGTACCGACATGCCAAGGTCGGCCACACCGTTCCGAACCAGATCCAGATGCGCCTGAGGTTTGCCCAACGCATTGATGAACTGGATCCTGACACGCCCCTCCGTGACCCGCTCAACCTCCTTGGCCCAGGGCTGCAGCATCTGCGTGACGATCTCATGGGCCGGCGGCAGCCAGTTTGAAAATCTCAAGGTGGTCTGCGGCTTGTCGGCCGCCACCACGCTTGCGGCACACATCAGGCCGGCCATGCCGATCGCGGCCATCAGCGGTTTGAATGTTCTCATCGAAGTCTCCTCATTATTGATGCTGAAAAAATGATGCGCCAGGCCAGCCCCATTGATCCGACACCATGGGCGACCGTGCATCGATGACCCACCACACCCACGAAGGATTCATGACATGCTCTGGGGAACCACCAGTACCAGCCAGGGCAAAAAGATCAGCAGCAGAAGGCGAAGAATGTCCGTCACCACGAAAGGCGTGACACCGTGGATGATCGAGCCCAGTTTCATGTCGGGGATCACATTCTTGATCATGAAGATGTTGAGCCCCAATGGTGGCGTGATCAGGCTGATCTCGGCGGCCACCACCACGATGATGCCGAACCAGATCAGATCGAATCCCAGCGATGCCACGACCGGATAGAAAATGGGCACGGTCAGCAGCACCATCGACATGGTCTCCAGAAAACAGCCCATCAGCAGGTAGATCAGGCAGATCATCAGGATCACCATGATGGGAGACACGTCGAGCCCCTGGATGAAGCTCATCAGGGCGTCCGGCAGCCCTGCCACCGTCAGGAAGTTGCTGAACACCAGGGCACCGATGACCAGCACGAACATGACGGTCGTCGTCTGTGCCGCCTCGACCAGCACCCTGAAATAGAGCCCAGGCCGCCAGCCTCGGCGTTTCAGCGTGATCAGCCAGGTGACACTCACGCCGATACCGGCCGCCTCGGTAGGGGTAAACACGCCACCATAGATGCCCCCCATGATGACCAGAAACACACCGGCAATGGCCATCACCCCCCTGATTGCCTGAAACCTCTCCGACCAGGAACTTTTCTCCCCGCCTTGTCCAAGCGCCGGTTTCAGGAAGGTCAGAATCAACACCGTCAGCAGATACATGCCAATGGCAACCGTACCTGGCAGCAAGCCGGCAGCAAACAGCTTTCCGATGTCGCTCTCGGTCAGGATCCCGTAGACGACCAGGATGACGCTGGGCGGGATGAGAATGCCGAGCGTACCACCAGCGGCGATGCTGCCCGATGCCAGACGGTCGTCATAACCGTATCGGCGCATGTTCGGCAGGGCCACCCTGCCCATGGCCGCCGTGGTGGCCATGCTGGATCCACACAGGGCACTGAACGCCGCACAGGCCAGAATCGTGGCCATGGCCAGCCCGCCACGGAGATGGCCGATGAACGCGTAGGCCACGCGGTACAGATCCCGGGAAAGCCCCGACGCATTCACCAGATTGCCCATCAGGATGAAGAGAGGCAGCACGGTGAAGTGATAGTTCATGGCCGTATCGAATCCCGTCTGGGCAGCCATCACCAGGGCTGAGTCCAGGCTGTTGAAATAGCCGAAACCGGCTATCCCGACCAGCAGCATCCCCCAGGCGATCGGCATGCCGAGGAACAGAAGCACCAGCAGCAGGAGAAGCCCCAGAAGCGCAGGCATCATGTTTCAGCCCTCCTCATGGTTTCCGGCCGGCACAGCAGCCGGGACAGGTTCGGCAGGCGACTCGTCATGGCACCAGACCCTGAGCAAGGCTGCCACGGCTGACAATCCCGTCAGAATGCTGGCCGCGAAGGCAAAAGGTGCAATCGGCAACTGCAAGGCGTTGCTCATGTCGCCGTATTCCGCCAGCTGGGTTGCATGCATCCACAGAAAGACGGCCAACACCCCCAGGGCCAGGCCCGTCACCAGCCCCACCAGTGCGCGCTGAATCCTGAGGCCCCTGGGGGCGAGCACCCCATCGATCAAGCTGACCATCAGATGCTGGCGATGCCAGGTGACGCGAGGCAAGGCCGAGAACACCAGAACAGCCAGCAAAAGCTCACTGCTTTCAAAGGCGCCTCGCAGTGGCGCATTGAAGAGGTAGCGTCCCATCACATCCACCGTCGTGATGGCGGCCAGCGCCAGCAACACCAGGATGCCTATCGCATCCAGCAGGATCTCGATGACACGCGCGCCGCCCCTGGCTCGATCCATCGGCGCATCCGGCAAGTTCTCGTCCATGATCTGTCCTTGACGTTGGTGCTTGCAACGGCAAGCTTCTACAGCGACAGGCTTCCCACACTCGTGCCACCACAGACATACAGCGTCTGTCCGGTCACAAAACCGTTGTCGGGGGAGATGAAGAATGAAACGGCACGGGCCACATCCTCTGCTTCTCCGAGACGGCCCACAGGAATCGAGGCGGCGAGCCGTTGCTCGCGCTCACTGCCCGCTTCGACGACCTCATGAAACATGTCCGTCCGTATCGGGCCTGGCGCGACCACGTTGACCGTCACCCCGAACGGCGCAAGCTCAAGCGCCCAGGTACGAGCCATGCCGAGCATGCCGGCCTTGGTGGCCGAATAACAGGTACGCTGCTGAAGCCCCTGCGCGGCGCGTGAAGACAGAAGCACCACACGCCCCCAGCCACGAGCCTGCATCGTGGGAAGCGCTGCCTGAACCATCTGGATGGCACAGCCCAGATGCAGGGTCGTCAGTGCCTGCAAGTCATCCAGCCTCACGTCCGGCAACGGCGCCGGCCGGATCACGCCTGCGTTATGCACGACAATCGTCGGAGCCAGATGCGCCATCAACGACCCGATCACCGCTGCCGTGGCCCGCGCATCCAGCAGGTCGACCTGCCTGCTGTGCATCCGGGGATGTTCGATGTCGCTGCACCGCCGCGCCAGTGAAACGACCTCATGACCTTCTTCCAGCAACTGCCGGCAAACCGCTTTCCCGATGCCGGCGCTCCCGCCCGTCACCCAGGCGACCCCGGGCCGACCTGTCTTCTCCTTCATGACCCTCTCCTCCATCGATGCGCAGTGGCCGTCCCGTCAAGGCATGGCCCATGCTGCATCAGGCGCCGATCTCCCTTTGCAAAGCCAACGGATCCGCCCGCCACCGCGCCAGAAGATCCTGTGCGACATCACCGGGATAGATATCCTCGATGCCCTGCGCGAGGCCGTGCAGGATGGCGCCTGCCAGTGCCCTGGGTGAGAGCTTCGGCCAGGGCGAATCCGGTCGTCCAGGTTCGTCGATCGGCCCGGGAAAGCAATGGACGACCCTGACATTCGACGCTCTCATGACGCGTCTCTGCCCCTGGGACAACGCCAGAGCCGCCGCCTTGCTGGCACTGAACCCACCGTCTTCCGGACAATGAGCCACCGAATGAATGGACAGAAGGTTCACCCAGGGAAAGGCGCGATCCGGACACGTCGCCGCACGGTGCATGAACGGCGGGCCAAAAGCCTGGTACAACCGAAGCAGTCCGATCACGTTGACCGACACCGCTTCCTGCATGGTGCTCAGGCTCGCCAGTCCTCCGTCCGCCGCCGGGCCGTGATGCTCACTGTTGTTCAACACCATGTCGAGCGTCGGACCGACCCTGTCCGCCAGTGCCGAGACCGAAGCCTGATCCCTCACATCCATCCTCACCCATCGGACAAGGCCCGTCGTCGTCCCTTTTTCAGCACTCGTGTCCGTCTCGCCTGCGGCGAACCAGAGAGGTTCGGCTGCATCACGACGGCCGGCCCAGATCACGCAGGCCCCCGCAGCCTGCAAGGCATCGATCAAGGCCCGACCCGTTTCACTCTGCCCGTCCGTGACCAGAACCGTTCGCCCTGCCGGATCAAAGGTGATTTCGCGCATCAGCTTGTCCTCTGACATGTTCCATGCTTCACCGGGCGAACCTGCGATCAGCACAGCCTGACCACTGCGATCGACCCGCGCCACCACGCGTACCGGGCAGGGAGCCCCTGCCACCGACGCATGCACATGAACGAAGGCACTCGGCCCCGCGGCCAGCTTGACCAGCCCGACCCGCCAGGGAAGCCGCTCCCTGAAATACGCTTCGTTGCTGTGATGCAAGGTGGTCATGCTCAGCAGTGTCCCTTCAGCATCCTGGGACACCCACGAAAGATTGGCCGACAAACAACGGACACAAGCCTCCCTGGGCGGATACTGGACGGCCGTGCAATCGGCGCACTGCTGGAGGACGAACTGTCCTTGGGCAGCAGCAGCCGTCAGCCCCAGACATGAGCGCCCCCGATGAGCGGGCGGCAAACTGAGGGGATGAAGCGCAGCAGACGCCATCTCTTGCTCGACCGTCTGTTTCCTGCCGGTTTCACAAGACACCACTGCATCGCCCTGGCGTGTCCCAGCCTCATGCTTTCTCATGTCGCCTTCCCCAGCATCACCGCTCCCGTGCACAGACAGCGGTCATAGGTCACCATGCCAAAGCCAGCCACAAGCCCCAGCTCTGCACCGGCCACCGCACGATCGCCCGCCTGCCCCGTCAGCTGACGGATGGCCTCGGTCATGCCGAGAAAACCGCCCGCCGCACCGGCCTGCCCTGCTGAAAGCTGTCCGCCACTCGTGTTGTTCGGGAAGGTGCCATCGTAGGTCAGCGTGTGTGACTGCACGAAAGCGGGCCCCTCCCCTTTCTCGCAGAAACCCAGATCCTCGAAATGCATCATCACGATCACGGGATAATCATCATAGGTCTGGATGAAGTCCACATCCGAAGGCCTGGCATCAGCCTGCGCATACAGACTGTCCACGTCCATTGCCCAGCCTCCCCTGACGAGTATCGGATCGTCGGCAAAGGCGTTGTGGCGTTCGATGGCGCCACGGATCAGGCAGTATGGCAACCCAAGGTCCTTGGCTCGCTGCTCGCGCATCACCAGAAAGCCCTCGGCACCGGCACAGGGCATCACGCAGTCGAACAGGTGCAGAGGATCAGCCACGACGCGCGCGTTCAGGTAATCCTCGATCGTCAGCGGTTTCCTGAACAGGGCATGGGGGTTGGCCAGCGCGTTGGTTCGCTGCGCCACACAGATTCGGCCAAAATCCTCCCGACGGGCGCCGTAGGCCCGCATGTAGTGTGCGGTGATCAGCGCAAAAACACCGTTAGGCCCTCCCGCCCCGTAGGGATAGACAGCATCGCGGGAAAATCCGCTGAAATTCCCCACCGTCTGGCGGAAGGAATCGGGCTGGTTGGTATCGGCAGCCACACAGGCCACCACCTCGGCATCACCTGCCTGCACCGCACGTGCAGCCCGTCTCAAGCACATCACGCCCGACGCACCACCAGTCGGAACATGATCAAGCCACCGGGGAGAAAGCCCCATGTGCTGCGTCATGCCGACTGCCGTATCCGGTGCCAGCGAGAAACTGCTGAGACACAGGCCGTCCACCTGCGCCTTGACCAGACCGCTGGATGCGATCAGGGCCTGCAGGGCACCCCCGACGAACCAGGGAGCCCCCTCGGTCGCATGGCGACGGTAAGGTACCGTCACGGGCGTGGTCACGACCACGCCCTCATAAGAAGCAGGCTTTCTGACAACGGACATCATTTCAGTCCCGCCTCTTCTTCATGGTTCGCGTGTCCACACAATCGACTGTTCCGGGAAGCGCTTGCCCCATTTGCCGAAGCTCTCCTCGCTGAACCTTCTGGGACATGGTCAACGGCAGCGCCTTGACGAAAGCCACGTATCCAGGGGCCTTGTAATAGGCGAGCCTGTCGAGTGCGTGATCGACGATGCTTCGAGCAAGCGCCTGCCGCCGATCTGGATCGGCCGCCGATACGCCATCATTCAACACCACGCAGGCCAGCACCTCGTCACCACGTACCGAATCCGGCGTGGCCGTGACGGCAACCGCCTTCACCGCCGGATGCCGGCTCAACACCCCCTCGACCTCGACCGCCGAGATGTTCTCGCCACTGCGCCGGATCACGTTCTTCTTTCGATCCACGAAGTACATCCGTCCTTCATCATCCTGGCGCACGATATCCCCGGTACGAAACCAGCCTCCCTGCCAGGCCTCCTCCGTCGCCGCTTCATCCTTGAGATAGCCCCGGAAAAAATGCTGTCGTGGTGACGGACCCGCTGAACGCACGAGCAGCTCCCCGGGAGCACCCGGCTCGACATCCGAACCATCCTCGGCCACGATCCTGATGTCGACGAAGTCTTCGGGCTTGCCGAAGCAGTGCCGGCCGACCTGTCTCGGTTCATGATTGGCCATGATGCAGGCCGCAGCCCCGGTTTCCGTCATTGCCCAGGCCTCGATCAGCGGGAAACCGAAACGGGCCTCGAAAACCGCGTGGTGGTCAGCGCCGACGCCTGCGCCGAATCCCCAGCGTATGTCGTGCAGGCGATCCTCTCCGGCAGGTGGGGCCGCAAGCAGCATCGCCGGCATCACGCCCAGATAATGGATGATGCTGGCACCACTTTCCCGGGCACTGTTCAACCAGCTTCCCGGATGAAAACGATCCAGCTGGACAAGACATCCTCCGGCCAGCATCACGACCACCGCAGAAAATGCCATCGCATTCATGTGGTTCAGCGGCAACGGGGTCATCACGCGCTCCTGGTCAGCCCGATACACACTCAGGCCCCCCAGACTGGCATACCACTGGCCTGCCCGAAGAAAATACGCGTTGTCCAGCACACAGCCCTTGGGCTTTCCCGTTGTACCGGAGGTGTACAGCAATGCACACTCCGTATCACGACCAACCCTCTGGCCCGCCTTTGGCGCAGGCAGGAGGGCGGTCGGAAACGACGGATCCGAAGGCACCGCCAGTCGCAAGGGCCGCTCTGCCTCCGTTGCCGCCCGTGCCAGCATCTCCCTTCGCTCGGGCAGGGTCACGACCAGGCCAATCTCACTGTGCCCGATCAGATAGGCCAGTTCGGCCGAGCGCATCTCGAAATTGATCGGCACGACACTCACGCCCAGTTCATTGAGCGCCAGCCAGTGAAAGAAAAATTCCGGACGATTCTCCAGCAACAGCCCAACCCGGTGCCCATGCCCATAACCTGCCCGACTGTAAGCGGCACGCAAGCAGGCGACCCGATCGGCCGCCTGCTTCCAGCTGACAGCGCCCGGGGGAATGCCATACCGGCCTGCCGTCACCGACTCGATGTACAGAAAATCGGCTTGCGGCGTTCTGGCTGCGCTCGCCATGAAAGCGTCGAACACGCGCTCATGAGGAACCGAAGCCAGCTGGCGGGATCGGAGGGCAGCCTCTTCCACGGTTTCAGACACATCTCTCTCCCGGTTCCGTCAGATGAAGAGCTGGATGCTGCCCAGCGCGCCGTCACAGTTGAGCAGATCGACACGCTTGAGCTTCATCCGCAGGGCACCCTCCTGCTGAACCAGCTCGTAGGTGCTCCAGCCGGCGAACAGTGTCTGCACATCCTGCCGATACTCGACATAGTGCCAGGCACAACGCACCCGATAGCATCGCGCATCATCATCCCGGGACAGGACGCGTGGCTGCTGCAGAAGATGATGACAGCGGCTCTTCGGCTGCTGCGAGAATGTCCGCTGACCATGCAGGCGTTCGATGCGAACCTGCAACAGCAGACGATCCTCGTACATCAACGACGCCTGAAGACGGGCGTCCTGCTGCCCCGGAGACAGCGGCATCCAGTAATGACCATCCTCGGTGAACAGCGCCATCCATTCATCGAAGCGCTGTTCGTCCAGCATGTCGGCCTCGTCGTAGACGAAATCGATCAGGGCCTGATCGCTTGGGTAGCTCATCTCAGTTCTCCATGGACGAGGTCATGAAACGTGCCCAGGCACGATACTGCTCCCGCATCTGCCACTCGTTGGTGCCATTGGTGACAGCATTCTCCTGATCCAGCTCGGCAGGATCGAACAGCCGGCCGACATTGACCCACTCCCGCCCCTGTGAGCGCAGGGCATGCTGGGCTCGCTCGTACATTTCCTGATCATCATGACCAACGACAGAGGTCGGTGCATTGATCAGTCTGTTGTACATCAGCGTCCGTTCGAGCAGCAGATCCGGCGCCCCAACCAGACGGAAAGTCCACGACTCGACCAGCGTCCGGTTTGCCGATATCGGCTTGAAGAGCCTCAGGGTCTGAATGGGCCCCTTGACCATGATGTTGGGGAAGTAGACGGTGTTATGCCTGACCTCACCCAGGATCTGTCTGGCACGCTCCTCGCCGTAGGCCTCGACCATCTGCTCAAGGTAACCGGGTACCGGCGAGTAATCGGCATGAATCGAATCGGAAACGCCGGTATGCCCATGTCCATTGCACCAGATGCGAATCCCCATGTTCTCGAAGAACTCGTAAGGGCTGACGAAGGGGGCGAACAGCTCGACCGCCATCGGTTTCGGTGTGCCCGGCGGAGCTTTTTCCCATACCTTGACCGCCGTTCCCGCCGACGACTCGTGCGCCACCATCGGATGACAGGTGTCCGTCTGGTTGTCCACCAGCATCTTCCAGTTGCAATCGTGCATGTAGCGAATCACGCCCCCGGCCACTTCGAGTTTTCCCTCGGGAGAGCGGTCGACCATGTTGTCGAAGGTGCTCAGCGACTCACCGAAGAATTCATGAAAATCGATGCCTTCGGGATTCAGGCGTGCAAAAACGAAATCCCTGTACACGTGAACGGCCCCCACACTGGCCATGCCCGCCTTCGCCTCGCACTGTTCGAACCCCGTGCCGTCATACCCTTTCTTCAGCGGGATCGCCAGAAGGCTCCCGTCGGTCCTGAAAGTCCACGCGTGATAAGGACATCGGAAAAACCTGCCCGTGTTTCCGCAAGTCTCGGAGGCAATCTGAACGCCTTTGTGAGGACATCGGTTGTGAAGCACCCGAATCGACTGATCGCTGTGCCTCACCATGACCACCGGCTGATCACCTATGGTGGTCGAATAGAAATCGCCCGGTTTCGGCACCTGACTGGCATGTCCGACGTATATCCAGACATTGGCAAACAGGTGCTTCATCTCCAGCTCGAACAGCTCCTCGTCGACGAAAAGATCCCTGTGCACTTCACAATCACGCACCAGGGCGCGAATGGCTTCCGGTTGTCGATCGTATCGGCTCATGATTGCCTCCTCGCTGCATTACATCCGATACCCCCAAACGCCGTAACCTTTGCAAGCGTGGCTGCTTGCGCTTGCACGGGCCGCCAGATGGGGTCATTTGCTGGCCATGGCCAGCGCATGTGGCACGCGTCTCTCCACAGCCATCAGATATCCAGAACCAGTCGTGCCCCTTTGGCTCTGGAGACGCAAACCTGAATGACGGTACCTTCCTTCTTCTCGAAGTCCGACAGGACATAGTCGCGGTGATCGATGTCCCCCTCAAGAACCGGTAAAGCGCATACGCCGCACTCACCACGCTTGCAGTCGAAAATGGGGTCATGACCGTGCTCGATCAGACAGTCCAGAATGGTCTGATCCGGGGGCACGGTGAAGCGCTGGCCGCTTTGGGCCAGAACCAGCTCGAAGGGGGCGTCGCCCACCTCGGTGACAGGTGCCGAGAAAAGCTCGAAATGGATTCGATCCGATGCGATGCCGCGCACCTCTGCTGCTTTCAGAACCGCGTCCAGCATCGGCTTCGGGCCACAGACATAGATCTGGTCGTTCGGGCCACAGTCATCGAGCAGCGCGTCCACTGCCAGCGGCGAGCCCTGCTCCCCGTCGACATGCACGCTGAGCTGCTCTCCAAGGTTCGCCTGCAACACGTCCAGAAAAGCCATCTGATCACGGGAACGACCGGCATAGACCATACGCACCGGTAACGCGTCAGCCAGACGCCGGGTTGCCATGCTGATCAGTGGTGTCACGCCGATACCCCCTGCCACCAGCAGGGCCGGATCCGCGCCTTCATGCAAGGGAAAGTCGTTCCGGGGTGGCCTGACTTCGATGGTATCTCCCGGTTGAAGGCTTTCATGCATGAATCGGGATCCACCCCTGCCCCCGTCTTCAAGACGAACCGCAATCAGATAATCCGAAGGATGCCGGCCATCGCACGGCTGCCCACAGACGTTGATCAACGAGTAATGTCGCCAGTCCTGGGCACCACCCGGCAGAGCAACCCGAAGCTGGATGTGTGCGCCCGGGCTCCAGCCTGGCAAGACCGAACCGTCTGCCGCACCGAGTCGGATCATCCGGATCAGCGGGTTCAGCAGCTGCGCCTCCTTGACCACCAGGTTGAGGTTCGATTCTTCCATCATGTCTCTCTCCCTCGTCTCTCAGTAGCATCCTCTTCGCGGTGCCAAGCCGTTCAGGCGACCGGTCCAGGCCCTTGGGCGTGGGACATTCATCTCACCCCATCAGCATGCATCCCGCCCCTTCGTGGAGATCTCGTTGAGATCCCCTTGTCCACCTCAGGTTCAACGCATCAAGCCCGGCAATCCTGTCGCCAGCCAGGGCCACAGGAAGACCAGCATCAGCAGCAGCAATTCCAGCAGGATGAAGGGGGCGGCCGCGCGATACACATGGCCCAGTTCGATGCCTTTGGGCGCCACGCTCTGCATGACGAGCAGCAGCAGGCCGAAAGGCGGTGTCAGCAGGCCGATTTCCATCGCGACCAACATCATGACGCCCAGCCAGACCAGATCCACGCCCGCACTCTGGGCCAGCGGCATGAAGAAAGGCAGACAGACCATCATCATGCTGATCTGATCCATCACCATGCCCATCAGCAGGAGGATCAGCAGCATGCCGGCCACGAGCCACAAGGGCGACACGTTCATCGACTGGATCAGGCCAAGCAGGCCGGCGCTGGCGCCGGAAAAACTGAGCAGTTGCGAGAACGTGGTGGAAGCTGCCAGCACGAACAGGATCACACCGGATACCTTGGCCGTCTCGATGAGGCTTTTCCAAAGCGCCTTCCAGGACATGGCGCGGTAGGCCCAGGCTGCCAGCAGCGAAGCCATGGCCCCCACGGCGGCCGACTCGGTCGGTGAGGCCCAGCCGGCGAACATCGAGCCGACGACGGCCACGAAAATGCCGAGCAGGGGCAGCACGCTGACCATGAATGGACGCCAGCGCTCCCACAGCGTCATGCGGGTGTCGGACTGCTCCGTGCCCATCGGCGCATCCTCCGGTCGCAAGCGACTTCTCAGCACCACGTAGACAAGGAACAGAACGGCCATCAGCAGTGCAGGCAGGATGCCGCCGATCAGCAGTCCTTCAATGGAGATGCCCGCCAGGCTTCCGAGCATCACGGCCAGGGCCGACGGCGGAATCAGCATGGCAATGCCGCCCACCGCCATGATCGGCCCCATCGACATCGACGGGTGGTAGCCCCGTTTCATCATCTCGGGCAGCATCACGCTGCCCATCATGGCCGTGTTGGCGATGGACGAACCGGAGAGTGTGGCGAAGGTGGTGCCCCCGATGATGGTCACGATCGACAACTTGCCTGGCACCCGATCGATGAGTCTTTCGATGGCACCGATCGCCCGGAAAGCCAGCCCGCTTTGCAACAGGATTTCCCCCATCCAGACGAAGAGCGGAATCGGTGTCAGCGAAAAGCTCGTCAGCGCCGAGGTGCTGTTGCGCGCCCACTGGGATAAGCCGGCCTCCTCGCCCAGGAACAGCCAGGCGCCCACCAGGTTGATGCCAAGAAAGGCAAACACCACGGGCAGGCCCATGCCCATGAGCCAGAAAAGCCCACCCAGCATCAAGGCAAGCGCCCATTGCCATTCCATGTCAGTTCTCCCGCCCCCAGGGGTGCGCCATCAGATACCAGGCGCGTCGCCCGAACTCCGCCGTCAACAGCACGGCGCTGACAAGCAGCGGCATGCCCAGCCACCACTCCGGAAACATCAGCATCTTGAACACCATGCTCTGCTGCTCGGCCGCATCCCAGGCGACCTGCAGGGCCTCCCACGCGAGCACACCGCACACGGTGCCTGCCAGCACATCGCAGGCCAGAGAAAACGACCATGCCCAAGTCTTCGGCAGCACATTCACGATGAGATCGATACGGATATGCGCATTCTGGTGAAGCAGCCACGGCGCCGCGACGAAGGTTGCCGTCATCAGCCCGTATTCGGCCAGCTCGGCGCTGGCCGGAATCCAGTTGAACCCCAGATTCCTCAGCAGCACATCGGCAGCCATCAGGACGCCGATGGCACCGAACAGGACAGCAGCCACCACCCCGCAGCCGGCCATCAGCCAGCGATACCACCGGGGGCCGGGTACACCCCTCGTCGGCTCAGCGGCACCCATCCCCAGATCGACGCCGTCTTCCGGGATGGCACCACCGGCGCTGTCGCCGTCCGGCCGATCACGGTCATGCCTGGGCTGATTGGCCGTCTGCATGCCTGCTCTCCTTCGTCATTCAGGGCGCAGCCCCGACAAAACGGTTCGCCTCAGCGGAACAGCTTCTCGATCTCTGCCGCATCCTTCGGATTGGCCCTTTTCACCGAGGCCCAGGCAGCGTCGAACGCGGTTTTACGCAAGGCTTCGGCCTGATCCTCGGGCCACGTCATGACCTCGACACCCGCCTCTTTCAGACGGGACGTTTCCTGATCTGCCACGGCCTTGTCATCTGCATTGCGGGCTTCAACCCAGGCGACGGTCTTTTCCAGCAACTGCTGCTGTTCAGGGGTGAGTGACTGCCACTTCCGCTGGTTGATGAACAGGCTGACCTCGACGTTGTAGAAACCGGGATCGATCCGGTATCTGGTCTTTTCCTGCCAGCCCAGATCGAACACGCCTACCGACGGCCAGCCATAACCATCGACCACCCCCCGCTCCAGGGCGGTGTAAACCTCACCGGGCGGCAACTGCAGTGCCGATACGCCCACCTCCCGGAACAGTACAAGAAATACGGGTGAGCTGCGCAGCTTGAGCCCCTTCAGGCCTGCCACGGTATCCACCTTCCTGTTGGTGTAGATGTGATAGCGCAGCCCGTCGCTCACCCGGGCCAGCCAGCGCATGTTGGCCTTCTTCTGATGGATCTGGTCCAGCAGCGCATGACCGCCGTTCTCGCGCAGTTCCTGAATCGGCTTGTCGGTGAAGGTCATGGCCAATGCCTCGGGCACCAGATTGGCATGGAAGACGGCCGAGGTATTGGCCATATCCACCACGCCTGCACGAACCGCATTGCCGATCTCGAACACCGGAATGGCCTCTGGCCCGCCCACGACCCTGATCTGCAGCACCCCCTTGCCGTCTTCATTCAGCTTCTGGACGAAGGTCTCGAAGCGCTTCGAGAAGAAGGTGCCGGGATTGAAGGCGTTGACGGCCTTCAGGGTGACCTCGGCTGCAGCAGCAGTGCCGGCCAGCCATGCAGCAGACAGGCCAAACAGGGTCGCTCTCAACAGTTTGCTCATCGTGTCTCCTCGCCGTCCCTCCCCTCCAGGGGGGGGTCATGGCTGGTCTGGCGGATTCCGGGGCGTGAGTGCCCCGGATCCAATTCTTTATACCAATTTAATTTAACTTTAAAGCTTTATCTACCATGAAAAACCCTAGGAGCAGACCTGAGAGGCATGCTCGATGGCCCCCTGCAGTCATCCAGCACGAGGTGACGACCGCCCGTCCCGATCCCCTGTCCTGCCTGCCGAATTGGCGTCACCATCCACAGGCCAGAGGACTCCCGCCTGCCCCAGGATGACGCCTGCCATGACAGCCACAAAGGATCGTCTAACGCTTTCAGCATTGAAATCTGCAACCGGCAACACGGGCAGGCTTCAGAGCGTGACGATTCCTGCTCCCCAGGCAGATACTGCGGATCGCCACGTGCGCGACACGGGGCAAGGTGGAATCGGATCCCGGCGCCCCATGCCTGAAGCAGCAATGGACACGGCGCCAGCCCATCAGGGCCCTTCATCGGGTGACACGCACCAGGCTGCACTCAACCCTTTCCACTCGCCATCGAAGGACATGGCGGACGCATCGGGCAGTCCGACGGATGGCGGGCAGCTGAGTCTGCTGTCAGGGGGAGAGAGGGCCGGCAGCACCGTCACGGCGGTGGACGCAGGCTCGACAGGGTTGTCCGGGACAACGGCCGGCGTGTCGGCGGTCGATGTGTGGTTGGGCGCCCTGGCAACACAGGCCCTGGCCGTGAATCGCATGATGAATCATGCGGACGCGGTCCGTGCCCGCAACGCCGCGGGCCGTGCGACGACAGATGCCCATGCAGGTCGCACAGGCGACAGCCTCGCTGATCAGGCAGAAAAACCGGCGCGTCCAGTTGACCCCATCCACGATGACACAGCTCAGGGCAGCCCGGAACCCCCCGCCCTGCCTCACGCGCAGCCAGGAAAGCCGGACAAGACCGACCAGAGCGCTCCGGATACCACAGGTATCCAGCCTGATGCGCCGGCGACCGATCAACCGGCCCAGCCCGATACGGCTCCCATGCAGCCGGCTCCTGAAACGTCAGGCACGTCGGCACCACACTACCCGGAAACCCCGCTCACGAACGTGACGTCCCATGACGGCACCCTCACGTTTGACGCCACGGTGTTTGCTGGCAAGCTTCTCGAGAAACGGCCTGCCTTCATCCGGATCGTCCGGATCGAATCGATCGAAACGGTGGCCGAACAGGAGGGAAGCGGGACAGGCCTGCGGCTGAACAAGCCGGATGGCGGTGCCATCGTGGCTGGACAGATCATCGAAGCCGAGGATTTCGACAAGATCGTCTGGGATGGCACCGGGAATCAGGGCGGCCATTTCAGTTTCAGGCCGCTGGATGCCAATCGGCAGGCCATGACCGGCATACCAGAGCAGACCATCGAGGTGGAGGTTCACCCGCCAGCGCCCACCTATCCACCGAATCAGGCTCCCCTACCCGTGGCACATGACGCGAGCCTGAGTCTGTCACGCATCGTCTTCACAGGCACGGATCAGCAGCGTCTGCCGGCAGCGGTCCGGATCACGCTCATCGAGGAACAGAACAAGACACCCGGCAGCGGATCTCCCCTCTCACGGTCTGGCAACGATGGCCAACACACTCCCCTCGCACAGGGTGACGTCATCGACAAGGCAGACTTCAGCAGGATCGTCTGGCATGCCGGGCAGAACGAAGGCGGCCGCTTCGGCTTCGTGCCACTGACGGCCAATGGCAAACAGATTCTTGGCTCCAGCGAGCAAACGCTGAGCGTCCACGAGCACCCGATCCCTCCCGGGTATCCTGCTCAGCACGACAAACTGCATGTTGAACATCACGGCCTGAAACCGATCGCAGCGAGCGTGCTGGCGGGGGACGATCCCGGACGGCAACCTGCTGCGATCCGGATCACCGCCATCGAAGCCAATAGCCCAGACGATACCGAAGCTGGCACACTGATTTTCGGGCCACGAGGCCAGAAAGTGAGCGAAGGCTGGCTGATTCTGGCCAGGGATTTCGACCAGCTGGCATGGGACAGCACATCGAATGCCGGTGGACATTTCCGCTTTGTCGCTGCCAATGCCGACGGCACCACCTTGCTGGGCTCGCCTGAACAGACCGTCAACATCTTTGCACACCCGCTGCCCCCCAACTATTCCGATCAGGACACGTCTCTGCGCGTGGCCCATGATGCCGGGCTGCAGCTGGACGCGTCGCACTTCACAGGAGCCGACAGCAGCCGGAAACCGTTCGCCATCCGCATCACATCCATCGACCCACAGGGCCAGCATGGCACCGACGACACACCCCTGACCGTATCCAGGCCGGGAGAGGCGCCTCGCACACTGGGGATGAACAGCATCGTCGAAGCGGCCGATTTCGCATTCATCAACTGGCAGGCGGCCGGCAATCAGGGTGGCCGCTTCAGCTTCGAGGCCATCAATGCCGATGGCAGCCGGATTCTTGGTTCTGCCGAGCAGACCATCAGCATCCACGAACACGCAGCGCTGCCCGCCTATCCGGATGCAACGACGCTGCATGTCCCTCATGACGTAACCGGCACTGCCATATCGGCCGCCGTGTTCAATGGTGCCGACCCTCAAAGGTCTCCGCCCGCCGTCCGGATCCAGGCCATCGAAACGGTAGATGGCAGCCCCCTGGCGAATGCATTGACTCATGCAGATGGCACGCCCGTAACCGCTGGCGAACGGATTGCTGCAGAAGCATTCGGTTCACTGCGCTGGAATGCGCAGACAGGCGAAAACGGCCGTTTCCGCTTCGTCCCGGTCAATGCCGATGGCAGTGATATTCCGCATGCCGTCGAGCAGAGCGTGACGGTGCATGAATCTCCTCTGCCCCCCGCATACGAAGCGGCTCAGCCCGATCAGGTCGTCGTGCATGATGCCTTCAAAACCTTCGATGCCTCACTATTTGAAGGAACCGTTGAAAGCAGAAAGCCGGCCGGCATCCGCATCACCGCCATCCGCCCTGCCGAGCCCAGTCAAGACGATAGCCCGCTTCTCCTGGGAGAGCAGGCTTCAGCACAGAAGCTGAACGTTGGCGATGTCATTGACGCGGCACGGTTCGGCGAGATCGGCTGGCATGCACAAGGCAACGCAGGCGGTGATTTCCGGTTCATCGCGCTCGATGCCGCTGGCCGGCCCATCCTGAAGGCTGATGGTCAGCCGGTGGAGCACAGCATCCGGGTAGCCGAGGGACGCCCTCTTCCGGCCTATGCCAGCAGCCCAAGCGCTGCAGTTGCACACGACCAGAGCCGTAAGCTGCCTGAATCCCTGTTCACCGGCACAGACCCTGCCCGCGCCCCTGCCGGCATACGCATACTGAGCATCACGCCGAACCATCCGGACAACGCATCGCCGACACCGCTGCTGCTCGACCCGGATGGCGAGGGCAACCTGCCAGCCGAGACCGTCCAGGTCAACCAGGTGATCGACAGCACGCAATTCGACAGGCTGATCTGGAACGCGGCCGGCAGCCAGGGGGGCAGTTTCCGCTTCGAGGCACTGGACGAGCAGCAGCACCGGATACCGGGCAGTGAGGAACAGACGGTCACGATCCGGGAAGCCGCTGCGCCGCCGGTCTATCCGCAGCAGAACGACCCGTTGAAGGTCGTCCAGAATGGCACGATCAGGCTGTCCGACAGCCTGTTCAACGGAACGGACGACGCGCGCAAACCGCCCGCCATCCGGATCGAAGCCATCGACCCCGAGGCACCGGAGCCGGGCGCGGTACTGCCACTGAAGCTCGATGCCGATGGCAGCGGCACGAATCCGGCGGTATCGGTGCAGGTGAACCAGGTGATTCCCGCCGAGCATTTCGACAGGCTCAGCTGGGACAGCTCGATCAATAGTGGTGGCAGCTTCCGGTTCGTGCCCGTGAATGCCGATGGCGGCGAATGGGCAGGCGCGGCGGCCCGGACGGTCACGATCAGCGAGGGCAGCTCACCGGCCCCGGCCTACCCGGAACCCACGGACGGAAACCCGGAAGTGGGCGTTGCGCTGGATCGCAAACGGCTGTTGCCCGCCAGCCTGTTTGCCGGTACCGACCCCACCCGTGCGCCCGAATACATCCGCATCGACTGGAACGACGGCGGCTATGGCTCCAGGGCCCTTTTCCTTCGGAAAAATGGCTGGGATCAGCCACTGAGCCGCAACCAGATCATCCACCGGGACGACTTCGACAAGGTGGTATGGGACGCGCAACACAATTCCGGTGGCACCATCCACTTCGACGTGCTGGATGCCGACCAGCAGCCCCTGGGCGGGGTCGACAGACAGTCGATCACGGTTTATGAATCTCCTGCCTTTCCCATTTATTTCCCGATTTATGGTTCTACGGCATACAAGCTCATGATGAACCCTTTCGGGATCGACATTCCCTATGGTGCACGACACTCGGGGATGTTTCTGGGCACCGCGCCCGATTATCGTCGCGCAGGCAGTTACGGGGTGCGTTTCGAGTCGATCGACGAAATCGGCGACACGAACCCGGGCGTGTCTGCCCTGCGTCTGAGCGCCGTCGGCGGGAAGCCGGAAACCGAAATCCGGGTCGGCGACATCATCATGGGGGAGGACATCCGCCGCATCATCTGGCGAAGCAGTGAAACGACGGGAGGATCCTTCTCGTTCAGGCCCGTTGATGACAACAAGCGGGTGATCGAGGGGGGTAGCCCGATCCGCTATCAGGTGATCGAGTCTGGCCCGGATCCGAAGTACGAGGGCAAGGTGACGACGCTGGACCCTTTCAGGGAATGGACACGATGGGGTAAGCAGTTCCATGTGGATCGCTACGAAACGACCCTCACCCTGCCCTTCAGGACACTGGTTCGCCTGGACAAGCGCCTGTTCACCGGCACGGATGACGACCACCCGCCGGCCTCGATCAAGTTCACGACCGTCTTCGAGAACGACGACGTCGATTCATCGTACACGGCGCTCACCATCCGCCGCGAGAACGGCGAGATCGTTTCGGTCAGGGAAGGAGACGTCATCCGCCCCGGGGATTTTGGCAACCTCTACTGGGACACCAATGCCAATGCCGGTGGCACACTCGGCTTCTATCCCCAGGATCAGAACGGCAAGGGGGTCGTCAACCACCAATCCCACTACGTCGAAGTCATGGTTCGGGTGAAAGAGGCCGACCCACCCACCTCCACGGGCGATGTCGACCGGCCCGTCGTCGGCCATGACCAGATCACCATGATCGCCCCGGGGGTGTTCCATCATGTCATGGCGCGAGGCTCATCCAGCAATCCGCTCGCCTTCAAGGTGCTGGCCGTGACGGAAACGCTGGAAGACGGACGGACACGGTATGTACATGCCCTTCACAACCAGGGCACGACAGCCTATGAGCTGATCAGGCTGGATGCCCCCATCACCCGGGAAGAAGCCATGCAGCGGGCCCAGGCCGCCGGCGGCACCCTGCTGTCCATCGACAACGACACGGAACGGCAATGGCTCGACGAATACCTGTTCAAGGCAGAAGGTCTGCGCGGCGATGACGTCATGCATGCCCAGAGCACGAGCCAGACCCTCAGCGCCTTCGTCATCGAGCAAGCAGACCATCACAACCCGCTTCGGGTCTATGGCAAAGGGCAACACTGGGACAGTGCCGTGACGCACGACAACAGCTTCGGTCATGGCTCGCTGGAACGCATGGGCTGGGACAGCACCCACAACACGGGCGGCAGCATCGTGATCGGCCAGATGAGCAGCACGAGATCCGGGTCGACCCTCAGGCCCGAGACGGTCCGGACGATCCGACTGACCGAGACCCCCGCACCAGCCCCCACCGACCCACAGGATGACGAGGCGACGACGGACGACGACCGGACATCGGTCAGCAGCCGGGTCGTCGAGAAATCGGGCATCGTGCTGACCGCCGAGATGCTGACGGAAGGTGCGGCAGCCTCAGGCACGCCGCCTTCTTCGCACAGCATGCTCCCCGATCGCCACGCTCTGGCCCTGTCATCCCTGATGGACAGCGCTCTGCTCCAGGACGTACACCAGGAACCGCCCCTGATCTGATGCCCCGGAAACATTCATCAGCATCATGGCAGCCCCCAACGGGCCGAACGAAGCGCGGCCCGACATCTGACTTCGCCTGACGTGACGGGCCCTCTGAGCAGGCCAGCCAATATCACTGACCTGCTTCATCCCCTCTGCACACCTGCGACACCTTCAGGAAGGAGCCCCCGTTTTTACGACATGGCCGCTTTCACCGCACCTGCAAAGGCCTGAAAAAAAGGTGCCGAGTCTGCCCATGACCAGACTGGGGGAGCCAAACAGGAAGAGGAAAGGAGCGATGGAGCCCGGCGCCCAACTGGGAATGCGGGTTGACCACACAGAGCAGGAAGGAAGGATGGAGCGGGTGAAGGGAATCGAACCCTCGTATGCAGCTTGGGAAGCTGCCGTTCTACCATTGAACTACACCCGCGTGCCGCGCATTGTACGCCGATTCCTCGCCAGCTGCCCAGCCCCGTCCCTGCCGGTGTGCGGGGCGGCCCACAGCCCTCCGTCCACTGCCGCCGGCCTGCACCACGGGCAGCGCCGGGCGCATCCCTCGCCAGCGCCTCTGCCCGACGGGCTGCCCGGGCAACCCCGCTGAGCATCCCTGTCCTACAGGGGTTTATCCGGGGGCTTCAGCCGCTGCGGCCTGATCTAGAATGAAACCATTATGGACGTGGCATACATCAGTCATGGCAGCTCGGCGCTGCACGAAATGGGAGACTGGCACCCGGAGGCCCCGGATCGGGTTCGGGTCGTGGCAGACCGTCTGTTCGTCTGCGGCCTGATGGATCTGATGGATGGCTTCGACGCCCCGGAAGCCACGCGCGAGCAGCTGGCACGGGCTCACAGTGAACGCTATCTGAACTATCTGGAGCGGGTTGCCCCAACCGAGGGCTACTTCTCGGTGGATGCCGACACGATGATGAACCGGCACACGCTCACGGCGGCCAGACACGCCGCCGGTGCTGCCGTGATGGCGGTCGAGCTGGTGCTGTCGGGCCAGTATCGGCGAGTGTTCTGCAACGTGCGCCCGCCCGGCCACCATGCCACCCGCAACTCGTCGATGGGCTTCTGTTTCTACAACAACATCGTGGTCGGCATGTATCACGCGCTGGAGGCCTTCGGCCTGAAGCGGGTGGCGCTCTTCGACTTCGACGTGCATCACGGCAACGGCAGCGAGGACATCCTGGCCGGCGACGAGCGCACGCTGATGCTGTCCACCTTCCAGCCCCAGATCTTTCCACACCACGGCGAAATCCCGCTGGGGCCGAACATCCTGAGTGTGCCGTTGCCCGGCTACAGCAATGGCAAGGCCATGCGGGAGGCGGCCATCGAGCAATGGGGGCCCGCACTGGCAGCCTTTCAGCCAGAGATGATCTTCATCTCCGCCGGCTTCGACGCCCACCGTGACGACGACATGGGCCAGCTGGCCTGGACCACGGCAGATTACGCCTGGATCTCGCACTGGCTGATGCGTGAATCGGTGAAGCTGTGCGGCGGCAAGGTGGTGTCGATGCTGGAAGGCGGCTATTCCCTTCAGGCGCTGCCCGTCAGCGTCG
The DNA here is from genome assembly GCA_030528325.1 of Lautropia sp. GTDB lineage: Bacteria > Pseudomonadota > Gammaproteobacteria > Burkholderiales > Burkholderiaceae_E > Lautropia. Next base: position 151 of record JAUMZD010000033.1, on the reverse strand, counting down.
AGCAGCATGTACGCGAGCTGCTGGAGATCGGCCTGACCGACCTGCCGGCCTAGAGCGTGTTATGCACTTATTCGTCCCCGCGCTGGCCCCAAAACCGCGGGCTGACAAGGCGCCACGCGCCGCCAAGGCTTGATGCCTTGGCAAGCGTGGC
>JAUMZD010000032.1:26747-41288 GCA_030528325.1 Lautropia sp. | reverse complement strand
GCATCTGCGGCACCTTCATGGGTGGGGTGGCCGCCATCGCCAAAGAAGCCGGTTTCCGTGTCACGGGCTGTGACGCCAATGTCTACCCACCGATGAGTGACCAGCTGCGTTCGCTCGGCATCGAGCTGATCGAGGGCTGGGGCACGGATCAGCTGGCGCTGAAGCCTGACGTCTGGGTGATCGGCAATGTGGTCAAGCGGGGCAATCCGCTGATGGAAGCCATCCTGAACGAAGGGTTGCGCTACATCTCGGGGCCGCAGTGGCTGGCCGAGCAGGTGCTCGCCGGGCGTTGGGTGATGGGCGTGGCCGGCACGCATGGCAAGACGACGACCGCCTCGCTGCTGGCCTGGATCCTGGAGGCCAACGGCCGCGAGCCTGGCTTCCTGATCGGTGGGGTGCCCGGCAATTTTCCGGTGTCGGCCCGGCTCGGGCGCGGCCCTCATTTCGTGATCGAGGCCGACGAGTACGACACGGCCTTCTTCGACAAGCGCTCGAAGTTCGTCCACTACGGTCTGCGCACGGCCGTGCTGAACAACCTCGAATATGACCACGCCGACATCTTCCCCGATCTGGCGGCCATCGAGACGCAGTTCCATCATCTGGTGCGCACGGTGCCGGGGCAGGGGCGGCTGATCTGGCCGTCGGACTCGGAAGCCTTGCAACGGGTGCTGGCACGCGGCTGCTGGAGCACCGAGGAAAGGCTGGGGCCCGAGGGCTGGCATGCGGCCGATGTGCAGGAAGTGGCAGACGCCACGGTGTTCGTGCTGAAGCGGGGTGAGCAGGTGCTGGGCACCTGCCGTCTGCCACTGGCCGGGGCCCACAACCGGGCCAATGCCATCGCCGCCATCGCGGCTGCCGAGCACATCGGCATCGCCCCCCAGGCCTCCATCGAGGCGCTGGCAGCGTTCAAGGGCGTGCGCCGGCGGCTGGAGGTGCGCGGTACCGTTCGGGGCGTGACGGTCATCGATGATTTCGCGCATCACCCCACGGCCATCGCCACCACGATCGAGGGTTTGCGGGCGCGGATGCAGGCGCAGGTGGCGCAGCGCGCAGGGACGGAGGCCGCCACAGAGGCCGCCCGCGGGGCAGGGGGCACCGCCGTAGTGGCTTCGGCCGGGGGCGTCGGCCGGCTGCTGGCCGTGCTGGAGCCGCGCTCGAACACGATGCGGGCCGGTGCGATGAAGGATTGGCTGGCCGGGAGCCTCGCCGGGGCCGATCAGGTGTACTGCTACAGCGGTGGCATCGATTGGGATGCGGCCGCGGCATTGGCCCCGCTCGGTGCGAAGCTGAAGGTGTTCGGCGACATGGCAGCGCTGGAGGCCGCCATCCTTGCGGAGGCGTGCGAGGGAGATGCGGTGCTCGTGATGAGCAACGGTGGTTTTGGCGGCATTCATGGCCGCCTGCTGGATGGACTGGCCCGGCCTCCGGTCGCACAGGGGGCATGATGCTGGGTGAGGTGGACATCGGCCCATCCGGTGGTGACGACGGGGCTTTTGCTGGTGGCCGGATCATCTACCTGCATGGCTTTCGCTCTTCACCACTGTCGTTCAAGGGGCGGATGATGGGCGAGCGGCTGGCGGCGCTGGGCCTGTCGGCACGCTATGCCGCACCGGCCCTGCCGCCCTCGCCGGCGCAGGCCATCGGCCAGGTGATGCGCGAACTTGCGCCCGGCCCCGACGACACGCTGGTCGGCAGTTCGCTCGGGGGCTTCTATGCCATCCATCTAGCCGAGCGTTTCGGGTGCCGTGCCGTGCTGCTGAACCCGGCGGTTCACGCGCCGCGTGATCTGGCCTCTCAGGTGGGGCCGCAGACGGGTTATCACGATGGCGAGCCCTTCGAATTCCTGCCTGCCTACATCGACGAGCTGAAGGCGCTGGCGGTGTCGGCCATCACGGCGCCCGAACGTTATTTTCTGGTGGCGGCTCAGGGCGACGAGGTGCTGGACTGGCGCGAGATGGTGGCCTTCTGCCGTGGTGCCCGCCAGAAGGTGCTGCCCGGTGGTGATCACGGCCTGTCGGATTTCGCCGATCATCTGGACGAGGTGCTGGCCTTCGCCGGTGTGCCGGTGAAAGGCTGAGCCGCTTCCGTCCGCCGGCTCGCCGGATCGCTGCCAGGATGCGCACCGGGCCGGCCCTGCGGTCTTGCAGGATCGCCCTGGCGCAGGCGCCCTTCGTGCGGGTGTCTGCCGGGTGCCGCGTACATGGCCCCTTATAATGACCTGCTGTCTCTGCCGTGCAACGGCGTCTTCATTTCTTCTGGGTGTTTTCTGGAACAACGGCCTGTTTGCTGATGAATCAATCGTATCTGTTATTTGAGGAGGCCGGCCAGTTCAAGACGGGCACCATCCTGCAGGACGCGGGCGCCAGCCTGCAAGTGGAGCTGCCCACCGGCAAGCGCGTCAAGGTCAAGCAGGGCAACGTCATGTTGCGCTTCGCCTCGCCTGGCCCTGCCGAGATGCTGGCCGAGGCGCTGGCCGAAGCCGAGAACATCGACATCGACTTCCTCTGGGAGGTCGCGCCGCAGGAAGAGTTCGATTACCAGTTGCTGGTGGCCGAATACTATGGCGAAGGCGCTTCCGTCGTGCAGCAGACCGCCATGTTGATGCGGCTGCACGGCATGCCCGTCTACTTCTATCGCAAGGGTCGGGGCCGCTATCGTCCGGCGCAGCCCGACACGCTGAAGGCGGCACTCGCGGCCATCGAGCGCAAACGCCGGCAGGAAGAGGAAATCCAGTCGCTGGCCGAGGCGCTGACGGCAGGCGAGCTGCCGCCGCTGATCGCCCAGCGCGTGGCCGATCTGCTGGTGGCGGCCGACCGGCAGTCGATCGAATATCGCGCGCTCGACCTGGCCTGCCAGCAGACGGGTCTGTCGCCCGAGCGGCTGCTGCTTCGGGTGGGGGCGCTGCCCAGCGCGCGTGATGTGCATGAACAGCGCTTCCTGCGTTCGCATTTTCCGGCGGGCACCGGTTTTCCGGCGGCACTGGCCGACTACCAGCCGCCCGAGCTGGACAGCCTGCCCGAGAGTCCGGTCGAAGCCTTCTCGATCGACGATGCCAGCACGACCGAGATCGACGACTGCCTGTCGGTTCAGTGGCTGGACGACGGCATCGCCCGGATCGGCGTTCACATCGCGGCGCCGGCGCTGGGCATCCGTCCCGGCGATGGCGTCGACAATGTGGCGCGCGACCGGATGACCACGGTCTACAGCCCGGGCAGCAAGATCACGATGCTGCCCGAGGCTGTCGTGCGCGCCTTCTCGCTGGACGAGGGGGGTGTGCGGCCGGCGCTGTCGCTGTATCTGGATGTGAATGTCGAAACATTGCAGGTGGCCGGCGAGTTCAGTCAGGTCGACCGTATCCGCGTGGTGCGCAACATCCGGCACGATGAGCTGGTGCCCTTCGATTCGGAAGCGGCGCTGAACAGTCAGCCGGCCGATGGCGAGCCGGATCCGCTGGCGGGCCTGCCCCATGCCGATGCCTTCCGCCTGCTGTGGCGGCTCACGCTGGCGCTGTCGGCCGAGCGCGACAGGATGCGGGGCCGGCCCGAGATGCGCTCGCGTGTGGATTTCACCTTCCGTCTCGACGGCGAGCAGGTGGAGATCGTGCCGCGCCGGCGCGATGCGCCCTTCGACCGGATCGTGGCGGAGATGGCGATCCTCGCCAACTCGCGCTGGGGGCGGCTGCTGGCCGACCACGATGTCTCGGGGCTGTATCGTTCACAGTCCTTCGGCAGGGTGAAAATGTCCACCCATCCTGCGGCCCACCAGGGGCTGGGCGTTGCCCAGTATGCTTGGAGCACGTCACCACTGCGCCGTTACATCGACCTGATCAACCAGATGCAGCTGGTGGCCGTGCTGGAAGGTCAGGTGCCGCCTTTCACCATGAATGACACATCTCTGTATGCGATTGTGTCTGCTTTTGAGGCTCGGTATGGCACGGTGGGTGAATATCAGCAGACAATGGAGCGTTACTGGTGCCTGAAGTGGGTCGGGCAGCAGCAGAGCAGCCGCTTCGAGGCGGTGGGCATTCGGGATGAAACCGTTCGCCTGGCCAACGCCCCGCTGTACTTCCAGGTGACCGGGCTGCCCCCGCTCGTGGACGGGCAGCCCGTGCTGGTGGATCTGCTCGATTGGGATGAACTGGATCTCACCGTCCAGGCCCGTGCCGTCCGGCTGCTGACCGACCCTCATGACTCGGATCCGGTGGGCGCCGAGGCGACCACCGATCAGGTGCCAGAGGATTCGATCAACACGGAGTAATCTTTGATGGCCGCTGCCATGCAATGGTCTCGCGCTTTCTGGCAATCGCTTTCCCGCTTCGACCCGCTGTCGGTCGGCATCGTCGTGTCGCTGCTTTTTCATGTGGGCTTCATGATGATCCGTTTCAGCGCGGCCGATCCCAGCCGCTTCCTGCCGGCCGAGTCGCAGCTGGAAGTCGTGCTGCTCAACGCCGCCACCCGTGACAAGCCGCTGAACCCCGAAGTGCTGGCCCAGGTCAACATGGAAGCGGGGGGAGACCGGGATGAGGGGCGTGCCCGCTCGCCGCTGCCGGTGTCGCCGAAGGCCGTCGATGGCGACACCCTGAAGCAGCAGGAGGCACGCCTGCAGCAGCTGGAGGCCGAGCAGCAGCGCCTCCTCGCCCTCAACAACGCCAATGCCGCGAACCCGCAGGTGGATCAGCCGCAAGAGGCTCCGGCGCAGGGGGCCGACGAGAGCGAGGCCCAGCGGGAGATCGCCCGCCTGCAGGCGCAGATCGACCGTCAGCTGGAGGATTACGCCAAGCGCCCGCGCCGTCTGACCTACGGGGTCAATGCCGTCGGGGTCAACTATGCACGCTATGTCAGCAGCTGGGCCGACAAGATCGAGCGCATCGGTACCGAGCGTTTCCCGTCCGAAGCCCGTGGCAGGATGTACGACTCGCTGACCGTGACCGTCGAGCTGGACAAGTATGGCAACGTGGTGGACGTGCTGATCAACCGGAAGTCCAAGTACGAGGCGCTGAACCGCGTGATCCGCGAGATCGTGCTGGCAGGTGCTCCCTATGAGGCCTTCACGGCCGAGATGAAGAAGGATGGTGACATCCTGCAGATCGTCCGCACCTGGACCTTCACGAACGACAGCCTGCGCACCGGCGCCGTCAGGGGCGCGAAGTCCTGAGCGCCGGCATGATGGCCGCATCTTCCCGATGAATCAGACCGACGCTTCCGTCCCGACCGACCGTTACCTGGTCGTGGGCAATCCCATCGCCCACAGCCGTTCGCCGCAGATCCATGCCGCCTTTGCGGCGCAGACTGGTCAGCGCATCGATTACCAGCGCCGGCTGATCGACATCGAGCCACCCGAGGCCTTCGCGGCGGCGATGCGACGTTTCGCGGATGAGGAAGGCGGGCGCGGCGCCAATGTCACGATGCCGTTCAAGGAAGTCGCCTACCGGCTGGCCGATGTGAAGAGCGAACGGGCCGAGGTGGCCGGAGCGGCCAATACGCTCAGCTTCGTCGATGGACGGATCCTGGCCGACAACACCGATGGCGTCGGCCTCGTCACCGATGCCCGCCAGCAGGGCGGCGTGTTCGAGGGAGCGTCCGTCACGGTGCTGGGAGCCGGTGGGGCGGCACGTGGGCTGATGCTGTCGCTGTTGCAGGCAGGTGTGCGCAGTCTGGTGGTCGCCAATCGCAACCGGGAGCGTGCCGATCAGCTGGTGGCCGACCTGAATGCACATCCGGTGCTGGCCGGGCGATACCCGGTGCTGCAGGCGGCGGCACTGGCCGAGGCCCCCACGGCCGACATCCTGATCAACGCGACCTCGGCCGGCCTGCAGACGCAGGGCCTGGCCTTGCCGGCGGGGCTCTTCGACGGGTGCCGGCTGGCCTATGACTGCATCTACGCCGATCGGCCCACCCCTTTCCTGCAGGCGGCGGCAGCGGCCGGTGTGCCGCAGCGCCTCGATGGGCTTGGCATGCTCGTCTGCCAGGCGGCCGAGAGCTTCCGGATCTGGCGAGGCGTGTTCCCGAACACCGCACCGGTGCTGGCGCAGCTGAGGGCCGGGATCTGAGGGCCTCACCCTGATCCGCTCACGGGGGCTCCGTCATGCCGGCGCCCCTGTCCCGGCGAGCTTGGCCGGATGCATGGTGCCGCTGGCCTGAGCGGCCCGTCGCGGCCCATGTCTGCCTTTCCGATACCGGTTTTGTGCCGTGTTGCCACCAGCAGGGCAGGCCGATCGCCGTGGATGCGCCCCATGCGCTACCATGGCAGGTTGATCCTTCTCCGACTCTGCCGGGTGGACGGACCCCTGCCGTCCGCCCGAGCCCAATGGCCGCCCTACGGCCAGGTAAGCCTCGCCATGACCACGCCTTCCAAGCCCACGGATACCCAGCCGGTTTCGTCGCCGCTGCCTGCGCAGCCGGTGCCCGAGCCTGCGGGCGGGGCAGCGCGGCTGATCGAGCAGCCCGTGGCACTGGGCAATCCCGCGCCGCCGGCCGCCGCCACGCCCGCCGATGCGTCCCAGGTGCCGGAGGCGCCCGTGGGCAGCAGCGCTGCGTCCATCCCGCCGGCCTCGGCCCCGCCTGCGCCGGCCGTGCTGCATGCCGAAGAGCTTCAGGCCGACGAGGAGGAGGAGAGCGGCCCGCAGACCGTCGTGCCCCGGGAGGCGGAAGAGGCCCAGAACGCACTGCAGGAAGTCGAGTCGCTGCTGAAGCATCACGCGGCGGTACAGGAGTCGGCGCGTCTGGAGGCTGAGCGTGCCGGCGAGCACGGCGAAGTGCCCACGCACCTGCTGGAAGAGCAGTACCTGTCGCAGCTGCGTGCCCGACTGGAAAACCTGCACCCGGCCGACATCGCCTACGTGCTGGAAGCGCTGCCCCAGGACGACCGTGCCCTGGTCTGGGATTCGGTCAAGCGGGCGGCCGACGGGGCCATCCTGCTCGAGGTGTCGGAGCCGGTGCTCGAGTCGCTGATCGACGCGATGAGCGAGGATGAGCTGGTCGCCGCGGTCAAGGATCTGGACGCCGATGACGTGGCGGATCTGGCCGAACACCTGCCACCGACGGTGGTTGAGCGCGTCCAGCACGAGCTGACGCCCGAAGAGCGGGAGCAGCTGCGTGCCGTCATGTCTTACCCCGAGGACTCGGTCGGCGCCTGGATGGACTTCGAGTTCGTCCGGGTGCGCGAAGATGTGACGCTGGAAGTGGTGCTCCGCTACCTGCGCCGCTTCGACGAGCTGCCCCAGCATACCGACCAGGTCTTCGTGGTCGACCGCAACGGCCTGCTGATCGGCAGCCTCTCCATCGAGCAGCTGCTGACCAATGAGCCGGACACCGACGTGTCCGAGGTCATGCACCGCGAGATCCTGTCGCTGGAGGCCACCGATGACGTGGGTGATGCGGCTCAGGCTTTCGAGCGTTACGACCTCGTGTCTGCCCCGGTGGTGGACGAGGCCGGCACGCTGATCGGCCGGCTGACCGTCAACGACGTGGTGGACGTGATCCGGGAAGAGGGCGAAACCGATGTCCTGAACCAGGCCGGTCTGCGGGAGGACGAAGACCTGTTCGCCTCGGTCTGGCAGTCGGCCTCGAACCGCTGGCTGTGGCTGGCCGTCAACCTCGTGACGGCTTTCCTGGCCTCACGGGTCATCGGCCTGTTCGATGGCACCATCGAGAAGGTGGTGGCGCTGGCTGCGCTGATGCCGATCGTGGCCGGGCTTGCCGGCAACTCGGGCAATCAGACGATGGCGCTCGTCATCCGGTCGCTCGCGCTGGGGCAGGTGACGGGCAGCAACTTCGGCCGCCTGCTGCGCAAGGAGCTGACCGTGGCCCTGTTGAATGGCGTCGTCTGGGGAACCGTGGCCGGCGGCGTCTCATGGCTGCTCTATCACGACAGCGAGTATGCGATGCTGCTGGGCGTGGCCATGTCCGTCGCCATCGTGCTGAACCTGCTGATCGCTGCCCTGCTGGGCGTGATCGTGCCCTTCACGCTCGAGAAATTCGGCCGTGACCCGGCCATCGGCTCCTCGGTGCTGCTCACCTTCTCCACCGACGGCCTGGGCTTCCTGATCTTCCTGGGGCTGGCGACGATCCTGTTCTGATTTGAACCAGAACAGGTATAGGAATATATGGTCATTTATAGCCTGGTCTGGCTATAATTCGCTAGATTTTGCTAGGCGGTAGGAAAGTGGTCAAGAAAGGCATGCTTTATGCACCAGAGCATGGTCTGATCGCCTTTACGGTTCCCCTGTTCGATGAATTCATGCTGCGGGAAATGCCCTCGACATGAGGTGATTGGAGGGAGGCGGGGATTCTGAAATCGGGATGAGGCGGAGGGAACGTCGCCAGCGTCGTCAATCCACCACCCAGTCCGACTTCCCGCCACGCTTCTCCAGCAGCCGGATCCCCGTCATCGTCATGCCGCGATCCACGGCCTTGCACATGTCGTAGATCGTCAGCAGCCCGACTTGTACCGCCGTCAGCGCCTCCATCTCCACGCCGGTGCGGCCCGTGCATTCGACGCGTGCCTCGCAGCGGATGCGGTCGTGCGCATCGTCGATCTCGAAGTCGACCGCCACCTTCGACAGTGCGATCGGGTGGCACAGCGGGATCAGGTCGGCCGTGCGTTTCGTTGCCATGATGGCGGCGATGCGCGCGATGCCCAGCACGTCTCCCTTGGCGGCGCTGCCCGAGCGAACACGGGCCAATGTCTCGGGCAGCATCCCGATCCAGCCTTCGGCGACCGCCAGTCGGCGGGTTTCCTGCTTTGCGCCGACATCGACCATATGGGCCTGTCCGCGGGAATCAAAATGCGTCATTTCGTTCATCGTGCCATCATAGCAAGTCATGAAGGTTCTGTTTTCGATGAGGGGAGGTGGGCCACGGCCAGTGCGCCACGATCCCACTGGCACAGAGCGCCGTCCCGCTGTCCGGCAGCGGGCCACGGCTGATCTGCTTCGTTCCGCCGGCAGGCGGCGGCGCACGGCTGCGCTCGTCTTTGGCATGCTGCTGGTGCAGACGGGGCTGACGGCACAGGCGCAGGTCGATCGTCTGCCAGACCTTGGCTCGGCCGATACGGCCGAGCTGTCGGGGGCGCAGGAACAGGCGCTGGGCGCCTCCATCATGCGGGAGCTGCGTGCCAGTGGGGTCGTGTACGACGATGCCGAGCTGGCCGACTGGCTGAACCGCTTCGGCCGGCGGCTGACGGTCACCAGCCCGGCCCGTGGCCGTGCCTTCGAATTCTTCCCGGTGCAGGACGCCAGCATCAACGCCTTTGCGCTGCCCGGCGGCTACATCGGTGTGCATACGGGGCTGCTGGCCACGGCCGCCACCGAGTCCGAGCTGGCCAGTGTACTGGGTCATGAAATCGGCCACGTCACCCAGCACCACATCGCCCGGATGCTGCGAAACCAGAAGAACGCCAACCTGCTGGCGATGGCAGGCATGGTGCTGGGGGCGATCGCGATGCGGGGCAACCCCGATGCCGGCATGGGCGCAATCGCCCTCAGCAGCGATCTGGCCACGCGCTCGATTCTGTCCTTCTCGCGAGACGCCGAACGCGAGGCCGATCGTCTGGGGCTGGAGATGCTGCGCGAAGGCGGTTTCGATGTGGGCGGTGCTCCCCAGTTCTTCGGTCGCCTCCAGCAGCAGAGCCGTTTCAGTGAAGGCGAGCTTCATGCCTACCTGCGCACCCATCCCGTCACGGCAGAACGGATCAACGACCTGAACCTGCGCATCCAGCAGCTGAAGGACAAGGCGCCGAAGCGCCCGGATTCGCTCGAGTTCAGGCTGCTGCGCGCCCGTGCCCGGGCACTGAGCGCCCAGTCCGTCGACAAGCAGAACGAGGCGCAAAAACAGTTCGAGGCCGAATTGAAAACCGAGGCTGGCAGCAAGGATCCGGCGCTGTGGTTCGGGCAGGCCTGTCTTGCGCATGTCCGGGGCGACTGGATGGCCGCGGGCAAGGCGCTCGATCAGGTGGGTCGGCTGCTGGATAAACCGCACCCTTTCGTGGCGCGTCTGCGCATCGCCAACCAGCTGCGCGGTGGCAAGCTGGAGGATGCGCTGAAGCTGTCGGCCGACAGCCTCAGGCAGTTCGCCAATACCCGGGCCCTGGTTCGCCAGCGTGCCGAAGTGCTGAATGCGGCCCGACAGTGGGAAGCAGCCATCGCACTGCTTCGCGACCAGACCCGCGTCTACAAGAGTGATGCCGAGCTGTGGCGCCTGCTGGGCGAAGCCTATCTCGCCAAAGGAGAGAAAGGCATGTCCCATCTGGCGGCGGCCGAGGGCTATCTGGTGCTGGGCTACCTGCACCCGGCGCTGGAACAGCTGCGTCTGGCCCGCAACGCGGGTGATCTCGATTATTACAACGGCTCCATCGCCGATGCCCGGCTGAAGGAAACGGAAGCCGCCTGGCTTCAGGAACAGAAGGACGCAGGCCGGCCTGTGCCGCCCAAGCTCCTAGGGGATAGCAGGGCGCCATGCTGGCATCTGAAAAGGCTCTGTGACGCTGTTCATAGGTGAATGACCGTCGGGCCGCCACAATGCGCCACTCATGCGTCGTCCCCAGCTCTCGAGTGGCCTGATGATCTCCTCTGCGATTGCCCTTTTCCTGCTCCGCAGGCTGCCGTTTTCGCGCTTCAGCTTTCCCCGCTGGAAATCCGTGCTGGCCATCACGCTGGTGGCCTTCGTCTATGCGCTGGTGCCTGACCCGAGCGTGGATCATGAAGGGGTCTGTGAACCACGAGCCGCATTGTGGCGGACAGTCGTGACGATCGTTGCCACCCAATGGGCCTTCTTCCTCACGACCTACGTCGTGTTGTGCTGGTGGCTGCGTCGCCGGGATCGCTGGGACGGACGGGGCAATTACTTCAACCTGCTGGCAGCCGCGTGGCTGGTGGCCGATCTGGCGATGGCCTACCTGCCTGTTTTCGGCATCCGGTCCGACGGGATTCTGGCGCTGCTGGCGATCCACTCCGTCGTCGTCACGATCAACGCGACCAAGGGCGTGATGCCCCGGGTTGGGGTGCCCTACATCGCCGTGGGCGTCGCCATCGGTGCCGTCTGCATGCTGCTGCTGGGGACGCAGGTGATGGACATCTTCGATGAACTGCTGATGGGCGATGAAGACGGCTGGTTCGAGGACGGGCAGGGCGCCGACGGCGAGGCAGCGTGCCCGGGCTGCAAGGACGGCCTCTGGCCGCACCCGGCGGCCAGTGTGGTTCATATCTGATCAGCGTGCCGTGCGCCAGTACAGGAAACCGCCCTGCTCATTCGGGTAGGGCTTGCGATCCTCGATCAGATACTGCTCCACCAGCGTCAGCTGCTGGCCCCGCTGCCAGTTGGCCGGCACGCGCCACACGGCACACTGCAGGCGCTTCGTGAACTGGATGTCCGTGTTCCAGCACAGCTTGGCCTCGTTGGCGGCGCTGCCCGCGATCAGCATCACCTGGCTCATCAGCGCGTTCGTCTGGGCGTTGCGCCACTGCTTCAGCACGCCATAGTTGATGACGCTGCCAAGCTCGATGTCCAGTGCCGACGGCGCGTTCAGCTGGGTGTTTTCCGTCATGGGGCTCATCGTCTGCTGGATGGCCACCGGATAGGGGGTGTTGTCTCGTGTCGATTCCACCGTCATCTGCGTACCCAGCGAGGCGGTCGTGGCCGTGATGGTCAGTGTCGCCTTCAGATCCAGCCAGTTGAAGCCCCGGTTCAGCCAGGGGCTGCCGATCTTGTTCCGGTACCACGGCGTGCTGTCGATGTTGTAGGTGTACACCCCCGGCCGGGCCTGCTCGTAACGTTTGCCGGCGCAGCTGTCGCCGGGCACGGACGCGCCACCGGACGCGCTGGCGTCATTGACATAGTTGCTGGGCGACAGATCGTGATTCAGAAAGACATCGGTGACCCCGGTGCGGGTCTGGTCGATGTTCGCACCGTTGTAATTGGCAGTTGGCACCGGAAACTGGCGGCATGGCTGCTGATCCATCATCGTGAGCAGCACATCGCCACGCACCCCTGCTGCGGAAACCAGCGGCGCCTTGGAGTCGATCGGCGGGGGCAGCGGAATGGGGGCGGGGGCCGGTGCCGGCAGCGGCGTGCCGGGCAGCGTGCCGCCAGGGTTCGTGATATTGGGCGTGGGGGTGCCGGGAGGCGGGGGGCTGTTGGCGACGACGCGGTTGCTGCCCCCTTCACCTGCGCATCCTGCCAAGAGGACGAGCGTGGCGGTTGCAACCTGGAGTCGAAGAGCGGTGTGCATGTTGTTCTGCCTCGATATGTTGCGTTGTGGCACCTGGTCGGCACGCGGTTTCGGGGCTTGCGCGGGGGCGAATGCGTTTACCGCATGCGCTGCAAACCGCCTGTGCGCTGCCTGTTTCCATTATCCCGCATCCCCCTGAAATGACAAAAAAGGTAAAGCGCTGTGGCGGACTGTACGATGTCCAAAACATCGATTCGTAACGCGAGCCCCCGGTCTGTTACATCTTCGGCGATGAAGGCCGTGAGGCAGGTAGGTTGCTGAAGGCCGATGCTGGCTGAGACTGACCGATGATGAATACGGATGAAGGCCGATGAAGACTGTGCGCAACCAATAGCCTTTGATCGGATACAGTCTTGTCGTGCAGGCGTTCGTGTTGTTCTCTATCGTCCTGCAGGCGTAGGGCTAGGAGTTTGGGGCGGCAGGAAAGTCGCGGGCTGCAAACCGGCCGCGCCGGCCCATTTTTTCACCCGTTTCTTGCCCCATAGCACCGGCTATGGGGCGTCGCGTCGATCACACTTCAACAAAGGACATCAAAGGGCAGAAACATGCTGGTCTCCAATCTTGAAACGATACCAGGCCACACGATCGTGAAGCACCTCGGACTGGTGCAGGGCTCGAGTGTGCGCGCCAAGCACATGGGGCGAGACATCATGGCGGGCCTGAAGAACATGGTGGGGGGCGAGCTGAAGGCCTACACCGAGCTGCTGAACGAATCGCGCGAGCAGGCCATCGAGCGGATGAAGGAACAGGCACGGCAAGCAGGGGCCAACGCGGTGCTGAACGTCCGTTTCTCCACCTCGGCCGTCACGCCGGGTGCTGCCGAGATCTTTGCCTACGGCACGGCCGTGGTGCTGGAGTGAATGGTCGTGGAACTGGACATCGATCTCTGGCTGAGTTTCTTCTTCAACCTGATCCTGCCGCTTGCGCTGGTGCTGGTGGCGATGATCGTCGGCACCATCCTCGAGAAGCGCCATTACGCCAGCATCCTGAAACGGGAGGCCGAGCTGCATCACATCATCGTGGTGGCGGTCCGACAGGTGCCCGAAGGTTTTCAGGGAGGCCAGCTGGTGCGGGGCAGCGTCGTGGTGTCGAGTGATTACTTCCGGCGCCTGCTGGCAGGATTGCGACAGATAGTCGGTGGCCGGGTGCAGACCTTCGAGAGCCTGCTCGATCGAGGGCGGCGTGAAGCCATCCTGCGGATGAAGGCCGAAGCCGCCACGCTCGGGGCCAATGCCGTTTTCAACGTGAAGATCGAAACGGCCTCGATGATGCAATCGGGCAGTCTGGGCACGGCCGAGGTGGTCGCCTATGGCACGGCCGGACAGCTGCCCGATTCTGCGAAGGGGGCATGAAGCTACTTTCCCGAAAGCCTCGCCTGAAGCGTGTCATGAACCTGCTCTCCCAAGCGCCTTTGGGGCGGCGAATCGGGCACAAACTGTGCTCAGCGGGCCGATTTTCGCCTTCGCGATTCCTGCTGCCCAAGCTCCCGGGCATGCCTGACGGCTTGTCAGGATGAGGCACGCTCTAGCAGGCGCTGAAACGCATCCGTGCATGAAAGCTTTCGAGCCGCTGTGAAACCCATGAACCGTGAAGCCCATGAAATTCGAGCCGCATCGCTTCGATGAGAAGCAGAATCCCAACATCCCGCATGAACATCCGGGCCGGGAAGTGCTGCGGATGGGGGCGTGGTTGCTGGGCCTGCTGCTGGCGGCCTGGCTGCTCGTAACGGCTCTCGTCCAGGCGCTGCCCCATCTGCTGTCGCTCGAGCGCGAGCGGGCCTGGTTCGGCTCGGTGGTGGCCGAGGCCTTGTCGGAAAACAGCCGGCCAGATGCCCGCCTGCAGCGGCTTGCCGATGCGCTGGGCCGGCGCATGGGGCTCCCCGTGGGCAGCGTGCAGGTGAGACGCTCGGGCGATGACATTCCGAATGCCTTTGCCACCTTCGGTGGGCAGGTGGTGCTGATGCAGGGGCTGCTGGAGAGGCTGCCTACTGAAGAGGCGGTGGCCGGGGTGCTGGCCCACGAAATCGCCCATATCCGGCACCGTGACCCGTTGCGTGGCGTGTCGCGCTCGCTGCTTCTCGGTCTGTTGTGGGGGGCGATCACCGGCCATCATGGCAGCATCGAGGTCATCACATCACTGGAGACCTTGCGCCACAGCCGGGCACAGGAAGAGGCGGCCGATGCGGCTGCCGTCGATGCCCTGGCTGCCCACTATGGCAGTGTCGGTGGCATGGTGCAGCTGATGCAGACGCTGGACAGGATCGAAACCGGCGAGAGAGCCTCCGGTGCCAGCACCAGCACCAGCACCAGTACCAGC
>JAUMZD010000032.1:0-26737 GCA_030528325.1 Lautropia sp. | reverse complement strand
GGCAGTGGCAGTGGCAGTGGCAGCGGTAACGGCAACGGCAACGACGCCAGCATCGGCGATGGGATGGACGCCGGGGCCGGGGGCAGGCCCCGGCGGGCGGTGTGGGGCTGGCTGTCTTCGCACCCGCACACGGAGGATCGTCTGAAGGCCATCGAGCAGCGAGCCCGGGAGCGGGGATTTTCCCTTCAGCCGCCGTCGAGACCCAATCCGTGGCGGCAGACCCCTTCCAGCGCGCCGTGAACATGAACCGGCAGAGGGATCAGGCGTTGCCGCCTGCCCTGCTGATCAGGTTCCTGAAACGCTGCTCTTATGTGATGGGCATGGGCCGTATCGACTCAATGCTGCAGAAGGTTGGCATCGAAACGCCGTGCGGCGCTCAGCACGGCAAGAATGGGTGCGGTGCTGATATTGACGTGGATGCCTACACCGTGCCGCTGTTCTCCCGTTCCCGGCAGGGCCGTTTCGATGATGGCAACGGCCGACGCATCTGCTCCTGTGCTCAGGCTGCGTTCTTCGTACAGATCGACTCGCCATGCTGCCGCTTCAGGCGCTGCCGTGCCCGATCACCGCGCCACCGTAGGGGGCCAGTATCACCTTGCCCCGCCGGATCTCAGCACCGGTAATGCCGCTGTCGGTCAGGATGGTGGCGTCCTTCTTCCAGCGGGCTGGCAGTTCGAAGCTGGCCTTTCTGTGGCTGAAGTTGAAGACGCAGAGCAGTGTCTGATCCTCGTGCTTGCGCTGGTAGGCCAGCACCTGCGCGTTGGCCGGTTGCAGCGACATCTCGCCCTTGATCAGCGCGGGTTGTGCTTTGCGCCAGTGCAGCAGCTGACGGTAGTAGGACAGCATCGAGCCGGCCTTGCCGTCCTGCTGATCCACCGCCCGTGCGCGGTGCCCGACCGGCACGGGCAGCCAGGCCCTGTCGGCGTCCGTGAAGCCGGCCAGCGCATCCCGCTTCGTCCACGGCATCGGCGTGCGGCAGCCGTCACGGCCCTTGAACTTCGGCCACATCGTGATGCCGTAAGGGTCCTGCAAATCATCGAAGGCGATGTCCGCCTCGGGTAGTCCCAGCTCGTCACCCTGATAGATGTAGGGGGTGCCGCGCAGCGTGAGCAGCATGGCAGCGGCCACGCGGGCCAGTGCTTCGCCGCCTCGCTGACCTCCCCATCGGGTGACGACACGTGTCACGTCGTGGTTCGACAGCGACCAGGCGGGCCAGCCATCGCCGACCACCTTGCCGAACTGGGCAAACACCTTGTGCAGATAGGGGGCACTGTGCTCCTCCTCCAGCAGGTCGAAGCTGTAGGCCATGTGCAGCTTGTCGCCGCCTGCCGTGTAGTCGGCCATCACCTTCAGCGCGTGGTCATCGCCCACTTCGCCCACCATCGTGGTGTTCGGGTACTGGTCGAGCAGCTGGCGCAGCCGTTGCAGGAAAGCGAGGTTTTCTGGCTGGGTCTTGTCGTACTGGTGCCACTGATAGGAATACGGGTTCACCGGCGTGACGCCCGAGGCCTCGCCGCCGCGCCGGGGGCGTGGCGGGTTGTCCTTCAGCGAACGGCTGTGAAAATAGAAGTTCACGGTATCCAGCCGGAAACCGTCCACGCCCAGATCCAGCCAGAACTTCACATCGGCCAGCAGCGCATCCTGCACCTGCTTGTTGTGCAGGTTCAGATCCGGCTGGCTGGCGAGGAAATTGTGCAGATAGTATTGCTGTCGGCCCGTGTCCCACTGCCAGGCACTGCCGCCAAAGATCGACAGCCAGTTGTTGGGTGGTGTGCCATCCTTCTTCGGGTCTGCCCACACGTACCAGTCGGCCTTTCTGCCGGTACGGCTTTTCCGGCTCTCGGCAAACCACGGGTGCTGATCCGAGGTGTGCGACAGCACCTGGTCGATCATGACCTTCAGTCCCAGCTCATGTGCCCGCTTCACCAGTGCCTTGAAGTCGGCCAGCGTGCCGAAGCTCGGATCAACGTCCCGGTAGTCCGACACGTCATAGCCGAAGTCCTTCATCGGGCTCTTGAAGAAGGGCGACAGCCAGATGCCGTCCACGCCCAGCGAGGCCACGTAGTCGAGCCGCTCGGTGATGCCTTTCAGATCACCCGTGCCATCGCCGTTGCTGTCCTGATAGCTGCGCGGGTAGATCTGGTAGATGACGCCACCACGCCACCATTCATCGTTCGGGGCCCTGGCCTTGCGCCGGCGAGCCGGTGCACGGCGCGGGGTGGCAGCGGTGGGCGCCATCCGGGTGTCGGGCTGGGCCGCCCCAGGCGCCTGGGCGGCAGGAAGGTCGCGGGCTGCAAACCGGCCGCGTCGTGGGCGCGTGCTGTCTTCGGCCACGGCTGTGGCTGGGGCGGCTGGTGTTGCCCGCTTGAGTGGGCGGGGTGCGCGGGTTGAAACGGTGGTCTTGCGTGGGATGGAGGCGGAACGTGTTGCCATGGATGGGTTCGCTCAATGTGAGGACGTCCAGAAACAATAGAGCGTGTCATGCACTTATTCGCCCCCGCGAAAGCCCCTCTGGGCGCGCAGCACCGCGTTGCCAACACGCTCTAAGCCGCCTTGAGGAAGGCGGCAGCCTGGCTGATAAAAAGTCGACAAGGACAGCGGCGTCGCCCGGGGCAGGTGGCTGCTTCAGGTGTCGCCGTGCCAGCCTTATTTCCGGTCGGACGGCAGCTCGATGGTCCGGTGGCAGGCGTTTTCGTCGTCGTCGAACAGGTGAAGGTGGTTTTCGGGCACCTGCATCAGCAGATTCTGGCCGACCGACTGGGCGGCATAGTTCGGCACCTTCACGGTGAACATGTCGGCGCCGGCCGCCTCCACGTACAGGTATGAGGAATCGCCAACGCGTTCGACGTGCATGATCCGGCCCGCGATGGTGTTGGCGCCCGGTTCCGACACGATGTTGACGCGCTCGGGGCGGATGCCGAGCTTGACGGCTTCACCGGCCTTCAGGCGACTGGCGTCCACCCGTGCGCGCAGCGTGGTGTCGCCCACCTTCACTTCGGCACGTTCCGGCGTGCTCGATACCAGCGTGCCCGGCAGGATGTTCATCTTCGGCGAGCCGATGAATTCGGCCACGAACAGGCTGTTGGGCCGGTGATACAGCTCCAGGGGCGTACCGACCTGAGCCACCGAGCCGCGTTTGGCCACGCGCTCGCCCGCGTGCAGCAGCACGATCTTGTGGGCCAGCGTCATGGCTTCGACCTGATCGTGCGTCACGTAGATCATGCTGGCGGTGCCGATGCGCTCGTGCAGCTTCGCGATCTCCAGGCGGGTCTGCACGCGCAGCGCGGCGTCCAGGTTCGAGAGTGGCTCGTCGAACAGGAACACCTTCGGCTCCTTCACGATGGCGCGGCCGATGGCAACCCGCTGGCGCTGGCCGCCCGACAGGGCCTTGGGCAGGCGCTCCATCAACGGCTCCAGCTGCAGGGCGCGCGCGGCCTCGTTCACGCGGCGGTCGATCTCGGTCTGGCTGGCCCCCGACACCTTCAGGCCGAAAGCCATGTTCTCCTTCACCGTCATGTGCGGATACAGCGCGTAGCTCTGGAAAACCATCGCCACACCGCGCTCGGACGGGTGAAGGTCGTTCATCCGCTGGCCGCCGATGAAGAGGTCGCCACTCGTGATGTCCTCCAGCCCCGCCACCATGCGCAGCAGCGTGGACTTGCCGCAGCCCGAGGGGCCGACGAAGACGCAGAATTCGCCATCCTCGATCGTCAGGTTGGCGTTGTTGATCGTCACGGTCTGGGGCGTGTATTTCTTCGTGACGTTTTTCAGTTCGATTTTGGACATGGGTTGTTTCGTTCCAAGGTGTTCGGTGGGCTCAGCCTTTCACTGCACCGGCAGTCAGGCCCGAGACGATCTTCTTCTGGAAGGCGATCACGAGTGCGATCAGCGGCAGCGTCACGATGACCGAAGCAGCCATGATCTTGCCCCAGGGAATGTCATATTTGCTGGCGCCCGACAGCAGGGAGATCGAGACCGGCACCGTGCGCTGGTCGGCGTCGATCGTGAAGGTCAGCGCGAACAGGAACTCGTTCCAGGCAGCGATGAAGGCGAGCAGGCCGGTCGAGACGAGGGCGGGCCACAGCAGCGGCATGAACACGTCCTTGATGATCTGCCACGGCGAGCAGCCGTCCATGATGGCTGCTTCTTCCAGCTCGGTGGGCAGCTGGGACATGAAGGTCGTCAGCACCCAGACCGTGAAGGGCAGCGTGAAGATCATGTAGGGCAGGATCAGGCCGGCCACATTGTTGTAGAGCCCCATCGCGCGGATCAGCTCGAACATGCCCGAGAGCACCGCCACCTGCGGGAACATCGATACCGCCAGGATGCAGGCCAGCAGCAGGCCGCGGCCCTTGAACTGGACACGGCCCAGCGCGTAGGCGGCCGTCACGCTCAGGAAGAGGGCAAGGCTGACCACGGCCGTTGCGACGAAGATCGAGTTGACGAGGTGCCGCCCGAAGGGCTGTTCGGCCAGCTGGAACAGCGAGACGTAGTTCTCGAACGAGGCCTTCTCGGGCCAGAGGTTCGGGCTGAACAGCTCGGCGCCGGTCTTCAGCGAGGTGCCGATCGCATAGACGAAGGGGAAGACGCAGACCACCGTCAGGATGATCGAGGCCACATAGACGGTGATCGTCCCCAGCCGTTTCTGTGTTGCGTATTTCATGGCAATGATTCGTAGGGTTGGGGAGGGATCAGCGCTGCTTGCCGCGCATGAACTTCATGTAGGCCACCGTGCACAGACCGATGATCAGGAAGAGGGCCGTCGAGGCAGCCGAGCCGTAGCCCATGTAGCCGTTCTCGACCATTTCCCGCTGCACGAAGCCGGACATCGAGATCGTCGAGCTGCTGGACGAGGTCAGCACGTAGATCAGGTCGAACACGCGCAAGGCGTCGAGCAGGCGGAAGATCACGGCCACCATCAGCGCGGGCTTGATGAAGGGCAGCGTGATGTTCCAGAACACCCGCCAGGGGCTGATGCCATCGACCTTGGCCGCTTCGTACACATCCTTCGGCACTGTCTGCAGCGCGGCGAGGATCAGCAGCGCCATGAAGGGCACGGTCTTCCAGACATCGACCCCGATCACCGTCCACATCGCCCACTCGGGCGAGGCCGTCCAGGCGATGTTGTGGTCGATGATGCCGAGCGAGCGCAGCCAGTGGTTCACGAGGCCGAACTGGTCATGCAGCATCCACCCCCAGAGCTTCGCCGAGACGATGGTCGGGATGGCCCAGGGCACCAGCACGGCGGCGCGCACCAGCAGGCGGCCCCGGAATTCCTGGTTGAGCAGCAGCGCCACGCCCAGGCCGATCAGCGTCTCCAGCGTGACCGAGATGGCGGCAAACCACAGCGTGTTGCGGATCGAGACGCCCCATTCGCTGTTCCAGAAACCATCGGTGTAGTTGGGGTTGCCGAACAGGCCGTATTCGCCCCAGTAGTTCTCGAAGCCGATGAACTGGGCGGCCTCCGGGTTGTCCAGAGCCGCATCGGTGAAGCTGAACCAGATCGTTCTGGCCAGCGGCCAGACCGCCACGGCCAGCAGGGTGAGGATCATGGGCGTCAGGAATATCCAGGCCTGACGTGTTCTGCGGGTAGCTTGTGACATGACAATCTCTTTTTAGGCCAAGCTGAATGAGCAGCAGCGGGCTGACTGCATCGGTCATCACGATCACGGCATGCTGGCCAGCGGAGGGCGGTGGCATGGGGGATGATCGGCAGACCCCTTCTCTGATAAAAAGCCCGCACTGCAGTCACAGGGCGGGCTGGGTCGGGCTGGGTCGGGGGCACCAGGGACATCGGTGCCCGGTGCCGGGGCGCATCAGGCCGTGCTGCTGGTGGCCTGATGCGTGTCAGTGGTTTACCACTTGCCGCGCTCGACACGCTTCAGGCGGCCTTCGAGCTTCTTGGCCGCTTCGGTGCCAGAGGTCTTGCCGCTCAGCACGTCATGAACGCCGTTCCAGAAGCTCTGGCTCACATCGTTGTACTTGGCGCCCGTGACGGTGGAGGGCCGGGGCACGGCGGTGGCCAGTACATCCTTCAGGTCGGCAAAGAAGGGATTGACCGCCAGCACGTCCTTGTCCTGATACAGGTCAGGATAGGTCGGGTTGTAGGCGCCCTCGATGGCGCGCTGTTTCTGCGAGGCCTTGCTGGTGAGGAACATCACCAGATCGGCGGCGGCATCCGGATTCTGCGAGTACTTCGAGACGGCCAGCTGCCAGCCGCCCAGCGTGCCCCCTTTCTTGCCGTCCGGGCCGGCAGGCAGTGGAACCACGCCCACCTTGTCCTTCACGCGGCTGTCGGCGCCATTGGCCAGTGCCCAGACATAGGGCCAGTTGCGCATGAAGGCGGCCTGACCATTCTGGAACACGCCACGGGAGTCTTCCTCGGCGTAGTTCAGCACACCCTTGGGCGAGATGGTGCCCACCCAGCCTGCCGCCATGTCCAGCGCCTTGGCGGTGTTCTCGTTGTTGATCGTGATCTTGCCGTCAGGTTCGACGATCGTGCCGCCACCGAAGCTGTGAATCCACTCCAGCGCGCCGCAGGTCAGGCTCTCGGTCGCCTTGCCCTGCCACACATAGCCGTGAAAATCCTTGTTGCCGGCCTTGCGCTCGGCTTCCTGGATGGCAGCAGCGGTTTTCGTCAGCTCTTCCCAGGTCTTGGGAACCTCAAGCTTGTGTTTTTCCAGCAGATCCTTGCGGTAGTACAGCAGGCCGGCATCGGTGAACCAGGGCATGGCCACGAGCTTGCCGTCCATCGTGTTGTTCTCGACGATGGCAGGAAAATGGTTGGCCTCCTCGCCTTTCGAGTAGGGTTTCAGATCGAGCAGGTGATGACCGATCATGCCGGGCCAGATCACGTCGACCGAGATGACATCCACATCCTTGGATTTGGCCGCGAACATCTTGCGGTACAGGCCGAGAATGTCTGCCGAGTTCTGGGGCGTGGAGAACAGCTTGACCGTGTGACCGCTTTGTTTGGCCCATTCTTCCGACGCTTTCTTGCAGAACTCATAGTCCTGGCCCACCGAGCCGCAGGAGATGGTGACGGTGGCAGCCTGGGCCATGCCGGCAGCGGCCAGAGCCGCTGTCATGACCGCAAGTTTGAAGGAAAATTTCATGAAATAAGTCTCCGTATCACATCACAGGTGGATGTCCAACCTTTGGGATCATAGCTGGAAATGGTGGGCTGTGGGGACAGGAACTTTCCCGGCATGAGCCGACCTGCTTGAGCTGCGTCAATGACGCAGGTTTGTGCGATGCAGCGCTTCCCGGAAGGGGGCCATCCGCACACGGCAGCGGATGGTTTTGTCGCGCTGCAACAAAACGCCCAGTCTCCTGGGCGTTCGGGCGGCAGGAACGTCGCGGGTTGCAAACCGGCCGCGCCGGCCCATTTTGCACCCGCTTCTTGCCCATAACACGCTCTATGGGGCGGCGAATCGGGCACGAACCGTGCCCGGCGGAGCCGGTTTTCGCCTTCGCGATTCCTGCCGCCCAAGCTTCTGGCGGTTTTGCCGTGCAAGCCACATCGGGTGTCGTGGCGTTTATTGCGGCGCAGCATGAGGCGTCATGCCCCGGATCGGGGAAGGGGCTTGTGCCGGCGACGGATCAGCAGCCGATGGTGGTAGGCTGGGGGCAGTGCCGCTGCCTCGTGAATATCCCCCGCATGACGATGGGTTATCTGGGGCTTCCACCCCATCGAGCGCCGCTTCGATGTGTGCCGGCGAGGCCGGTTTGCAGCCTGCGACTTTCCTGGCGCCCAAGCTCCCGATCAGTGCAGATGCGGCGTGGGCGGAGAGGGGGGATTTTCTTCCAGCAGCTCGCCCGGCACGTGCGAGGCATGGTGCAGCATCAGCTGCCAGCCCGTTGGTGTGCGCAGAAACACGTTCGTGGCCTGGGCCAGATAATGCGTCGTGCCCTGGTGGGGGTGTTCGACATCGAACTGCTCGAGCACATGGTGAACGGAAACGGTGCCGGTCTCGAAGGACTGAAGCTCCTGGTAGGTGATGCGGATCGGGCTTTGCGCAAAGATCTCCGAGAATGTCTCGCGGATGGCGTCCACGCCCAGCAGGCGATCGCCCGAGGGCAGGATGCACAGCACGGCCTCATCATCGACCAGAACCGACATCAGCGCGTTCAGGTCGGCTTCGGCCAGTGCCTGATAGAAGGTTTCTTGTGCCGAACTGGCCGTCTGGTGAACATACTGGTTGAATGACATGGCCTTGAGCCTTCAGGAGGAGAGGGTCGATGGAGGGAGGCAGGACAGGGATGGCGTTCAGTGGCCGTGGCCGATCTTCACGCCCGGTTTCAGTCGGTACAGCGTGCTGCAGTACGGACATCGTGCCTGTCCTTCTTTCGTGACGTCGAGAAACACCCGGGGGTGCTGGTTCCAGAGCGTCATCTTCGGGTTGGGGCAGTAGGCTGGCAGATCCCTGGCGTCCAGCTCGACGGCCTCGGCAGGAGGGGCTGATTGGGTCATGATCGTGATCCGGGCAATGGACGATGAAACGATGGCGGGGGCACCCGCCGCCTGTGTTACGCGGCCCATTCTAGAGCGTGTACCGAAGTTTATCGACCCCTGGGATCTTGGGCGGCTGCCGGTCTTTCAGGGTGCAGGCTGGTCGCTGGGCTCGTCGCACAGCAGCTGTTGCCAGAGCGCCTTGACGGCAATGGCCTCGGCCGCCACGTCGGCAGGCGGTACGCGCGCATGCCGGGCCTCGTTCAGGCGGATTTCATGTTGCAGCTGCCGGTAGCGGCGATAGGCATCGGCCACCGCCCTGGCCAGACCGGCTTCGATCAGGCCGGCGGTACCGGCACGGCGCAACAGCTCGATGTTGCCCCGGTTGTCCATCAGCTCGGGGAAATGCGCGCTCCAGGCCAGCACCAGGTACTGCACCATGAATTCGATATCGACCATGCTACCGGGGTCGTGCTTCAGGTCGAACAGGCCACTGTCGTTCGGGTGCCCATCGTGCATCTTCTGGCGCATCTCGCGGATGTCGCTGGCCAGCCGGGTGCGATCGCGGTGTTTGGCCAGGATGTCGGTGCGCAGCCTCTCGAAGAAGGCGCCGATGGCGGCATGGCCTGCGCAATGGCGCGCCCGGGTCAGTGCCTGATGCTCCCAGGCCCAGGCAGATTCGTTCTGGTACAGCGCAAAGGCCTGCTGGCTCGAGACCAGCAGACCGGCGTTGCCATTCGGACGCAGGCGCAGATCGACCTCGAACAGCGTGCCTGCCGGCGTCCGGGTCTGCAGCCAGCCGGCCATGCGCTGTGCCAGCTGGGCATAGAGGCGGGGCGCATCCTCGTGCGGGTCGTCGTAGAGGAACACCAGATCCAGATCGGAGGCATAACCCAGCTCCTTGCCGCCCAGCCGTCCATAGGCGATCACGGCAAACTGCGGGTCGGGGCGGTGACGGCGCGGCATGTTCGCCCACACCCGCTCCAGCGTGATCGCCAGCACGGCATCGGCCAGCGCGCTCAGCTGGTCGCTGAGGTGCTCGACCGTCAGCCGCTTCTCCAGATCCTGCGCCAGCAGCTTGAAGACGGCACCGTGATGGGCCTCGCGCATCACGTCCATTTGCCGTTCGATGTCCGGTGCAGGTTGCCCGTCGGCACCCTGCACGCCCGGCAGGACGGTGGCCGCCAGCTGCTCCCGCAGGTTCTCCGCCCAAAGTTCGACATCCAGTGCCTCGAGCAGCTGCCCATCCAGCAGTTCGTCGATCACCACCGGGTGATTGCGCAGATAGTCGCTGGCCCATCGGGCCTGCCCCATCATGCGCAACAGGCGGCCGAAGGCGGCCGGATGCTGCGACAGCAGTGCGAGGTACACCGAGCGCCCGGCGATCGACTCCAGAAAGTCACAGAGCCGTCCCACCAGGACGGACTGGGCACACAGGCCGGCATGAACCGTCCGGGGCAGTGCCTCGGCCAGCAGATGCTCGATCTGCTGGCGGGAGCCGTCAGGGGCGCGCCGATATGCATGGGAGGCACGCAGCGCCGTGAGACGGCGCTGGCTTTCCTCGTCGAGTGGCGCCGAAGCCGTGGATGAGGCGTCGGCTGCAGGGTGCTGCGCCGGCTCCGGCATCGGCAGCGGGGAAGGCGAGTTGCCGTTGTGCTCGACAGACTGCGCCTCCAGCAAGGCGCGCCGGGCCGGGGCCAGCAGGGTATCGAAGACCTGGCTCACGGTCTCGCGGGCCTGCCCGAGCTGTTGTCCGAATTCCGCCGGCGACAGACGCAGCATGGCGGCGATGGCGGCGTGCTGGGCGGCGTCATCCGACAGCCAGTGCGTCTGGGCGTCTTCCTGATACTGGAGGGCATGTTCGACGCGGCGCAAGAGCCGCCAGGCTGACAGCAGTGCCTCGACCGTCGCAGGGGCCAGCAGTCGCCGCTGGGCCAGCCGCCGTAGCGCCCTGGGCGTGCTGCGCTCTCGCAACGAGGCATCACGCCCGCCGCGCACGATCTGGAAGAGCTGTGCGCAGAACTCGATCTCGCGGATGCCGCCCCGGCCGAGCTTCACATCGAATCCGGCATTGTCGCTGCGGGCGCGCCGGCTTTCGGTCTTGGCCGCCTCCTGCCGGATCCTGTCGTGCAGTTTGCCCAGCGCCGTGAAGGCCGGGAAATCCAGATAGCGCCGGAAGACGAAGGGCTCGACGCGTTGCATCAGCGCCTGTTCGTCGGCCTGGGTGGCTGCCTCGGGGGCCAGTCGGGTGCGGGCCACGACCCGGCCCTTCAGCCAGGCGAAGCGTTCCCACTCCCGGCCCTGTTCCAGAAAATAATTGCCCAGCGCCGGCAGCGTGCAGATCAGCGGCCCACTGTCGCCATAGGGGCGCAGCCGCGTATCGACCCGGAACACGAAACCGTCGGCCGTGACGGACGACAGCAGCTGGTTCATTCGCTTCGCCAGCCGTTCCATCAGCATCGGGTTCTCGCCCTGCTCGCGGGTCACGTAGATCAGGTCGATGTCCGACGACACATTCAGTTCGCCGCCCCCCAGCTTGCCCATGCCGATCACCAGCAGATCCTGCGGCTGCCCGTGGCTGTCGAGCAGCTGTCTGCCTTGCTCGCGCAGTTCGGCGGCCGCCACGTCCAGTGCATGCTGCACGGCGAGTCCTGCCCAGTGGGTGATGGCGCCCAGCACCTCGTCCAGCGGCGCCTGGCCGCTGAAATCCCGTTCGATGATGGCCATCATCAGCAGGTTCCGGAAGCGGCGCAACGCCACCTCGGCCGGCTGCCCCAGACCCAGCTGGCGGGCCCAGCCCGCGTCGATGGCTGCCGGGGTCAGTGGGGCGTCGATCAGCGCATCCAGCGCGGCCAGACCATCGCCTTCTCCCCGGTTCCGGAGGGGAAACAGCATCCGGCGAAAGTAGGCGCTGTGGGCTTCGGCCTGATAGGGAGTGGCGGGGATACTCATGGGCAATCGGGGCAGAGTCGTCGGATTTTGTTACTCTTTGAACCGCTTCTCCTGTCCTGCCGGCCCTCCGTGTGGCCCGGGCTTGCCGGACAGGTGCATTCATCATTGAAGGATAGCCGATCCGTGATTCGCTCGATTGAAGGTTTGCGCGGCCTGGCCGCGCTGATGGTGGTGTTCTTCCACGCGTTCATCCTGGCCCGCTGGGGCGGGGCGCCAGCCCAGTGGGGGCTGGTGCAGAATGCCTGGCTGTTCGTGGACCTGTTCTTCGTCATCAGTGGCGTGATCATGGCAGCGGTGTACGGCGAGCGCCTGCACGGCGGGGGGCAGATGCGAGCCTTCTTCATCAAGCGCTTCTTCCGCCTCTACCCGCTGCACATCGTCACGACCGTCACCGCCATCGGCGCCGTCCTCTGTGTGCAGGGTGCCAAATGGATGGCTGCCCAGTTCGGCATCCAGCTGGGCGGTGAGCAGCCCTTTGCCGTCGAGTTCTTCAGCTTCCCCTATCTGGTGCTGGAAATCCTGATGCTGCAGGGCATGGGCATCATGACCGAGGCGCTGCACAACTACCCGTCGTGGTCGCTGTCGGTCGAGATCTGGCTCTACGTGGTCTTTGCCTGCCTGTTCTTTCGGATACGAAGCACCCGGGCACGGCTCTGGATCAGCGTGCTGATCGTGCTGCTCAGTCTGGCCTGGTTCCTGCGACTGGGCACCGCTCTGCCGGCCCAGACCTTCGCACCGGATGTGCATGGGCTGCCGCGCGGCCTGCTCAGTTTCTTCACTGGCGTACTGGTCTGGTACGGCTGGACGGCGATCCGTGATTCGGTTGGTCGCCAGCCGGGCATGCTGATCGGCCTGTTGCAGATCGTGCTCGGGGCCGTGTCGCTCGCGATGGTGGCGTATCGGGCCGAACTGGGGGCGTGGATCTATGCGATCCCCTTCGCCTTCGGCCTGTGGGTATGGTCGCTGCTGCCGGATCGTGGCGCTGTGGCGGCCCTGCTCCAGACCCGCCCGATGCAGTGGCTGGGCGTTCACAGCTATTCGATCTATCTGGTTCACGTCACGGTGCTGACCTTCTTCGACTGGCCGGCCCGCAAGTTCGACGGGCCGATGAAATACGCGGTCGTCCTTGTCTTCATCCTGGCCGTCTTCGTCGTCTCGGCGCTCAGCTACCGCTTCATCGAGGTGCCGTGGCGGGAGCGGGGGCGGGAGATGGCGAAGCGGGTGGGGAATACGCGTCCTGAACGGGAACGGCACTGATCGGGCTGTCTTGTGGTGCGGCTGTCTCGCGGCATGGCGCTGGTGATGCCGTCGGGGCTGTTGCCAGGCAGCATCCTGTGCACAGGGCACGCTGTAGTATGCTCGACCGTTAGAGCGTGTTATGCACGCCCAGAGGGGCTTTCGCGGGGACGAATAAGTGCATAACCCGCTCTAAAGGGGTACCCAGTTCAGTTCACCTGGACTTGTTCAGAATACCCCCGGCCATCGAAGGCTGATCCTGCTACCTGCCTGCCCTCGGAGTGCGTCCATGTTGAGCGCCATCGTTCTCAAGAACTTCAAAAGTTATCGTGATGCAACGCTGCCGCTGGCACCGCTGACGGTACTGATCGGGGCCAATGCCTCCGGCAAGAGCAATCTGATCGAGGCCATGCGTCTGTTGTCATGGCTGGCGCAGGGTCAGCGTCTGTTCAACATCCAGTCGGCGGTCCAGGATGGGGACAGGGTCGTCAGGGGAACGGTGCGGGATCTTCCCTTTCAGGGGGGGCGCGATTTCGGTCTTGGTGCGAGAACCACTGCCGAGACGTGGAACCGGTTCGACATGACGATCACCCGGCGTCAAGATAGTGAGGATAGCTCGCATGTTAGCTTGCATGTCGAGTCCGAGCGCATCTGGGATGCCGGCCATAGTGTTGATCTCTATGTGCTGGACAAGCCTTCCGTGGGGCACGGAACCGATGTGGCCGTTTCCTACAACAACTTTGCGCGGGGAGGAAAGAAGCCGCATGTGACATGCACCGATCAGGCAGCCGTCTTCACGCAACTGGACAGCCCGGCTGCTTTTGCCGCATCCCACAAGCAGTCGCGTGAGCGCATTCCTGCCATCACCCGTGAGCTGGCCAGGTGGTTGTCGAACATGCTGTTCCTTGATGCGGCACCAGCGCAGATGCGGGAATATGCCTTTCCGTCCGATACGCAGCTGCATGGCAGTGGCCGGAACCTGTCTGCCGTCCTGTTCAACCTTTGGGAGGGTGGTTCGAAAAAAACGGGAGAGGGTGTCGAAATGAATCGCGCCGACATTCTTTCCTTCATCCAGAGCCTGCCCGAGCAGGATATTGCTTCGCTGTCTTTCCTGCACGAACCCCGTGGTGGCGTGATGGTGGCGTTGGAAGAAACCTTCGGCGGCGTGAAACGTCAATGTGATGCTTCCCTGCTGTCGGATGGCACGTTGCGGGTACTGGCCATTGCGGCAGCGATGCTGTCCGCCCCAGAGGGTAGCCTGGTCGTCATCGAGGAAGTCGATAATGGCGTCCACCCGAGCAGGGCCAGCCATCTGCTCGCGCAGATCCAGCGCATCGCACGTCGTCGGCAGTTGAGGGTCCTGCTGTCAACCCATAATCCGGCCCTGCTCGATGCCTTGCCGGATGAGGCCGTGCCGGATGTCGTGTTCTGCTATCGTGACATCGAGGATGGGAGCAGCCGTCTGGTACGGCTGGCCGATGCACCCGATTACCCGGAGCTGATCGCGCAAGGCTCCCTCGGACATCTGATGACGTCAGGCGTACTGGAGCGTTTCATCAAGCACCACCCAGGGGCGGAGGCCCGCCAGCGTCAGGCACTGCAATGGCTGGAGCAACTGCGGGCGGGGGCTATCAATGGCTGATATTGTCCTGCTTGATACTTCGGTATTTCTGAATGTGTTGAACATTCCCGGATTCAATCAGCATGGTGATCGTATCCTGCGTGAATTTGAACGCCGGATTCAGAAGCAGGACCATTTTCTGCTGCCCATGGCAACCATCTGGGAAACGGGCAACCATATCGCCCACCTGCCGGATGGCAGGCTGCGGCGTGCGTGCGCTGAAAAGCTTGTGAAGGCGGTGAGCGATGCCTTTGAAGGGGTTGCTCCCTTCCGCCCGACCTATTTTCCCGAGGCCGAAACCTTCATGGCCTGGCTCCGGGATTTTCCCGAGCATGCCCAGCGAAACAAACCGCCTGACAAGCTGAAGGAAGGGGTTTCCCTGGCCGATCTGTCCATCATCAAGGAGTGTGAGCGAACCAGAGGCTTGAACCGTGAGAGAAAGGTGATCATCTGGTCGCTCGACAGTGATCTGGCGGCCTGGGGGGATGCTGGCTGAGGCTTGCCCCTTTCAGGAGGGGAGCGCTTCCGTACAGGGACGGATGCTGTCCAGAATATCGGCCATGTGATCCCGGGTGGTGGCCAGTTCGTGATCGAGCTGCAGCCGGGTCCAGAAGGACTCCGACGTTCCAAAGAAGCGGGCCAGTCGCAGACCGGTGTCCATGCTGATGCCACGTTTGCCCGTGATGATTTCGCCGATCCGCTGCTGGGAAACGCCGATTTCT
Organism: Lautropia sp.; assembly: GCA_030528325.1. Lineage (GTDB taxonomy): Bacteria > Pseudomonadota > Gammaproteobacteria > Burkholderiales > Burkholderiaceae_E > Lautropia. The sequence goes on along the minus strand of JAUMZD010000032.1, from coordinate 11,754 downwards.
TTTGCCAGTCGGTATTGGCTGATCTGCATGGGCTTCAGAAATTCTTCCAGAAGAATCTCACCGGGGTGCGGATAGGGTATGTCGCGCATGATGGTTCCTCTCAGTGGTAATCGACGATTTCGACATTTTCGGCATCGCTGCCATGCCAGTTGAAACAGAGGCGCCACTGGTTGTTGATGCGAATACTGTATTGCCCTTGTCTGTTGCCTCTCAGCGCTTCCAATCGATTGGAGGGAGGGAGCCTCAAGTCTTCGATTCTGGACGCAGCATTGAGCATCGCCAGTTTGCGCAGGGCTGCTTTTTCTATCAGGACCCAGCGTATGACTCGTTTCCCTTCGTAGAGGGATCTGGTGTGAGGGCAACGAAAAGATTTGATAGCCATGTCCGGAGACTTCAGGCAGGGCTGATTATGACTGCTCAGTGCAACTGATAGTATCGTGACCCGATACTATCGTCAACCGTTAGTATGGCACTTCTGTCGTCTTGCCGTTCACCCCAACGTGCCGGGCAGCGTCTCATCCAGCGGAATGGTCGTGTCCATAGCTTTCCATATCGGCCGCCAGGCGTGCAAGCTCAGACCCTTCCAAAGGGTCAGGTGGTGCGGTGTCGGACTCGTGTCGTGAACGGCGTCAGCAGCCGATGGGTGTGCGGCCGTTCGGGATGAGCCTGCTGCTTCATCTGGCACGGGGTGGGCTGAATCATGAGTCAGCTCTCCATCCTGTTTGATCAGATCCTGAAGCTTCAAGGCCGGGTGCCGGATGGACTGTGGGCCTTTTTGCGTGACGGTGATGCCGTCGCTGGACAGTTCCCGGATCAGGACGTCCCGCTCGGATGTGCCGGGCACTTGCGTATTGCCGGGCAGGCTGGGATCCTTGACGCCACCAGGGCCTGTGTCTGAGCGACCCATCACTTCGTGGAAGTGGATGCTGCCCCCGTTGTTCTGCCGCGTATCCCAGCTGATCCGCTCCAGTTGGTCTTCCCCCACGATCTGGCCTTCCCAGATGGTTTCTGCCTTGGACGGGTCGTCGGCATTGTGCAGTTTCAGCGGATGGTGGTAGTTCTGATATTCGATGACGAAGGCCTCCAGACGCCCCTCCGCACTGCCGGCATGATGAACCTTGTCGATGCTCAGGTTCAGGCTGCCGCCCTTCGGGTCTTTCAGGCTGCCCAGCCAGATGTTGACCCATTCGTTCTCGGACTGGTTCGAGTGCTCGGTATACCAGGCTGACTCGCCCAGCTCCAGCAGCTTGCCATTGGCTGCCTGTGCCCTTGCCATGGCCTCTGCTTTCGTCAGCCCGCCCGGCACGCGCACCACTTCATAGGCAGTCGGTTTACGATCCGGAATGTTGTCGTGCCAGTTCAGCGTGCGCATGTCCGTGATGTCGCGCGCCTCGGCATTTTCGTAATCATGAATGTTGGTGATCTTGAAGAAACGCCCGGCCGTCGTGGCGCCCGGCGCATCACCGATGAAGACCGATTTGTCGAGGAAGGTGGTGCGGTTGTGACCGGCCACCGGGGCTTCGGGAGTGCTTTGTGGTGGCGGTGGCGCAGGGATGTGGGCAGGTGCCGCCTCCTCGTTGAAGACGAGGATTGGCCTTGTAGCGCCCAGGATCGGTGCCTGATTGGTGTCCAGGGCCGTGAACTGGATCTGGCCGCCGGCGTTGTCAGCCGCATCCCAGCTCAATTTGCCCACGTCGTCGATGTGCAGGATGATCGGGCCGCCGTTGTTGTCAGAGCCGCCATTCAGATAAATCTTCTGGTTGCCGCTGCCCTGATCAAGCCGTAGCCCACTGGCGGCACCATTGAGCATCTGCTGGTCGCTGCCCTCCAGGCCGGACTGGATGCTGTCGATCCGGACGTAGGCCGGCTTTTTCGTCGGATCGCTGCCCGTGAACAGATGCGGGGAAAGTTTCAGCGTGCCCTCGTGGGGAACGGTGAGCATGACGTTCTGCGCCGGATACACGGGCGGCGCTGGGGATTCGGTGATCGTGGCCGTTCGGGGCGACGCGCCGACGATCTCCTGACGGTGCTCGTCCAGAAACACCACCCGGAAGCTGCCGCCCGCATTATGGGCGGCACTCCAGTGCAGCGCCTGGTAGCCATCGGCGTCGATGATGTCGTTGTCGTTGATCTCGGTGCTGGAACCATCCGTTTTCTGTAGCCGAAGCGGCGAGGTGCTCGGCGCGGTGTCCGATGTTTCCTGAATCGCCTCGATGCGAACAAAGGGGGCAGGGTTTTTGCTGCCGAACAGATGGGTCTTGAAATAAGACTCCTCCTGATCATGAGGCAGGCGCTTGTCCAGCGAACCGTACACGGTCGGCACCGGCGGCGACTCCCGCACCGTGATCGTCTGGCTCTGGGCGCCCAGAATCGGTGTGCCATCGGCCAGCGTCGGCACGAAGCGGAAGCTGCCGCCCGTGTTGTCGCTGGCATCCCAGTACAGCCTGTCGAAATCGGCGCGCGCGATCGGCGTGTTCAGTGCCACCGCCTGTAGCGGGGTGCTGGCCTGGCCATCGTGGTCGATCTTCAGGGCACCCACGCCGCTGGCGGGCAGGGTGCTGGCGCCGTGGGCATCGATGGCTTCGATCTTGAGGTAGGCCGGTGCGTTGGCGCTGCCCTCGAACAGGGCACGGTCGAGCTTCAGCGTGCTGTCGTGGCCGGCCAGCTGCCGTGGCTGTGTGCTGGGATAGGTCGGGACGGCGGGGTGTTCCTGCACGTTCACCTGCACGGTGCGAGAGCCGACGATGTTGCGCTGATCCTTGTCGAGTGCGCGGAAGCTGAAGCGCCCACCGTCGTTGTGGGTCGTGTCCCAGCTGAGCTGGCTGAATTCGGCAAAGGGCACGATGCTGCCGGTGAGAAGCTCGCGTTCACCTGTCTGGCCCCGGTTCAGCATCAGCGCCGGGCTGGCGCCACCCTGCGTGTCCCGGGTTTCGTTCACGCTTTCGATGCGGATGAAGGCGGGGGCCGTGTGTGGCGTGTCGCCGGCAAAGAGCCGTGCATCGAGCGTCGTGATGCTGTCATGGGCTGCCGTGACGCTGTGCTGATAGGAGGCCGGGTAGCTGGGTGGGATCGGCGACTCGTAGACTTCGATGCGCTGTTCCCTGGCGCCGACGATCTCGTGGCCGGTGCTGTCCAGCGGCTTGAAGCGGAAGCTGCCGCCTTCGTTGTGTTCGGCATGCCAGCGCAGACGCTCGAGGTCGGTGACGGCGATCCTGCTGCCGACGTCGATCCGGGTGATCTCCCCGCCGGGCGTGGCTGGCTTCAGGAACAGCGGCGATGCGTGCGGATCGGTGTCGCCCGTCTCGTCGATGGCCGTGATGCGGATGTAGCCGGTACTGGGCGACGGGGTGCCGTCGCTGCTGCTGATCACGCCCCGCAGTTGGGACAAGGCAAAGGCGGTTTCGCCATTGTGGCCAACCGGGGTCGGTGTGTGGTGTGGCGAATAATGGGGCGGCAGCGGGGATTCATGCACGGTGATGGTGCGGGGCTGGCTGCCCTCGATGGGAATGCCCTGGGCGTCCAGTGCCGTGATGCTGAAATGTCCGCCATGGTTGACCTGGCTGTCCCACAGGATCCTGTCATAGATGCCGGAAGGGATCTCCTGCCCTTCCTTCAGATGGACGCGATTGTTGATGCCATCACCTGATCCGCTCAGGAAAAACAGCGGGCTCTTGTGATCGAGTTGGTCCTCGTGTTCATGAATGTGGGTGATCCGGATTCTGGCCGGTTTGCGGGCTGCATCATCGCCGGCAAAGACGCTGGCCGGCAGGGCCAGAACCTGATCGTGCCCCACCGTCAGGTGGGGCGCCTGGGCGTAGTCCGGCGCAAGTGGGGATTCGTGGATCCGCAACGTTTGCGTGGCCGAGCCCAGAATCGGGGTGCCATCGGCCAGCACGGGTGTGAAGCGGATGCTGCCGCCCTGGTTGACGCTGGCATCCCAGCGAAGCAGTTCGGCCTCGGCACGTGACAGGATGACGGGGGTTTCGACGGCTTGCCCATTCAGGCTCAGCGCCACGCTGCCGGCATCCGGTCTCTCAGGCAGGATCGCCTCGATGCGGACGTAGGCTGGTGCGGTGGCTTCCTCGTTGCCGAGGAAAGCCGCGCCGATGCCGATCGTGGCGTTGGCCGCCACGACCTGCACCAGACCGGAGGCTTCATAGGTGGGCGGCGCCGGGTGTTCGACCACGGTGATGGCACGGGGCTGAGCACCGACGATGGCCTGACCATCGGCCTCCCGCGCTTCGAGCACCAGAGTGCCGCCCTGGCTGAGGCTGCCGTCCCAGTGTACGTGCTGGAGCATCTCCCGATCGATGCTGTCGCCGGCTTTGAGATAGCTGCGCTGGCCGTCATCGTGCCGGATGAACAGGCTGCGCTCGGCCGCATCGGTGGCCAGCGCCGTGCCATCCTGGGGCGCGTCGAGCTGGATGCTCCGGATCAGCACCTGGCCGGGCGCACGGGCCGGATCGTGCCCGGCGAGCAGGCTCAGGGGCAGCGCAACCGTCTCGTCATGCCTCACGTCCAGCCGTGGCGTGCCCTGATAATCAGGTAGCGGACTGGATTCGCGGATCGCGATGCGCTGTTCGGTGGCGCCTTCGAGCGCACGTCCGTCTTCGGTGCTCGGGACGAACCGGAAGCTGCCGCCGTCGTTGCCGGCCGTATGCCAGCGCAGCAGCCGGAAGGCGGCAAAGGGCACGATGCTGCCCACGGTCAGCGGATTCGTGGTGTCTGCTGCGCCATCCTGGCCGGGCTGGGTTCGGGTCAGGGCCGTGGGCGGCTGCCCGGTGTTGCCAAGCTCCTCGATCGCGGTGATGCGGATGAAGTCGGGCTTTCGGCTGATGTCGGTACCGGTGAAGCGTAGCGGGTCGAAACTCAGCGTGGCATCGTGCGCCACGGCCAGCGCTTCAGGGGCTGCCGGATACACGGGCGGCAACGGATCCTCGATGATCGTGATCGTGCGGGCTTCGCTGCCCTGGATCGCGTGTCCGGCATCGTCCAGGGCCTGAAAGCGGAACTGGCCACCGGCGTTGAGGCCACTGTCCCAGTGCAGTCGGGCGTATTGCCCGGCATCGAGCACCTGGCCGGGCTGGACAGGGGTGCGTTTTCCGTCCCCGTCCAGCAGGAAGAGCGCGGGCGTGTCGGGCGCCGTCGTGTCGGCCGGGTTGATCGCCTCGATACGGATGTGGGCAGGGGCTCGCGCCGGGGCGCTGCCCGTCAGCAACGTCACGTCGATGCCCAGCACTTGGCCATGGGCGACCGCCTGCTCGGTGCTGTCGTGGTATTCAGGCGGCAGTGGTGATTCATGCACCGCGATGCGTTGCGGCGTGGCACCCAGAATGACCTCGCCCTGGGCGGTAAGCGGGACGAAGTCGAAACTGCCGCCGCTGTTGCCGCTGGCCTGCCAGCGAAGTCGTCCAAAGTCGGCCTGAGGGATCTCGTCGCCCACCGACAGTGGCCGTGCCGTGCCATCGTCCGCCAGCAGGCTCAGGGCCGGGCTGGCGTCGCCGTCTTTCGGGGCAATGTGCGTGATGCGGATGGCAGCGGGCGCCGTGACCTTGTCCAGACCGGTGAAGCTGAGGCTGGAGAGGGCAACGGTGCCGTCGTGGGCAACCAGATACGGCGCCGAACTGTTCGGGTAGCGGGGCGGGGACGGGTGTTCCTCGATGTGAACCTCCTGAATGGGCACGTTCGGGAGTGCATCCTCGTTCGCGTCGAGTGCCTCGAAGCTGAAGTGCCCGCCATCGTTGCCCGCTGCCTGCCAGTGCAGGTACTCGAAATCCGTCGCCGGAATGATCCGATGCCTGGCGATCGGCTCCGGCGCCTGCCCGGGGCGGACGAGCTGCAACGGGGACGCGGCGCCGTCGTCCCGCCCCAGTGCCTCGATGTCCAGGATGCGGATGTGGGCAGGGGCGTGCTCGGGCAGGCGTCCGGCCAGCCATTCGGGGTCGATGCGGACACGCTCGTCGTACGCCACTTTCGTGGCCCGTGTCGATCCACCGTAGTCGGGCGCTGGTGGTGGAGGGGGCGGTGGTGATGGCGGCGCCGTTTCGGGCGCAGGTGCGGGCTGTGGCACCGGCGCGGGAGCGGGGGGCGGTTCGGGAGAAGGGACAGGCGCGGGAACGGGCGCTGGTTCGGGTGCCGGGACGGGCACGGGTTGCGGTGCCGGCTGAGGGGCCGGCTTTGGCGTGGGCGCGGGCGAAGGCGCCCGTGCGTCATCCAGGGCCGAGTCCGGGGGCGGCAGCGGGTCGTTTCCCGGCGCCCTGGCCAGGGGATCCCGTGGGGAAATGATCCCGCTGTGATGCCTGCCACTGCCCAAGGCCACGAGACCTGCCAGCCCGGCCAGAGCGACACCGTGCTGAAGGGGGCTGGGTGGCAAGGGGTGATCATCGAAGAGGCTGTTCAGCAGGCTCGGGCTGGGGGTGGCCAGGGGCGACGAGTTGGCGGCTGAAGCCTCGACGGCATGTCGGGGCTGCTCGGCTTCGACGAAGGGGGTGTCCGCCTTGTCCGCCTCCTCCTCCTCCTGAAAGACGATGCCCTCCTGATAGTCTGGCAGCGTATCATCGAGGTCTTGTACCGGTCGTCGAGCGGGCGTCTGGGCGCTCGTAGCCGCCCGTGTTCGATCGACAATGGGCTGACCAGCCCAGGCAGCCCAGGCAGCCACGGCAGACACAGGCGGCTGGCGTGCAGGCAGCTCGCTGAAGGTCTCGTGCTTGTGCTTCTTCATGGCGTGGACGGCAAGTGTGCCGGTGAACGGATGCCAGGGCTTGCGGCCATGCCGCGAGCCCGATCATCGATCCTGATCCGGCGATGGGGTGCGCACCAGCCAATCTCTGGCAGAAGCGGTTCGTTTTCACCGCCTGGCAAACCGGGCGCACCGTTCCCATTTGCCTGGCCGCCATTGTCGGCCGGTTGCTCTGGCCCGTCTGTGCATTGGTACCAGCGGTTGATCCGGGCTGCCGGGAGATGCCTGCCGGGAGAGGGGAAGGGCGCTCAGGCCGCTGGCGGCGAAGTCAGTCGTTCATCCAGCAGGCCGTGAAGATCGGCGCCTTTCCACAACGTCAGCATCCCGGGCGAAGGTAGGGCCGGGGGTGGCAGGGAAGGGCTGGGGGCCGACGGCTGCGCGTCGGCTGTCTGTGCTGCTGGCGCTGGCGTGCCGGTCTCATCGAACAGCTCGTGCATCGACAGGGGGCCCGCCTTGGTCACGTGCAAGCTGCCCTGGGGCTGTTCGGTGATGGTCACCGTGCGTTTGTCACCGATCTCCCGGTTTCCGCCTTCCTGTGGCTGGGTAGTGTCCCGCCCGGCGACTTCGATGAAGGTGATCCTGCCACCGCTGTTGAACTTGCTGTTCCAGCTCAGGCGGGTCAGCTCATCCTCGCCGACGATGGCCCCCTCGCGCAGTGAGGTGAAGCGGCTCGGATCGTCGCGCTCGTGCAGGCTCAGCGGAGACACATAGTCGGCATACTCGATGACGTATTCGTTGCGCGATTCCTGGTCTGTGCTGCCGTGGTGAAGGACGGTGCCTGCCGTGACACGCCACTTGGAAAACAGATGCTGCTCCAGCCACTGGCGTTCCGACAACTTGCCAGGCTGGGTGTTTCCGGGCGCATCGTCCATCCGCAGCAGTTGCCCACCTACGGCCTCGGCGCGCTCGATGGCATCGTGTTTGTCAAGGCGGCGACCGCTGGGGCGAACCAGTTCATAGGCCGTGGCGCTCCGGCCGGGCATGTCGTCGTGCCAGTTGACCTCCCGCAGGCCCACATTGGTGGGATATTCCTGGTCAGTGATTCTGATGAGCCTGAAAAACCGGTTCTCGACCGTGGCGTCGGGCGCCTGGCCAATGAAAATGCTTTTGTCCAGATAGGTCGTGCGGTTGTAGCCCGCCACGGATTCATGGGGCTTGCCCGATGGCAGCGGGGGCGCCGGCATAGGCGGGGAGAGGGTTTCCTGCGTTTCCTGCACCGTCACTTCCATCGTCGGTGAGCCCGCGATGGGCCGCTGGCTGGCATCGAGTGCCTGGAAGCGGAAACTGCCGCCCTCGTTCGTGGCGGCATCCCACCACAGCGCATCAAAGTCGTTCCGTTTCACGATGCTGCCGGCAGCCAGTCGGCGTTCGTCGACCCAGCCGTAACCCAGCAGCAGCGCCGAGGTACCGGGCTCGGTGTCATGGCGTTCGCTCACCGATTCGATGCGGATGAACGCTGGCGCCGTCTGCACATCGCCTCCTGTAAACAGGCTTTCTTCCAGCGGATGCACGCTGTCATGCTTGGCCGTGGTGGTGGCCCGATGGCTGGCGGGATAGGCTGGCACCGGGGGTGATATCTGAATCTGGATGCCGACACTGATCACCCGGCCGCCCTCGTGCATGATCGGAAACTCATCGGTATCGAGTGGCGCGAATCGCAGTTCCCCGCCCTGATTGTGGCGAGCATCCCAGCGCAGGTAAGCCAGATCTGCCCGCGGAATCACCGTTTCGCCCTGCCGAACCGCCGTGCCGGGTGAACCGCCCGGGCCATCCCTGTCCAGCCATACTGCCGGGGCCGTCTGGCCACTGCCGTCCGCGTTGGGCGAGATCGATGCAATGTAGATGAACGCAGGGGCACGTGTGCTGTCGCTGCCGGTCAGCAGTTCGAGGGGCAGGAAGCGGCTGCCCTGGTGGGGCACGAGGAAGGTGGCGTCGTGCTGGTAGACCGGCGGGCGTGGCGATTCCTGGATCAGGATTTCCTGCTGCTCGGCGTTCAGGATGGGCGTGCCGTCGGCAAGCACCGGTGTGAAGCGTACGAGCCCGCCCTGATTGCCGCTGGCATGCCAGGTCAGCCGTTCGGCTTCGGCGCGCGAGAACACAGTCGCTTCCTGCACCGGCTGGCCATCCAGGCTAAGGGGCACACTGTCCGGATCGGGCTGTATGGCCGTGATGGCATCGATGCGGATGTGTGTCGGTGCACTGCCGGCGCTGATGGCAAAGAAACGCTCGCCCATGGTGGCCTGGGCATCGTGGGCGATCAGATGCACCAGGTCGACGTCGTTGTAGACCGGTGGGACGGGATGTTCGATCACCTGGATGGTGCGGGGCTTGGCGCCCGCCAGTTGCCGGCCGTCCTCGGTGCTGGGCACGAAGCTGAAGCTGCCGCCCTCGTTGCCAGCAGCCTGCCATTGCAGGTGCCGGAAAGCGGCAAAGGGCACGACCGCGTCCACGGCAAGTGCTACCGGCGTCGTGTCGATGAGCGAGCCGTTCGTGTCGATGCGGCCGGGCAGGATCAGGCCGGTGGGCGCGCCATCGTGCCCGGCGGGTTTGTCCGCCTCGTCGATGGCCGTGATGCGGATGAAGCCGGGCCGGCGGGCGACCTGCTCGCCGATCAGGTGCATGGCTCCGATGTGGATCAGGCCGTCATGCGCCACCGCCAGCGGCTCGGGGTTGTCCGCATACACGGGCGGCAGTGGGTCTTCGATGATGCGGATCTGCTGTTCGGTCGCGCCCAGCAGCGCCGTCCCGTCGGCCAGACTCGGGATGAAGCTGAAGCGTCCTCCCGCATTGCCGTCTGCCTGCCATTGCAGGTGCTGGAAGGCCGCAAAGGGCACTACATCGTCGACGCCCAGAGATATCGGTTCATCGATGCGTGCACCGTCGGCATCGAACTGGATGGCCTGCACCAGTGGGTTGGGTGAGGCACCGTCATTGCCATCACCGTCGCCATCGACCTCGACTTCGACTTCGATGCGTGTGATGCGCACGAAATCCGGCTTGCGACTGAAGTCGGGGCCGGTCAGGAGCAGCGAATCGATCCGGAGCACCCCGTCATGAGCGACGAACAGCTCGGCCGGCGTGTCGGCATAAATCGGCGGGGCAGGGTGCTCGACGATTTCCACCCGCTGCTCGGCCACGTCGGCAAACGGCCGTTTCTGTTCATCCAGCGGCAGAAAACTGAAATGTCCGCCTTCGTTCCTGGCCGTATCCCAGCTGAGCTTGTCGAACTCGTCGCGGGAAATCTCATCGCCCACCGACAGCACCCGTTCATCCGGTGTGCCCGGGTTCAGCACCAGCACGGGATGTCCCGTCGTGCCGTTCTTCGGTACGAGCGACACGATGCGGATATGCGCCGGTTCGGATGCCGTGTTGTCTCCATTGAACCATGCGGAGGGCAAGGCAATGCGCGCATTGTGAGGCGCCAGCGCAGGTTCCTGCTCGGCCGGATAATCCGGTGGCGTGGGCGTGGGCGTGGGCGTGGGTGTTGGTTTGGGTGTAGGTGTGGTTGCAGGTGGCGCCTGTGGCGGAGCCGGCGGTTGATGCTGGATCGGCGGGACGGGTGTGTCAGGCGTGTCAGGCGCCGGCACGGCTGAAGATCCTGGCACTACGGGCGCCGGAGGGGCTTCGTGCGCGGGAGGGGGGTCGGTTGCGGGAAGCGTATTGGGCGCAAGAAGTCGGTCGTGGGCCGGTGCGGGTGCCGGTACTGGCGTGGCTGAGCCGTCCGAGGCAGAGGACGGTGGAAGCGCGGGCGCTGCCGAGGCCTCGGTGTCCGTGCCAGAACCCGAACCTGAATCCGAACCCGAACCCGAACCCGAACCCGTGAGCGTGTCCGTGTCGGCGTCTGTGCGGGCGCCCGGTGTGGGCAGAGGCAGCGCTGGCGGCACCAGCAGTACGGGTGGCAGGGGCTGGGGGGTTGCCGCCAAGGGCGTGTCCGATGGCCGATGCGGAGCATCCGGTGCGTCAGCCGTTTCGCTGATGGCAGAAGAGGACGCCTCTCTGCCGCTCAGGCGTTGGTGGGTGACGGGATGGCCGGCCAAAAGCTGAGTGCCCAATGCGCCCAGCCAGACCCCCAGCCCGGTGGTCTGTGAGGCGTCCTGCGCAACGGCGGTTCCGCCAGATCCAGACGTCGTCCCTCTGTCGCTGGCTGCCAGCCGAGGCAGTGGCCCGGATTCGAGTACCGGCGCGAGCCACGTTTCGGATGAGTCAAACTGTGTGGCCGGCTGCCATGCCGCTTCGTCGTGCAGCTGTGGTTCATCATGATGAGCGCCGTCAGCGGCTGGCTGGCGTGCAGCCAGGGTCAGGGAATTGGGCGCCTTCTCGTCGTCGCCCAGATCCATGGCAAGGCTGCCTGATGTGAGGGGCCTGGCCACCGAGGCTTTCCTGTCATGCAGGGACGCTGCCACATCCGCCTCGTCGTCCACGCCCGCGGCAGACCACGACGACAGGCGTGGCCTCCGAATGGAAAGCACTTCAGTATCGGGTTGGTGAGCGGAACGAAGAAAACGATCAAGAGAGGACATCGGATTGCGTGGACAGGCCGTAGTCCCCGACAGGGTGGCGTACTGCGCCACTGCTGGCATCCTCGGACTTCTGTATGGTTGCAGGCAGGCGCCAAAGGGCCGGCTTCACGCCTGCTGGCCGCTCAAGTGCCTGGCGCCGAGCGGATCAATGGGGCCGACCGCATTCGTCTTCCTTCAGAAACGCCAGCCTCTGGCGTCCGTGCACATGGAAACCTTCACTGAACCCGGAAAACCTCATCCAGTGTCCGAGCCGTCAGTATCCGCTCGGCCCAGAGATCCAGCTCGGCCTGTGTGGCCGTCTGCAACCGCGCTTCTGCCGTGGCATCCAGCTCGCCGAAGCGCAGGCGCAACTGCCGCGCGACCGTCACCTGGCTGCCTTGTCTCAGGCCCTGTTGCATGCCTTGTTCAATGCCTTGTTGAATACCCTGGGCCAGGCCGCTCTGCATGCCTTCTTCCCACTTGCGCTGAAACACCCCTGCCATCTGTGCACTCTCC
>JAUMZD010000031.1 GCA_030528325.1 Lautropia sp. | reverse complement strand
CGCTATGGGGCGGCGAATCGGGCACAAACTGTGCTCGGCGGGGCCGGTTTTCGCCGTCGCGATTCCTACCGCCCAAGCTCCTAGGGAGATACAGGCATCGAAGGCGTTGCGCGCTTCTTCGGGCGAGCCGACATGCGGAGCCAACAGGGTCTCGGGCCAATGGCCGGCGTGACAACGATAGACTGCGTAATAGCACTCACCCATCCGCGCATCGATCGCGGCACACAGCAACCAGTCGTTGGTGATGTCCGGTGACGGAGCCGACGTGGCCACCTGCATCGTTGCCGCGCCGGCCATCGAAGCAGCCGGGCCGGCTGCTGCCAACCGCCACGATGGTACGGTGGTCGCCAGCGCTGCCAGAGAATCGATGGCACTGACGGGACGCTGACCGGGCAAGGCCAGTCCCTGAATCAGCCCGACGGCGATCCGGAGCGAGGTGAAGGCACCGGGCCCCCGGTTGACATGAAAGCAGGATACGGCCGACAGGGGCTGACCGGTCTGATGCAACGCCTGCTGCACCAGTGAGAGTGCATCACGGGAGGCCTGGGCGCCATTCGCGCCGCCGTGCAAGGCTCGGGCACTCAGTGCCAGACATTCGAGGCCAGGGCCGCCCAGGGCCACGGTGCAATCATCCCATTCGATCGACAGGGCAAGGTGCAAGGATTCCATCCCCGGATTCTAGAACCTGTCATCAACTTATTCACCCTCTTCACGGTGGTATCGCCACGCCTGGCTCCCGTTGTACGTTATGCTGTATCGCCACGGGCTGGAGGCCGGCCGGGCCGCAGTCCTGCCATGCCGCGCCTTCGTCGAATCAGCCTGTCATGCGGGGTTCGTCACAGGGCCTCGTCGGGCAGGCTTGCCGCCCAAGCTGACGGATGGATCTGCCAGGGCGGGCATGCGCCCGTGTCGGAGATGCGGCGTCCGCGTGGACTTGTTCAGCGTGTCCTTGGACGGGCATCCAGCAAAATCCGGTGGTCAGACTTTTCGACAAGTCTGTCGGTGAGGCGAGCGACGCATTTGAGGCGTCAGAAAAATCCCTCATCGGACATGAACATGTGATGACCTGCGTGGCCGAGTCGAAAATATTGACAAGTAACAGTATTTTCCCGGCTTTTTATTTTTTCGACCAAATTCATCATCTCCAGGAAAGTGGTATCAAATCGTTGCAAATGATCGGGTATTTTTGCAAAAGCAGGCGAAAATGAGCGCCGAAACGCCCCTCTTTCGAACGCCAAGGTGTTTTAGAATAAGCGGGCAATACGGATTTACAGGGCGTGTAACCACCGGTAAGTGTTATCAGGTCTGACAGGGGTCTGGCACGCTGGTGTGGCCTGCCCGGACAACCAGGTTACAAAAAAACCGATATCATCGGCCAATGAACACAAGCGTCAGGAAACTCGTCGTCGTCGATGACGACGCCAAACTTCGGGATTTGCTCAACCGGTATTTGACCGAGCAGCAGTTTGAAGTCACGCTCGCCGCTGACGCTGCTTCTCTGAACCGGCTCATGCAGCGGGAGAGCTTCGATCTGATCATTCTCGACCAGATGCTGCCGGGTGAAGACGGGCTGTCCATCATCCGCCGCTTGCGTGCGGCCAACGACAGGACGCCGATCATCATGCTGACGGCCAAGGGCGATGACGTCGACCGGATCATCGGGCTCGAGATGGGCGCCGATGACTACATGCAGAAGCCCTTCAACCCCCGTGAGCTGGTTGCCCGGGTACACGCCGTGCTCAGGCGCCAGGTGCCCGCCGACACCCCGGGCGGGGCCATGCACGACATCGGTGCCGTGTCTTTCGGTCCTTTCGTCTTCGATCTGGGCACTCGCACCCTGTCCCGTGATGGCGTCAGGCTCAATCTGACGACGGGCGAGTTTTCCGTCCTGAAGGTGCTCGTTCGCCATCCGCGCATTCCGCTCTCCCGCGAGAAACTGATGCTGCTGGCCCGTGGTCGTGAGTACGGTGCCTTCGACCGCAGCCTCGATGTCCAGATCTCGCGCCTTCGCAAGCTGATCGAACCCGATCCGCAGAATCCCCGCTTCATCCAGACGGTCTGGGGTGTCGGTTACGTCTTCGTGCCGGCCTGATGAAGCCTGCCCATGCCTGACGGGTGTGGCATAACAGCGTTTCGCTGACCCGCATATCATGGCAATATTGCACGGTGTAACGGCCGTGCAGGACGCCGCCTGCCCTGGTGCGTGTCATGGCTGGAAGGCCTTTTCAAGGATGAAGCAGCACGCCCCCCGGCAAGCGGGAGAGAACCTGCCGGTATGGGGGTCATGGCCTGCTACTGTTGGGTGTCGTTGAGGTATCGGAAGTTTTGAGGCTGAGTCTTTTCTGGCGCACCTTCGCGCTCATCACCCTGCTCCTGACCATCAGCCTGGGCGCCTGGTACCAGTTGTACCGCACCTTCGAGCGGATGCCGCAAACGAAACGGGTGGCCAGTGATCTGGCCGCTTCGGTCAATCTGGCCCGCGCAGCCATCAGCCACAGCAGGCCCGAGGATCGCGATTCCCTGTTGCAGGCGCTGGCCGGCAACCTGGGACTGCGCGTGCTGCCCGGCGAGCCCGGCAAGCGCGTCGAGCCCTGGCCCGATCGCAAGCAGGGCGAACGGGTCGTCCGCCTGCTGGCCGACAGACTTCAGGAACCGACCGTCATCGCCAGCCGTGTGGACGGTGTCTACGCACTCTGGGTCAGCTTTCACGTCGATGACGAGCCCTTCTGGCTCATGGCCGAACCGGGCAAGCTCGAAAAGCCTCAACCGGCCACCTGGAAAGAAGCGGCTGCGATGGGCATCGCGATCATCCTCGCGATGATCGGCGCCCTGCTGATCAGCCGGCTCGTCAATCGTCCGCTGGCCAATCTGGCCCGCTCGATCGACCGCCTTTCCCGTGGCGAGCCGCCACCGCGGCTACGTGAAACCGGCCCGCCCGAGATCGCGATGCTGAACCGTCGTTTCAACGAACTGGCTGGTGAGCTTCAGGCGATCGATGCCGACCGGGCCATCGTGCTGGCCGGCGTCTCGCACGATGTTCGCACGCCACTCACGCGCCTGCGGCTCGAGGTCGAGCTGAGCGGCCTCTCCGAAGCCAGCCAGGCCTCGATGATCGAGGAGATCGAGCGGATCGACTCGATCGTGCACCAGTTCGTCGAGTTCGCCAGCCCGCTGGAACGCACGGTCGAGTCGGTGGACATCAACCATGCCTTTGCCCAGTTCCTGCGTTTCTACGGACGTGAACGGGCAGCCGGCCTGCTGTCGGTCTACAAGCGGGTGGAGCCCGGATTGATGTGGCGGGGCAATCCGATGCTGCTCGAGCGGGTGTTGAGCAATGTCTTCGAGAACGCCATCAAGTACGGCGCCACGCCGGGCGAGCGCAACGTCCGGATCGACGTGATGGGCAGACGGCACGAGAAAGGCGGCGTGGAGCTGACCTTCCGGGATCACGGCCCCGGTGTGCCCGAAGATGCGCTGACCCGTCTGGCCAGGCCCTTCGCCCGGCTCGACACCGAGCGCAGCACGGTCGGTGGCTCGGGGCTGGGCCTGGCGATCGTGGCCCGGCTGGCACGCCGCGCCCGCGGTGGCATGATCATGGAGAACGCCTCGGGCGGCGGTCTGAAGATCCGTGTCGTGCTGCGAGATCTGGACAACGAGAAGGGAGAAGCGCGGGAAACCTTCGTCGATACGCTGGATCCCGTCAGCGCACCAGCAGAGCTGTTGCAAGAGCGGCAATCGACTCGCACCGCCCGACGGTACCGACCTTCTCGTTAGTCTTGGCCTTCAGGTTGATCTGTGAGGGGTCGCAGTCGATGGCCTTCGACAGCGCCTCGATCATGCCGGGCAGCCAGGGCTTCATCTTCGGCTGCTGGGCGATGATCGTTGCATCGATGTTGCCCAGCTCGAAGCCTTTTGCCCGAACCGAGGCCATCGCCTCCTTCAGGAGGATCAGGCTGTCGGCATCCTTGAAGGCTGCATCGGTGTCCGGGAAGTGATGACCGATGTCGCCCAGTCCGGCGGCGCCCAGTAGCGCATCGGTGATGGCATGGGCCAGTACGTCGGCATCCGAATGACCGGCCAGCCCGAGCGGGTGCTCGACATGGACGCCACCGATGATCAGGGGGCGGTTTTCCACCAGAACGTGCAGGTCATAGCCCTGGCCGATCCGGAACGGGATTTCCTTCTTTGCTGTCGTCATGCGCCTTCTCCGTGGCGTTGCTGCTGTGTC
This sequence comes from Lautropia sp., assembly GCA_030528325.1. Taxonomy (GTDB): domain Bacteria; phylum Pseudomonadota; class Gammaproteobacteria; order Burkholderiales; family Burkholderiaceae_E; genus Lautropia. Next base: position 37,211 of record JAUMZD010000031.1, on the reverse strand, counting down.
ATCAGTACTTTCAACATGATCAGATCTTCGGGGGTGGTGATCTTCAGGTTGCGCCGCGTGCCGCTGACCATTCGCGGACGCCCGCCTTCGGCTTCGATCGCACCGGCCTCGTCCGTGACATTCGGATGCGCGACCAGCGCCTTCCGGAGAGCGGCGAAACGGAAGACCTGAGGGGTCTGCGCCAGCCACAGCCGGCTGCGATCGACCGTGCCCCCCGAACGGTATTCGGCACTGGCGGCCAGCGAGGCGCGGGTGTCGATCCGTTTGACCGTGTCGGTGACGGGCACGCACAGCAGCGCACCACAGGGCTCGTGCTCCAGATGGGTCGCCAGCCGGCGAAGGCTGCCACTGTCCAGACCGGGGCGTGCAGCATCATGGACATAGATCCAGTCACGCGCCTCCACCAGTCCACGCTGGGCCAGTGCCATCAATCCGTTCAGCACGGTGTCGCGCCGGCTCTCCCCACCGCGACGGATCAGCAGCACCTTCGGGTGCCTCAGGCCCGGCAATCGCAGGGCCAGCTCGTCATCGGGCTGCACGACGACAGCCACCCTCGAGATCCAGGGCTCGGCCAGAAAGACCGAGACGGTGGCTTCGAGCACCGTGCGGCCGGGTGTCAGCTCGAGGTACTGCTTCGGTACCCTGGCCCCGAAACGGCTGCCACTGCCGGCGGCAGGAATCAGGACGAAATGGCGGGACTCGATGGCCTCGCCGTCGGCGCTGGCTTCGCCTTCCGACGCGGCCGGCCGGCTGGCGCCACGTTGATTCAACTCTTTACGCATTGGCGTGTCCGCCGGGATCTTCACCCAGCGGATAAAATACGTCGCTTCACATGGGTTGCCGGCCGGCCTCTGGCCACGCCGGCAACCCGCCCTTGTCTTCAGGGAAACACTGATGCGCCCCGGCGCCGCCAGGTCGCAGCTCAGGGCGAAGATCGCCCCGGTGCGCGATCAGTGTTTTCCGCTCCTGTCCCGACTGCAACAACGGGTTGCCCATCTTGCAATCTTCCAATCACCGACTTCCTGCCGGGTTCGGCTCCTCGGATGCCTGGCTGCTGGCCCAGATGCTGCCCTCCAGCCCGTCCGGCGTGCCTTCACAGGAAAGGCAGAATGATACGCCCTCGCCCCTTGGCGAAAAAACCCGGATCATTGTATGCGCCCAGCCTGCCGACTGCACCCGTCTGGCTGCCGAGCTGCTCTGGTTTTCGCCGGGGCTGGCCATCGCCCAGCTGCCGGACTGGGAAACGCTGCCCTACGATCATCTGTCGCCCCACCAGGATCTGGTCTCCGAGCGCCTGGCCGCGCTTTACCGCCTGCAGCACCGGCAGCTCGACGTGCTGCTGGTGGCTGCCAGCACGGCCATCCACCGCCTGCCACCGCCGGCCTGGCTGGCCTCGCGCACCTTCGATTTCCGCCAGGGCATGAAGCTCGACGAGGCAGGGCTGAAATCCCAGCTGACGATGGCCGGCTACGATCATGTGGATCAGGTGCTGCGCCCGGGTGAGTACTCGGTTCGGGGCAGCCTCATCGACCTGTTCCCGATGGGCTCGCCTCTTCCCTACCGCCTGGACCTGTTCGATGACGAGATCGACAGCATCCGCACCTTCGACCCGGACACCCAGCGAAGCCTCTACCCGGTCAAGCTCGTGAAGCTGCTGCCGGGCCGCGAATTTCCGCTCGACGAAGCGGCGCGCACGGCCTTTCGCGGACGCTGGCGCGAGCGCTTCGATGGCGACCCCTCGAAAGTGACGCTCTACCGCGATATCGGCAATGGCGTGGCGCCCAATGGCATCGAGTATTACCTGCCGCTCTTCTTCGACGGCATGGCCACCCTCTTCGATTACATGCCGGCAGGCAGCGAACTGATCCTGCATGGCAACATCGACGAGCAGATCCAGACCTTCCATGCCGATGCCGAGCAGCGCTTCGGTTTCATCGGTCATGACGCCGCCCGCCCTGCCCTCCGTCCCGATGAGCTGTTCCTGAAGGCCGATCGGTTCTTCGGCCACACCCATGCCTTCGACCGCCATTCGATGCCGGTGCTGTCGGCACAAGCCGCGGATGTTCAGCCCGACCGGGCCAACGCCACGGCCGTGCCCGAGGTGGCCGTCAACCGCCGTCTGGGCGACCCTGTCCAGGCACTGCGGCTCGTGCTCGACACGCCGTCACCGGTGGCGGGCGTGCGCGAGAAGCGGCTGATCGTGGCCGAATCGCTGGGCCGACGCGAAACGCTGCAGGAGCTGTTCTCGGACATGGGGCTGAGGCTTGCCACGGCCGAAAACTGGCAGGAGGCGATGGCACACGAGGCCGATGTCGTGCTGACGGTGGGGCCGGTTCACCGGGGATTCCGCCTCGTGTCGGGCGAACTGCTGCTGATCACGGAAAGCGAGCTGTTCCCGGCCTTCGTGCGCCAGAGCACACGCGGACGCAGCATGCAGGCCACGCAGGTCGATACGCTGATCCGCGACCTCTCCGAGCTGAAACCGGGTGATCCGGTCGTGCATGCGCAGCACGGCATCGGCCGCTACATGGGACTCGTCAACATCGACCTGGGCGATGGCACCACCGAGTTCCTGCACCTCCAGTATGCCAACGAGGCCACGCTCTACGTGCCGGTGGCGATGCTGCACCTGATCGGTCGTTACACCGGCGCCGCGCCCGAGAATGCGCCGCTGCACACGCTGGGCTCCGGCCAGTGGGATCGTGCCCGGCGCAAGGCCGCCGAAAAGGCACGCGACACGGCCGTCGAACTGCTGGACCTGTATGCCCGACGGGCCGCCCGCCCCGGTCACGCCTTCCGCTTCGACGCCGCCAGCTACGCGGCCTTTGCCGAGGGTTTCGGCTTCGAAGAAACGCCCGACCAGCTGGCAGCCATCCATGCCGTGGTGCAGGATCTGACGGCCGCCCGGCCGATGGATCGCCTTGTCTGCGGCGATGTGGGCTTCGGCAAGACCGAGGTCGCCTTGCGTGCCGCCTTCGTCGCTGCCGCCTCCGGCAAGCAGGTGGCCGTGCTGACACCGACGACGCTGCTGGCCGAGCAGCATTTCCAGACCTTCAGGGATCGCTTCTCCAGCTTTCCGCTGACCGTGGCCGAGCTGTCCCGCTTCGGCACGGCCAAATCCACCCGGAACACGATCGAGGCGCTGGCCGAAGGCAGGATCGACGTGGTGATCGGCACCCACAAGCTGCTCTCGAAGGAGGTGTCATTCAAGGATCTGGGTCTCGTCATCATCGATGAGGAGCACCGCTTCGGCGTGCGGCAGAAGGAACAGCTGAAAAACCTTCGCGCCGAGATCGACGTGCTGACGCTGACGGCCACGCCGATCCCGCGCACGCTCGCCATGAGCCTGGAAGGCATCCGGGATTTCTCGGTGATCGCCACCGCCCCGCAGAAGCGCCTGGCGATCCGGACCTTCGTGCGCAAGGAGACACGGGGCACGATCCGCGAGGCCATGCTGCGCGAGTTGAAGCGTGGCGGGCAGGTCTACTTCCTGCACAACGAGGTCGGGACGATCGAAAACCGCCGCCAGGCACTGGCCGAGCTGGTGCCCGAAGCCCGCATCGAGGTGGCCCACGGCCAGATGCCCGAGCGGCAGCTGGAACAGGTGATGCGTGATTTCCACCAGCAGCGCTTCAACGTGCTGCTGTGCACCACCATCATCGAAACCGGCATCGACGTGCCGACGGCCAACACCATCATCATGCACCGGGCCGACAAGTTCGGTCTGGCCCAGCTGCATCAGCTGAGGGGCCGCGTCGGACGCTCCCATCATCAGGCTTATGCCTACCTGCTGATCCCGGATGAAGCCGCCATCACGAAGGATGCGCAGAAGCGGCTGGAGGCCATCCAGATGATGGAGGAGCTGGGTTCCGGCTTCTACCTGTCGATGCATGATCTGGAGATTCGCGGTGCCGGCGAGGTGCTGGGCGACTCCCAGTCCGGCGAGATGCAGGAGGTGGGCTTCACGCTCTACACCGAAATGCTTCAGCAGGCGGTGGAGGCGCTGAAGTCAGGCCGCGAACCGGATCTGGCGGCCACGATGGCAAAGGTGCCGGAAATCAAGCTGCACGCCCCTGCTTTGCTGCCTGATGATTACTGCCCTGATGTTCATGAACGGTTGATGCTCTACAAGCGCCTGGCCAATGCAAAGGATGCCGGGGCACTGGGTCAGCTTCGGGAAGAGCTGGTCGACCGCTTCGGCAAGCTCCCGGAAGCGGCGCAGACGCTGATCGACAGTCACCGGCTCCGGCTGATGGCCACCGATATCGGGCTGGCGAAGGTGGATGCGTCGGCCGATGGCGTACTGTTGCAGTTCGACCCTCAGCCGATCACGCCACCCGCCCACATCCTCGCGTTCGCACAGTCGCGCCGCGACACGAGCTTTGCCGGTCAGGACCGGCTTAGGATCAAGGTCGCTCACCCCGATACCGCCGACCGGATCGGGGCGGTACGCAACATCCTGCAGGCCCTGCTGCCGCCCAGGGCCGAGCCGGACGCCGGGCAGCCTGCCACCGAGGGGCAGATGGCAGCGGCCGTCGTGTCGGCATCCGGTGCAGGCGGCAAGGGCAGGAAAAAGAAGAAGGGCCGGATGCCCGACGCGTTATGATCGACGTTTTTGCGGCGGCGAGTCTGTGGCAGGTCTCAGACGCGTCGCCGGTTTTGTCCATTTTCAGCTTGATCCATGAGCCAGAATGTCCTGATCATCCAGAAACACCCAACCCTCGATGATGCAACGGTGGCGGCCATCAGCCAGCAACTCGGGCAAACGCCAGTCTCGCGAGAGGCGGGCCGTGCGCGCTGGGCGGTTCCCCCGCAGGCTCCCGATGTGCTGGATGCGATGGCGGACAGCCATGGCGTGGATGCCGCCAACGTGAGGCCGGGGCTGAAACTGTCGGATTTCCGGCTGCTGGCCATCGACATGGATTCGACGCTCGTGACGATGGAGACGCTGGACGAGATTGCGGATATGGCGGGTCTGAAGGAAGAGGTTGCCGCCATCACCGAAGCAGCCATGCGTGGCGAGATCAAGGATTTCACCGAAAGCCTGACGCGCCGGATGGCCATGATGCGCGGGGTGGGCGCGGAGCTGATCCAGCGGGTCTACGACGAGCGGATGCACCTCTCACCCGGCGCCGAAACGCTGCTGGCAGCGGCGAAACGGCATGGCCTGACAACCATGCTCGTCTCGGGTGGCTTCACGCACTTCACCGAGCCGCTGAAGGAGCGGCTGGGCCTGGACTTCGCTTTCGCCAACCAGTTCGAAATCGTCAACGACCGGCTGACCGGGCGCGTGCTGGGCCCCATCGTCGATGCCGCCTTCAAGGCCAGTGCGGTCAGGGAATGCTGCGCGACCATCGGTTGCCAGCCCTCGGCGGCCATCGCGATCGGTGACGGTGCCAACGATCTGGGGATGATGGGCGTCTCGGGTCTGTCCGTCGGCTATCACGCCAAGCCGGTCGTCCGGCAGAAGGCCACCTGGAGCGTGCGGCACGGCGGGCTGGACACGGTGCTGGGCTGGTTCGACGTGGCCTGAGCCCGAGACTGACCCGGGTGTGCCTGATGCCCGAATGGCGCGCGTGGACCGAAGGGGCGGCCGGATGGTTCTTGTCTGGATATGGTGGTGATTCTATAATCTGATCATCTGAATATTCCTCAAGGAGCGTCGTCATGAACATCGTGGCCGAACGCCCCGGCATCTATGCGGTCGCCGGCTCTACACAGGAAGTTCGCCAGCAACTGGGCCGCTCCGGTGGCCGACAGGTGCTGGCCGTCTCTTTCGAGGATATCTCGCCGTCAGCCCTCCAGTCGGTCACCGAGAACATCAGCGATGTCACGGCTTCGCTGCTGGATCTGCTCTCGCAACGCCAGGATCAGGGGCGAGCATGCATCGGTTGGCAGAGGCGCTGGTGCCTGCAGCGCCCGTCTCCCCTCGCCTGCTGAAGGAAGCCGGCATGCTGGTGTCGGCCCGCAAGGCCGTCCTGGCCAGCGGTGACTGGCTGAGTGCCGCCGAGCTGGCCCAGCTGGCCGGCCTCAGCCCGAGAAACCCCAGCGCCCAGCCCAACAAGTGGAAGAAACAGGGGCAGATCTTCGCCATTCACCACAATGGCACCGATTACTTTCCCGGCTATGGGCTCGACCCGGAGCACAACTTCCGGCCCTGCAAGGGGCTGGCCGACATCCTGGCCGTGCTGGCCCCCCACAAGGATGGCTGGGGCATGGCCTACTGGTTTATGTCCGTCAACAGCTTTCTGGGCGGCAAGCGCCCCCAGGACCTGTTGCGCACCGATCCGGCCCGGGTGCTGGCGGCTGCCGAGGATGAGGTGATGGGCATCGTGCATGGCTGACCCGGCCTCGCCACTGGCCCTGACGGAATGGGTGCTGTCCGCGGGCACGACGCTGCATCGTGTGCACCTGGGCCGCTATGGCGCCACCCAGTTCAATCCGGGCATCCAGGGTAACGCCCGGTTCAGCCCGATCCACAACGATCGGGGTGAACCCGTTCCCACGCTGTATGCGGGCGCCACCCTCGCCTGCGCGCTGATGGAGACGGTGTTTCACGACGTGCCCTTTGCGCCCGGCTTCAGGAGCCTCGACAGACAGAAGCTCGAGGCACAGATGCACGCGACCCTGCGCGTGCAGCAGGACCTGACCCTGATCGACCTGTCGAGCATCGCGCTGCGCAGGCTCGGCATCAGCCGCAAGCAGCTGATCGACACCGAAAAGGAAGCCTACCCGACAACGCGGCGCTGGGCCGAGGCGATCCATCAGCAGTCCAGGACGGCCCAGGGCCTCAGCTGGGTCTCCCGGCAGGATGATTCCGCACGGGCGTTCATGCTGTTCGGCGACCGGATCGGCGCCCGTAGCCTCAAACCGCTCGGCCATTCGACACCGTTGCTCGACGATGGCGAGAATCAGGACGCCGTCCTGGCCCTGGCCGAGCGGATCGGCGTCTGCATCGTGTCGGGGATGGGCTGAGCGGCGCCGTACTGCCCTATTTCTGCCTGCATGGCCGGCCGCCCGCTCCGAGCAGTCATTGTCATGACAGAGACACGCGCGCCAGCCCTTCAGGCCGGGACGGGGAGCACGGACGGCCCCCGCCCGACCAACCCCCAGGTAATCCGGAACGCTGCCTCAGGCCGAAGCGGGGCGGTTGAGGGCGGCCGACACCATGTCGCCGGTCATCTCGGCCGTGGCGGCCGACAGCGTCCAGCCCAGATGGCCGTGGCCGGTGTTGTAGAACACGCCCGGCTGCCTGCCCTTCATCACGCGCGGCATCAGATCCGGCATCATCGGGCGCAGACCGGCCCAGGGCACGACGCTGCGGGTATTGACGCCCGGGAAGCACTCATGCACCCAGTCGATCAGCGGCTTGATGCGATCGGCGCGGATGTCGTAATTGAAACCGTTGAACTCGGCCGTACCGGCCACGCGGAAGCGGTTGTCACCCAGCCGGCTGGAGACCAGCTTCGTCTCATCATCCAGCAGGCTAACGACTGGCGCGGCCGCCCGGCTTGCGTCATCGTTCAGGTTGACGGTGATCGAATAGCCCTTGACCGGATACACATTGATCGAATCGCCGAGCCAGGCCGCCAGCTTGCGGCTGCCGGTGCCCCCGCAGATCACGATGCCGTCATAGGTCTCGACCAGCGGATCACCCTGCTGTTGGGTGCCGACATAGACCCCCTTGTCCGAGGGCGTCAGCGACAGCACCTCGGCACCGTAGCGGCAATGGCCGCCCAGACGCACCACGGCCTCGGCCAGTCCGTTCGTGAAGCGGTGGATGTCACCCGTGGAATCGCTCTCGGTGAAATAACCGCCATAATACTGACCGGCCAGCGTCGGCTCGATGGCCTTCATTTCGTCCGGGGTGACGGCACGGCGCTCCAGCCCGCCCTTCTCGAGCAGCTTCGAGACCCGGGCGGCGTGGTCGAACCCGGCCTTGTCCCGGTAGATGTGCAGGATGCCGCGCTTCTTCAGGTCGAAATCGATGCCTTCGGCCTCGGCCCAGCTGAACATGTGCTCACGGGCCGCGATGGCCAGACGGGTGGTCTCGATCGTGTTCTGCTCGTAATTGGGAATCGAGCGGATGAACTGCCACATCCACGACAGCTTGTGCCAGCTGGGTTTCGGGTTGATCAGCAGCGGTGCGTCGTTCTTCAGCATCCACTTCAGCCCCTTCACCACGGTCGGCCAGCTGGTCCAGACCTCGGCATTCGAGGCCGACAGCTGCCCCCCGTTGGCAAAGGAGGTTTCCATCGCTGCATAACGGTGGCGGTCGTACACCGTGACGTCAAAACCGCGTTTCAGCAACGCATAGGCCGTGGTCATCCCCGTGATGCCACCGCCGATGACGGCAATCTTCTTCATGAATCAGGTCTCCTGAGCGTCGAAGGCACAGAGCCCGCTGCGCCCCATGGCACACGAGCGCCCCCTCTGTCATGGAACCTGAGAGATTCACGGCAGCACGGGCAGTGCGGCCGTTTGCTCCTTCGGTATGCCGGCTGACGATGCCGGCAGTTCTTCAGAGTGCGTCAGACCTGGCGCCGATCCTTTTGCCTGAGAGTTTCCGGGGCCGTTGCTCCTTCGGCGCTGCGACGGGACCCGGCCCGCACAGTCTCTCCCGGCGCCATCGAGAAAGCCTCGTCACGAGCCCGGGGAAGCGGCATGCCACGTCACGGGAACGGCTTTGGGGCAGGCGCCCCGGGCATGACCGGGCCGGACACGGCTGGCGTTCGATTCCGCACGGACATCGACACGAATCGCGAGAGTTTAGCCAGAATCGCGGGGATTGTGTGTGAAATGCTGCCAGATGATCAAAGACTCCAGTTCGACGCGAAGCAGCTCACGACACACGCGGGCCTACCAGCTCCCCATAAAGATCGTGCTCATCCGCATCGATGATGCGAACCTCGACGAAATGGCCGGGGGACAGTGCCTCGCTGACCGGGGCATCGTCGAGGTCGATGTAGACCTGGCCGTCGATCTCGGGGGCGTCGGCGCGGGAACGGCCGACGAGGCGCCACCAGCCTTCTTCAGGGTCGTGCTCGATGGCGTCGATCAGCACCTGCTCGGTGTTGCCGATCTTGCGGGCGAGCCGGGCCTCGCTGATGGTCTGCTGCACTGCCATGAAGCGGGCGGCGCGTTCCTCGCGCACCTCGTCCGGCAGGGCGCCAGGCAGCTCGTTGGCCTCGGCGCCATCCACCGGCGAGTAGGCAAAGCAGCCCACGCGATCGAGCTGCGCTTCCTGCAGGAAATCCAGCAGGTACTGGAATTCCTCTTCGGTCTCGCCGGGAAAGCCGGCGATGAAGGTCGAGCGGATGGTCAGATCGGGGCAGATCTCGCGCCAGGCACGGATGCGCTCGATGTTGCGCTCACCGCTGGCCGGACGCTTCATGGCCTTCAGCACGCGCGGATGGGCATGCTGGAAAGGCACGTCCAGATACGGCAGCACCAGTCCTTCGGCCATCAGCGGCAGCACCTGATCGACGCTCGGATAGGGATAGACATAGTGCAGCCGCACCCAAGCCCCATAGGACTGGGCGAGCTTGCCCAGCTCGCGGCACAACTCCAGCATCCGGGTCTTGACCGGACGGCCGCCGACGAAATCGGTGCGGTAGCGCAGATCCACCCCATAGGCGCTGGTGTCCTGCGAGATGACGAGCAGCTCCTTCACCCCGGCCTTCAGCAGGTTCTCGGCCTCACGCATCACTTCGCCGATGGGCCGGCTGTCGAGATCCCCCCGCAGCGCCGGGATGATGCAGAAGGAACAGCGATGGTTGCAGCCCTCGGAAATCTTCAGATAGGCATAGTGACGCGGCGTGAGCTTGACGCCGCCCGAGGGCACGAGGTCGCTGAACGGGTCATGCGGCTTGGGCAGGTGGGTGTGCACCTCGCGCATGACCTCTTCGAGCGCGTGAGGGCCGGTGACGGCCAGCACGCTCGGATGGATCTCGCGGACGAGATTGCTGCCCTCCCCGCCTTCGCCCTTTCGGGCGCCCAGACAGCCGGTGACGATGACCTTGCCGTTCTCATGCAGCGCCTCGCCGATGGCATCGAGCGATTCGGCGACCGCATCGTCGATGAAGCCGCAGGTATTGACGACCACCAGATCGGCACCTTCGTACTGCGACGAGATCTCGTAGCCCTCGGCCCGCAGCTGCGTGACGATGCGTTCGGCGTCGACCAGAGCCTTCGGGCAGCCCAGTGACACGAAGCCCACGCTGGGGGCCTGACGGGCGATGGCGCTGGCCGGTGCCTTCGGCGCGGCGGTGATGACGGCAGACGTGGCGGCCTGTTCTGCCTTCGGCAGTCGGGAGAGCTGGGTTTCTTGCATGGGGCGGGATGATCACTCGCCGGAAAGCGGGCGGGTTCACTGAAGGGATGAATGCACCGAAAAACCAGGTGCAACCCGCCATTCTAATGCAAAGGGGCCGGCAGACGAATATCTGCCGGCCCGTGTACGTCTGCATCAGGCCCCGCTCAGCCTTTCTTCCCGTCGTTCGATGGCGTGGACGATGGATCGGCTTCGGCCACGGGCGCCGGCGCTGACGAGGGCTTTCCTGCTGCGCTCTCGTCCGGTTGTCGCGGCTGGAAGGCTGCCGGAAAGCCGGCGCCCGGAAAGTTCGTGAAGACGTTGCGCGCCTGCTGCTGCATCTGCTCCTGCATCTGGAAGAACAGGTTCTTGCTCTGGTCGATGTAGTTGCTCATCATGCTCTGCATCATCGGCGCCTGTCCCTGCATGAATTGCGTCCACAGTTCGGTATGGGGAACACCCCGCCCGTCGTACAGGGACTTGGACTGCTCCTGCATTCGGTTCTGGACTTCGATGAAGGTCTGCAGCGTCTTTTCCAGATAGGTGCCCATCATGCCCTGCATGGCATGACCATAGAAGCGGATCATCTGGGCCAGCATCTGGGACGAGAACAGCGGCGTACCGCCCGCTTCCTCGTCCAGAATGATCTGGAGCAGGATGCTGCGGGTCAGGTCTTCATTGGTCTTCGCATCCACCACCTGAAAGGACTCGTTGTCCAGCACCAGTTGCTTGACATCGGTCAGGGTGATGTAGACGCTGGTCTGGGTATCGTACAACCGGCGGTTGGGGTATTTCTTGATCAGTCGGGGGGAATTGGGCATGGATGGCATCGGGTGAGTGTTGAACCCTGTGAAGGCCGGCAGCCGCCCTCGTGGGGATGCACGCAAAACGCTTGCTCGATCTGCGCAACCCGGCTGCCAGCGAGCGGACAGAGGCATGGGTTGGCCCCTGTCTCGCCGTGACGGCTTGATCAGCCCATGTGCAGGCCACCATTCACCGAGAAGTCGGCCCCGGTGGCAAAGCCTGCCTCATCCGAGGCCAGCCAGGCCACCATCGAGGCAATTTCCTCGGGCGTGCCCAGACGGCGCACGGGGATGGTGCCGACGATCTTGTCGAGCACGTCCTGACGGATGGCCTTCACCATGTCGGTCGCGATGTAGCCGGGCGAGACGGTGTTCACCGTGATGCCCTTGCTGGCCACTTCCTGGGCCAGCGCCATCGTGAAGCCGTGCAGACCGGCCTTGGCCGTCGAGTAGTTCGTCTGGCCGAACTGGCCTTTCTGACCGTTGACGGACGAGATGTTGATGACGCGCCCCCAGCCTTTCTCCAGCATGCCGTCGATCACCTGCTTCGTGACGTTGAACATGGAGTTCAGGTTGGTGTCGATGACGGCGCGCCAATCTTCGACCGACATCTTCTTGAACAGGCCGTCGCGGGTGATGCCGGCGTTGTTGACGATGATGTCGGGGTTGCCGAATTCGGCCTTGACCTTGTCGAAGGCCTGGACGGTGGAATCCCAGTCAGCGACGTTGCCGACCGAAGCATGGAAGGAGAAGCCAAGCTCCTTCTGCTCATCCAGCCATTTCTTGGTGTCGCGGCTCGGACCGGCACCGGCAATCACGATATGCCCTTCCTTGGCCAGACGCTGACAGATGGAAGTGCCAATACCGCCCATGCCGCCGGTCACATATGCAATACGCTGAGCCATTAATCAATCTCCGTTATTGATGTTGTCAGGTGTTTACCTGGGGATCCCGCCTGCGGCCTGACGTGGATGACGGCATGGCCGCCATCCTGTCTCCGTTGAGGGTGATGGCAGGACATGATGTGAAGATACGATGTCCAGCCATCCCTGTCAGGTCAGGAAAATACCTAGGAGCTTGGGCGGCAGGAAAGTCGCAGCCGGTTTTCGCCTTCACGATTCCTACCGCCCAAGCTCCCATGAGCGCAAGCGGGCTCAGACCTTTTCCTTCACGTAGCGGCCGGGGGCCGGCTCGATCGGCTGGTATTTCGACGAGCCGGGCGCAGCCGGTGCGTCGATCTGCCTGCCTTTCCTGTCAGCCAGCCACTGATACCAGTCCACCCACCAGCTGCCAGGGAAGGTTTCGGTGGACTCCAGCCACTGATCGGGTGTCAGCCCCTCGATGGATGCGCCGACCTGATAGCTGCGCTTCTTCTTCGCGGGCGGGTTCACGACGCCGGCAATGTGACCGCTGGCCGCCAGCACGAAGCGCGGATCCCCGCCCAGCGCCTTGGCCGAGGTGAAGCCACCCTGCCAGGGCACGATGTGATCCTCGCGGGCGCAGAGAACATAGGTCGGCACGTCGATGGCACGCAGATCGATCGGAACCCCGAGACTCTGGAACCGCCCGGGCTGCGACAGCTCGTTCTGCAGATACAGATGCCGCAGATAGGTGCAGAACATCGGACCAGCCAGATTGGTGCTGTCGGCGTTCCAGTAGAGCAGATCGAAGGGCATCGGGGTTTCGCCCTTCAGGTAGTTGCCCACCACATAGTTCCACACCAGCTCATTGGGGCGCAGGAAGGAGAAGGTCAGCGCCAGCTCCTTGCCCGGCATGATGCCCTGCCTGCCGATGGTCTGCTCGCGCATGGCGATCTGCATCTCGTCGATGAACACGCCCAGCACGCCCGGGTTCGTGAAGTCGAGCAGCGTGGTCAGCAGCGTGAGCGATTCGGCCGGCCGCTCTCCCTTGGCGGCCAGGGCGGCCAGTGCCGTGGCCAGCAGCGTGCCGCCCACGCAGAAACCGAGCATGTTCAGCGTTTTCTGGCCGCTGATTTCCTGCACGACATGGATCGGATCGACGATGCCTTTCTGCAGGTAGTCATCCCAGCTGAGGGTGGATTTTTCGTCCTTGATGTTGCGCCAGGAGATGACGAAAACCGTGTGCCCTTCGGCCACCGCATGACCGATGAAGGAGTTGCCCGGCTGAAGGTCGAGGATGTAGAACTTGTTGATGGCCGGCGGCACGACGAGCAACGGACGCTCGCCCACCTTGGGCGTGGTCGGCTGATACTGGATCAGCTGGATCAGCTCGTTCTCGAAAACCACGACACCGGGGCTCACACAGACGTTCTTGCCCACCTCGAAGGCATTCAGATCGGTCTGGGAAATGCGGCCCTGCTGGATGTCGTTCATCAGGTTCGTGATGCCCTGACGCAGACTTTCACCCCTGGTTTCGAGCATCTTGCTCTGCGCCTCGGGGTTGCTGGCGAAGAAGTTCGCGGGCGACATTGCATCGACCCACTGCTGCACGAAGAAGCGCAGCCGGTCCCGGGCCTTGTCTTCCATCTCGAACAGCTCGGCCGAGCGCTTCAGGAACTCCGAGTTGAACAGGTACCAGGCCGCCTGCCAGCCGTAAGCCGGCTGATCCTTCCATGCCTGACCGGAAAAGCGGTTGTCCTTCAGCTCGGGCGCATTGCCGGAGAGGTAGCGCTCGAACATCTCGTTGAAGCGCAACACGTATTCGCTCTGCAGTGCCGACAGGGCCTTGGGGTCGATGGGCCAGCTGGTCTTGCTGGCGGCCGAGAACCAGTTGAACATCTCGTTGCCGACAGGCAGGGCACCGGGCACGCCGGAGCAGGCTGCCGCCGTGTCGGCAAAGGTCTGCCAGAACGGCGCACGGTCACTGTCGCCAGCAGCCCCGGGAACGGTCTGGGTTGGCGCAGGCGTGGCTTCGGCTGCCACCTTCGGTGCCTCGGCCGCCGGCTTGTCCGACGGGGGCGTCGAATCGGGCGTGGGCGCGTCCGCGCGGGTGGACTTCGGGGTCTCGGGCGTCTTGTCGGTCTGAGCCGAGCCGGCCGAGGGGGCGGCGGTCTTCTGGGGTGTATCGGACATGGTTGCTGTGCGGGTCTGCTCTTCTGCGGTGGAAGCGCTTCTGTTCGCTGCTTCCGTGGTGGTGGGAGTCTTGTCTGGCGAAGCCGGTGCGGGTTCGAGACGGGGCGCGGCCGGTGCAGCGGCAGCCGGGCGAGAGGCTGTGCCCGACGGCGTGGATGGGCTCGGTTTTTCGTTCACCTGCTCGGGAAACAGCGAGCCGGAAACCTGTTTCCTGACCTCTGATGCCGAAGCCGGCACAGCTTTTGGCGAGGCTGACGTCCGGCTGGCGGACGCGGCCGGTTTGCGTGCTGCACGCGTATCCGATGCCGTCCTGGGTGTCGGGGTTTTCCTGTCGGTTGTGGTTGCCGTTTTTCCTCGGCGCTTGCCGGGTGTGGACGTAGCCAAATCTGCCTCCTCTCGCTGATCGCCAGATGAATGGGGGCCGTGCATCGTCGAAGCCTGCCGGTGCGCGGCCTGATTGAATCCTTGGTGGCATTGTAGGCCGACTTTGGGGCTCCATGTCAGGCGGCTCCGGATGACAACGCAGGGGTTATCACCAAGCCACGCTGCGGGCACAATGCTGCCATGCTGATCGTGATCATCGCCTGGCTTTACGTGGTGCTGCTGATGTCGCTGACGGAACATGCCGTCGCGGCTGGCATCATGACCTTCCTGCTGTACGGGCTGCTGCCGCTGTCGGTGGTGCTGTATCTGCTCGATACGCCTGCCCGACGTGCGCGAAAACGCCGCCAGGCGGCGGAAAATGCCGCCCAGGCTCCTGAACCATCCGGGCATCTGCCGACGGAAGCTGCGCCGCCGCCGGCGCAGACGCAGGACGACCCGGCGCGTGACAGGCTGTCATCCTGAGCAGCGTCACGCCGGACAAGGCGCCTGTCGATCAGGCGAACCAGATCAGTCCGGCCATCCGGCCACAGCGCGGATTGCGCCGGTAGCTCCAGAAGCGGGCCGGATCAGACCAGGTGCAGGCCCGAGAATCCAGGATCTGGCCGACACCGGCGCTGGCAAGACGCTGACGGGCGAGCCGTGGGAGGTCGGCCAGCCATTTGCCGGGCGTCTGCCGGGGCTGGAAGGCAACGGCAGCCCCGGCATCCTGCTGCAGGAAAGCCTCGCGCACCTCCTCTCCCACCTCGAAGGCCGCAGGCCCGATGCACGGCCCCAGCCACGCCACCAGATCCGCGGGGGCCGCCTGTTCGCTCATCCGCCCGACGGTGTTTTCCAGCACCCCTCCCGCCAACCCCCGCCAGCCCGCATGGGCCGCACCGATCACCCTGCCCTGCCGGTCTGCCAGCAGCACGGGCAGGCAGTCGGCCACCAGCACGGCCAGGGCAAGCCCCCGCACCGTGGCGATTTGCGCATCGGCGCACGCGCCGTCCTGGCCGGACTGGCTGATGAGCACCTCGTTGCCATGCACCTGGGTGAGCCATGAGACGGGCTGCCCGATGAACGTTGCCACACGCTCGCGGTTGATCGCGACATGCCGCGGATCATCGCCACAGTTCAGGCCCAGATTCAGCCCGCCGCCGATCGGTGTCCGCACGTCCTGCAGCGGCCGTTGCCCGTGGCTCGGCACCGAGCCCGGACACGTCGGTTCTTCTTTCCCGTTGATGAGGGGCAGCGCACTGCAATGCCCGTGGCTCACGCCCCCAGCCCGCTGGGTGAAGGCCCAGCGGATGCGCGGGCTGGGCGATGCCGGCATGGGCCACAGGTCATCGGGTGTCAGCCGGGATGAGTGATGGCGGGGAGATGTCTGGACGGGATTCATCGGCATCCCGGCTGAGAGCCGGTTGTCAGGTGGACGGAACGAAACGAACGGAAGGCAACGGCGCGCCGGAATCAGGCAGAGGCCTGCTCTTCAGGCAAGACAGGGGCCGTCTCCGGAAGACTCATGCCGAGCTGTGCCGCCAGTTGACTCAGGTCGGCCGGTATCGGCGCATCGAAGCAGCAGGGACGCTGGTCGGCTGGGTGCTCGAAGCGCAACTGCCAGGCATGGAGCGCCTGCCGCCCGAAGTTCGCCAGGGGCTGGCCGCCGTAGAGGCTGTCGCCCACGAGGGGGTGACCGATCGAGGCCATGTGGACCCGAATCTGGTGCGTTCGACCGCTTTCCAGCCGGCACAGGACAGCTGAGGCATTTCCTGCTTCGCTGGTGGCCAGACGCTTGAAGTGTGTGCGGGCTTCCTTGCCGTGTGGTGGCTGGACGACAGCCATCCTCAGCCGGTTCCGCTCGTCCCGGCCGATACGGCCATCGATGCTGCCCTGATGGGCCGTGATCCCACCGGCGATGGCCAGATAGCGCCGCCCCATCCGGCGTTCGGCCAGCTGGGCCGAGAGCGCCGTGAAGGCCCGCTCGCTGCGTGCGCAGACGAGCAGGCCGCTCGTATCGCGATCCAGCCGGTGAACGATGCCGGCCCGAGGCAGCCTGGCAGCCTTCGGATCGGCGTGAAGCAGCCCGTTCATCAGTGTGCCCCGCCAGTGTCCGGGCGCCGGGTGCGTGACCAGGCCGACCGGCTTGTCGATGACGACCACGTCGGCGTCCTGATGCACGATGTCCAGTGGTATCGGATCCGGCTGGAAGGCGCTCTCGCTCTCCAGCGGTTGCGGTTCCACCTCGATCTGCTCGAATCCGCTCAGCCTCAGCGAGGGCAGACGGATGCGCTGGTCGACCTGCACCGCACCTAGTGCGATCCAGCGCTGGATTCTGGTGCGGGAAATGCCGGCCAGCCGGCTGGCGAGGAACTGGTCCAGACGCTGCCCGGCGCCACCGCTGGCCGCCAGGTGGATCCGCTTGGGGCCGGCATCGGGCGTGTCGTTCAGGCTCATGCGGAAATCCACGGTGGTGTCTGAATCGATGTCATGCGTAGCCTGCGTAGGAGCCTGGGCGGAGACGAACAAGTTCATGACACGCTCTATAATCGGGCACAATTCTACGGAGGAATGATGCGGATGTTGCCAGCCAAGAACCGGATGCAGCGCGCACGCGGGCGAAGCCCTGTCTGGCTGTCGGTGTTGACAGCAGCGTTGCTGGCCGGTTGCGCCGCAACCGAGAAGGACCACACGGCCGACTGGAGTGCCGAGCAATTATATGCCGATGCCCGGGAAGAACTGGATGCCGGCAACTGGACCAGTGCCATCAAGGCCCTGCAGAGGCTGGAATCGCGCTACCCGTTCGGCAGCTACGCCCAGCAGGCGCAGCTCGATATCGCGTGGGCGCATTACAAGGAAGGCGAGCGTGGCGATGCCCTGCTGGCAGTCGACCGTTTCATCCGTCTTCACCCCGCCAGCGAGCAGCTCGATTACGCCTACTACCTGAAGGGGCTGATCAACTTCAGCAGCCGCGACTCCTTCATTTCCCGCTGGGCTGGTCAGGACAGCTCCGAGCGGGATCTTCAGGCCAGCCGTGAATCCTATGAGGCCTTCCAGCAGGTGGTCACGCGTTTCCCGAACAGCCGTTACCGCGATGATGCGCTGGAACGGATGCGGGCGCTCGTCAACAGCATGGCCTCGGGCGAAGTGCACGTGGCCCGCTATTACTTCAGCCGGGGTGCTTTCGTGGCCTCGGCCAACCGGGCACAGGGGGTACTCTTTCAGTACCAGGGAACGCCTTCGATCGAGGAAGCCCTTTACCTGCTGGCCAAGTCCTATGATCGCCTGAACCTGCCGACTCTGCGTGACGACGCCACACGGGTGCTCGCCAGAACCTATCCGCAAAGCGGTTTCCTGGCCGAGCTGCCGAAACCTGCGCCGGGCGAGACACGCTGGGATCATCGTGAAGGGCTTGGCGCGTCCGCCGCTGGCCGGCAGGGCAAGTCTCAGGATCTGCCCAGCACCCTGCTGGCTCCGCCCGAGCTGCCGGCGCTGCGCCCCACCCCGTCTGCCCCGGCACCGGACACCCGCCCCAGTGGCACGGTGACGCCGGGCTTCTGAGCTTATCCTACCGCCCAAGCTCCTGGGCATCTTCGTCCCCGGCATCGGGGCCGAGGGCATCGAGTGCTTCGGCCAGGCTGCCCAGACGCCTGAAAGGCGGCAGGCTCGCCAGGATCTGCCGACCATAGGTCTTGCTGTTCAGCCGCTCATCGCAGATCACCAGCAGCCCCCGGTCGCTTTCGCTGCGGATCAACCGGCCGGCGCCCTGCTTCAGGGCCAGCATCGCCTGGGGCAGTGACAGTGCCTGGAAGGGATGTCGACCGGCCTCGGTCAGGGCGCGGCTTCTCGCCCGGAAAACCGGGTCATCAGGGGGCGTGAATGGCAGCTTGTCGATGATGACCAGCGACAGATGCTCCCCCACGATGTCCACGCCCTCCCAGAAGCCCGCCGAGCCGACCAGCACGGCAGCCTCCGAGGCCTTGAAATGCTCGATCATCTGGTGTCGGGGTGCATCGCCCTGGGCCATGATCTCGATGCCCCCGTCGGCCTGTTCGCGCAGGCTCTCACTGATCATCCTGACCGCACGCAGCGTCGTGCACAGGACGAAGGCCCGCCCGCGGTTCCTGCGTATCAGCGGCCAGACGGCCTCGGCCACCCGCTCCGGAAAGTCGGGCGCCGTCGCACTGCCCAGCTGGGTCAGAATCCAGAGGGCCGCCTGACGGGCGTAATCGAAGGGGCTCTTCACGATCAGCTGTCGAGCTTCGGGCATGCCCATCTGTCCGGCAAAATGGTCGATCGAATCCTGAAGGGCGAGCGTGGCCGACACGAATATCCAGCTACCCGGCTGGAGATTGCGCTGCTGCGCAAAGCGCGGGGCCACCGACAGCGGGGTGGAGCGAAGCTGGGCATGGGTTTCTGTGGTCTGCACCCACAGGATGACGGGCTCGGCTGTCGAGGCGGCACCCGCTTGCAGCGCCCCCCCTTCCTTCGTGGCCAACGCGCCGCTCTGTCCGGGAACGGGCCGTCCAGTGCCATTTCCATCCTCATGCGCGCTACTGGTTCCGGAAGCAGTTTGCGGTGATGATATCCCTGCCCCTGCGGCCTCGCTCATGTCGTCCGGCAGGCCCATCAGGCGGCGGAAGGCACGCAGCCACTGCGCGATGCGACGGGCCAGCAACCTGGCCCTTTCCGCCAGTCTGAACAGCTCGATCGAGCTCTCGGCCACCGGTTTCAGTGCGCGGGCATGGGCCTCCAGCGTCGAGATTACGTCCGGCAGCACGTCTTCCAGCCACTCGTTCACATCGTCGGCCGTCAGGGACAGCAGGTCGTCGGCCCCCAGCCGGTTGATGCCGGCAGGCAACGCGAGCCGCAGGCGGCTGGCCACCTGCTCCAGCGCCCGGTGGCATCCTGACCAGTCACCCAGCCCCGGTGCGTCTTCCAGTCCGGCTTTCAGCGTCTCGCGTCCCAGATCCAGCAGCTGACGGGTGGAGACACTCTCGCCGAAGAACTCGGTGGCGATGTCCGGCAGCTGATGGGCCTCGTCGAAGACCAGGATGCTGGCTTCCGGCAGGAACTCGCCGATGGACTCGTCCTTCAGGGCCAGATCGGCACAGAACAGATGGTGATTGACGATCAGCAGATCGGCCTTCTGCGCCTGCTGCCTGGCCTTCATCAGCGGACAGTTGCGCAGCTCGGGGCAATCCTGGCCCAGGCAGTTGTCCCGGGTCGAGGTGGCGAACTGCCAGACCGGGTCTTCCTCGGCAATCTTCCGGTAGGCAGCCTTGTCGCCGGACTTGTCCAGCGCGAACTGGCGCTCGATCATCCGCAGCCGGGCCGGGATGCGCGGATCCCTGAAACGTCCATCGCAGAGATTCTTTTCCAGATGCACGGGGCACACATAATTGGCCCGGCCTTTCAGGATCGCCACGCTCAGCTCGGCACCCAGCGCTTGCCGCACGCGTTGCACGTCGCGCTGGAAAAGCTGGTCCTGCAATTGCCGTGTGGCCGTGGAGATCAGGGCCCGTCTGCCAGACAGCATGACGGGCACGAGATAGGCGAAGGTCTTGCCGATGCCGGTGCCGGCATCGACCATCAGCACCTCGTCATCCGTGATGGCCTGCGCGATGGCCTGTGCCATCTGCTGCTGCCCTGGGCGCTCGCGATAATCACCGGCAGCATCGGCCAGCGGGCCATCGGCGGCGAAGACGGCCTGTGTCTGTCGAGCGAGCACCGCGATCAGGCAGGCACGTCCGGGACGAGCTGCATCTGCATCCGCACGATCATGTCCTTCAGCTGAAGCTTGCGTTTCTTCATGCGCCGGAGAGCCAGTTCATCCACCTCGCTGATCGAAGAGAGGCTGTGAATGAGCTGATCGAGGCCACGATGTTCGAGCTGCAATTCTGCGATGCGCAGTTTGAGACGGTCCGTTTCGTTCATGAGGAGGTTTCAGCCGAGACGATCCACCCGGCCGCGACGCTGTTCGTTGCGGTAGCTGTCGGACTGCATCTCGTGCAGACGGCTGGTGGTTCGGACGAACTCATGCGCCATCACCCCTGACACATAGAGCTGCTCGGGTGGCACTTCGGCCGACATGATCAGGTTGACCTTCTGATCATAAAGCACATCGATCAGCCAGGTGAAGCGTCGTGCCTCGGACGCCATGCCCGCATTCATCTGGGGCACGTCCGAGAGCATCACGGTCTCGAAGCGCGTGGCGATCTCCAGATAGTCGTTCTGCGAGCGTGCACTGCGACAAAGGGTGTCGAAGTCGAACCAGACCACGTCCTGTGCGCACCGAAGCGCCCTGATGGGACGGTTCTCGATCAGCAGGTCGGGCGATGTTTCATGGGCGGCCGCGAGCTGTTCGAAGGCACGACTCATCCGGGCGGCCTGCTCGGGCGTAAGAGGCGACAGGTAGGCAGGCACCCCCTTGATCGTGAGCTGGCGATAATCGGTGCCGACATCGACGGAGAGCACGTCCAGGTTGGCATTGAGCAGCGCAATCGCCGGCAGCACGCTGTCACGATGCAGACCATCAGGGTACAGACCATCAGGCACGTAATTGCTCGTCATCACGAAAACGAGTCGATGCCGGAAAAAGGCGTTCAGCAGCCGCTCCAGAATCATCGCATCCGCGATGTCCGACAGATGGAATTCGTCGAAGCAGATGATCTGGTAACGCTCGGCTGCGCGCCGGGCCACTTCATCCAGCGGGTCTGCCATCGCCTTCAGGCCCTTCAGCTCGTGATGCACGGCGCGCATGAACTCGTGGAAGTGCATTCGCGTCTTCCGCCCGGTCGGCAGGGCCTGATAGAAGCAGTCCATCAGGAAGCTCTTGCCGCGCCCGACACCCCCATACATCCAGACACCCTTCGGGGCAGGCTGCTTTCCCCGCCCCAGAAGCCGCTTGAACACATTGCCATTGGGCCGGTTGTCGAAGCCTTCCAGCTCGTCGGCCAGGCGCTGAAGGCGTTCGATGGCGGCCAGCTGGGCGCTGTCGGCCTGGTAACCACGCTCGGCCAGTGCCGCGCGATAACGGTCGATGACCGCTCCCATCGCGGCCCTCCTTGAATTGATAGCAGAAAATGAAAAAACCGGTGGTGCAGCTTCTGTCTGCCGGGCAACCCCACAGGACGGCCAGGCGCGTGAGTACCGGGTGTCCTCCTGGCATCCGCCGTCGGCCATCCGTTCGGATGCGAGCAGGCAGAAACGGCAACCCCGGCCGTGGGCCGGGGTCATGATGCGGCAGGCCATGTCGACCCGTGAAGCAGCCAGACAGCCTGTTTCACCGGAGAATGGCGCTCGGGCCCATTACATGTTGAGTGCGCGCTTGTCCACAGCCAGTGCTGCCTCACGCATCACCTCCGAGAGCGACGGATGCGGGTGGCAGATACGGGCGATGTCCTCGGCTGCCGCCTTGAACTCCATCGCGACGACCGCTTCGGCGATCAGGTCGGATGCCCCGGCACCGATGATGTGGACGCCGAGGATCTCGTCGGTGCTGGCATCGGCGATGACTTTCACGAAACCATCGGCCGCCATCATGCCCAGCGCACGGCCGTTGGCCATGAACGGGAACTGTCCCGCCTTGTAGGCACGGCCCTCTTCCTTCAGCTGGGCCTCGTTCTTGCCGACCCAGGCGATCTCGGGCGAGGTGTAGATCACGTACGGAATGCAGTTGTAGTCCATGTGCGGCTTCTGGCCGGCGATGCGCTCTGCCACGGCCACGCCTTCTTCCTCGCCCTTGTGCGCCAGCATCGGGCCGCGAACCACGTCACCGATGGCCCAGACGTTGGGCACGCTCGTCGCGCAGTCGTCGTTGACGGGGATGAGGCCACGCTCGTCCACCGCCAGCCCGACCTTGTCCAGCCCCAGACCGTCGGTATTCGGCACCCGGCCGATCGACAGGATCAGGCGATCGGAAGTCAGCGACTGGGCCTTGCCGTCCGCGGTCTCGTAGTTGACCGTCACGCTGCCCTTGCCTGGCTTGCCGGGCTTGACGTCGATATCGCCGATTTTGACCCCCAGCTCGAACTTGAGGCCCTGTTTCGTGAAAATCTTCTGGGCTTCTTTCGAGATGGCCGGATCGCAGGCGCCCAGAAAGGACGGGAGCATCTCCAGCACCGTGACCTCGGCACCCAGACGGCGCCAGACCGAACCCAGCTCGAGACCGATGACCCCAGCGCCGATCACGGTCAGCTTCTTCGGCACGCTGTCGAAGGACAGCGCACCCTCGTTGTCGGCCACCAGCACGTTGTCGACCTTGAGGTTCGGCAGATGACGGGCCTTCGAGCCGGTGGCGATGATGACATGCCTGGCCGTCACGGCCTCGGTCTTGCCGTCCTCGGCCTTGACCTCGAGCGAGACCAGATCGCCTTCACGACCCGTGAAGCTGCCGTGTCCCTTCAGCCAGGTCACCTTGTTCTTGCGGAACAGGAACTCGATGCCCTGCGTCATCTTGGAGACGATGGTCTCCTTGCGGTCGAGCATCTTGCCCAGATTGAGCTTCACGTCCGACACCGAGATGCCGTGTTCGTCCAGTTCGTGCTTCGTCTGCTCGTAGGCTTCACTGGAGGCCAGCAGTGCCTTCGACGGGATGCAGCCGACGTTCAGGCAGGTACCGCCCAGGGCGGGCTTGCCTTCCGGATTGAGCCACTTCTCGATGCAGGCGACCTTGAAACCCAGCTGGGCGGCGCGGATGGCGGCAATGTAGCCGCCAGGGCCGGCGCCGATCACCACGACATCAAATGCTTGAGACATGGTGATCCCTCCTTACAGGTCGAGCAGCAGACGGGCCGGATCTTCCAGCGCATCCTTGATGGCCACCAGGAACAGCACGGCTTCGCGGCCGTCGATGATCCGGTGATCGTAGGACATGGCCAGGTAGTTGATCGGACGGATCACGACCTGACCGTTTTCCACCACCGGGCGCTCCTTCGTGGCGTGAACGCCAAGGATGGCCGATTGCGGCGGGTTGATGATCGGCGTCGACAGCATCGAACCGAACACCCCACCGTTCGAGATCGAGAAGGTGCCGCCGCTCAGCTCTTCGATCGACAGCTTGCCGGCCTGGGCACGCTTGCCGAAGTCGGCGATGGTTTCTTCGATCTGGTGGAAGCTCAGCTGGTCGGCATTGCGGATGACGGGCACGACCAGGCCCCGCGGCGAGCCGACGGCCACACCGATGTCGAAATAGCCGTGGTAGACGATGTCGTTGCCGTCGATCGAGGCATTGACGACCGGAAACTTCTTCAGTGCGTGCACGGCCGCCTTCACGAAGAAGCTCATGAAGCCCAGCTTGATGCCGTGTTCCTTCTCGAAACGCTCCTGGTACTTCTTGCGCAGCGACATCACGGGCTGCATGTTGACCTCGTTGAAGGTCGTCAGGATGGCGTTCGTGGCCTGCGATTGCAGCAGGCGCTCGGCAACGCGCTGACGCAGGCGCGACATCGGCACGCGCTGCTCGGCACGCCCTTCCAGCACACGGTTCAGGTCGACCGGGGTCTTGGCCATCGGCAGAGCCGGTGCCGCAGCGATGCCGGGCAGACCGGAGGGCTGTGCGGCAGGGGCAGGCGCCGAAGCACCCAGCGCATCGGCTTTCGTGACACGACCGTCACGGCCGGTGCCGCTGACTTGCGACGGGGAGATGCCTTTCTCGGCCAGGATCTTCGCGGCCGAGGGCATCGCCACGCCACCGGCGGCGGCTGGTGCACTGGCTGGTGCACCAGCCTGCTGCGGGGCAGGAGCCGAAGCAGGCTGCGCTGCCGGCTCGGCAGCCGGTGCCGAGGCGCCAGCCGCGGCCTCGGTGTCGATCATGGCGATCAGCTCGTCGGCGACGACGGTTGCGCCATCACCCTTGCGGATTTCCGTCAGCACGCCGGCGGACGGCGCCGGCAGTTCGAGAACCACCTTGTCGGTCTCGATGTCGACCAGGTTTTCATCACGCTGGACGGCTTCGCCAACTTTCTTGTGCCAGGAGAGCAGGGTTGCCTCTGCAACCGACTCGGACAGTTGTGGCACTTTGACTTCGATCAGGGCCATTTGGGAGAAACTCCGAAAATCTTCAATGAATGAGGTGAGACGGGCAGCGAGGACACCGGGCCTGCAAAGCCCGGCATCCGCTCAGGGCGCGGTATCAGGCGCTCTTATCGCGTGCTGCCTTGGTACGTGTCGAGCTGAAAGCCGCTTCGAGCAGATCCTTCTGCTGGGCGAAGTGCTTGTCGTAATAGCCCACCGCCGGTGATGCCGAGGCCGGACGACCTGCATAGGAGAGCTTCTGTCCATCCTTCAGCACGTCCTGCAGATGATGCTGGATGAAGAACCATGCCCCCTGGTTCTGCGGCTCATCCTGGCACCAGACGATCTGCGTGGCGTTCGGGTAGCGGTTGAACTCGGTCTCGAAGGCTTTGTGCGGGAACGGGTAGAGCTGTTCGATCCGCACGAGCGCCACCTCGTCATCGAGCTTGCGCTGACGACGCTCGGCGAGCAGATCGTAATAGACCCGGCCGCTGCAGAAGACGACGCGCTTGACCTTCTTCGGGTCGGCCACCGAGGTGTCTCCCAATACGGTCTGGAAGCGGCCGGTCGCCAGATCCTTCAGCGGCGAGACGGCTTCCTTGTGACGCAGCAATGATTTCGGCGTCATCAGAACCAGCGGCTTGCGGAACGGACGGATCAGCTGGCGACGCAGCGCATGGAAGATCTGGGCCGGCGTGGTGGGCTGAAGCACCTGCATGTTGTTCTCGGCGCAGAGCTGCAGGAAACGCTCCAGACGGGCCGACGAGTGCTCGGGCCCCTGCCCTTCGTAGCCATGCGGCAGCATCATCGTCAGGCCACAGGCACGGCCCCACTTGGTTTCGCCGGACGAGATGAACTGGTCGATGACGACCTGCGCGCCGTTGACGAAGTCACCGAACTGAGCTTCCCAGATCACGAGCGAGTTCGGTTCGGCCGTGGCATAACCATACTCGAAGGCGAGCACGGCCTCTTCGGACAAGACCGAATCGATGACGATGAACGGTGCCTGATCCTCGGAGACGAACTGCAACGGAATGTAGCTGCCCTGATCGTATTTTTCCCGGTTTTGGTCATGCAGCACGGCATGACGGTGCGAGAAGGTGCCTCGGCCGGAATCCTGCCCCGACAGACGAACCGGATAGCCCTGGGCGCAGAGCGTGGCGAACGCCAGATGCTCACCCATGCCCCAGTCGAGCGGCATCTCGCCCTGGGCCATCGCACGGCGGTCGGTGATGACCTTCTGAACCAGCGGGTGCAGCTTGAAGTCTTCGGGCACCTCGGTGAGCTTTTCGCCGATGCGGCGCAACTCGGCGATCGGCACACCGGTGTCGGCCGCATCCGTCCACTTCTTGTTCAGGAACGGCGACCAGTCGACCGCATAGCGGCTCTTGTAGTTCGTGATGACCGGATCGACCGTGTGCTTGCCGGCATCCATGGCATCACGGTAGGCCGTGACCAGACCCTCGGCATAGCCTTTCTCGATCGCGCCCTGGGCTTCGAGGCGGTCGGCGTAGAGCTTGCGTGTGCCGGGGTGGGCGCCGATACGCTTGTACATCAGCGGCTGGGTGACGGACGGGGTGTCCTGCTCGTTGTGGCCGAGCTTGCGGAAGCAGACGATGTCGAGCACCACGTCCTTTCGGAACTTGGTGCGATACTCGAAGGCCAGCCGGGTGGCGAACACGACAGCTTCGGGGTCATCACCATTGACATGGAAGACCGGTGCCTCGATCGACTTGACGACATCCGTGCAGTACAGCGTCGAGCGGGAGTCACGGGCGTCGGAGGTGGTGAAGCCGATCTGGTTGTTGATGACGATGTGAACCGTGCCACGCGTGCCGTAGCCACGGGTCTCGGTCAGGTTCAGCGTTTCCATGACGACGCCCTGACCCGCAAAGGCGGCATCGCCGTGGATGACGACCGATAGCACTTCCGAACCGTCGCGATCGCCACGGCGCACCTGGCGTGCCTTCGTCGAGCCCTCGACCACCGGGCCCACGATTTCGAGGTGGGACGGATTGAAGGCCAGCGACAGGTGAACCGGGCCGCCAGGGGTCGAGACGTCGCTGGAGAAGCCCTGATGGTATTTCACGTCACCGCTGGGCAGGTCACCGGCGTGACGGCCCTCGAACTCGGCGAACAGGTCTTTCGGCATCTTGCCGAGCACGTTGACGAGCAGGTTCAGGCGACCACGGTGGGCCGAGCCGATCACCATTTCCTGCAGGCCGCCCTTGCCGCCCTCGCGGATCAGTTCGTCCATCGCGGCGATGAAGGACTCACCACCTTCCAGCGAAAAACGCTTCTGGCCGACATAGCGGGTATGCAGATAGCGTTCCAGCCCTTCAGCGGCCGTCAGGCGCTCAAGGATGCGCTTCTTCTGATCGGCCTCAAAACCGAAACGGCCGCGGGCGGATTCAAGCTGTTCCTGAATCCAGCGCTTCGCGGCCGGGTCTGACATGTGCATGAATTCTGCGCCGATCGATCCACAGTAGGTGTCCCGAAGGGCCTGCAGGATGTCGCGCAGCGGGGCGTTGTCGAAACCGAAGAAGGTATTGGCTGCGGAATAGATGTGGGCGTGATCACCTTCGGTAAAACCGTAGAAGGAGGGATCCAGCTCGGGAATGTCGGGACGTTCCTGCCGCTTGAGCGGATCGAGATCCGCATGGCGGGATCCCAGGATGCGATAAGCCGCGATCAGCTGGGCGACATGGATCTGCTTGCGAGCCGATTCGATGTCACCGCCCATCTGCTGGGGCTGCAGGGCACCGACCCTGGCACGCTCGGCAAAGGACTGCACGATCGGCGCATGGGCGATGTCCCGGGTTTCCGGGTTGCCGTCCGAGGCTGGCAGGGATTGAAGGTTGTCGAAATAGGCACGCCATTCGTCAGAGACGGAACCAGGGTTCTTGAGGTAGCTTTCATACAGCTCCTCGACGAAGGGTGCATTGCCGCCGAACAAATAGGAGTTCGAGCGAAAGGCGCTCATCATGTGCTTCACCTATCAAACGAGTTTCTCGTCGAAGCTGTGCCAGGCATCCGCCCGGTACACACACAAACCGCGGTTTTCACGGATTGCATGCAGCAACCGGCGGTGCAAAACGCCCCGCCGAGCGAGACTTGATCTTGAGGCGCCATAATAGCACCGCATATCGACCATCAGCGCCGTGATTGATCCGATCCTCTGGATAACCAGTAGACCAAAAGGGCAACAGCCGTCGAACGGCCCGTTTTGAGCGCCGAATCACGTTAAAAGTAGTTAAGGATACGCTGAACAAGTCCACGCGGACGCCGCATCCTCGACACGGGCGCATGCCTGCGTCGCGGCCCCGCTGTCGCGGACGGGGCCATGCCGGGCGAGCCGTCTCGCGGCAGCCCAGCCGGCATCGGGCAAGCACCGTGTCGTCTCACGGGCGGCTTCGCACGAGCCGTCGCAGGGTCTTCACCTCTTCCATCAGATCCGCCGTCATCGCGGCCAGCTCCGGGTCGGCGTCGAAGATGCGTTCCAGATCGGCGATCCGGCGGGTGCGCAGCAGGCTCTGGCTGGTGAAACGCCAGGCCTGCACATCCTCGCCGGGCCGGCTTTCCACCTCCTGGTGATTCAGGTAGACCACCCCGCCCTGCACACGCTGCACGACCCAGGTCTCGGTGACATGGCAGGCTTTGGCCAGCTGGGCGATGGTCAGGTTCTGATCGCCCAGCACTTCGACGGCTGGCGCTTCGAATGGATGGCTGTTGCTCATGTGGCGCCTCCCTGGCGTGGATCGTGGCTGGAAAAGGCCCGGGCGAGTACCTCGTAGGCCTCACGCTGGGCATCGGTACTGGCAGCAGGCGCGTTCACGTCGATCACCAGATAGAGATCGCCTGGTGTCTTCGCCGGCAGGCCCTTGCCCTTCAGACGCAGCTTCCGGCCGGACTGGGTTCCTGCCGGCACGCTGATTTCCAGGCCGCCCGCCAGTGTCTCGACGGTGAGCGGAGCGCCGAGCGCTGCCTCCCAGGGACTCAGCACGATCTGCTGATACACGTCCTTGCCCTCCGTCCGCCAGCGTCTGTCCTCCCTGAAGCGAACCTGCAGCAGCAGATCGCCAGGCTGTCCCTTGCCGATGCCCGGCTGCCCCTTGCCGGCCAGCCGGATCATCTGCCCCTCGCGAACCCCTTTCGGGATGCTGACCTCCAGCTCCCGCGTCCGCTCGACGGCACGACCGTTCTCATCCAGGTCGATCGTGCGCAGATGCAGCACCCGTTTCGTGCCCGAATAGCTCTCGGGCACCGTCATCTCGATGGTGGCGTGCTGATCGGAACCACGCATGTCGGGCGCAGGCCCTGCGCGACGGAAATGCTGGCCGCGACCGAACAGATCCTCGAAAAAGCTGCTGTACTCTTCCGCGCCCTGCTGACGGAAATGATCGGCGAAATCCCCATCGGCACGGGCCTGGCCCGAACCCCATCCTGGTGGCGGCCGGAATTCCCCCTGCCCGAACTGGGTGGCACTGCCCAATGCATCGTACTCGGCCCGTTTCTCGGGGTCGGACAAAACCGTGTTGGCTTCGTTGACCTCGGCCATCCTCCGCGCCGCGTCAGGCTCTTCACTGACGTCGGGGTGATACTTTCGGGCCAGCCGCCGGTACGCCTTCCTGATCTCGTCAGGGTTCGCTTCCTTCGAGACCCCGAGAATCTTGTAGTAATCCTTGTAGTCCACTCGACCCCCCGTTTTCATCATCTTTAACAGATCAGGGCAATTCTATCGGGCACAAGGGCGTCATCACCGTCCAAGCCCCCTGCTTCGGGCCTTTCGCCGCCAGAAGCGCCAGAGGGTCAGGCAGGCACGAACAAGCTTCTCAGACGACGGCCATCAGCCCGTCTTCACCAAAGCGGGTCAAGGCCTCGATGCCGCGGATGTCTGCGGATTGCAGACCGTAGTAGAACTGGCGAAGCTGTCCCAGATCGGCCTGGATCTGTCGGATGATGCCCTGCTGCCTGGCCTGACGCTGCTGCCAGAACGGGTTTTCATCGGCCATGTCGGGCATGACCTGATTGATGATCAGGTGCTCGCAGGGCAGCTTGAAGTGGTGCAACTGCTCGACGGCACGGCGGGTTTCGGCCAGCGGCAGCATTTCCGGGATCATCACCAGCACGATCCGCGTGTGATCCGTGTCGGCCAGCAGGCGACCGGCATCGCTGAAGAGCTTCTGGCGGCGTTCGAGCACATCGAGCGCCTGCTGCCATCGCTGATGCTTCATCTCATCCATGATCGGATGCTTCGTCTGGCTCTTCTTCCAGAACGGCAGCGCCGCATCCCGCAACTGCTGCTGACGCCCCTGCTGGGCCAGCAGCCCTTCCGTCCAGGCGCTCATCATCTTCGGCAGTTCGAGCAGCCGCAGCGTGTGACCGGTAGGCGCCGTGTCGAAGACCAGGTGATCGTAGCCGGCCTGCCGATGATCGACGACGTGCCGACAGATCGCCTCCAGCATGGCCGCCTCTTCGGCGCCGGGTGAGCTTTTGGCGGCGGCCAGATGCTCACGGAGCCGGGGCAGCATCTCCGGTCTTGCAAAGGCTGCAATGGTTTTCTCGACCTGCGCAAAATGCTGATCGACCATCTGATGCGGGTTCAGTTCG
Source organism: Lautropia sp. (assembly GCA_030528325.1). Taxonomy (GTDB): domain Bacteria; phylum Pseudomonadota; class Gammaproteobacteria; order Burkholderiales; family Burkholderiaceae_E; genus Lautropia. The sequence goes on along the minus strand of JAUMZD010000031.1, from coordinate 7,056 downwards.
AGCGCGGACAGATGGCTGGTCAGCGTCTGGATACTGTCCGAGAGCGAAACCCGCAGCACATCGCCCAGGCTGTGTGCCGGATCGGTGGAGATCACCAGAACCTTTCGTCCGAGGCCTGCCAGCCGGCAGGCCAGACTGGCGGCATGGGTGGTCTTGCCCACGCCGCCCTTGCCTCCCACGAAGATCAGTGGCCTGTCCTTCAGAGCCTGTGTCAGTGCATCCATCAACAGCAACCGAAACGATCGAGGGGGGAATGCGGCATTCCCATCCGCGTGTGCCACTCGTGGAACTCCTCCATCAGCAGCGGCTGGAGCTCCAGTGTGTAGTACGTCATCGGATTGGGAATGCCGAGACTTTCGGCAAACACCATCAACATGAACAGATCGCTTTCGTCGCGATAGGCCCGGCTGAGGGTTTGCCGGTAGGGTGCATGATAGAACTCATGCAATCCGTCCGAGAAGGCCTTTGCTTTCTCACGCCAGCTCATGGCCAAGTCCCGGGCTCAGGCTGCTTCCGGTTCGGGCTTCCGTCCGCCCCAGTACTGCTTCAGCACCGAGATGCACTCCATCGAGACCAGGATCGAGCAGGCCAGGATGATCAGATCGAGCGTGACCAGCAGCCATTTTCCATCGGTGTAGAAGCTCTTGAGCTGCAGCAGCAGCGCGATGATCGAGACGATCAGCAGGAAAGCCATCGGGATCAGCGTAAACCAGACCTTACGGCCGGCCTTCAGCAGCATCACGGTGACCACCAGCAGTGTCAGACCGGCCATCAGCTGGTTCGTGGTGCCGAACAGCGGCCAGATCAGCATGCCGCCATCACCTTTCAGGCCGCCCGCGCCGAAGGCGAGCAGCATGCAGCTGCCCACGGCCAGGATCGTGGCAACCCAGCCCTTCTCGAAGGCCTTGATCTGGTAGATTTCGCCCCATTCTTGGAAGATGTAGCGTTGCAGGCGAACGCCGGTATCCATCGTGGTGCCGGCAAAGAGCGCCGCCATCACGGTCAGCATCGTGGCCGATAGCGTCGGATCGAGGCCGATGCCCTGGTTCATGATGGTGGCACCGCCATCGATGAAGGCGCCGATGCCACCCTTGCCGAAGGCGCTGTAGACAGCCTCCCAATCGGCCAGCGTGGCAAAACCGGCCGTTGCGGCCAGGATGGCGGCCAGGGCCAGCATGCCCTCACCCATCGCACCGAAGTACCCGACGAAGCGGCTGTCGGTTTCCTTGTTCACCTGCTTCGAGGTCGTACCGGTCGAGACCAGGCCGTGAAAACCCGAGATGGCGCCGCAGGCGATCGTCACGAACAGCAGCGGCATGATCGGCGGCGTGCCGGCTGGCACGTTCTCATTGATGGCCGGTGCAACCACTTGTGGGTTGACGAGGAAGATCGCGGTATAGAGCACGATCAGGCCAACGAAAAGTTGCAGACCATTGATGTAGTCACGCGGCTGCAGCAGCATCCAGACCGGCAGCAGCGAGGCGATGGCGGCATAGATGAAGAGCAGCAGGATCCACCAGGCGTTGGTCGGCAGGCCGAGCATGTTCTCGGGGATGGCCAGCGGATAGATCGGACCGAGGTAGATCAGCGTGTAGAGCGCTGCCACACCGATGATGGACACCCACAGCAGGTTCATCTTGAAGCGATAGATGCACTGGCCGATGATGAAGGCCACCACCAGGGCGCCCCAGACAGGGAGCACCGAAGACGGCGTCTTGATCATCATGGCGGCGATCACCACCGCGAACACGGCGTTGACCATCAGCAGCAGCAGGAAGATGACGACCATGAACAGGCTGCGCGTGCGCGCATTGACCACACGCCCGGCAATGCCACCGATCGACAGACCCTTGTTGCGGCCACTGGCCCAGATGGCGGCCATGTCATGCACGCCGGCGAGGAAGATCGTGCCCAGCACGACCCAGACGAAGGCCGGCACCCAGCCCCAGATGACGGCAATGGCCGGGCCGACGATGGGTGCGGCGCCGGCCACGGAGGTGAAATGGTGCCCCCACAACACGTACTTGTTGGTGGGCACGTAATCCACACCATCATTCACCTCGTGGGCGGGGGTCACGAAATCAGGGTCCAGCTTCAGGATCTTGCTGGCCACGAATTTCGAATAGACGAAATAGCCGACTGCCAGACAGGCCAGCCCGACTACCAATATCAAAACTGCGCTCATGAAGCACTCACTCCTTTGTTCAGGTCGAAGGGCTGCTGCCCGCAACAGGCAGATCGATGCAAGGAAGATCCGGCGCCTGCAGTTTGCCGACCCCGTTGCGACGAATGAACCGTGCCGCTCCGGCATGCCGGAGCGGTCGGTGTCCCCGTCGATATTCTGTCAAAAACCGGCAACTCCTGCACCCATCCGGGTCGTGTATTCAGCGCGCTTGCGACCCATCCGTCGGCTGGGCATCGGATGGCGCCACAGCCTCGGCCTCGGCCTCGGCCTTCGCGGCCATTCTGGCCTGATAACGCTCCATCGAGATCCAGCCTCCCACCAGCAGGCCGATCGTGCTGAGCGCTACCGCCACGCGGGAGAACAGCAGAACCAGCTTCTCGATCAGGTTGCCGGCATCCGGTCGCGGAATGAACCAGCGGACGAGGCGGTGGAAAAAGGCGCGACTGCCGGCAGTCTGCTCGATGGCACGGCGCACCGGATCGGCAGAAACCGGCGGCGACGCATCCGCGCCCACCTCCTGGTTGTCAGCTCCTTCACCGGGCGCTGCCCGGGAGTCCCTCGTTTGCGCATCAGCCGATCGATGATCCGGTTCCGCGCCCGTCTTTCCCGGATGAGTGGGAAACATGCTCAACCCTCGCTCAAAAGTGTCTGTCAGACCCAATGAAAAACGCCCTGTCCGGAAAGCCCGGAACAGAGCGTTGTCGATCCTTCTTCCGGCAGGATCCGACAGCAGGCGCTGAAGCCATGCGGCATCAGGCCTGATGTCAGACACCAGCGGGGGGCTCAGTCGATCGTGTGGATGCCGCGCGTGGAAGGCGTCGTGATCTTGCGGCTGGTCTGGCCGACGTAGAGCTGACGCGGACGGCCGATCTTCTGATCCGGGTCGGCGATCATCTCGTTCCATTGAGCGATCCAGCCCACGGTACGGGCCAGCGCGAAGATGGCGGTGAACATGCTGGTCGGAATGCCCATCGCACGCTGCACGATGCCGGAGTAGAAGTCGACGTTCGGATACAGCTTGCGCGACACGAAGTAGTCGTCTTCCAGCGCGATGCGCTCCAGCTCCATGGCGAGCTTGAACAGCGGATCGTCCTGAAGATTCAGCTCGGTCAGCACTTCCTTGCAGGTTTCCTGCATCAACTTGGCGCGCGGATCGTAGTTCTTGTAGACCCGGTGGCCGAAGCCCATCAGCTTGACGCCCGACTCCTTGTCCTTGACCTTGCTGATGAACTCACCGATCTTGGCCACGCCGCCCTGCTTCATGATGTCTTCCAGCATTACCAGGCAGGCCTCGTTGGCACCACCGTGAGCGGGGCCCCACAGCGTGGCGATACCGGCCGCGATGCAGGCGAACGGGTTGGCACCCGACGAGCCGGCCAGACGCACGGTCGAGGTCGAGGCGTTCTGCTCGTGATCGGCGTGCAGGATCAGGATGCGATCCAGCGCGCGAACAAGCACTTCGTTAGGCACGTAGTCATCACACGGCGTGCTGAACATCATGTGCATCAGGTTGGCCGCGTAAGTGTACTTGTTGCGCGGATACGCCGGCGGCATGCCCTTCGAGTACTTGTAAGCGGTGGCCACCAGCGTCGGCATCTTGGCGATGAGGCGCATGGCCGAGATGTGGCGGTGCTCGGGATTGGTGATGTCGAGCGAGTCGTGATAGAAGGCGGCCAGAGCGCCCACACTGCCCACCAGAATGGCCATCGGGTGGGCGTCACGCCGGAATCCCTGGAAGAACCGGGTGAACTGCTCGTGCAGCATCGTGTGATGCGTGATGTTGTAGTCGAAGTCGGTCTTCTGTTCAGGGGTGGGCAGCTCCCCTTTCAGCAGCAGATAGCAGACATCGAGGTAGTCGCAATGCTCGGCCAGATCCTGGATGGGGTAACCGCGGTACAACAGCTCGCCCTTGTCGCCATCGATGTAGGTGATGGCGGATTCGCAAGCCCCGGTGGACATGAAGCCTGGGTCAAACGTGAATTTACCGGTGGTGCCATACAGCTTGCGAATGTCGATGACATCCGGGCCGGTCGTACCCTGGTAGACGGGAAATTCGGCGCCGGTGGAACCGTCCGAAAACGACAGCGTGGCAGTATAGGCAGGTTTGCTAATCATTACAGGCTTCTTCCTTGTCTCAACGGAAACGATTCCAGCAGGTCGCCCCTTCGTGCGGGCCTGACCCCGACACTTGGACGACCCTCCATGTCCATCCACTCAAAGTCTAACGCATCTGACAGAGGAAACCTGGGCTTACAACCCCCGGATTTCCTCCAATAGCGCAACGACCTCAGGCGAATTCAGACTATCCTGGGGCATTTTGCGCCCCAGGATCAGATCGAGCAGCTCGGGGTCGGTCAGATCCAGCAACTGATCCAGCGCGGCGATTTCCGGCTCCTGAAAGCCGCTCTCGGAACGCTTGTCCAGCAGGCGGTTGAGCAGAATGTCGTTTTCGAGCAGACCCCGCCGGCAACGCCAGCGCAGTCGCCGGTAGCGGGCAGCCCCGACGGAGTCGGGGTCGTTCGCCGGATGTTGGCTGATATCGGACATTGACGATCTCTCCGACTGGCGATCAGACGGTGCGGCGCACCATGAGTTCCTTGATCTTGCCGATGGCCCGTGTGGGGTTCAGCCCCTTCGGGCAAACGTCCACACAGTTCATGATGGTGTGGCAGCGGAACAGGCGATACGGATCTTCGAGGTTGTCCAGACGCTCGTTCGTGTGCTGATCGCGGGTATCGGCGATGAAACGATAGGCCGCGAGCAGGCCGGCCGGGCCGACGAACTTGTCCGGGTTCCACCAGAACGACGGGCAGGAGGTCGAACAGCAGGCACACAGGATGCACTCGTAGAGGCCGTCCAGCTCTTCGCGGTCTTCGGGCGACTGCAGACGCTCCTTCTCCGGCGGCGGCGTGTCGTTGATCAGGTAAGGCTTGATCGATTCGTACTGCTTGAAGAACTGCGTCATGTCGACGATCAGGTCGCGGATGACGGGCAGGCCCGGCAGCGGCTTCAGCACGACCGGCTCGGTCAGGTCATTCAGGTTGGTGATACATGCCAGGCTGTTCTTGCCATTGATGTTCATGGCATCGGAGCCGCAGACGCCTTCACGGCAGGAGCGGCGGAAGGCCAGTGCATCGTCGGCGGTGGACTTGATGCGCATCAGCGCATCGAGCAGCATCTTGTCGGTCGGCAGCAGCTCGACCTCGATATCCTCCATGTACGGCTTCTGATCCTTGTCCGGGTCATAGCGATAGATGGAGAACTTCATTTTCCGGGTGGTTGGGGCCATGATGTCCTTTGTTCGGTTTGCGCCGGCACCTGAAGGCACCGGCTGTGCCAAGACGGAAGAATGTTGAAGCGCGGGATCAGAAGGTCCGCGGTTTCGGCTTGAAGGTCTCGACCGTCAACGGCTTCTGGTTGACCGGCTTGTATTCGAGACGACCATCTTCCGAATACCAGAGCGTGTGTTTCATCCAGTTGACGTCATCACGCTCGGGATGATCGCTGTGCGCGTGGGCGCCACGACTTTCCTTGCGGGCTTCGGCCGACACGATGGTGGCCTGGGCCACTTCGATCAGGTTGTCCAGTTCCAGCGCCTCGACACGGGCCGTGTTGAAGACCTGTGACTTGTCGCGCAGATGGATATGCTTCGCGCGCTTGACATGCTCGAGGATCTTGCCGACCCCTTCGGAGAGCAGTGCGGAGGTACGGAACACGCCGCAATGGGCCTGCATGTCGCGACGGATGTCGCCGGCCACGTCCTGCGTGCGTTCACCGGAGGTCGAGCCATCCAGGCGGGCCACCCGGGCCAGCGAGGCATCGCCAGCGTTGGTCGGCAGCGGCTTGTGCTGGCCGTTCTTGAAACCGGCGTTGACGATATGGTTGCCAGCGGCACGACCGAACACCACGAGGTCGAGCAGCGAGTTCGTGCCCAGACGGTTGGCACCGTGCACCGACACGCAGGCGCACTCACCGATGGCGTACAGGCCGTTGACCACGGTGGCAGCATTGCCCCCCTTGGGCACCACGACCTGCCCATGATAGTTGGTGGGGATGCCGCCCATCTGGTAGTGGATGGTCGGCACGACCGGGATCGGCTCCTTGATCGGATCGACGTTGGCGAACTTGATCGCGATCTCGCGAATCGACGGCAACTTCTTCAGGATCTTGTCGGCGCCGAGGTGATCGAGCTTCAGCAGCACGTAATCGGCCTGCGGACCGCAGCCGCGGCCCTCCTTGATCTCCTGATCCATCGAGCGGGAGACGAAGTCACGCGGCGCCAGATCCTTCAGCGTCGGCGCATAGCGTTCCATGAAACGTTCGCCGTCCTTGTTCAGCAGGATGCCGCCCTCGCCTCGCACGCCTTCGGTGATCAGCACGCCTGCGTTGGCCACGCCCGTAGGGTGGAACTGCCAGAACTCCATGTCCTGCAACGGGATGCCGGCACGGGCCGCCATGCCCAGACCGTCACCGGTGTTGATGTAGGCGTTGGTGGAAGCCTGCCAGATCCGGCCGGCGCCACCAGTGGCCAGAACCGTCACCTTGGCTTCCAGGATCATCACCTCGCCGGTTTCCATTTCCAGCGCGACCACGCCCACGACGTCGCCATCGGCGTCACGGATCAGGTCGAGCGCCATCCACTCGACGAAGAAGGTGGTGCGGGCACGGACATTGCGCTGGTAGAGGGTGTGCAACAGCGCGTGGCCGGTACGGTCTGCGGCGGCACAGGCGCGCTGGACGGGCTTTTCGCCGAGGTTGGCCGTGTGGCCACCGAAGGGACGCTGGTAGATGGTGCCATCGGCGTTCCGGTCGAAAGGCATGCCGAAGTGCTCCAGCTCGTAGACCACTTGCGGCGCCTGTCTACACATGAA
>JAUMZD010000030.1 GCA_030528325.1 Lautropia sp. | reverse complement strand
AGAGATTCAGCATCGCATTCAGCGCGTGATAGTCGAGCGAGGGCTTGGCCTCGTCCTGAAAAGCATCGTCTTTCATGGGAGCAGAAGATTGAGGAATCGATGGGACGTGCCTGGCCCCTGGGCCAGGCCGGCGACCAGCCGTGAAGGCCGGATGGCTCGGCCCTGCCTGGCACATCTGGCACGAAAGGCGCGTCCGGATACACCGGCACCGCAAACGCGCCCGAAGAAACTCAGCTGACCGGCGCGCCTGTCAGGGCAGCGGAGACCGGTACGCCGGGAAAGCGATGTGCAGCAGCGCACGCCTCGGACTCGGCCTGCAGTGTCTGGGCCGGCGCGGGGGCCGACACGCCGGCTTCGGCCCAGAAGCGTCGCAATCCCGTTCGCACCCGGATCAGATCGGTATCGGTGCCGGCCAGCTCGAAACGGTACAGCAGCGGCACCTGACATTTCTCGGCGATGACCCGGCCCGCATGCGCGAACAGATGACCAAAATTGCGGTTGCCGCTGGCAATGACCCCCCGCAGCAACGCACGCCGGCGCGCATCGTTCAGAAAGTGGATCACCTGTTTGGCCACCGCCCCCCTGCCCTGCCCATCCGCATAGGTCGGGCAGACCAGCACGAAGGGACGGGAAGGCTCGGGCATCGGCTGTCTGGGCGAGATCGGAATTCTCGCCGCCTCGATTCCCAGACGCTCGATGAAACGCTCGGTGTTGCCGGAAGCGGAAGAAAAATAGATCAGTTCACCCATGGTGTGCGATCCGGAGACTCGGTCGACGGGACGGCAGACAGCGACGGAGGGCGCCGCCAGCGAGGCAGACAGCGCCCCCGGAAGCAGCCCGGAAGCCTGGACGGCAGGAAAACCCTGCATCAGGCCGCCAGGCGGCCGATCATGTCGGGGCGGAAACCAGTCCAGTGGGCATCACCAGCGATGACGACCGGTGCCTGCCGATAACCCAGTGCAGTCACTTCGGCCAACGCCACGGCATCCTGGGTGAGATCGACCACACTGTAGGCGATGCCTTTGGCATCGAGGGCACGCGTGGTGGCCGTGCATTGAACGCAGGAAGGTTTGGAGTAGACGGTGACGGTCATGGCCTGTGTAGAGGAAGAGGCGCTGCGGTCATGGGCGGAAACAGGGCAGCATCCGGCGCCAACGTGCCACATGCCACCCCGACATGCCGCCATGCCCACGGCATGGTTGATGCCAATGTCAGCCGGCCGGACGCATCCGCGGACTGACCCTTCATCGAGGCTGGTCGCCTGACTGGCGGGTTCTGGTCTGGTTGAACCTGCCCGCGCACCCCGCTTCCCTTTTCATCCGCAGGGCTTGCGCCCCGAAGAACCTCGATGAAGCGCATTGTACCCAAAATCTGGTGCCCATGTCCGCTGACGACACAAGATGTAGCGCCAGAGCCCCTCCTTGACACTACGGAAAGTGTTACAGACCTTGATCGTTTCACCCCCCGTCGCGCCAGTCCATACCCTCAGGAGCCCTCCAAGTCACTGCCCGCAAAGGCTTTTCCAGAATCGACAACACCCCATCCACCGCGCATCGACCGCTCATCTGCCCGGTCTTGACCGACGGACGGCGCCGAGCGGATGAGCGGGTTGAAGAAGGAACACGCCGCCTCACGGGACATGCTCAGCACATCCCTGGGAGCTTGGGCGCCAGGAAAGTCGCGGCTGCAATCGAGCACCGAGCGCTTGTCATGGAAAAGTCTATTTATATCAAATAATTATCATTAACCTGCCTTCTGACCCCGCAAGCGGCCCAAATACCCGCCGTTTACAGTTGTACAACAACTACCCCCCCCCCTCTTGAAACATTATGAAACATTAGTGTCCCCTCAGACTTGTATGATGTTCTCCGCTTTATGGGGCGCCTGATCTTTCAACCTTCAACCGTCGATCTTCAGGCTCCTTTTCGTCAGCGCTGATCATCTCATCATCATGAAAAAACAATCACTGTTCCTGGCTATCGCCACCGCCTCTGCCCTGAGCTTTTCTGCTGCTGCTTCGGCTCAGCAGGGCATGTACTTTCAGGGTGATCTCGGCCTGGGCAACCTGAAGGTCGACAACAGCGACACCTTCCACATCCGTGAGGCCGGCCGCAGCATCAAGAATGCCTACAAGGATTCCGGTTTCATGCCGCGCCTCTCGCTGGGCACCGACATGGGCGCGCTGCGCGTGGCCGTCGACTACACCCATTACAAGCAGCTGAAGGATTCCGTGTCGGAAGACGGCATCAGTGCCGACGCCAGTGTCAAGGCTTCGGGCTTTGGTCTGGCCGCCATCTATGACTTCGAGAACCCGGACAGCGCCTTCGAGCCGTATGTGGGCGGCCGCCTGGCCATCAACAAGATCAAGTCCGAGGCAGGCATCAGCGTTGCCGGCCGTCGCAGCAGCAATTCCGACAGCGAGACCAAACTCGGTTACGGCCTGATCGCCGGTGTCGGCTACAAGCTCAGCAGCGACATGGTGCTGGACTTCGGCTACCGCTACAACCGGATGACCTCCGACGTTTACGCTCACGAAGTGTCCGCTGGACTGCGCTTTTATTTCTAAGTCGATCCCCGCGGATCAATCTTCTCTGCGGTCGTGCTGATGGCTGAGGTCATCAGTACCCGACAGGCGGCCCTGATCAAGGGTCGTCAACGACGAAAGCCTCCTTCGGGAGGCTTTCGTCGTTCCAGGAGCTTGGGCTCACTCCGACGCGGCAGGCTGAATCGCCAGATCGAAGGTCCAGGTCTGAGGCGACTGGGGATCGCCCGGATCCTGATAATCGATGCTGCGAAGCTGAACGCGGGCATAGCTATTGCCTTCGGCGCTGCGCACCAGCGCCCCCCGCTCAGGCATCGCCCGCCGCAGGCCAGCCACGGCTGGCAGACCGGCGGCATGGGTCTGGCCGGCGGCAGGCTGCTCGACGTACCAGCCAAAATCGAGACTGCCCCCGACCGTCATCATCAGGCGAGGCGACAGGCTGGATTCAACACGATCCAGCATCCAGTTGCCAGGGGTCAGATCCAGATCTCGCGAAGTGAGATCTGCCAGAAAATCATCCGGCTGGGCATTCATCAGCGCCGTGGCCTTCGGGCGCCCGCTGATATCGTACAGACGGGGCGAGGTCATCCCGATCATGCCGCCGACCCGGCCGCCCTTGCCCCTGGCCGAATCTCCCCCACGCAGGCGCACATGGTGCTGTTTGAAAGCGATGTGCCAATGGCCGTCATCCACGTTGGAGCTTTTTCCGGTGGCAAGATCGAGATAGACCCAGCCGCGCGAGGAATCGATGGTGGCCTGGCGCAGATTGGCCGGCGCGCGACGATCGACCCAGCGTAGCTGGACGTGCCCTTCATCATGACCCGAGTCGCCATAGTAGCCGATGACCTGCAAGGCGAAGACCGGCGCCTGCTCGTTGCCTTCCAGCCCGGTGTTGCGCACGTCGCTGTTGACCAGAAACACCCGATAGCTGGGATAAAAACGCTGATCGTGCGGCAATCGGGAGCCAGCCAACGCATGCTCGAAGATGGCCGAACGGATGCGGTTCCTGCCACTGAAGGCACTGAGCAGCCTATCCTGCGCGAAAAGATGATCAGGCACCAGCCGACCTTCCGGGTCATGGTTGGCCGACTTCCAGCGCAGCAGCGTCTTCCAGGGGTGCATCCCGGCACGTGTCGCATCGGCATGAGGCGCATAGACCCCGGCCCGCCCCTGCCCATTGGCGCCGCTGTTGGTCAGCATCAGCACCCGACGCCCGCTTTGCAGTTTCAGATCCCAGGTCGAGCCCTTGCAATCGGGCACCACGCTGGTGCTGTCGAAGTCATAACAGATCGAGGTGCCGGCCGCAGGCAGCGTGACGCGCCAGATGGCATGTTTGCTGAACTGATCCGCCTGCTGACCTTCATGGCGCGGGTTGGAGGAGGCCAGCGACGCGGCCTGCCATTCACTGGCCCCGGCATCCTGCCTCTGCGAGGCCGACGGATACGACCCTGGCCGTGCAGGCGCCTGGGCTGACGAACCGGTGGCAGCCTTGTCACCAAACCAGTCGATGTCGGCAGGCGCTGCCCAGCCATCTTCCTCGGCCTGCACGGGCCACACCATGCCCCCTGCCAGCAACGCGGACAGCCAAGCAGCAATCCCCCATCGAAAAACCCGCCCTTCCATCATGATTCCCCGGTCATCGTTGTCGACCGCCTCTCGCGCTGGCACCAGCCTTCCGGCGGCAGTTCTATCTGTCCCGGCATGCAGCCGGACAGCGAGCGACAGTCGTTGTGAACCTGTTCAGAGTATCCCAAGGACAAGCCGGGACATGGCCCCCGATGGATCGGCGGTCGCAGGGAGCGGCATGATCTGTCAGGCGGGCTGCCGGACGGCGGGGGCATTGTGGGTTTTTGGACAGGCGAAGGGCTCAGTCCGAGGGCGGCAGCCCTGTTCGCAAGATCTGGCACTCGCAGTCATGTCCCCTGTCATCGGGGGCGCAGTTGTGGCGAGATCCAAGCGACCGGCGAAGGCCGCTCACGCCGCTATCATCGTGCCAGTAGTCCATCCACACGACCGGCATCCCGCCCGACGGATCCGGATCAGACTTTTCCTTTCGGCCTTCCCCTGTCGGCCGATAGCCGGGACATTCTGGCTTACATCGATCAGCCTTTGAGTCAGCGCACACCCGTCGGCTATCAACGGGACTTCCTCGACAGTTACCAGCCCAACCAGACCTTCTACCTTCCCGAGCCCTTACGCCGGCAATTGCACCAGACCGGCAGGACACCCGACATCCATCGGGCCGCCGGCACCCATAGCCGGGCGATCCTCAACCGTCTGCTGATCGACCTGTCGTGGGCCTCCAGTCACCTGGAAGGCAATACCTACACCCGCCTCGACACCCTCGAGCTGATCACCCATGGCAAGGCAGCCGTTGGCAAGGCGGCCATCGAAACCCAGATGATCCTGAATCACAAGGCAGCCATCGAGCTGCTGCGCGACCTCTACGTCTGGGCCTATCAGCGGTCTGCACAGGAATATCTGGCCATCCGTCAGGGTCTGGCCGAACCTGATCCCTTGCGTCTGGCCTGGGGAAAACTGATCAAGACGAGCATTCACGGGATTGTCACCCAGGGTTTGCAGGACCCCCTCCCTTTCATCCGGAAAACGGTACAGGCACAGGTACCGGAAGCCGAACAGGCATCGGTACAGGCACTGATCATCGAGGAACTGCGTCGCCGGCATGAAGGCGTGCTGGCCCGGTATGGGCTGCGGCCGGCCGAGTACCAGGCCTATCGGTCGGCAGCAGGGCTGTCAGAGGAATGCAATGCGCTGTCTATCAGATCCAGGTACTTGCGCTGCAACTCGGGATCGGGTTCCAGCGTCAGCAGCCCCTGCACGCTGTGGCCGTAGACACGGGCTCTTTCCTGCTTCGCGTGGCGCATCAGAGGCAGCAGGATCCGGGCCACGATGTTGGTGGCTTGAAAGAATCGGACTCGGCCGGTTTGCCCGTCATGGCAAGCAAGGAAAATTACCGCAACACATTGAGCAATGCCCGCCCTCGTGCATCGCGATAGACATCGAAGTCACGGTCGATACTGAGAATGCGGTTGATGCCAAGTCGTGCCGCTGCTTCGGCGATCGACGCATCGGCCAGATCCAGTGGCAGACCGGCAAAGCGCAAGGCGATGCGACGCATGGCCGACAGGCTGGTGTCGGCAGGACTATCCAACTGGACAGCACCCCGCTCGACCCACGACAGGAAATCCAGTGCCGCCTGATTGTGGATACGACGGGCCAGCAAGGCACAGACTTCCGTCAGGACAGGCCAGGTACTGAGCAGGCGGACATCCGGGTTTGAAGCCAGCCATGACCGGACGGTCTGATGCCACTGATCGGCGCCATCGAAGAGGGCCAGCAGCGGGCCGGAATCCACCAGCACCTGGCCTTGCACGCGACCGAAACCTCCGGGACGTGGTTCAGAGACCTTCTGATGCTCACACCCTGAAACGAAAGCCCTCATCACATCCCCCTTTCAGGCGCTGGCCGCTTCTTTTCCCGATGTTTGTCTTCCCAGACATCGGCCAGATGACGCCGGCGGGCCGTCGACAGATCGCCCGGGCCAAAGTGCCGCCCGAACAGATCCTCTCCAAGGCTGAAAGCCGAGGGCGTGGCAGCCGGCGCCTGTTGCAGATAGGCACTGAGGGCATCCCGCATCAATTCACTGATCGAGCGCCCTTCCTGTGCGCAGCGCTGGCGCAACTGCTGCTCCAGTTCGGGAGAAAGCTTGACGGTCGTGGTCATGGTGGATGCGCCTCCCTGACATGATGAATACGCCCCGACGGGTAATAAATATCGTATTACACCTGCTCTCAAGCGGCAAGTATTCAGCCGACGAGGCAAGGGGCAGCGCCAGTCATCCAGGGCGCCAAGGCGCTCTCATCCAGATGCTGCAGCCCTTCTCCCATGCGGCGCTGAAGACCTTCCTCCACGAAAAAAGGCGCCCGAAGGCGCCCCCTCTGACATGGCGGCATGGCGGCAGGCCGATGCCCGCTCACTGCTCCGCAAAGGCCCGTTCGATCACGAAGTCACCCGGGGTCGAGGTGTTGCCCTCGATGAAGCCTCGCTGCTCGAACATGGCTTTCAGGTCACGCAGCATGTCGGGGCTGCCGCAGATCATGATGCGGTCTTCCTCGCGGTTGAAGGCCGGCATGCCCAGGTCGGCGTTCAGCTTGCCGTTGTCGATCAGCGTGGTGATCCGGCCCTGGTTGCGGAAGGGCTCGCGGGTGACGGTGGGGTAGTAATGCAGCTTGTCGCGCACGATCTCGCCCAGGTATTCGTGCTCGAAGAGATCCTTCGTGAACAGATCATAGTAGGCCAGCTCGGCCACTTCACGCACGCCGTGCACGACGATGACCTGGTCGTAGCGCTCGTAGGTTTCCGGGTCACGGGCCACGCTCAGGAAGGGGGCCAGGCCGGTGCCGGTGGACAGCAGCCACAGACGCTTGCCTGGCAGCAGGTAATCCAGCACCAGCGTGCCGGTGGGCTTGCGGCCGACATAGATCGTGTCTCCGGGCTTGATGTGCTGCAGCTTCGAGGTGAGCGGGCCATCCGGCACCTTGATGCTGAGGAACTCCAGATGCTCTTCGTAGTTGGCGCTGGCGATGCTGTAGGCCCGCATGATCGGGCGCCGGCCTTCTTCTTCGGGCGGCAGACCGATCATCGTGAAGTGACCGTTCTTGAAGCGCAACGCCATGTCACGCGTGGTGGTGAAACTGAAAAGACGATCCGTCCAGTGGTGGACGGTCAGTACCTTGGCCTCGATGTATACGCCCATGGCTTGAACGGTTGCTCCCGTGGATCACAAACGTTGGATTATGAACCCATGCCGGGTAGGCGTGCCAGCCTCAGGGTCAATCGCGCCGCGCGCCCCCCCATCACCCATCACCCATCACCTGTCAGCGTGGGACAAGCACTCGACAGGGGCGGCCGTTGGCTCCCCCCTCCCCTGCCCTTCCTTTCAGTCGAAGCTTATCGAACGGAGCACGTCGACCGAGTTGTCACTGCCAGTCTGCGCCCGCAGGACGAAGCCCCTTCCCAGCGTGTACTGGATGCGCAACAGGCTCCAGACACCTTTGACCCCTTTTTCGTAGGACACGAACAGCCGGTCGTTGATGCGCTTGCCCAGCGAGACCACGCCCGTCTCGGCGTTGTCGTCCTGGCCCGATGAGCTGCCCAGCAGCCCCTTCGGCGCCAGCGTTTCCTGCAGGCCCTGCTCCACCCCGGTGTCGGAGGCATAGCCGTAGTTCAGCACGTCCAGCCCCAGACGCTCGGCAATGGACGGGGAGTGGGCACCATCATCGCCCAGCAACACCGTGCCTGCCTGCTGCAGCGCCAGCATCTGGGCCGCACCGCCCGCCTGCTCGGGGGGCACGCCGAGCACCAGCCACGACAGCTTCGTCGTCTCCGGCATGGAGGGCTTCGAGATAAGCGTGACCTGGGGCGCCGCCACCTGACCTGTCACCGAGATACCCACTTCCACGGGCAGGAACGGGCGCTTGGCCTCGATGTCCAGCGACGGATTCTCGATCGGGCCGTTGAAACGGACGAAACCCTTCGTGATCTTCAGGTTCTGGCCGTAGGCTTCATAGCTGCCGTCGAGCACCTGCACGGCACCGGTCAGTTTCGGCTCACCGGGCAGAAAGCCGACCAGTGTCAGCTGCCCCCCGAGGCGGGCGTTCACCCCGAGCCCTGTCACACGCAACTGCTCACCCAGGTCCACGCCCAGATTGGAGGCGATCCTCAGGGTCTCTTCCGTATCGTTCTCCCCGGCCTGTGCGTCCTTCGCTACCGTCACACCCGAAATCTGGATGTCCGGGGGGAGGCTGGGCGCAGCCGAGCCCTGGATCTCGATCAGCCCCTCATCGACCTTCAGCCCCCCGCCCAGCACGAGGCCCCTGGCCGAACTGGTCAGCTGGGTCTGGCCCGAGACCGTGACACGCTGGCCAGGCCCCACCGGAATGCGGAAGCGATCGAGCACGACATCGAAGCGCCCATCCATCGGCAGCACCGAGGGCTGTGTGGCAGCGCCCGGCTTCTTGCGGGCGGCTACCTCCAGCTCATCCACGGAGGCACCCTTCTTCATGCCGGGACGCTCGACCAGCCGGGCAGCCCCCTTCAGGCTCAGGCTGCCCTCGCCGGACTGGAAGCGCAGCGTCTTCAGGATCAGACCGTCGTCATTGACGCGGGCATCGAGCACGCCACCCGACAGGCGCATGCCGGCCGATCGTTGCAGGACGGTCAGCGCCTCACCGGACAGCGTCAGATCGACCTTCGGCTGATCCAGCGTGCCGGTGACGCTGCCATCGGCGGTCAGGCGACCATCCACGGACAGGTCGGAGCCCAGGAACATGTTGGCCAGCGAGATGCTAGGAAAATCCAGCCGCAGCTTGCCATCCAGCTGGCGGCCCTTGAAGCGGATGACGGCCCCGTTGCCCTGACGCAAGCCCAATCTCGCCTGTTTGTGACCGCTCACTTCCTCACGAATGCCCATCCTGAACTCTCCGTTCAGGTTGTCGGCACCCTGGCCTTTCAGTTTCCAGACCGCGTCGGCGCGCAGATCCCGCAGCAGATCGAGATTACGGGCGGTGTCCGTTTCGAGCAGCTCTCGCAGCTGCACGGCCACCAGCCCGTCCAGGGAGCCTTCAGTATCGAACTGCAACGGCCCGCTCCAGTCGAGTTTCAGCCGATCGAGCCGCAGCTTGCCACCCAGGACGTTCATGTCCAGCGCGCCCAGGTCAAGACGACTGGCATCCACTGTCAACGGCGCCGGGTCATTGAGACGGACGGACAGGCGACCACTGAGGTCGAACAGGTCGAGCTCGCCCTGCCACTGCGGCCCGCTGGCCGGCTCGCGGATGGCGCCGATGGCATCGAGCTGCACACGGTCCCTGCCCTGCTCGAGCACCAGAGCGAGCCTGTGCTCGCTGGGCCGGCCCTGCAGGTTCAGGCTGAGCCCGTCGATCTGCTGACCCGCTGCCTCGATCTGCTGCACGCCCAGCATCAGCATGACCGACTGTTCCTGGCGGTTGGGTCTGAGCAGGTTGAGCGGTGCCTGCAGGTCGAGCTTCAGCGCCTTGAAGGCCGCGACCTTCTGCGGCTGGCCTTCGGCGTCGGGCAGCTGCAGCCCAAAGCCGGCTGCCTGCATTCGGGCATTGGCCATCAGGTCGTCCAACCGGCCCTGCAACTCGCCCTGCAATGACACCCGACCTGCCACTCGCTGGTCGAGGGCAGCCAGACGGTTCAGCTGGACATCGATCATCAGTCGATCCTGGGAACGACCCAGGGCTCCCCGGGCCTGAATCTGGTTGGCCTGCCCATGGGCCAGTCGCAGCGTCACATCCTTGAGCGCCACTGGCTGCCAATCGGGTTTCAGCACGGGCGACAGGCGCAGACTGGCCTCGAGCGGCTGTCCTGCGACCACGCTGTCGATCGTGTCCAGCCGCAGCTGCAACTGATGTCCATCCGGCGCCATCAGAAGGCCGCTGACCAGCCAGTCGGCCCCGATGCTGCCTTGCCGCCAGGCCGGGTCGATCCCGATGTCCGCCGGCAACCAGCGCGCCAGCTCGACATTTCGCAAGCCGCCGCCCACGCGCAGATCGTGTGGCGGCTTGACGCTCACCTGCCCCCCGCCAGTGAAGCGGCTTTCTCCCAGATGGGCCCGGATCTCGCGAAGCCTCAGCCACTCGTCATCCAGCGTACCGGTCAGGCGTACCTGCGCCTCATCGGCCAGTCCATGCAGATGGGCGGGCAGCAGGGCTTTCATCTGGGCAGCTGTCTGCACCAGATTGACCATGAACTGCTGGGCATCGACCTGGATCTGACCGGCCAGCGCGGTGGCAGGCAGCGAAGCGACCAGTGGCGCCAGATCCAGCCCGTTCACTTTAAGATCCCCTTTCAGCGTCGGCAGGGACGCACCCGGCAACTGCATCGGCCTGCCAGGCCAGGCTTCGAGAAAGCCCGTGATCCGGGCATCGGCCCGAGGCACGGTCTTGCCCGGCGTGGCGTCGCTGAGCGCCAGCTGGCTCGCAGGCAGGTTCAGCGACAGGTTCTGCAGACGGATGAAGAAATCGGGCCACAACTCGGGACTGGGCACGTTGAAGGCCAGCCCCGTACGCAACAGGCGAAGCGGCAAGCGCTGTTCGGCCAGTGGCCCAGGCAGACGGTTGGCCAGCCGGATCTGTCCCTGCCAGTGGTTCGTGCGTCCGGCTTCTGGCTCGATGTCCAGATCCAGATCCAGCCCCGTCTCCGGCAGCTGGCCGGCCGCCGCGAAGCGACGCAGGTCGGCATCGGCGATGCGGGCATGAAGGCTGTGCAACGGCATCCGGTCGAGCGGTTTCAGCACGGCACGCACATCGGCCTGCCCTTCGGCCAGCTGGCCGTTCAGGGTCAATGCCAGCTCCTTCAGGCTGCCCGTGCCCACCAGCTGCAGCGCATAGGGCCATTGCTGGTGAGTGCCGTCTGCATGAATGGCGGTCTTCAGCCGGTGAGGTGGGGCAGCATCCATTTGCAGGGAAGCGCTCTCCACACGCCCCCAGGGGCTCGTCAGCGTCAGCGATTCGATGTCGTATTGGCCCAGCTCATAGCGCAGTCGCGCCTTGATGTCATCGAGCGCCAGCGTGGGGGTGATCAGGTCGGTTCCTGCCGTGTCAGCCGCTTCGTCAGCGGCCGGCCACAGCTCGAAACGCCGGATCGTCAGTGAACGGACATCGATGGACAGTGGCAGGCCGATGTCGCCGGGCATCGGTGCATCTCGCCGGGGGGGCGGATTCTTTTCTCCCGGCGGCAGCTGCACCACGAGCGTGTCGGCCCCGAGCTTTCGAATCAGCACCCGCCCCTCCAGCAGGGCCCTCAGTGACAGGCGCAGGGAGAGTTTTTCCCCCTTGGCCATCATGTCGGCGCCCCGCCACTCGAAACGGCCGATCCGGATGCCTTGCCACAGATTGCCTTCCAGCTGCTCGACGGCCAATGCCTGATTGACACGCACCAGGGCCTGCTGGGCCTGTGAGAGCGCGAAGTTCAGACCGCTTTCACTGCCCAGCCAGATGAGGGCCCCGCCCAGCACGATGACCAGCACCAGGAAGCCGCGAATGAGCCAGCGCAACAGGCGGCGCCACATCGGGGTGGGCCCGGGCGGCACCCCACCCGAGCCAGCCGGTGGAGAGTCGGGCTGGGCCATGGGGGTCGGGGCAGCGTTTTCCCCGGTCACGGATCCGGTTGCCACAGGCGGTTGTACAGCGGAAGAAACCATGATCAGAAGGTGTACCCGATGGAGAAATGCAGGCGATAGCGGTGGACGGCCTGACCATAGGCCACGTCGAGGCGCACGGGACCGACCGGGGTGCTGGCCTGAACGCCCAGGCCGTAGCCGGATACCGGACGCATGCTCTTCCAGGCATTGGCCACATTGCCGTAGTCGTAGAAGGCCGCCAGCGATACGACCCCGGTCAACCGGTGCAGGTACTCGAGGGAGCTGACGAACAGAAAACGCTCACCCACGATCTTGCTGCCGGCATCCAGACCCAGCGACCGGTATTTGTAGCCGCGAATCGACGAAGCGCCGCCGGTTCGGAACAGGTTTTCGCTGGGGATGTTCTCCGGGCCACCCGCATTGACCGCACCCAGCTCCAGCCGTCCGATCAGCGTGCCCTTGCGGAAGGCCGAGTCTTTCGGCAGGGGCTGGAGCCGCGTCATGCTGGTATAAAGTCGGGTAAAGGTGCGGTCACTGTATAGCCGGCGGCTGGCACCGGATATCTCGAATTTGAGCCCATAGCCCCGGGTCGGGTTCAGCAACGAGTCGAAGCGCTGCAGCGTCCACGCCTTGCCCAGCACCAGCGCCTTCAGTCCCTCGCGCTGGCCGGTCGGGCGGAAGCGCTCCTGCTCCTGCTGAAGCTGCAGGGAGGTGAAGGACTCGATGTCACGCATCCGCTGACCATAACCGGCATAGAGGTTGCTGGTCAGATTGATGATGTCGTTTTCATCCTCACGTTCCAGACGATAGCCGAAACCGTAATAGCGGTTGTTGGCATCGAAGGGCGTCCGGAAATTGGTGAAGGCCCGCTGACGACGGGTCGAGAGCATCAGCGATGCCTCCATCTGCAGGCCATAAAGGTTGCGATCCTGGAAGCCGATCTGCCCTCTGGCACCATCATCCGTGCTGTAACCCACCCCATAGACCACACGACGCCGCTGCATCTCTTCCAGCACGAGCTGGATCGGCACCGCCGTGGCATCAGGGTTTTCGGAAAGGGCCAGCAGATCGGGCAGCGCGCTCACCGAATTGAAGTAGCCCGCCGCTCGCAGACGTGACTGGAAGAGCAGCAATGCCTCTTCGGTGAAGGGATCGCCCTCGCGGAAGGTTCTCATGTCCTCGATGATCTGCGCCGGATAGCGCTCCAGCCCCTGGATGTGCAACGGGCCGAAGGCGATGCGTGGCCCGGTGTCGATCACCAGCACCAGATGGGCGCGCCCCTTGGCCGCATCGACCTGGACCCGGCTGTGCTTGACCCTGGCGCGCAGATAGCCCTGGCGCTGCATCGCCTCCACCACGGCACGCTTGCCCTTCTGCCAGTCGCCGGGCAGGAAAACGTCGCGGCGGGACAGGCCCAGCGTCTGCCGGACACCGACAAGCTCCCGCTTGCCAGCCCCCGGCCCCTCGATCTGGAAATCGAGCCCATCGACGTGCGTGCGCACCCCGCGCCTGACGCTCACGCTGACCTGCACGGGAGGCTCGGATGTCACGTCGATGTCAGGGGTGAAATAGCCCTTGTCCCGGGCAATGGCCAGCACCTCGTCACGCAGCTTGCCCACCAGCCCCTCGAACTGGATCTCGTCGTAATCCTTGCGACGCTGCCAGCGCCCGACCAGCGTGGATCGCTCGATATCCTCACGGAACTCGAACGGCGCATCGATGACGAAACGGTAGTTCGTTTGGGTGCCCAGCAGTGCCGACAGCGACCTGTCCCGTTCGTTCTTCGAGGACGACTCACCCCCTGCCGCGCCTTCGCCGTCAGCCGGTGGTGTGCCCTGCTCCGTGGCCGCCTGCCGACCGTCGGTTGTCCGCGTGGCCGCATCCTGCGTGCCGAAGGAGGCACAACCGGCCAGCCCGAGACAGGCCAGCGCCAGACAGAAACGCTCAAGGTTCTTGTAAGCAGTCATAGGAAAGGGCAAGGCCATACTGGCGGGCTCCCGTCGGACACCCTGCCGTTATCAGGAGACCGGATGCGCAGACGCACGGGCTACGCCGTGCCACCACGGCACGAACAGAAAAAAGATCACGGACAGACCGCTACCTCTCTGTCGGCAAAGCAGGAAACTATACCCTGCACCAGCGCGTTTGAAGCATTGGCAGCCTGTTGATTTCACACCCTATTTACAACACTTCGGACTGAAAAGTCCGATCGGGCGGGTAACCGGCCCCCATGTCGGGGCAGCCGGCATCCCTGGCACCGCCTTCGCGGGCCAAGGCGGCGTCTCCTGGGAGCTTGCACCCCCCAGTAAAAAAGCCCGTCTCCAAAGACGGAGACGGGCCATGCGGCAGGTCGGGAAGATGCCGGGGATCAGGCTGCCCGGCTCTGGGACTCGACCGTCATCTGTGGCGCCATGCGTGAGAGGCCCGACAGGATGCCCTTCAGCGAGGCCGTCAGGATGTCGGCATCCATGCCGACCCCGAAGAGCGACTGATCACCATCGACACGCAGCTCGATGTAGGCCACGGCCTGTGCATTGGCACCAGAACCGATCGCATGCTCACGATAGTCCATCACGCGAACCTGACGTCCGCCCGCTGCATTCAACCCCGCCACGAAGGCGTCGATCGGGCCGGTTCCCTCGCCCTCGATCGACAGGGTCCGCCCCTGCAGCTGCACATCGGCCTTCAGTGCGACGCGGACGCGGCCCTCGGCATCGGTTTCGGAGAGCACCCGCTGACGGGGCGCGACGATCTCGTCCAGCCGGTATTCGCGGCGGAACAGCGCCCAGAGGTCGCTGGCCTGAAATTCCTTGCCGGAGGCGTCCATCTCCTGTTGCACCACCCGACTGAACTCGATCTGCAGGCGCCGCGGCAGATCCAGACCGTAGCCCGTCTGCAGCAGGTAGGACACGCCCCCCTTGCCCGACTGGCTGTTGACGCGGATGACGGCCTCGTAACTGCGGCCCAGATCCTTCGGGTCGATCGGCAGATAGGGCATCTCCCAGATGTCGTCTTCCTTGCGGGCCGAAAAGGCCTTTTTGATCGCGTCCTGGTGCGAGCCCGAGAACGAGGTGTAGACCAGATCACCCACATAGGGATGACGCGGGTGGACGCCCAGCTTGTTGCAGTGCTCGTAGACGCGGCGGATTTCGTCGATATCCGAAAAGTCCAGACCGGGGTTCACGCCCTGCGTGTAGAGGTTCAGCGCCACGTTGACCAGATCGCAGTTGCCGGTGCGCTCGCCGTTGCCGAAGAGGCAGCCTTCGAGGCGATCGGCCCCGGCCATCAGCGCCAGCTCGGCCGCCGCCGTGCCGGTTCCCCGGTCGTTGTGCGGGTGCACGGACATGATGATGGCCTCACGCCTCGCCAGATTCCGGTGCATCCACTCGATCATGTCGGCAAAGATGTTCGGCGTGGAGTGCTCGACGGTGGAGGGCAGGTTGATGATGATCCTGTTGTCGGCCGTGGCGCCCCAGGCCTCGACGACGGCATCGACGACCCGCTTCGAGAAGGCCAGCTCGGTGCCGGAGAACATCTCGGGGGAATACTCGAAGCCCCATTCCGTGTCCGGGTATTCGGCCGTGAGCTGCTTGACGAGTTTCGTCTGCGTGACCGCCAGATCGACGATGCCGTCCTCGTCCAGCCCCAGCACCACCCGGCGCATCACCGGCGCACAGGCGTTGTAGACGTGGACGATGGCCTTCTTCGCACCGACCAGCGACTCGAAGGTGCGGCGGATCAGCTCCTCCCGGGCCTGGGTCAGCACCTGGATCGTCACGTCATCCGGGATCAGGTTCTCGTCGATCAAGCGGCGGACGAAATCGAACTCGGTCTGGGAGGCAGACGGAAAACCGACTTCGATCTCCTTGAAACCGATCGCCACCAGCATCCTGAACATCTGCACCTTGCGCTCGACATCCATCGGCTCGATCAGTGCCTGGTTGCCATCACGCAGGTCGGTGCTCAGCCAGATCGGCGCCCGGGTCAGCACGGCGTCTGGCCAGGTGCGATCCTTCAGACCTACCGGTGGAAAGGGACGATATTTGAAATCGGGCTGTTGCAACATGAGCTTTACCTGCGCTTGGGAAATGAGGGTTGGACGGAACACCAGCCAGCGCGGATACGATCAAAAACGAAAACGGCCCGTTGCTGGTGCATACGGGCCGTATTGTTACCGCGATGACAGACGCGACACTACCTTCGCCCGCAGGGAACGAACAGAGGTAGCAGTAGTGCGAATGCGATCCGGGTATCCATAAGAGCCGAATCTAACACATTTTCTGCTGCGACAACACATCCCGTGCGGCCTTGTTAGCCCAAAGTCGTCATGTCCCCATTGACCCAAGTAGAGATGTCCCCTTGATGCAGGATGGCTGGCAGGCCCGAAGCACGGATGTCGAACAGCTTTACACAATAACCCCGGCTTCAGGGCCGGTCGTTCATGAAGCCCCTGATCATTCCGTGCAAGATGATTTCGCGGTTCGGGCTCCCGGCCCAGCCCGTTCATCCACTCACTGATACTGGAGGAATCTTCCATGATCCGTAAAACCTCTGTCGCCGCCGTTCTGATCGGCATGGCCGGTCTGGCTGCCCATGGAGCCAGCCTGGCCCAGAGCCTGCCCCGGGATGCCGTCAACCTGTCCAACGCCAAACTCTCGCTGCCGGAGGCCGTTGCACTGGCCGAAAAGCATCATCCGGGCAGCCGCAGCACCCAGGCCGAGCTGGAATTCAAGCAGGACATGCTCTACTACGAAGTGGAAGTGGTCACCCCCCAGAACGAGGTGTTCGACGTGAAGGTGGACGCGAAAGACGGCAAGATCCTGCAGAGCAAGCCTGACAACAACGACTGATCGGTACTGACCGATCCCCTGTGCTGCCGGGCAACGGCAAGCCCCATGCGGCTGCCGTTGCCCGGGAGCTTGGGCTATCCATTCAATAGAT
Organism: Lautropia sp.; assembly: GCA_030528325.1. Lineage (GTDB taxonomy): Bacteria > Pseudomonadota > Gammaproteobacteria > Burkholderiales > Burkholderiaceae_E > Lautropia. The sequence continues at coordinate 24,826 of JAUMZD010000030.1, read as the reverse complement.
TTGATTGATCAGCACATTTAATTAAATTCAATTTACTTGACAAGCCAGCACCCGCATCATTCGCACGAAGTCCGATCGTCCGGTCATCGTCGGCCAGCCCCAGGCTGGCCGGCCAGGAAACCCCTTCGGCCCGATCCATCCCCAGCCCACGTGATGATCCCTCCTCATCATCCGGAGGCTCGCTCTAGAATCACACCATGCCCCACCTGCCATCTCCGGCAGGAAGCGGTGCAGGGCGGACGAAGGCCGCTTCCGACGTCATCTGGCAGGCGCTGCCTGCCACCCACTCAAGAGGAAACCCCATGTCGTTGATCAATACCGAAATCAAGCCGTTCAAGGCCCAGGCTTTCCAGAATGGCAAGTTCTTTGAAGTGACCGACGAAACGCTGAAGGGCAAGTGGAACGTGATCGTGTTCTACCCGGCCGACTTCACCTTCGTATGCCCGACCGAGCTGGAAGACCTGGCCGATCGCTACGAAGAGTTCAAGAAGCTGGGCGTGGAGATCTACTCGGTGTCCACCGACACGCACTTTGCCCACAAGGCATGGCATGACACCTCCGACGCCATCAAGAAGGTCCAGTACCCGATGCTGGGCGACCCGACCGCCGTGCTGGCCCGCAACTTCGACGTGCTGATCGAGGAAGAAGGCCTGGCGCTGCGTGGCACCTTCCTGATCGACCCGGAAGGCAAGATCAAGCTGTGCGAAATCCACGACAACGGCATCGGCCGTGACGCCGGCGAGCTGCTGCGCAAGGTCAAGGCCGCCCAGTACGTGGCCTCCCACCCGGGCGAAGTGTGCCCGGCCAAGTGGCAGGAAGGCGCCGAGACGCTGAAGCCCTCGCTGGATCTGGTCGGCAAGATCTGAGCCCCCATGATCCGGCACGGCCGCCCGGGCATTCTCGCCCGCTGGCCGTACCAATCCGTCGGGCCGGCCCCTTTGCCGGCCCGATCACAAGCCGCCGGTTCGGTACGGTACCCAGGTGTTCACGCGCCACATCCGTTCCGGCGGACACCCTCTCCCCCTCCCCTGCACCCGACCCCAACAGCCAGCCCTGATGCTCGTGCTGGTTCGTCTCGCCCGGTTGATCCGGCTCCTGATCGATGGCCGTGTGCACCGACCCTGAAACGTAGAACCACACCATCATGCTCGACAACGATCTCAAATCCCAGCTCAAGACCTATCTCGGCCACCTGAAGCAGCCGATCGAGCTGGTGGCTTCGCTGGATGACGGCGCGAAGGCCCGCGAGATGCAGACGCTGCTGCAGGAAATTGCCGAACTCTCGGACAAGATCACCCTGCGCGAAGACGATTCAGCCGAGGTGCGCAAGCCCTCCTTTGCCATCAACCGGGTCGGCACCGACATCGGTGTGCGCTTCGCCGCCATTCCGCTCGGTCATGAATTCACCTCGCTGGTGCTGGCGCTGCTGCAGGTCGGGGGGCACCCGATCAAGCTGGAAGCCGATGTGATCGACCGGATCGCCGCGCTGGACGGCCGCTACGAGGTCGAGATCTACATGTCGCTCAGCTGCCAGAACTGCCCGGACGTGGTGCAGGCGCTGAACGCGATGGCCGTGATCAACCCGCGCTTTCGCGTCACGACCATCGACGGCGCCCTGTTCCAGGACGAGGTGGCAACCCGCAGCATCATGGCCGTGCCGACCGTCTTCCTGAACGGCGAGGTCTTCTTCCAGGGCCGCTCGAGTGCGGAAGAAATCCTGGCCCGCCTCGACACGGGCAGTGCCGAGCGTGATGCAGCCCGGCTATCGGAAAAGGCGCCTTTCGACGTGCTGGTGGTGGGCGGTGGCCCGGCCGGCGCCGCCGCTGCCGTCTATGCAGCCCGCAAGGGCATCCGCACCGGGGTCGTGGCGGAGCGCTTCGGCGGACAGGTGCTCGACACGATGTCGATCGAGAACTACATCTCGGTGCTGGAGACCGAAGGGCCGAAGTTCGCTCAGGCGCTCGAGCAGCATGTGCGCGCCTACGACGTGGACATCATGAACCTGCAGCGCGTCACCGGCATCGCCCGTGACGAAGCGGCCAACATGGTGACGGTCACGCTGGCCAACGGCGCCACGCTGAAGAGTCGCACCGTGATCCTCGCCACCGGCGCCCGCTGGCGCAGCCTGAACGTGCCGGGCGAGCAGGAATACCGCAACCGTGGCGTCACCTTCTGCCCGCACTGCGACGGCCCGCTCTTCAAGGGCAAGCCCGTAGCCGTGGTGGGTGGCGGCAACTCCGGCGTCGAGGCTGCCATCGACCTGGCCGGCATCGTCGATCACGTCACGCTCTTCGAGTTCATGCCCGAACTGCGGGCCGACGCAGTACTGCAGCGCAAGCTGGAGAGCCTGCCGAACGTGAAGATCCTGAAAAACGTGCAGGTCACCGGGATCCTGGCCGACGGCGACAAGGTCGGCGCCGTGACCTACAAGGATCGTGCCACCGACACCCTGCACCAGGAAGCGCTGGCCGGGGTGTTCATCCAGATCGGCCTGATGCCGAACACGGACTTCCTGAAAGGGGCCGTGAACCTGAGCCGTACCGGCGAGATCGAAGTGGATGCCCGTGGCCAGACCTCGATGCCCGGCGTGTTCGCGGCCGGTGACGCCACCACGACGCCGTACAAGCAGATCGTGATCGCCGCCGGCGAAGGCGCCAAGGCAGCCCTGTCGGCCTTCGATTACCTGATCCGCAGCTGAGTCAGGCCGGGACGCCGGACCGGCGGCAGGAAAGTCGCAGGCTGCAAACCGGCCGCGCCGGCCCATTTTGCACCCGCTTCTTGCCCCATAGCACCGGCTATGGGGCGGCGAATCGGGCACAAACTGTGCTCGGCGGGGCCGATTTTCGCCTTCGCGATTCCTACCGCCCAAGCTCCTAGAGCGTGTGGCTGCCGTCTGACGAGCAGAAAACAACGCGTTCGACGCCGGATCGTCCCCGATCAGCCGGTCATCCCCACGCGGGGGCAATCCCCATCAGGCAGACCGTGCGAACAGTAAACTGCGCGCATGAGAACCGATCAGATCCTGGCGGTCACCCGCCTGAAGCCCCCCGCAGCCCGGCGCAGCCCGGGCTTCTATCTGATGATGGCCAGTCTGCTGGCCGTGCTGCTGCTGGGCTTCTGGCACGGCATGCCAGCCGCCGCACCAGCGCCAGCCAAGTCTGCTGCGCAGGACAGGAGCCCGCCGGCCGATGCGCCCGCCCCGCCACCAGCCCCTGCGCCGATCGCCAGTGCCAACCTCGTCTCGCGTGCCGAACGTGACGAGAACTCGCTGGCCGTGATCCGTGAGGCGCTGCAGATGGGGCCCCTGTTCACACAGATCAAGCGCCAGCAGGTTCAACTGAGCTCGGAGGTGACCATCGCCAAACGCCGCAGCCGCAGTGTCATGGCCACCGCCAACCTGCGCCAGATGCGGAACTTCCAGCCGGTCTGGCGGGAGCTTCACACGGAAGTCGGCCTGCTCGACAAACGGCTGACCGGCATTGCCGAAAGCATCCAGCAGGCCCAGAACCAGCTGGCCCAGATGCAGAAGGTCTGGGAAAGCACCCAGGCAGCCATTTCAGGCGAGGACACCCCGGACAGCATCCGCAACCGGATCAGGGATCTGCTGGGCTCGATCGACAGCGCGCGAAAGAACGCCGACCAGGTACGCAACACCCTGTTCGATCTGCAAACCCAGAGCAGCAAGCTGCTGGCCAATGTCAATGCCGAGCAGAACCTGCTGAAGAACACGCTGACGAACTCGCTCGACACGCTGTTCCAGGCGGACTCGCCACAGCTCTACGGTGCGGCCGGCACCCCGGATGCCGCGAAACAGGCCAGCAGTGACGCCACCGGCACCGGTGTGCAGAAGCTGCTGGCGGTGGCCGAATCCACGACGATGTACCTGCGTGCCCGCATGGGTCTGTCGCTGGGTCTGGCCGCGCTGTTCATCGTGCTGTATGCCACGCTCCTGAAGCTGAGCCGACGCACCGACCCGCGGGTGGAGCAGGCCCGCCGGATGCCCACGGTGCGATGGCTCCTGGGGGCCCCGTTCTCCGTCAGCCTGCTGACCACGGTGGCCGTCACCAGCATGGCCCTCTCCTACGCACCCGCCAGCATGCGTCTGGTCCTGCTGCTGGCTGCGCTGGTACCCAGCGTGATGCTGCTGCGCCAGATTGCACCGCCTTATCTGGCCCCCTACCTGTACTGGCTGCTGGCGATGTATGCCTTCAACCAGGTTCCCGATGTCTTTCTGCCAGGGCCGGTACTGGAGCGGCTGTTCTTCCAGGGGCAGATGCTGGCCACGATCGCCGTGCTGATCTTCCTGCTCCACCGGCGCAAACAGGCGCTTGCGGCCATGATGGCCGAGGCTGAAGCGGAGAACCAGTCCATTTCCGGCGACAGCGACATCAGCGAAGACGCCGTCCAGCACCCGCCTACCGACAACCGGCGAGAGCGGGCGCTGAAACGCACCGGCTACGTCATCGTCGCCGTGCTGGCCGGTTGCGTCCTGGCGCTCCTGGCCGATCTGGCCGGCTTCACCCGGCTGGGCCGTTTCGCCTCGCAGGCCACGCTGAACTCGCTGTTCAGCGCGATGATCCTCTTCACCTGTGCGCTGGTCTGCGGCGCACTGATGCGCCTGTCCCTGCGTCTGTGGCCGCTGAACCAGTTGAAGATGATGGTGCACGACACCCCGCTGATCGAACAGCGGCTGTCGAAGCTGATCAGATGGGCCGCCATCGCCCTGTGGGTGGGCAGCGCACTGGATCAGCTGATGCTGCTGAACCCGGTCTGGGACGGCCTCAACAAGTTTCTGGCCTCACCGCTTCGCATCGGCCAGCTCAGCATTTCACTCGGCGACATCCTGCGCTTCGGCGCCATCATCTGGGGCTCGCTGCTGCTGTCGCGCCTGGTTCGCTACGTGCTGGACCAGGAGGTTTTCAGCCGGATCTCGTTACCGCGCGGCATTCCCTATGCCTTCAGCACGGTGCTGAACTACCTGCTGCTGATCGGCGGGGTACTGCTGGCTGTGGCCGCCACCGGTATCAGCCTTGACCGCTTCACGATCTTCGCCAGCGCCATCGGTGTGGGTGTGGGCTTCGGCCTGCAGAGTATCGTCAACAACTTCGTCTCGGGGCTGATCGTGCTGTTCGCCCGGCCCGTCAAGGTGGGGGATTCGGTCGATCTGTCGGGCCAGAGCGGGCGCGTGCAGCGCATCGGCATCCGCGCCAGCGTGCTGCGCACCGGTGCGGGGGCGGACGTGATCGTGCCCAATTCGCAGCTGATCTCCAATCAGGTCGTGAACTGGACGCTGACCGATCCCCAGCGACGTCTGGAGATCGCCATCACCGTCACCTACGGCAATGATCCGGAACGGGTCATGACGCTCCTGACCGACATCGCCCGGGGGCATGAGGACATCCTGGCGTCCCCGGCCCCCAACGCCCAGTTCGCCGACTTCACCAACTCGGGCATGCATTTCAAGCTGTTCGCCTGGACGGCGAAGACCGACCGGATCAACGCCGTGCGCAGCGATCTGTGCCTGCAGATCTACAAGGCACTAAAGCGGGAGGACATCCAGCTGACGGCCTGAGGTTTCATCGGGCGGACACCGACAAGGCAACGCCCCCCACCCACGAACCGGCTATGATGAGCGGATGAAAACGCCTGCCATCCCCCATCGCAGCACCCTCGTGCTCGCCTTTCTGATCCTGTCCGGCTGTTCGCTGCTGGAACCTGCCCGCCCTTCCGAGGAAAGTCTGAAGACGCAGGGCACACAGCCACTGTCCGGCAAGCAGACCCGCGCCCTGCTCAACCATGCCCGCTATCGCTGGGAGGGCAGCAACGGCGCCCGGGGCAATGGTGTCACCTTCGGCGACGGGAACCTGCGCATCTTCTGGGAAACCGGCGCCGTCAACGGCAAGATCCGTTTCACGGACACGGGCTACTGCTCCCGTTTCAAGGGTGTGCGCCAGAACGCCGAAGACTGCTACCGGCTCTACCCGGACGGTCCCCGCCAGTACAAGGTGTTCCGCCAGGACGGCCGTTACAGCGGGCGCATCACCCTGATCCAGACGCGCTGAGTTCGGCTGGCGAAACCTCAGATATCCAGACATCCGCTATACACTCTGGCTGACAGACCGCCTGTCGGGTGGTTGCGCCGTGATCAGGGGGATCAGCGCACGATAGGCGTGACAGAGACTGTGAGACCGGATCCTCATCATGTTGCCGATCGCCTCCTTTCGCCGTCCGCTGGCGGCTCTTGCCACGACGCTGTGCCTGCTGTTGCCCCACGCGGGCCAGGCCACGCCAGCACTGTCGGTGGAGGAACTGCCCAATGATCTGAAGGGCTGGGTGCCCTGGGCGATGCAGGGGCACGAAAACCTGGCCTGCCCGGTTGCACACGATGATCACCAGCACCGCAGCTGCGTCTGGCCCAGCCGGCTGGAGATCAGCATCGAGGGGCGCGTCGGACGCTTCAGCAGCACGGTCGAAGTCATCGGCGAACGCTCGGCCGTCATGCTGCCGGGTGAATCGGGTGCCTGGCCCACGGGCGTCCAGACCCAGGATGGTCGGGCATGGCCCGTCACCAGTCAGGGCGAGCGCCCTGTGGTGTGGCTCCCACCCGGTCGGCATGTGCTGAGCGGTCAGATCCGGTGGCAACAGACACCACGTACCGTCCGCGTGCCCGCCCATACCGGCCTGCTGTCGGTTCGCAGCCACGGCACCGAGCTGAATCCGGTCACCGACCGCGCAGACCGGCTCTGGCTGCAGCAGACCGATGCCCCGACGCCATCGGCCCCCGAGCTGGGCAACCGGCTGGAACTGCGCATTCACCGACGGATCGACGACGCCATTCCCCGCCGGATCACGACGCACTACGAACTGAACGTGGCGGGCCAGCCCCGCGAGATCGAGCTGCCAGCCGCCCTGCTGGCCGACACCCAGGCCGAGGCCCTGCGCAGCGCTCTGCCCGCCCGCCTCTATCCGGATGGCCGCCTGCAGGTGCAACTGCGTGCCGGCGCCTGGCAGATCGAAGTGGATGCCCGGCAGATGAAACCGGTGGAAGCGCTGAGCCTGCCGCCCGGTGCCGGCCCAGAGATCTGGTCCTATGAAGGACACAACGATCTTCACGTGAGCGAGATCGAAGGCGTCGAGAGCATCGACCCGGATCAGGCCGGCGTGCCGAAGCCCTGGCGGCGCCTGCCGGCCTATCAGATGCAAGCGGACAGCCAGATGCTGATCGTGCCGAAAACCCGCGGCGATGCCGCCCCCGCCGGCAACAGCCTGCAGCTGACACGCGAGCTGTGGCTGGATTTCGACGGCCAGGGCATGACGCAGCTGGACCATCTGAATGGCACCCTGTCGCGCGGCTGGCGACTGGAACTGAGTCCGCCCGCACGACTGGGCTACGCCAACGCCAACGGCACGGCACTGCCGATCAATCGCCTACCTGCCGGCACTGCGGACACGACAGCCAACCCCGGCATCGAGCTGCGGCATCAGGAACTCTCGCTGGAAGCGCTGAGCCGGATCGAGGGGCGCCCCGCCGAGTTGCCGGTCAACGGCTGGAACACCGTCCTGTCCTCGGTGGACACCGTGCTGCACCTGCCCCCCGGCTGGATGCTGCTCAGCACCACCGGCGTGCAGGAGATCAGCCCCGCCACCTGGACCTCACGCTGGCGCCTCTTCGACCTGTTCTTCGTGCTGCTGGGCGGCATCGCGGCCTTCCGCCTGCTGGGCGCAGCCCGTGGCGCACTGATGTCGGTGGCCATCGTGCTGAGCTGGTGCGAGCTGGCCTTCGTCGGCAGCAGCTGGCTGATGCTGCTGCTGTGCGTGGCCCTTTTGCGCGCCCTGACGGGCGCCAGCCGTCTGCGGCCGATGATCCTGGTGGCCGCCAACAGCCTCCTTGCCCTGATCCTGCTGGTCATGCTGCCTTTCTCGGTGCAGCAGATCCGCAGCATCATCTATCCCGGCCTCGAACACAGCCATGCCTACAACCCCTCCCGGGAGCACCTGTACAGCGCCACCAAGGCCGCGGAAACGGCCCGCCCGAGCAGCATGAGGACGAAAGCCCAGCAGGCGCTGGAGCAGGCAGCCGATGACAGCGGCGTCCGTTCGGCCCCCTATCTGTCCCCACCCCAGCCACCCCGCTCGCAACAGGCCATCCAGATCCAGACCGGCCCGGGCCTGCCGGCCTGGGAGTGGAACCGGTACGAACTGCGCAACAGCGGCGATGTACAGCCCGAGGAAAGCATGAGGCTCTATCTGCTGCCCCCCCTCGGCTCGGCGCTCCATCACACGGTGCTGCTATTCGTCCTGTATGCTGCCCTGTGGCAGATGTTCCGGGCCGTCCACGCGCTGCGTCACCCACCGGCGGGCGACGACAAAGTGCCACCGGCTTCAGCAACACCCAGGGCGCCCACGGCTGGCACCACCCCGATGGACGATGCTGCGCCGGAAAGCGGCCAGACCGCATCGTCCCCTGCCACGGCACAGGACGACAGCACGGCCAGCGGCAAGGGTTCTTCGCCCGGCGGCGGCACTGCCAGCCCTGCCATCCAGCTCGCGCTGGTTCTCGGCCTCGCGCTGTGGGCACTACCCCCCGCCATGGCCAGTGAGCCACAGCCTGGCCCCCGGGTCGTCAAGGTGATGACACAGAACGCGCGCCCCACGCTCGGCACGGAGAAGGCGGCGCTGCTCGAAGAACTGCGAAATCGCCTGCACCCCCCTGCCGACTGCCAGCCGTCCTGTGCCGCCGTGGCCCAGTTGCGCGTGACGGCCGATCGTGAACGGCTCACGCTGGCACTGAGCGTCCATGCACAGATTCCGACCCAGCTGCCGCTGCCCGGACGGGACACGACCGGCAACTGGCACCCGACGCAGGTGCTGCTCGACGACAGGGCTGCCATGGTGCGCCGGGACGAACGCGGCCAGCTCTGGGTTCAGGTGCCCGAAGGCATCCATGCACTGACGCTGAACGGCCCTCTGGGCGCAGGCAACAGCATCCGCATTCCCCTGCCGATGCCCCCCCACACCCTGACGGTGCAGGCCGGCCCCTGGCAAGCCAGTGGCCTCTCACCGGACGGCCAGCCCCGTGAAGGGCTGCTGAACCTGGATCTGCCCGCCCAACCAAAGACCGACAGCCCGCAGAAGCAGCTCTCGCATGTGCCGGACGCCCTGCCAGGCTTTGCCCTGGTCGAGCGCACCCTGTCCGTTGGCGACCGCTGGCAGACCAGAACCCGCATCACGCGTCAGGGCCCGAGCCGTGCGCCCGTGCGGGTCCGCTTTGCCCTGCTGCCGGGCGAATCGATCAACGACGAGCGGGTCAGGATGCACGATGGCGCCGCAGAAATCCTGCTGAGCGGCCAGAACAGCCTCGAACTGAAAGGCACGCTGCCGGCGACGGAGACGCTGACATGGCAGGCGCTGCCCTCGCTCTTCCAGATCGAGCGCTGGCAATTGCAGGTCAGCTCACGCTGGCACCCGTCCTGGGAGGGTCTGACCCCGATCCATTACGCGCAGGGCAGCGATGGCGTGCTGGCGCCCAGATGGCAGCCCTGGCCCGGTGAATCCCTGAAGCTGCATATCTCCGCCCCCGAGGTGATCCCGGGCCCGACGCTCACGCTGGAGCGTCAACGGATGAAGCTCGAGCCGGGCCAGCACAGCACGACCGTGGAAACGACCCTGTCGCTGCGCGCGAGCCTGGCCGGCACCCACGGTGTGACGCTGCCGGCTGACGCCGGGTTTCTCGGCATGACGCTCGATGGTGCCCATGTGCCGGTTCAGGCCCAGCAGGGCCGTGTCGACATCCCGATCGTGCCCGGTGAGCATGAGGTGGTGCTCCGCTGGCGTGAAGCACGCGGCGTGGCCGGCATCGGCCAGCGCTTCCACACAAGTCAGCTGGAGACCCGTCTGGACGGCACGAACGCCATCACCACCCTGAACCTGCCCCATGACCGCGTGGTTCTGGCCGCAGGCGGCCCACCGATCGGCCCGGCCGTCCTGTTCTGGGGATTCGTGCCCCTGATCCTGATCGCCTCGATGCTGCTCGCCCGAAGCAGACGCACCCCGCTGGGCCCGGTCAGCTGGTTCCTGCTGCTGCTCGGGCTGGCCCAGGCCTCGATGCTGGGCGCGGCCATCGTCGCGACCGGACTGCTGGCACTCGGCATCAAACCCTCGATCGACGAGATGCATAAGAAGGGTTGGGACCGGGGCTGGATCAGCGGTGTTCAGATAGCCATGGCCATCTGGACGCTGGCGATGCTGCTGATTCTCTACCAGACGGTGCACACGGCCCTGCTCGGCTACCCGAACATGCTGATCACCGGCAATGAATCGGGTGCCCATCATCTGGCCTGGTATCAGGATCGTTTCGCGAGCGTGGCGGAGAGCAGCTGGGTCTTCTCGATCTCGCTGACCACGTATCGGGTGGCCATGCTCGCCTGGGCGCTGTGGCTGGCCTCGTCCCTGCTGGGCTGGATCCGCTGGGGCTGGCAGCGCTTCTCGGCCGGGGGCTACTGGCCCGATGACGATGACACGCCCAAAGGATCGACGCCTGCCGCACGACCTGCCCCGAACCGGGCCGACATCCCGGCAGCGGGAACGGCCACCGAGGCGCTGTCGAAGGCCAACGCATCAGCTGCGGCAGCGGCGCTGCCGTCGCAGCTGCTGCCGGATCCTGGCCTGCACCCGGATGCCCCGGCGAGCACCCCCAGCGTCGGTAGCCCGGCCACCTCCGCCAGCTTGGCCGGGCTGGCGCCGCCGGACGACACGACAGCGGGCAAGGCTTCCCCCAAGGCGCCCCGACGATCCTTCGCCTCATCCCTGCTGCGCTGGGTACTGAGCATCTTCATCGCCATCATCGTGCTGCTTTTCGTGGCCGGGCTGGTGGCCTACAACTTCATGCTGTGAGAGAAGCGCCGCCCCGACAGGCTGCCCGGCCGTGCAGCCTTACCGGGCGGTTCCGGCACCAGTCCTCTGCTATCGCCTGCTTATCCCCGCTGATCACGCGCACCCGATCAAACAAAGTCTTGCACTCTCAGGCGGCAAGCGGGCTCATTTTGCCCATTTTTTATCCTGCAAAAAGCAGCTTCACGATATAATATGCGACATCTGTCCTTGACAGCAGGCTGCATGCAGATGTGTTTGCTCTGTTCACCGTCCTGCTCATTCATCCCAGTCCCTGACTGGTCTCCCCTCTGCCGGTGGCGCAGACTCCTCCCCTGATGACCCGGGCGACGCCACGGATCTCATCACCCCGTTATCGCCCACCGGATCAACAGCAGCTCATTGCTGGAGTTTGAATTTGAACATTAATGCTGCTGATTTCTCCGATCTCGGCCTGTCCACCCCGCTGTTGCAGGCGCTGGCCGACGTCGGTTACAGCCATCCCACGCCCATCCAGGCCCGGGCGATTCCGATCGTCCTGACCGGCCAGGACCTGCTGGCGGCCGCACAGACCGGCACCGGCAAAACGGCCGGTTTCACGCTGCCGATCCTGCAACGACTCTCCACCAGCCAGCCGGCACAGACGAAAGCCGGTCGCCCACGCTGTCTCATCCTGACACCGACGCGGGAGCTGACAGCCCAGGTCGCAGAGTCCGTCAACACCTATGCCCGATACACCGGCATCCGCTCGGTGGTGATCTTCGGCGGCGTGAACATCAACCCCCAGATCCAGGCATTGCGTCAACCGCTGGACATTCTGGTGGCCACGCCCGGGCGCCTGCTCGACCACGTCCAGCAGGGCACGCTCGATCTGTCCGGCATCGAGATCTTCGTGCTCGACGAGGCCGACCGCATGCTCGACATGGGTTTCATCCACGACATCCGCCGGGTCATCGCCAGGCTGCCTGCGAGGCGGCAGAGCCTGCTCTATTCCGCCACCTTCTCGCCCGAGATCCGTTCGCTGGCCCATGGTCTGCTGACGAATCCTGCCGAAGTGGATGTGGCCCCCAGAAACACGGCCTCCGAGCTGGTTTCCCAGAGCGCCCACCTCGTGCCGAAGACACGCAAGCGCGCCCTGCTCGCCTATCTGATCGGTGCCAACCGCTGGCCCCAGGTCCTGGTCTTCACGAAGACCAAGCACGGGGCCAACCGTCTGGCCGAGCAGCTGGGCAAGGATGGCATCGAAGCGATGGCCATCCACGGCAACAAGAGCCAGGGCGCACGCACACGGGCGCTCGGACGATTCAAGGATGGCAGTCTCCCCGTGCTGGTGGCCACCGACATCGCGGCGCGCGGCCTCGACATCGATGAATTGCCTCACGTCGTGAACTACGAACTGCCCAACGTGCCAGAGGACTACGTTCACCGGATCGGGCGCACCGGTCGCGCCGGTCGTGCCGGATCAGCGGTCTCGCTGGTGGATCAGGAAGAACTGAAACTCCTGACCGCCATCGAACGCCTGATCAAGCGGCAGATCCCGCGCGTGGAAGTCGAGGGTTTCACCGGCTGGCAGGCTCAACCCGGTGATGCCACGGACGACATCGACGACCGCCCCCCGCTCCCGCCCGGGCAGCGTCGCTCTCACAGCCTGCGAAGGGGCCAGGACCGTCAGGCAGCGAAAACCCAGGTCGCGCTGCCCGGCCACGACGCCAGCTCGCGCAACCGCTCCCGGAACGCGCCGCGGCCGGCACTGGCGCGTCAGCCGGTCGAGCACGCCCAGGCCAGAACCGCCGGCAATTGGCGGCACGGCGGCTTAAGCGAGCATGCCGCGCCTGCCCAGCAGCCAGAACGTCGGCGCAGCTCGCGGCGTCGGCCTAGACGTGACAGGGCAGCGGGCGCCCGGCAGGCACGAGCACACCAGGACCATTCCGAAGACTGAGACCGTCATCATGGCGGCCCGACACGCTCTGACGGTCAGCGGTGTCGGGCCCATGAAAAAACCGGGCCTTGGCCCGGTTTTTTGGAAGACGCCCGATCATCAGGCGCCGTTCAATCGCCGACGGCGATCAGATCACTTCTTCTTGGGGGTCGAAGCAGCCTTCGACAGACCGGCGATGTTGGCGTCGATCATTTCCAGAACCTGCTTGGAAGCCGCCTGCAGCTGCTCGTAAGCGGCATTGGCATTGACCACGCTCTGCTTCAGCAGGTTGACGGCGCTTTCCGAACCAGCCGGAGCGTTCTTGACCAGCGTGTCGACCGAAGCCAGCAGCTGACGCTGGGTGCTGGAGACCTGCTGCTCGATCAGAGCCGACACCTGGGCGCTGGTTTCCTGCGTGATTTCATAGACGTTCTTCACGTAGGAAGCGGCCTTGCTGCCATCGGGCTTGCCATACTGGGCGAACAGGTCGGCCAGCATCGTGTTCAGCGTGTTCACATCCTTGGCGGCCATCAGCGCCTTCAGCTGGGCCGAGGATTCTTCCATGCCGGCACGGGCGGCCTGCACGTTCAGCTCCAGCAGCTTCTTCGCGCCATCAAAAGCGGCGGTGGCCACGGTGTTGGAGGTCTTGAAAGCTTCGGACTGGGCCTTCAGCAGGTCATCGATGGAAGGAAACATGGGAAAACTCCTGAATGGGTGAAATGGGGAAAGGAGACGGAACCTCAGGATCAGACCGGCGCCCCGTGTCCATGAGGACCGTGCAGAAGAAGCACTTACGCCAGGGCAAATACCCTGCTGCACGGATCAGAGATCGTTTTGCTGCAATGCACAAATAGCATTGTCACATACATCTGCCTCCGGTACAAGCAGTTTTTTGCAGCGCAACATCCAGAGACCTGTGACCGTCAGCCACCCGGCGGCCGACGCACCATTTCCGCCTTCAGGCGGCTCAGCACGTTCCTGAGCCGTTCGGCGTGATCGGGCCCGACCCGGATCATGATCTTGCGGCCTGCCGACAGGGCTTCCAGCTCCGGATCCTCGAAGCGGTACAGCACCTTGGGCTGCACCAGCTCGATGGGGGATGCCGGCTCGCGGGCAGACAGCATGTCATCGATGGCCATCATGACCCGATCATGAAAGCGCTCGCCCGGGTAGCCGATCTCTTCGAACGTGTGCTGAAGCAGCGGATAGAACTTGCGGTAGACCGTGACCAGGGTTTTGGCGTCCAGCGACTCGGCAAATGCCACGAAACCATCATAACGCCTGCTGTTGGCCGGATCGAGCGTGATGGTCTCCCCTTCCCGCTGAACCTTGATCGGATCGGGAATCCCCCGCATGACCCGCATCTGTGAAGGCACATGCTGCCGTGGCAGCTGATCGACCGTGATCACCAGCCGGCGAGCCGTCTCCTGCAGGTTGAAATGACGACGAACCTGGGCCAGCGGCCAGTGCCTGCCGATTTCCCTGATGACGGCCTTCTCGTCCGGCAAAGCCTTCTTCGCCCTGACGGCCGAAGCGCCTTCCTGCCCGGACGCCATATCGAAGGACTCGTCGGCTGGCGGCAGCGGCGGCAGAATGTCCAGTTCACTGTCCTGCGTCGGTAACGTTTCGACCTGGCTGGCATCCATCACGGTCTGTTCGGAAATGTCCGTGCTGAGGTTCGCATCAGCCTTCGCTGCTGGCGTGTCAGCAGCTGGTGAGGTGGTGTCATCCGTGGACGGTGGATACCGGCGCCCCGATCGGTGAACACCAGAGACAGGCCCGTCCTCGCTCTGCATCGTCCGATCCCCCAGATAGCGGGCAGGCGAGACCAATCCCTGCACGAAATCACCCGCTTTTGCCAGCCAGCCGGATTGCCAGCCCCATAACAGCAACAGCACGAGCGAAACGGATGCAACGATCAGGCCAAAGGTCAGACCGGAAGTCTTGGGAGGGCCTTTTGGAGGTGCCATAATGAACAGGGCGGGGCGCGTCGCAGCGCCCGTCATGAGAAACAGGTTGATGAAATCGGCGCAGTCTCCCTGTCTGCTGCCGCGCAGCGGGGAGAGTCGTGGCGCCGCGATACGATGTCCGGGCGAAGCCTTCAGCCGGCTTCACGAGCCGCATGTCACGGCAGACGCAAGGTATCGTTCCAAGGGATACTCTGAACAAGTCCACGCGGCCGCCGCATCCCCGACACGAGCGCATGCCTGCGTTGGCATTTGTCCTGCATCCCGTTTCGGGGCGCGTCGCCTCGCGGGACTTGTTCAGAGTACCCCAAGCACGATCTGCGTCTGCCTGAGCCTGATCGTCATCATTGTAGCCATGATCGACAAAACCCCTTGATTTGTCATTTTTTGCGACGCCAAGCAAACTGTGCCCCTGGCCACCCCTACCCCCTTCATGCGTACCCGCCATCAGGCCAAGGCTCACGATCCGGAGCCGATTTTCCGCAGAAACCCATGAAACTCGCTTCCCGCAAGGATGGAACCCGCGACGGTCAGCTGACCGTGGTATCCCGCGACCTCAAACACGCCGTTCTGGCGGAACAGATCGTCGGCACCCTTCAGCGTGCACTCGACGACTGGCGTTTTCATGCCCCTCAACTGCAGGATCTCTACGACCAGCTGAATCTGGGCCGCGCGCCCCGCAGCTTCGACTTCAACCCACTGGAGTATCTGGCCCCACTGCCTCGCCCCTTCGAACGGATCGAGGGATGTGCCTACCCCGCCTTTCAGAAGCGGCTGATCAAGGCCGGCCTGCAGCACCTGAACGGCAGCCCGGCCGCCAACTCGCCAGCCGATCAGGATGCCGCCGATGCCGGCATGCCCTTCCAGCTGCTGCCGACCTGCCGTGTCATGCCCGCACACGCACCCGTCTCCGCCAGTGGCCTGGCCCTTCACCTGATTCAGGGTGCCGACCAGGAAGCCGACGCAGAGCCGCGCGAGCCTCCCCCCAGCGCCACGCCCCGGGCACCTGCCCAGGCAGAGGGAGACACGGGACTGGACTTCAGCGCCCAGCTCATCGCCATCACCGATGATGTGCCGATGGATCTGGATCCGGACGAAGCCGAAACGCATATCCTGCTGCTCGGCATGGCCAGCGGCTGGCGCCATCATCCACCCGGGCTGGCGCACTGGCTGTCGGATCGGGGGCTCGCCTGCGCCCCTGTCCTGCTGACACCTGACGAGCTGGGCGAAGACTGGCGGGACGGAAAACTTCACCGCCCCCTGCACTGCCGTCTGAACGGACGCTCCACCGGTCGCATGGATGCCGCGGAAGGGATGAGCCGGGATTTCCGGCAGCTGCTTGTCGCGCTCAGCCAGCATGGGCCACTGCATGCCGGCACGCTGCTCTCTAGCGGCCCCGTCTCGAACAGCAGCCCGGACAGTGGCACCAGCAGCCTGATCGAGGCGCGGGCACGGCACCGGATCGACGGGCTCGCCAGTGCGGCACCCGCCTTCCTGACACCGGGCAGCCGTGTCCGGCTCGACATGGCCGATCAGCGCGGTCATTCATTGTTCGGTACGATAGACCAGCAGGTCGTGCCCTGAGCTCGGGCTGACCATGTGCCGGTACCGGCCGGCGGGTTGCCACGTACTACCGCCCCTGCTGGCCTGTCCGCCCCCTTTCACCCCGGCGCACACCGGGGTGCTTTCCGATCCACGGAGCCTTTCATGTCCCGCAGCAACGATGTCCCCTCCCCTGCCCCCAACCCTTTCGAGGGCTTCGGCCAGATGTTCGATTCGCTGGAAGGCGTCAATCAGGCATGGCGCACGATGCACATGCACTCTCCCTTCAAGCCCACGCTGGACATCGGCGAACTGGACAAGCGGATCCAGGAGCTTCGCACGGTCGAACAATGGCTCTCCCTGAATCTCACACTGCTGCGCAACACCATTCAGGCGATGGAAGTCCAGCGGGGCACGCTGGAAGCACTGAAGCAGATGTCGGCCAGCTTCTCGTCGATGACGGCCAGCGCCACCGGCTCTCGCAGCCCCGGGATGTCGGCAGCGGGCGGGGCGCCCGCCGCAACGCCTGGTCTGTGGCCGGGCCTGGCCGCCTGGCATGGCATGGCCAGCCCCGGCGGGGAAAACCGCACCAGCACCACCGGCGCCGCAGAGGCTGGGTCTGGTGGCCTGCCAGGCATGGGCGCCTTGCCGGGGTTGCCCGGCTTCGGCGCCTTCCCCGGCATGTCTGGTGCACAGCCCTTTGGCGGGATGCCCTGGATACCCGGACTCGGTGAGGCCCCCGGCATCGGGGCCCTGTTCGGCGGCACCAGCGTGCCCCCGACAGAGCCAGGGGACCATCCGGCCGCTGCAGCCGCCAATGCCGAAAAAGACAGCACTCCTCCCGAACCGGCACCATCTGCGACGACCGACACGACGACGGCACCAGACAGCCAGGCCGGCCCACGTCATTACACGCCGCCCGGCTGGGCTGCCGCCACCGGCACGGATGGCTGGCAGGCCGCCGTGTCGGCAGCGCCCAGCCCCGAAGCGCCCCCCGCCAATCCGGAAGGCCCGGCAGCCACGGCATCCAGACAGCTTGCACAGGCCTGGTGGCAATTGATGCAGCAACAGCTCAGTCAGATGGCTGCCCAGGCCGAGCGGCAGCCCGGCGAAAGCTCGCCTGCCCCTGATGAAGCTGGCTCAGCCTCTTCAAGCCACGCCGACACGGAACAGATGCCGTCAGCCAGGCAAGCCCCTCAGAACGCCACGACACCTGCGTCGTCACGAAACCACCGGAAAAAACAGCCACCGGCCAGAGACGGCAGCGCCTGACCGCACCGACAGACCCGTATCAGGGCGTGCCGCCCCGTGATGGATCATCGGGGGCTCAGCGCCCCGGTTCAGACATCGACGCCTCACGCCCCGCTTCCCTCGCTTCCGTCGTGCCGGATTTCACGCCAGCCATCGCGGCCGGCAGGATACGCACACGCTCGGCATCGACCTGCCGCTCGAAGCGGGCCGGATCCGGCTTGTCGCCAAAGAAAACAGGAAGCACGCCCATCAGCGACAGCATCAGCCAGATGTTGAGCAGCACCAGACCTGGCAGCAGATAATGGCTCAACCGGGGCGTCGAGCGGGCAGCGGGCGTCTCTTCGAGCAGCGACATGGCTTGATCAGGCAGGAAGATGAGAAGCGTGCCAGCATAGCGGAAGCGCCTGCCCCCTTCAAGGGATGACGCCCTTCAGGGCATACGCTGAACCCGTCCACGCGCCCCGGCCGGCCATACGGCTCTACACGCAAAACAACATCCCGGCAACAGGCTCTCCCCGAAAGGCTGGTAAGCTGTCGGCCTGATGTTCGTCAATCGACATCGATCCGTTCCGAACGCATGCCTGCTGCCTTGAATGACGCGCCCATGCCCTCTCCACCTGCCGCCCCGACGGGACAGAAATCTCCAGCCAGCCCCATGAACCTGCCTGAGGCCGCGCCGTCGCCCGCGCCTCGCCGCTCGTTGCGCCGAAACCTGGGCATCGCCATCAACGTGGGCGGCAGCCTGGCCCTGCTGTATTTCATGGCCCGGGTCATCCAGAGCGACCCACGCATCGCTCAGGGCTTCATCGCCTCGCTGATCGCCGGCTCGGCCACCGGGCTGGGCGCCTTCGTGCTGCCCTTCATGCGCCAGATGCAGTTGCCACAGATCGGCCGCTTCATGGCGTTCGGTGCCGGCATGATGTTCGCTGCCGCACTGATTCCACTGCTGACGCCGGCCTTCCAGCTGAGCACCCAGCCATGGGCCGTCGATGCCTTGGGCGGCATGGCGGCCGGCGTCGCAGCGATGGCCTTGCTGAACTGGCTGCTGCCCCACCTGCATGCCACCCCCAAGAACGATACCCCCCTGCCCGTGAACGCCCTGTGGCTGATGGTGGTCGCCATTGCCGTTCACAACCTGCCCGAAGGCTTCGCGGTCGGGGCCGGCTTCAGCGGCAACGACACGATGGGCTGGCGCACGGCCGTTTCCATCGCACTGCAGAACATCCCGGAGGGGCTCATCGTGGCCAGCGCCCTGTGGTCGCTGCACCTCTCCCGCCGGATTGCCGCCCTCGGTGCACTGGCCACCGGACTGGTCGAACCGATCGGCGCCGTCATCGGCGGCGCCTTTGCCGTATCCTCCGAGACCGCGCTACCGACGGCACTGGGCTTCGCCGGTGCCGCCATGATCTATATCGTGGTGCATGAACTGCTGCCCGAAGCCAACCGGCTGATCCAGTCCCGTCGCCACACCCTGCTGGTCTTCGTGCTGACGAGCATCAGCGTCGGCATGCTGATGGTCTGGTTCGAGTAGGGATACTCAGGACAGGTCCCATGAGGCGAGGCGACGCGCCCCGCCCGCAACGGCATGCAGGGCAAGGCGCCTCGGCAGCCTTGCCCAGGCGCTTGGGCGCCAGGAAAGTCGCGGGCTGCAAACCGGCCGCGCCGGCAAACCATCAGGCACTGTAGTCGTAGAAACCCCGACCGCTCTTGCGACCCAGACGACCGGCATCGACCAGCTCGCGCAGCAGCGGTGCGGGACGGTACTTCGGGTCGTTGAAGTTCTGATACAGCACCTCCATGATCGCCAGCACCACATCCAGACCGATCAGGTCGGCCAGTGCCAGCGGGCCGATCGGGTGGTTGCAACCGAGCTTCATGCCGGCGTCGATCTCTTCCGCGCTGGCCACACCGTCCTGCAACACGAACACGGCCTCATTGATCATCGGGCACAGCAACCGGTTCACGACGAAGCCCGGCGCATTCTTCACGTCGATCGGCGTCTTGCCCATGGCCTCGGCCAGACGCGTGACGGCCTCCACCGTTTCGTCGGCCGTCTGAACGCCCCGGATCACCTCGACCAGCGCCATGACGGGCACCGGGTTGAAGAAGTGCATGCCGACGAAGCGGGCAGGATTCTTCAGAGCCGCCCCCAGGCGCGTGATCGAGATCGAGGAGGTATTGGTGGCGATCAGCGCCTCCGGACGCAGCACGGCCTCTGTGGCCTGCAGCAACTTGATCTTGACCGCCTCATTCTCGGTGGCTGCCTCGATGACCAGATCGGCCGGCGCCAGATCGGCAGCCTGGGTCGTGCCCTGGATGCGCCCGAGCACCGCCGCCCTGCTCGCCTCGTCGAGACTGCCTTTCTTGATCAGCCTGTCCAGCGATTTGGCGATGGTCGCCAGCGCCCGCTCGACGGCTTCGGCCGAAATGTCCTGCAGCACCACGTTCAGGCCAGCAGTGGCCGCCACCTGTGCAATGCCATTGCCCATCGTGCCGGCGCCGATCACGCCCACGGTCCTGATATCCATAAACTGCCTTCCTCCTGTTGGGTTCCGATGAAATTGATCTGAAGGATTATTCAACCTTGGGCGGCAAGCTTCAAATGCAGCAGATGCCGACCGGCCAAGCGCCTGGCGCGTGTTATGCACGCCCAGAGGGGCTTTCGCGGGGACGAATAAATAAAGTGCATAACACGCTCTAGTCACCGCCGCGCCGCGGACGCACGCTGATCTGCTCGGACATCAGTGAAACGATCCGGTTCGGATCATCGTCGAAGCAGACCCGAAGCCCGCCCTGAGCATCGATCCCGATCGCCACACCATCACGATGCGTCTCCCCCTGGTGGATGCGGATCGAGCGGCCTGCCAGCAGATCGAAAGCCGCCCAGCGATCCGCAAAGCCGGCAAACCCCTCAGAGAGTAATTGCTCACTTCCACGAAAGATGGCTTCACCGATCGCCAGTGACATCGCCTGAAGATCCGTCGGGGTCTGGGGGTCATAGAGGCTGGCAACCGGCTGTTCGGCCAGCACGTCGGCCGGCCAATCCTTCACGTTCAGGCCACAACCTATCACGAGCCTTGCCCCGGCCGCATGGCTGCGCATCTCGCAGAGGATGCCGCCCACCTTGGCAAAGGGACGTTCCGCATCGGGTGTGAGCACACACAGGTCGTTCGGCCACTTGATACCCACCGGCAGACCCTGGGCGTTCAGATACTCGGCCATCACGATACCCACCACCAGCGGGACGGCCGCCAGACTGGCCGAAGTGCCGGTAGGCAGTTCAAGCCCCAGCGAAGCCGTCATGCCCCCCCCGGTGACCGACTGCCAGCGCTTGCCTCGCCGCCCCCGACCCGCTGTCTGCTCACCGGCGATCAGCCAGACCGCATCGGCCAGCTCACCCGGTGGCACCAGCTCGGTGCGCCGCATCAGTTCCAGATTCGTCGAGTCGATCGAATCGACCCACTCCACCCGCAGGCGGCCCATCTGGCACACCCAGGCAGCATGATTGTCATTTTGCATGGGCATCAGCATACCAGCGATTGGCATCCGCACGCCGGGGCACACCCTGCCCAGAACCAGACCGGGCCAAGCCGACCGCCGCGACGTTGCGCCTTTCAGCCACAAAGCCCTACCGCTGCCTCCCGGGCTCGCCGGCACAGCGGGAGCCCATGTTATAAACATGGCAACAAAAGACGCCCGATGCCATCCATACCCGCCCCCCGCCGCCATCTCCTGACTGCCAGCGCGCTATGGTTGCTGCTGCTGGGGGCCATCCTGTACCTGTCGCTCTATCCCCTGAGCGACTGGACATTGCGTCGCCCATCCGCCTGGCACTGGCTCTGGCAGGGGATTCCGCGCTTCTATTCCTACGGTGACCTGATCGTCAATCTGATCGCCTATGGCGGCTTCGGCTTTCTGTCGGTTCGCCTGTGCCAGCAGCGCTTCGGGCTTGGCATCAGCCTGGTGCTGGCCTTCCTCGCCGGCACGGCCCTGTCCTTCGGCATGGAAACCGCCCAGTCCTTTTTGCCCCGTCGGGTTCCCTCCCTGCTCGATCTGGCCGCCAACAGCTGCGGGACCTTTCTGGGAGCACTGGCCGCTGCCTGCCTGCCCCCTTATCCGGTGCTGGGTCTGCTGACGCGAGGCCACACCCACACCTTGCGCTTTCCCCGCTATCAGCTCATGGCCGGCCTGCTGCTGATCCTCTGGCTGATCGGCCAGATCCCGGCCCAGCAACTGCTGTGGGTCAGCGCGCCGCTCAGCCCCTGGCCCGGCGAATCAGCGCTGCCCGAGTTCTGGCAGGCCGCACTGTTGCCCGATGCATGGCAACCGATGACGGAAATCCTCCTGATCTGCCTGTCGATCCTGTTGCCTGCCCTGCTGATCGGTGAAATGATCCGCCCACCCAACGCGCGGCTGCTCGCCGTCTACGTCCTTCTGACGGTGGCCGTCGTGCTGCGGATCATCGCCTCGCCCCATGTCTACCTGCCCCAGGGACAATGGGAGACCTACACCCGGGGCATGGTGATCGGCCTGGCGCTATCGGCCATCGTCATGGTTTTTCTGGTGCACTGGCCCGCTCCCTGGCGCCGACTGACCGCCTTGTGCCTGATCCCCCTCACCTTGCTGCTGGCCAGCACCCTGCCGCCCGACCCGGCCCTGGAGGCCCTGCTCGAGCAGCCGCCTTCCAGCCCGATCCTGAAAGCGGCCACCCCCGCACTGCGCAGCCTGCTTCGACTCATCAACAGCTTCTGGCTGCTGGCAGTGGCCTACTATTTCATGCTGGAAGCCGCAGGCACCTATCGACGCCGTCGCTCCCACCGTATCACGCCCACGAGCCTGGGCGGCAGGCCCCTGCCACACCCACCCATTCCCCCAGACGAGACCGTTTCATGAATTCAGCCACCCGTATCCTCTCCATCCCCGGCATTGCCGGCGGCATCGAATGCGCGCTGGATGTGCCAGCCGAAACCCGGATGCTGGCCCTGATCGCCCACCCCCATCCGCTGCACGGCGGCAGCATGCACAACAAGATCGCCCAGACGCTCGCCCGAGCCATGCTGCAGCTCGGTGCCGTGTGCTGGCGTCCCAACTTTCGGGGGGTTGGTGAGAGCGCCGGACAGTTCGACCACGGCAACGGTGAAACCGACGACATGGAAACGGTGCTGCAGTTTGCGCTTGAGCATGAAACTGTTGCCAATTTGCCCCGACCCCTGCCGCTGGTACTGGCCGGTTTCTCGTTCGGTACCTTCGTGCAATCACGACTGGCCCAAAGGCTGGATGCTTACCCCGTCGCCCTGCACCCGATGGTGTTCATCGGCCCCGCCGTCAAGCGTTTCGACGTGCCGGCAGTGCCCGCCAACACACTGGTGGTGCATGGCGAAGAGGATGATGTGGTGCCGCTCGCCGATGTCCTGGCCTGGGCGCGCCCCCAAAGCCTGCCGCTGGTCGTCGTCCCCGGCGCAGGTCATTTCTTCCACGGCGGACTGACCCAACTCAAAACGCTGATTCTGCGCCACATGGCAGGAGAACATGTCTGATACCACGCTGATCGGCAAACCCGCTGCCGAACCGACCCCCGCCGTCGCCTCCCGGCCCCTGCTGTGCTTCGAGCGCACGCCGGCTGGCGAGCACCAGCTGAAATCCCCGGCGCTGGCCCTGTCGCCCGAGGCAACCCGCCTCCTGATGCTGTTCGAGGAGCCGCAAACCATCGACGATCTTCGCCGGATCATCGACGAAACCTGGCTGCCCAGCGCACTGATCGAACTGGAGCGCCGCCGGCTGCTGAAGCGGGTGGATCCCGCCCGCCAGTTGCCCCCCGCCAGCGCGCCCTCACCTCTGACGGCCCGACAGACGGGTACGGCCGCGGGCCCCGCGCCAGGCAACGCTGCCCCCGCCAACGGACAGCCGGATGACATCGGCCGGTCTCCCGTCATAGGCCGTGATCTGAGCACCCCCGACACGCCGGAAGCCGCAGCCACGCGCCTGGCCCGACAACGCGCCCAGGCCCGCATCCTGTTCCTGCAACAGATCGGCCGTCTCAGCACGCTGATGATCGAGCGGATCGAGTCCTGCCAGTCGGAAGCCGAGCTGCAAAGGCTGACGCCCGCCTTCATCGACCTGCTGGCCGCCCCACCCACCGCACCGGCGCGCTCGTTGCCCGTGAACTGAATCACCGGCCCGCATCCGTGTTGGAGCGTGTTATGCACTTATTCGTCCCCGCGAAAGCCCCTCTGGGCGCGCAGGCAGGCTATCATTCGCGCAGGCACCGGCCCTCATGCCATCCGTGATCGGGCCTGCTACCCCGGCCATCCCGACGCCGGGGATCTGTCGAGCCTGACGCCCGACACGCTCACCCCCATCGCTGACCGCTGCGCAGCCATGGCGCCGGTCTGATGAACGCCGATGCAGACGCCACCGAAGATCACCAAACTGATGCCTGTCCGGCACACCGATCCCGACAGCTGGGAGCCGCCCCGCTCCTGGACCGCTTCGCGGATTCCCTCGGCCCGATTGCGCGCCATCCATCTGGCCCTGGGCGATGGCCGGGACCGCCCGAACCCGCGCATGGTCTTCTCGCTGACGGAAACAGGCACTCACACCCTCAAGCACCCGAAGCGCTTCATGTCCACGCCGGCACGTCGTCTGCTGGGCCTGCTGGACGGCCGTCGCTCGCTGGGCGAAATACCCGCCATCGTGCGCCCTGCCGACCTGCCCGAAGCCCTGAAGGAGCTGATCGCCCGCGACATGATCGCGCTGACCGGCATTTCCCGCGACGCCCCGCCTGCCAACGACCCTCAGGCCGAGCTCAAGCTTCAGGCCATCAAGCGCGCGCTGGCCGGCGCCTTCGAAGCCGAGCTGGGCCCGAATGCATCGGTTCTGGAGGCGCGCATCCAGGACTGCGTGAACCTGCAGGTGCTGCGCAACGTCCTGCGTGAGGTGATCAATCTCGTGAGCGTCCGCAAGAACCCGGCCGCCGCCCACCGCATTGCGGTTCGCGCACGCCGTCACGGCCCGCTGTGAGCGCAGGGCACACGAAAGATCTCCCCAGCCCCGCGATCAAGTAAGTACTCCCTTTCAGGATGGGGCTTGCAGGCACTCGCTTTTCAGTTCACCCATTCATCCCTTGCCGAGAAACCTGGGCGACAGGAATCGCGAAGGCGACAATCGGCCCGGCACGGCCGGTTTGCAGCCCGCGACTTTCCTGCTACCCAAGCGCCAGGGTGCTTAGAGCGTGTCATGCACTTATTCGTCCCCGCGAAAGCCCCTCTGGGCGTGCAGA
>JAUMZD010000029.1 GCA_030528325.1 Lautropia sp. | reverse complement strand
AATCTGTTGGCTTACGCCTACGTTGGTTCGAATCCAACCCTCTCCACCATCTTCTCCGTGATGGCCTCTGGCAGAGGGAAGTGCATCGCACGCTGGGTCTCCAGCCTCACCAGCCGGGCAGCCCTTTCAGGAACATCACGCATCTTTCCCGTCTTCCACGCTGTCTTGTCGGTCGTTCCGCTTCATCGGGTCGCTGATCGTGGATGCGGGCGCTTATCGCGGGCGGGTGTAGCTCAATGGTAGAGCAGAAGCCTTCCAAGCTTACGACGAGGGTTCGATTCCCTTCACCCGCTCCATCTCCCTCGATTCACCACCCCATCGTCCCTGCGCCCGGGCTGCTTCGCGCTTGCCGCGCTTGCCGCGCTTGCGCGATCCTGTCTCCTTTCACGGCCTGTCAGAGCTCGAACACCTGATTCTGCAGCGGCACGCAGGCGGGCCATTTCAGCTCGCGCTGAACCCGCTCACGCAAGGCCTCGGCCGCATCCGGCTCGCCATGCACGATGAACACCCGGCGTGGCGCCTTCTGGAAACCGCCCAACCAGCGCATCAGTTCATCGCTGTCGGCATGGGCCGACAGCATCGGCAGCTCGACCACCTCCGCATTCACGGGCAGCCATTGCCCGTAGATCTTCACCTCGCGCGCACCTTCCAGCAGTTTTCGGCCGCGGGTGCCTGCCGCCTGAAAGCCCGAAAAGAGCAGCGTGTTCTGGTGGTTGCCGGCAAAGGCAGCCATGTGGTGCAGCACACGCCCGCCGGTGGCCATGCCGCTGGCCGAGATGATCACCTTCGGATAGCGATTGGCCGACAGCGCCTTCGATTCGGGCACATCCCGCACATAAGTGACGGCCGCGCAGGCCTCTTCGTACTCGCGCGGCGAGAGCTTGTGCTCGTCCTGATGGCGTTGCAGCAGCTCGGTGGCACTGGTGGCCATCGGGCTGTCCAGATACACCGGTACGTTGTGCAGGCGTCCCTGGCGGCGCAACTGCCACAGGGCATGGATCAGCATCTGCGCACGGCCCACCGCAAAGGCCGGGATGACCACCGTGCCGCCCCGCCGAACCGTGCGGTCGATGATCTTGCCCAGCAGCTCGACCGGATCGGCCGGATCATGCAGCCGGTTGCCATAGGTGGATTCGATGATGATGTAGTCGGCCTCCGGCACGGGCTCTGGATCGTGAAGGATCGGATCATCATAGCGGCCCAGGTCGCCGGAAAATGCGAGCCGGGTGCCCGCGATGTCCAGCTGGGCGCTGGTGGCGCCCAGGATGTGACCCGCCCGCCGCAGGAAGAGCCTTGCGCCGCCCGGCAGGTCGACCTCGCGGTGCAGCGGCACCGTCCTGAACAGCTCCATCGTCCGTTCCACATCCTTGACCCGATAGAGCGGCAGGGCCGGTTTGTGCTTCGAGAAACCCTTGCGGTTTGCGAACTCGGCATCCTTTTCCTGAAGCCAGGCGCTGTCGTGCAGGATCAGGTCGGCCACGTCACGACTGGCCGCCGTCGCATGGATAGGCCCCCGAAAGCCGTCCAGCATCAGACGGGGCAGATAGCCGCAATGATCGAGGTGGGCGTGCGTGAGCACGACGGCATCGATGTCGGAAGGCTCGACGCTCAGGCGCTGCCAGTTCAGCTCACGCAGGTTCTTCAGACCCTGGAACAGCCCGCAATCCACGAGGATGCTGGTGTTGCCGAAGGTCAGCAGGTGCTTGGAGCCGGTAACGGTGCCGGCGCCCCCGAGGCTGGTCAGCGTGAGCATGCGATTCTCCTTCCTTATCCTCATCATAGGCCGCCCGACGGGTTGCGGGGGGAACATCCCCTGATGGTGGTGGGCTTGTGGAGGTGTGGGCTTGCGCGTCGTGTTCTGCATGCGTCGTCTTGCCTTTCCGCTGGGGGCTGGCGCAGAGCCGTCTGCGTTGAGGGCGCAGCAGATCGGAAGCCTCAGCTTCAGACCCTGCATGCTGAAGGGTCAGGAGATGCCCTGCATGCCGCCGGTCGCGCCGACCCATTTTGCACCCGCTTCCTGCCCCAGAGCGCCAGCTATAGGGCGGCAAATCGGGCACAAACTGTGCCCGGCGAGGCCGATTTCCGCTTTCGCGATGTCTGCCGCCCAAGCCGCTGGGCACGCATAAATTTGCTGACTAATAATTATGTATGCTTGCTTCCTTGTTTGCTGGGTTGCCATACTGAGCATGGCAGTGTCTGTCCGACAGGATCCTTTGGGTCAGAGACAGCCTTCCTGGGCGACTTGCCTGGATGTGATGAATGTGAAGAAGATGAAGAAATTATGAAGATTCAGTGGGAATTGTGGATTTTGCGCACCTTTGTCTCTTTTTTGGTTAGTATTTCCAAAACATCAGCGAAAAAACCAAGAAATGTTGAGGAGACATGGATGCATCGTCCACAGTGTGTTCTTCTGGGGCTGTTGGCCATCCAGGCCGTGCCTGCCTGGGCAGATCTGCCCTTGACCGTTGAGGATCTCGTGACTGACAAGGGAAAGGTCAAGCTGGATCTGTCGGTCACGCATGCGAATGCTGATCAGACCGGCTTTTCTGCCGGGGAGCCAATTTCCATTCAGACAGGGCCAGCCTCCTTCGTGACGGTGCCCTCTGCCATGGGTGAGCGTTCGAGCAATCGTGACACACTGGTTGGTACTTTTGGCCTGCGCTACGGATTGACGGCGAAGACGGAGCTGTATGCACGCACCAGCTACCTCTACACAGGTGAGCGGATTCGTGATGTTGAAGGCCGGCGGAAGCATCGGGAAAACCACTTTGCTGATGCCTGGTTGGGGCTGAACCATCAGTTTCGTGAAGAAGATGACTACCCCGCCTGGTTGGGGTTTGTCGAAGTCGCCCTCAGTGAGCGGGTGCAGGGTGGCACAGAATCTTTCAAGTCTGCCATGCTGGGTTTTACCACCTACAAGGCCATTGATCCGATTGTCTTTTCAATGACAGGTGGCTACCGGATCAATGGTAGCCATGACACGGCTGAAGGTACTCTGCAACAGGGTAATCTGTTGATGCTTTCGCCATCCGTCGGTTTTGCGGTCAACGACCGGGTCACATTGACAACTGGTATGCAATGGACACGCCGGGGCGCAGAACGTGCCAATGGTCAGGCTCAGGGGATTGGTCGCAGTCAGTCGGACCTTCTGGTGGGTGTGGGTTATGGCTTCGACCGGGGTAATACGCTCAATGCGACATTCAAGATGAATGCTTCCGGTAACCATGGTGCTGAACTGCGGGTGAACTGGCTGTATACCTTCGGAAAGGGAGCTGCTTTATGAAGTCCGAACGTGTGGCCGGCGCACTGCAGGCTGGATGGGTGATGGCAGTTCTTGCGGTCAGCTCTGGTTCGACTGCTGAGGTGTGGGCTAACGACGCCCCAGATCGGCAGCAAGCCAAGAGAAGCAGATCTGCCGAGGAGAAGGGGCATTCGGGGTCCAGAGTTGATTCGTCGCAACACCAACAAGAGCTTTCTTCAGAGAAGAAAGGGCAGGTAAAAGACCGTAAGGAAGCGAAAAAGCCTGAGATAAAACTGCCCCCAAAACGGGCGGTGCCGAAGCCTGGGCCGGAAGCCGTGCTGCTGGCTACGCATTCCATTGCCGGACAGGTTCCTGTCAAAAGCTGGAAGACGCTTCGTGACCAGAAAATCGTGAAGCAGGATCAGGATTTCTCATGCGGAGCAGCGTCACTGGCCACCTTGCTGAATCAGTTCTATGGTCAGAACACGACCGAAGAGGCCATCCTGAAAGCGATGGCCAAGGAAGATGGCATGGCCAGTTTCGAGGACATGGCCCGCGTGATGCCGGGCTTCGGTTTTCGGGCGCAGGGCTTTGCCGCCAGCTGGGAGCAGCTCACGCGGCTGAAGATTCCGGTGGTGGTGTATGTGAAGCACCGAAAGGATGACCATTTCAGCGTGCTGAGAGGCATCGATGCCAACACGGTTTGGTTGGCAGACCCGAGCCTGGGTAACAGAACCTACAGCCGGGCGCAGTTTCTGGAGATGTGGCAGACGCGGGAGGACAAGAAGGCGCCGGCGTTGGCTGGGAAGTTTCTCGCCATATTGCCAGCTCAACATGAGCGTGAGGAGGGGACTACCAAGGCTTCAGCTCAAAAAGCTGGAAAGTCAATCAAGATAGCTCAGGGCTACTTCTCCAAAGCACCTCGCCGTCAAAGTGGTATTGCCGTTGAGCAACTTAGTGTAAGACCAGGCTGGTGGTAATGATTTCAATCGTTGCGTGAGTCAAAAAAACCGGGCACATGCCCATATCGGGGCATAGGCAAGGCCCGGCAAAGATGGGGGTGCGGCAACACCGCCCATGAGTGCCTCGGGAGTCTTTCGAGGCTTGTTGTTGTAATCTTGACCAAGATGGGAGTCTACATGATGAAGCTTAAGAAAGCTCTTGTGACACTGACTGTGGCGGGTAGCATGTTGTCTACTCAAGCCTATGCTGCGAGTCAACAGGATATGGTATCGCTGAACAATGCGCGGCCAGCGGTTTCTTTTACTCGATCTGACATGAGTTTCATGTTTGAGCAGTCCAGTCAGCAAATGCAGGTTGCTGTGTTGTCTGCCCATGAAATGAAGACAACGGAAGGTGCGGTGCTTTGGTTCGCGCCGGTGACATTGAGTCTCGCGCGAATTGGTTTGCCATACATGATGAGAATTGCCCATCACACGGCGCATCATGCATTTGGTCGGCTTGGAAGGCTTCCTCACTTGCAAGCCAATATTTGGCGGCCAGGAGTCTCGGGATCGGGGAAAGTTTTCAGACTTCCACTGCCCGATCGGCCCTTCTTCCGGCCATAAATTGGCGTGAGGCACGGCGCCTGATACATGCAGGTGCCGTGGTAGGCGCTAGCCAGAAGTGGGGAAAAGCATGAATAAAGAAGAGCTTCTGTCTCTTGCAAAGGAGGCTGTTCATCGGTTTTGGCGAGATAATCCTGACCTTCGTGCGAAGGCAGACGAGGAGGGGCAGCCTTTGTCATTCGAGCATGGTCGTTGGGGCGATGAAGGTTACTACCAGATGGAAATTGAGGCCATGTATGATGACTCAGAAAAAGTAAATGTAAGAGTATCGGCATTTGTTGAGGATGGTATCGGCCTCAAGGGGCATTACACCATCATCGTAGACCCGTTGGGAGCACTGGTTTCCGAGGGGGGAAGAGTCAAGAAAAAAGGTTGGTTCTTCTGAGTTTGGAACCTGAGGCCAAGGCAGGTTGATCATGATGGTGTGAGTTCTCATCGTGATAGGCAAAGGCTGGAGGTTGGTTGGTAAGAAATCTAGGAGACTTTGTCTTGAAAAATAGGAAACCGTTCTATCTATCTTCTCTGATGACCAGTGCGGCCATCGTAGCCGTTCTAGCGCCAAATTCCTGGGCATTGGAAGAAGTGTCTATGGCGCCTGGAAAGCAACAGGCTGCTGAATTGGCAACAGTTGAAAATCTGCCGGCTGATCTGAGTGTGCCCAATGAACAGATTTTTGAAGAAGGCTCAGAGCTTTCTGAGCTTGCCCGGTTGTCTGATTTGGAGATGAGAGAAACGCAGGGGGCTTTCCGGAATTATATGTTTGAGCCCGGAGGGTGGCGATATTGGGATGTGAGATTGGAACATAATTTCCGAAACCTTCCACCTGGAGGGTGCCTTGTGGGTGATGTATGTTTTCGGATTGGTGGCTGGCATCTTTGGAGAGCTGCTCAGCAGTGAGGTGAAAGGTTATGGGATAGGAAAAGGGCGCTTGCTAGTGCAGTGCGCAGGCAAGGCCTAATAGAGATGGGGGTGCGGCAACACTGCCCATGAGTGCCTCGGGAGTCTTTCGAGGCTTGTTGTTGTAGGTTGATCAAGACAGGAGTCTATATGAAGAAGCTCAAACAAACCGTGCTGGTGCTGGCCACCGTGGGGATGGTCTCCGTTCAGGCGCAGGCTGCGGAAATGTCCGCAAGCCGGCTGCCAACCCAGCAATTGCAGGCTGTTTTTAGCCAGCAAGACATTCAGGGGTTGTTCGACCAGGGAGAGAAACCGATGCAGTTGGCGGCATTGCCAAGTTCTGAGATGCAAGAAACCCAAGGAGCGTTCATTCCTTTGGTTCTTGGGGGTATGGCAATGAATAGTTTGATCAGCTCGGTATATTATGCTGCGACACACAGGGCATCTTTTAGCCAGGCAGGTCTTCGTAATGCTGCGTTGGCAGGGGCTATTACCGGGGCAATTGGAGGGCCTTTGGTTCGTGCCGCGGGTGGGTTCGTCACAGGGAATATTGCGTGGAGACCTGGCCTTCTCGCCGCGAATAATTCGATTCAGAGAGGTTTGAATCATTACGGATTCAACCGGTAAAAGATGAAAGAAATGCACTGGACGAAAGTTCAGTGCATTTCTTTCGATCTTGTCTTGAAAGCTTATGAATGAATTGAGGGCTTTATGGAAGGGTTTTTTTTTGGACTGGTGGCCATGGTAGTTATGTCCGTTCCGTCTTATGCGATAGAGAAGGAGAAGGGATTCTTCTGGGCTATAAAGACATGTTCCCTGTTAGGGGCATTTTTTGGCTTTGTCTATGGGGTGGCTAATTATTCTTCCGGCCAGCCTTTTGAGCCCTTGATTTTGGCTTTTTCTTATGGGGCAATCTCTTTCTTTGGTGGGATTCCAATGTACTTCTGGGTTGATACTTGCAAAGATTTAGAAAGGGAAAAAGCGAAGACGAACGGAAAAGAAGGGCATGATGTCTTCTGAGTCTAACAGGCTGTTGAAATACCCCGGAATCGGCCATCCCGTCGCTACGTGCATCTCATAACCCATTGATTTGCGGACATGATTTTTTTGCCATATTCATGATGGATCCGCTGTCTGGCTTTATTTTAACAGTCTGTTAATAGTGAAGAAAATGCCGTATATGCTGCTTCTCATGATGTCGATGCTGATCATCGGCATATCGACAGCCGCCGTGTTGATGGTGGCCGCCTGGCTATGCCCGCTGGAGGGCGTGCCGGAAGGCGATCCCCGCTGGCTGTGGCGAGCGCTGCTTTCCACCTTCGTGGGTGTCGGTATTTCAAAGCTGCTCAGGAACAAATGGGGGCTGCCCTGAGGGCCAGGTGTTGGAGATGGACAAGGATCAACTTCTGTCGGTGGCCAAGGAAACCGTGCACCGGTTCTGGCGCGACAACCCGGATCTTCAGACGAAGGCTGGCTCCTGGGGGCTTCCTCACACAGTCGAGCATGGTGTTCCGGGGGCTGATGATTATTCGCAGATGGAAATCGATGTTTTCCATGACGATGAGGCGTGTCGTCATGTCCGGGTTTCGGGTCTGATCGATGACGGGCGTGGTCTGGCCGGTGAATATTCGCTGATCGTCAACATGAAGGGGGGCTGGTTCCCGAGGGTGGGCGTATCAGGAAACGGTTTGGGTTCTTCTGAACAAGGGAGTTTCTGGGGGGGCATGCAATTCGTTTTCGCCGTGATCGAGATTTTTCTGCCGGAGCTGATGTCAGCTCTGTCAGGCCCAGCATCCATCCCGCTGGCGAACCGCTTCAGACGGGTGGGTCATGGCCTGATCGGTCTGGCATGTCTCTTTATCGTGCTTCGGTTGGGTTGGTGGCTTCTGGTCGGACGTGAAGCTGGCAGGCAGGCGGATGGTTTGCTGGCATATGAGCTTGCAATCGTCGTGGTGCTGATCGTGATGGGCCTGGCGGCCTTGAGCCTCTCGAGACGGGCCTTCCAGCCAGGACCCAATCATTCGGCGCAGGCGCAGGGGACCAACTTGAGTGGTGAGTCGATGTCGTCAGAGGAGGTCGGGGAGCGGGATGCGTGGATCCAGGGGCTGGTTGCTCGCCACGAGCTTCGGCTGTCCCGGTCATTCTCGTCTTCATCCCCCAGTCTGTATCGCCGGTTGTCGCGTGTGTCCTGGCTCAGGCTGGCGAGTGCCTTGAAGGGCAGGGTGCCGCTGGAGGTTTGGCAGATCGAGGTGGAGGGCATTCCGCTTGAGTTTTCGTTTCATGCAGATGCCGAGTGTTTCCGGCTGAAGGAGCAGGATGGTGTGGTGGATGTTCGAGCCACGATCATCCCGGGGGAGCGTGCGGCGATGAGGGTCAGGCTGCTCGATCAGGCAGGCAGCGTGCGTGAACTGCATCTACTTCCCCAGCCTTCCTTGCGTTATCCGTTGCTGGTGTTCGTGGATGCTGTGCCGATCACGTTTCAGCGGTGAAAGGAGGAAAAAAGCAGGCAGGATGACAGGGGATAGGGCGAAAGCATGAAAACTGTCCATCGGGAAAACATTTCAACGAAGTGGAGAAGAAAAAATGCGTCATCGAAAGTTGTGGCCTTGGATTCAAAAGTCCCTGATGCTGGGGGTGTTGTGCGGCTGGAGTGTTCAGGCGGGGGCTTTTCAATCGGGGGCAGGCGAAGTCGAGGAGAAGGCTGGCGCAGAGCTATCTGCGTTGAGGGCGCAGCAGATCGGAAGCCTCAGCTTCAAGCCCTGCACGCTGAAAGGGGACGAGATGCCCGGCATGCCAGCGGCCGAGCTGCCTGCGTTGTGCAGCACGCTGGAGGTGCCCGAGAACCCCGACCAGCCGAAAGGCCGCCAGGTCACCCTGCAAGTATCGTGGGTGCCGGCCTCTGCCCAGCCTGCGGCGACTGATCCGGTCGTGCTGCTGGCGGGCGGGCCGGGGCAGTCGGCCCGTGAAAGCTGGCCTCAGCTGTCGCCCATGCTGGGGGCGGCCGTGTCGCATCATCCGGTGCTGTTGATCGACCAGCGGGGCACGGGGGCATCGAACCGTCTTGATTGTGCGTCGCCGGATGGCACGCCCCTGATCGACCTGACACTGCCGCAGACCGAGGCGCTGATCGCCAGCTGCCCGCGTCAGCTGGCCGACAAGGCCGATGTGCGCCATTACGGCACGCCGGATGTCGTGCGGGATCTGGAGCGCGTCCGGGCGGCGATGGGGCTCCCGACGATGAATCTGCTGGGCGTTTCCTACGGCACGCGCGTGGCGCAGCACTATGCCCGGGCGTACCCGGATCGGGTGCGTTCGATGGTGCTGGATTCTCCGCTGCCGAACGATCGTAGCCTCGTCGAGGGCGTGACGCGCGTGTATCGCGTGCTGGATGATGTGTTCGCGGCCTGCCAGCAGCACCCGGCCTGCGCCGCGCAGGCGGGTGACAGTCGCGCCCAGCTGATCGCGGCCCTGGCGGCCCTGCGTGACAAACCGGTGACGGTACAGGTGCCCGATCCGGCCACCGGGCGGATCATCAGCCGGACACTGACGGAATCCGCGCTGGGCGGCACGGTCAGGATGCTGGCCTATGCGCCCGAGACCGCAGCCCTGTTGCCCGAGATGATCGCGCATCTGGGCCAGAAGCAGTATGAGATGGCGACGCTGCTCAGCATGAACATCGAGCAGGTCATGACCCGGATGGTGCCGCTGGGCACCTACTATGCCACCACCTGCACCGAAGAGCTGGGCCGACGTCCGCAACCGCCTGCCGTCATGCAGGACTGGTTGCGCATCCATGAGCTGATTCGCGTGTCCCAGGCCGGCTGCGAGCAGTGGCCCTCACGCCCGCTGGCGAAGGATTTTCATGAGCCGCTGGCTTCCAGCATTCCGACGCTGATCGTCTCGGGTGGGCAGGATCCGATCATCCCGCCGTCCTTCGGTGATGAGCTGGCGGCGAAACTCCCGAAGTCTCGTCATCTGCTGCTGCCGCATCTGGGGCATAACGCCATCGTCGCCGGGTGCATGCCGCAGGTGCTGGGGCAGTTTCTGCAAAGCCCCGATCCGAAGGCGCTGGATGTGGCGTGTCTGGCCGAGCGTGGGAGGTAACCGGTTTCAAAGGAAAATCCGGCACGCCCATCTGGCTTAGAGCGTGTTATGCACTTATTCGTCCCCGCGAAAGCCCCTCTGGGCGCGCAGCACTGCGTTGCCAACCCCCTTGAAGCCATCCAGGATTCTTCGGGCTTGGCGCCTTGTTCTGCACGCCCAGAGGGGCTTTCCCTTCGGGCTGGCCCCAAAACCGCACGCTGACGGCGTTGCCACGCTTGATAAGGCGGCCAGCCTTACCGGCGCGTGGCGCCTTGTCAGCCCGCGGTTTTGGGGCCAGCGCGGGGACGAATAAGTGCATAACACGCTCTAATCCATGTGAGGCATGGCCGATTGAAAGCTGAGCGCAGGCGGTCGAACATGTTTTCCTGAGTGGAGCACCCCCGGGGTTGTCAGTTGACAACCCCGGGCAGGCCCTGCATACTGGAGGACATTGATGAAGCGTCCTGCTCATCCCAAAAAGGACATCGAAGACGTACTGAAACATGCCGAGGCTCATGGTTGGCGAGTCGAGGTGGGTGGAAGCCATGCCTGGGGGCGTCTGTATTGCCCCTTTCATGATCAGGCATGTCGATGCGGTGAGTTTTGCATTGTCAGTATCTGGAGTACGCCAAGAAATCCGTTCAGTCATGCCCGTCAGCTGAAAAGAGTCGTGGACAACTGTTCGGGCAGCTTTCCAGATGACATGGAGTCCAAGTGATGACCGAATATGTTTTCACGCTCAAATA
The DNA here is from genome assembly GCA_030528325.1 of Lautropia sp. GTDB lineage: Bacteria > Pseudomonadota > Gammaproteobacteria > Burkholderiales > Burkholderiaceae_E > Lautropia. The sequence continues at coordinate 31,069 of JAUMZD010000029.1, read as the reverse complement.
CCATCTGCCACCTGGCGTGCAGGACATGGCCCTGCTGCTGGAGCGTTTGGGTGAAGCAGGGTGCGATGACGCGCTGGCGGGAATCGGGGTGACAGGTCGACTGGCACTTGAGTTTGCCCGGGAAGCGGTCGGTGCCGAAGAGGCGGTGCGCTCGGCCATGTCGGATGTGGCCGGGGCCGTGCCGGAGGCCGTGCTGATCGAAGTCTCGCCTGATCTGGTCGGGCTGAGTGATGTGGCGGATATCGTGGGCGTGTCGCGTCAGGCGATGCGCAAGATGATGTTGGCACATGCCACGGATTTTCCTGTTCCCGTACACGAGGGGAGCGTCACGCTCTGGCATCTGGCCGATATTCTGAGCTGGCTTCAAGCACGACCCACTTGTCAGGTGGATGACGACATGCGTCAGCTGGCCTGCGTTGCCCAGCAGATCAATCTTGAGAAGGCATGGGAGCGTATCGCCCCGCTGGCGTCGATGCGCCCCGGGCAGAGGGCACGGGATGCGGCTTGCCTGGCCGAAAGGTAAACCCTCGGAACGCCTGAAGATAGTTATCTGACCAGTCTATCCTAGGAGCTTGGGCGGTAGGAATCGCGAAGGCGAAAACCGGCCCCGCCGAGCACAGTTCGTGCCCGATTCGCCGCCCCATAGCCGGTGCCATGGGGCAAGAAGCGGGTGCAAAATGAGCCGGCGCGGCCGGTTTGCAGCCCGCGACTTTCCTGCCGCCCAGGCTCCTAGGGAAAGAATGGTTTTGCACGAGCGTCTGCCGAGGTCACAAAAACATCATGAGTGCTGTTCAGGAAAACGGGCGTGCCCGGCATGGCTGGCTGCGATGGGTACTGGCCTGTCTGGCGCTGGGCGTGGCTGGCTGGGGGGGTGGAGCGTTGTGGTTCCAGGCCCCGGGTCTGGCCGGGCGCGGGGTGCTGGTGCTGTGGTGCCTGCTGGGGATCCTGACGGTGGCCCTGCTGATCGGCTGGGACCGCCTCCGGGCAGCCCACCCCTGGGCAGAGCGGGCGCGCTGGCTGCCGGGGATCTTCGCGCTGGCGTTCGCAGCCCTGCAGATCTGGTGGCAGAGTCTGGCGCCTTCCCATGACAGGCCGTGGGCCGATGACGTGGCGCGGCTGCTGCAGCCCGAGATCGCGGGGGATCAGGTCACGCTGCATCAGGTGCGAAACTTCGACTGGCGAACCGAAACCGATTACACGCCCCGCTGGGAAACGCGTCACCTGGCGCTGTCGAAGCTGGAGAGCGCCGATCTGATCCTGTCGTACTGGATGGGGCCTCACATCGCACACACGCTGGTGAGCTTCGGTTTCGAGGATGGGCAGCGGCTGGCCTTTTCGCTGGAAATCCGCAAGGAACGCCATGAGTCCTTCTCGGCGGTGGCCGGCTTTTTCCGTCAGTACGAGCAGGTCATCATCGCGGCCGATGAGCACGACATCATCCGCACGCGCAGCAATGCACGTGGCGAGGATGTCTATCTGTATCGGCTGAATCTGGATCGAGCCCAGTTGCGCACGGTGTTCCTGGCCTATCTGAAGGAAGCGGAAGCACTGCGCCAGCGCCCGGCTTTCTATGACACGCTCGGCAGCAATTGCACGACCATCGTCTTCGACCTGGCCCGCCAGCTCGACCCGGGCCTGCCGCTGGACTGGCGCCTGCTGGCCTCGGGGCACTTTGCCGCGTACGCCTTCGACCACCAGGGGCTGGCGCCGGGGAGAACCTATGCCGAGCTGCAGCGCCTGGGGCACATCAACCCGCGTGCCCTGCCGGCGGATCAGGCCACGGCCGGGCTGGGGCCGCGTGAGGCCAGTGAAAGGTTCTCGGCGGCGATCCGGGCGGGCGTGCCGGGTTGGGAGCTGGATTCGCGCGACTGACAGGGCGGGGGGCGAAACCGGAAACCTGTCAGCCCAAAGTCGTCATGTCTCCTTTGACCAAAGTGGAGCATCCCTTGAGGTGCTGATCGAGCAGGTGGAGTTTTGTGACGTGATCGTGCTGAACAAGGTCGATCTGGTGTCGGACGACGAGCTGGAGCGGCTCGCGGGCATGCTCAAAACTCTGAGTCCGCGGGTACGGATCGAATTGGCGACCTTCGGGCAAGTGCCGCTTCACAGGGTGCTCGCTCGATACGGGTCTCTTCAGTGCCCGTCGATCGGCACGCCGTCCCTGATCCGGTCGTCGGGCTGCACGATCACGGTATCACCGGCCGAGACCCCTTCCAGAATCTGCACGGCCTGGCTGGATCGCAGGCCGGTTTTCACGAGCGTCTGGCGGGCGCGGCCTTCCTCCACCCGGTACAGCGCCCAACCCTGGCGGGGCTTGCCCTCGCTGTCCTTGTCCTGAATCCGGAAGAGTGCGCTGGCGGGCACCTGTAGCACCGCGTCTTCGTGTCGAAGGATGAAGGAGAGTTCCACCCGATAGGCGTCGCCGAGGGCTGCCCATTCGCTTCGTGGGCTGTCGATGTCGATGATCACCCGCGTGCGCTGCTCTTCCACGCCCAGCGCCGAGGTTTTCGTGAAGCCGCCGGGTTCGATGCGCCGGATGCGGGCATCGAGCACCCGGTCACTGCCGTCGCCGCCCTGTCCGCCCCAGCGCAGCACCCGCACCGCCATGCCCGGTGACAGGCGGACGGCCTCGGTGGACAGCACATCGGCCTCGATCTCCAGCTGACTCGTGTCACCCATCTCCATCAGCAGCTGGCCGGCCTGAATGGGGCCGGCGCTGTCGATGGGGCGTTTCAGCACCACGCCATCGACCGGGGCGTGCAATGCCAGAGGGGCCTGATGCTCGACCGTGCGGCCTTCCTGGGCCAGGATGGCCTGGGCCGAGATGACCCGCTGGATGGCGGCCTGCTCTTCGGCCTGTGCCGCTGCCAGCTCGGCCGTGGTCGTGGCCGCACGGGTGCTGGCCTGATCCAGCGCTTCCTGCGACACGGTGTTGGCTTCACGCAGTATCCGGGTGCGTTTCAGGCTGGTCTGGGCGAGCTGATGGGCGGCGCGGGCTGCCGCGATCCGTTCCCGGGCGGCGCGGCGCTGGCTCTGTCCGGCTTTCAGGTCGGCTTCGGCCTGGGCGCGCGTCCGTGCATCCAGCAGGCCACTCGTGCCCGGGTCGATCAGGGCCAGAATCTGCCCGGCACTGACCGCATCGCCCGGTTGCAGACTGATCCGGCGCAGGTTGCCCGCCACCGGGGCGCTGATCCGGTAACGCTGCTTCAGTCGGGTCTTGCCTTCCTCGTCGATCGTCTGCGTGAGGGGGCCATGCCCGACGGTGGCGACGCGGGCGATCTGGGCGGGTTCCCGGAAAGCCTGCCAGCCGAGCAGGATGATGATGGCCGTGCCGGCCAGGATGGCGAGCAGCGTCTTGGCGGAAGGCAGTTTCATGGGGCAGGCTCCTCGTCATTCATGAGACTTCAGCGCCTCGATCATGTCGAGACGGCGGGTCTGACGCACCACGGCCACGAGCGACAGGGTGGTCGAGGCGATCGTGACCAGCGCGGCAAAGGCGTAGTTCGCGTTCGGAATGTAGTTCGGCATCCGGTACAGCTCGCTCTGCAACCCCTGCATCAGCAGCCAGCTGAGCCCCCAGCCGAAGACGAAGGACAGTGGAATCGAGATCAGCACGAGGAGCAGGATCTCGCCCAGCAGGATGCGCGAGATCTCCTGCCGGGTGAAACCCAGCACGCGCAGGCTGGCCAGCTCACGGGCACGCTCGGCCAGCGTGATGCGCGCCGAGTTGTAGACCACGCCGAAGTTGACGATGGCCCCCATCAGTGTGCCGATCCAGGTGAAGGGCCCGGTGATCCGGTCGAGCATGTCGAAGAAGGCCTCGACGGCCGAGAGGCGTGTTTCGGCGGAAATCACCTTCGGGCGGCGGTCGAGCTGGTGCAGGATGGGGCGTTCAAGACCACGCTGCACCGTCATCAGTGCGCCGCTGACCAGGTTTCCTTCGCCCAGCGCCCGGTTGAGGGCGGTGGTTTCCATGTAGGCGCGCACACCGATGAAATCATCCACGGTGGCCATGACGGGCAGTTGCAGGCGGGCGCGACGGCCCTGGAGCACTTCGACCTGCAGCATCTCGCCCACGTTCACCCTGAGCTGCCCGGCCAGATAGGCAGAGATCACCAGCCCGTCGGGCGGCAGCGACACGGTACGGAGGCGGGCGTTGACCGGTTCGCGCAGGGGGGCGTCGGCCGGCAGTCCCTCGATGCTGAGGGTTTTCGTGACGCTGCCATGTGAGAGTCGTACCGGTACGGTGCGCAGGCCGCTGACCTGCTCCACGCCGGGCAGCGACCGCAACTCGTGCAGGGCAGCGGTCGGTGCGGCCTCGATGAAGTTGACGGCCACGTCGTATCGTTCGGCCAGCCGGTACTGTGAATCGACCAGGTACGTGATGGTCGGCACCTGAAAACGGGCCAGCACGAGTAGCGCACCGGCCAGGGCCAGGCCGATGATGCTGAGCACGGCCCGCCACGGACGCCGTTCGAGCTGACGCAGCACCATCCGCGCCGGCTGCGACAGCCAGGCCGTCAGCCCCAGCCGTTCGGCCAGGGTACGGTGGTAGCGCTCGGGCATCACGGGGCGCATGGCCTGGGCGACGGGTTCGCCGGCGGCTTTCAGGACGGCATGGCCGGTGCCGGCCAGGGCGGCCAGGAGTGAAACCAGGATGCCGATGAAGGCCACCTGTTCGTTCAGCCTGAAGCTCAGATAGGGAAAATGGAAGTTGATCTGGTAGAGCCCGGCCAGTTGGGTGCCGAGCCACATGCCGGCGGCCAGCCCGATCACCGAACCGAGCAGGCAGATCAGGATGGCCATCAGCGCGTAATGCCAGGCGACTTGTGGCGTGCTGTAGCCAAAGGCTTTCAGGATCGCGATCTGGGCGCGCTGGGTGCCGATCAGACGGCTGAACACCACATTCAGCAAAAAGGCGGCCACGCCCAGGAAAATCACTGGAAAGAGGCGTGTCATCGTGCCGAGCTGGCGCAGTTCTTCATACAGGATGCGATAGGCCGGCTGCTCCATTCGGCCGACGGCGCCCAGACCGCCCCACCGACCCAGTTGCTGATCCACGGCCCGGATCACGCTCAGCTCGGCCTCGGGGCCGCGAGCCTCGGGCGTCAGCCGGATCGACAGGTGGTTGAAGGCTCCGCTCATGTTCAGTGCCGCAGCCAGGGAGGCCCGGGGGGCCCACACGATCGCATAGCGTGTGTAGTCCGGAAACATGCTGGTGGGCTTTGCCTGGTTCAGGTGCTCGGGCGAGACGGCGATGCCCACCAGGGTCAGCCATTGGCTGCGTCCGTAGACGGTGACGCGCAGACGGTCGCCAGGTCTCAGTTGGTGCACCTTGGCAAAGGCATCGCTGATGACGACCTCGTCGGTGACGAAGGGCGCTGGCAGGCGGCCCGCACGCAGGTGCAGCCGATTGTGCCGGGGCTGGGTGCCATCGTCGGGCAGGGACTGCATCAGCGCCTCGATGGGTTCGTCGAAACCGGGCAGCTGGAGCTTGGCACCGCTCTGGATGCCGGTCTCGACACTGGCCACGCCTTCGATGTCGTCCAGTCGCCTGCCGAGATGTTCGGGCGCCCGCTTCAGGCCGGCCCAGATGTCGGCATAGGCGTAGTCCTCATACATCCGGTCGCGCGTGGTGCGCAGCGAGTCAAGCGTGGCCTGCGACATCACCAGCATGGCAATCCCGGAAGCCACGACCAGCGAGATGGCCAGCGCCTGCCCACGCATCCGCCACAGGTCACGAAAGGCTTTGAGGTAAAGGGCGGGCAGGCGCATGATCGGTGCTCCTACCAGCGCAGCGCATCGGCCGGTAGCCGCGACGTGTTCCGTTCTTCCTTCACGATCCGGCCGTCACCCATCGTCAGCACGCGGTCGGCCATGCGGGCAATGTCGGCATTGTGGGTGATGATGACGGTGGTGGTGCCCAGCCGGGCGTTGACCTGCTCCAGCGCCTGAAGCACGCGCACACCGGTGGCCGAATCCAGGGCTCCCGTCGGCTCGTCGCACAGCAGCACGACCGGACGCTTGGCGATGGCGCGGGCGATGGCGACCCGTTGCTGCTCGCCGCCGGACATCTGGGCCGGAAAATGATCCAGCCGCTCGCCCAGACCGACCAGCGCGAGCGCTTCTTCGGGTGCCATCGGTGCCGGGGCGATCTCGGTGACGATGGCCACGTTCTCCCGTGCGGTGAGGCTGGGAATCAGGTTGTAGAACTGGAAGACGAAGCCCACGTGCTCGCGACGGAAGCGGGTCAGGGTCTCATCATCGGCCCGGGTCAGATCCTGCCCGTGATACCAGACCTGCCCGTCGGTGGGCACGTCGAGTCCACCCAGGATGTTCAGAAGCGTCGATTTCCCGCAGCCCGAGGGCCCGAGCATCACGACGAACTCCCCCTCATTCAGGGTCAGGTCCACGCCCCGCAACGCATGCACGGCCACGTCGCCCGAACCGTAGACCTTGGTCACACCCTGGGCCTTGAAGAGGGGGCGGGGCTCATCCGATGGGTTGGACATGGGTGTTCACCTCGCGTGCCTGAGAGAACCGTTCCCATTATCCGCAAATGCCGGGGTGCTGCCGGGGTGGCTTAGCAGGGGACAGGGGTATCTGGCGCAAACCCGGGGCACTCGAAAGCATCTGGTGCGTTGCAGCAACCTGCAGGTTGTGCGCCGGGAGTGGATAGTCTTTGCACGATCCGGACAGAGGGGTGCTCTCGATCCTTCACGAGGCGTCGATACCCGCAAGGAATGGATAAGCAATGCGGTGCATGGCTATCGGATCTGCTTCTGGTGACACCACCATCCAGCGTCATGAGCCGGGGAATCCATCATCGATCAGCCGAGCTGGTGATGGCGCCCGGGATCATGGAGACGGGGCAGACCCGCCTCCGACAGAAAGAAAGCGATGGACGGAGGAGCGAATGAAGGATCTTGAAGGAAAGGTGGCGATCGTCACCGGAGGTGCCACGCTGATCGGGGCGGGTGTCGTGAAGACGCTTCGGGACTATGGGGTTCGGGTGGCTGTCTTTGACGTGGATGCTGCAGGCGGTGAGCGTCTGGCAGCCAGCGATCCCGAAGGCATCCGTTTCTGGGAGGTGGACATCACGGATGACCAGCGACTGGAATCGGCTATTGGTGAGGTGGCAGATCATTTCGGCCGTCTGGATCATCTGGTGAATCTGGCCGCCACCTATCTCGACGACGGGGTCGAATCGGGCCGGAACGACTGGCTGAAGGCGCTCGACATCAACGTGGTCAGTGCCGTGATGGCTGCCCGTGCTGCACGGCCTCACATGATCCGTCAGGGGGGAGGCGCGATCGTCAACTTCACCAGCATTTCCGCCAAGGTGGCACAGACCGGGCGCTGGTTGTATCCCGTGTCCAAGGCCGCCCTGGTTCAGCTGACACGGAACATGGCGATGGACTTTGCCTCCGACGGTATCCGCGTCAATTCCGTGTCGCCCGGCTGGACTTGGTCCCGCGTGATGGACGAGATCACGGGCGGCAATCGCGAGAAGACCGATTCGGTCGCCGCAGATTACCACCTGATCAGACGGGTTGGAAACCCTGCCGAAGTTGCCGATGTGGTGGCCTTCCTGCTGTCGGGCCATGCCTCTTTCGTGACAGGGGCGGATTATGCCGTCGACGGGGGTTATTCCGCGATGGGCCCCGAGCAGGCCTTGCCTGCCATTCCCCGCCTGGCCGAGTGAGCCGGAGACAGACGAACCCTTTCCGTGCAGGAGAACACCAAATGACTCGAATTGCGATTGTGGGGGCTGGCCAGTCGGGTTTGCCACTGGCATTTGGGCTGCTGAAGCAGGGCTATGACGTGAGCGTGATCACCAACCGGACGCCTGACGACATCCGGCAGGGAAAGATCATGTCGAGCCAGTGCATTTTTGATTCGAAACTTCAGATCGAGCGCGATCTGGGCATCGACGAATGGGGCGATACGTGTCCGCCGGTCGAGGGCATCGGCTTTGCGGTTCCCAATCCCGAACAGCCGGGTACGAAGGCGATCGACTGGAGTGCGCGCCTCGAGAAGCCCGCCCAGTCCGTCGACCAGCGGGTGAAGATGCCGGTCTGGATGGAGCGCTTCGAGGCGGCTGGCGGCAAGCTGGTGATCCAGGATGTCGGCATCGAAGAACTGGAGGTGCTGACGCAGCAGAATGATCTGGTCATCATGGCAGCGGGCAAGGGCGAAGTCGTGCGGCTGTTCGAACGTGATGCCGAGCGTTCGCCCTTCGACCGCCCACAGCGAGCACTCGCACTGACCTATGTGCATGGACTGGCGCCAACGCCAGAATATTCCCGGGTTTCCTTCAATCTGATGCAGGGCATTGGCGAGTATTTCGTGTTTCCTGCTCTCACACTGAGCGGCCCCTGTGACATCATGGTGTTCGAGGGCATTCCGGGCGGGCCGCTGGACTGCTGGCGGGACGTGAAAACGCCAGAAGAGCATCTGGCCGTCAGCAAGCGCTTCCTGGAAACCTATCTGCCCTGGGAGGGGGTGCGTGCCGCGAAGGTCGAACTGACCGATGCCAATGGCGTGCTGTCAGGCGCGTTCCCGCCGACGGTTCGCAAGCCTGTCATGACCTTGCCTTCGGGTAGGCTGGTGCTCGGTCTGGGAGACGCGGTCGTCCTGAATGATCCGATCACGGGGCAGGGGTCGAACAATGCCACCGTGGCGGCCAAGGTGTATCTGGATGCGATCCTGGCGCACGGGGAAAAGCCCTTCACGCGGGACTGGATGGAGCAGACTTTCGAACGTTACTGGGATTACGCCGGGCAGGTCGTGCGCTGGACGAATGGCCTGCTGTCGCCGGCGCCCCATCTGCCGAAAGTACTGGCGGCGGCCCAGCAGTCGGCCTCGCTGGCCAATCTGCTCGCCAACGGTTTCGACCGTCCCTCGAGCTATTTCCCCTGGTGGGTCGATGCAGCGGCGGCCGATGATCTTCTGCGTGAGCATCAAGTTCCGGACGCAGCTTGAGGAGGCGTCATGAATCAGCCAGCCATTGTTGAAGTAACGGGGGCAGGGCAGGCGCCCGATTCCCAGTGGGGAAGCGTCGATCTGGCGCCGGCAACGCTGCGCAAGCTGTTCGGTTGCTATCCGACAGGCGTTGCCATCGTGACGACGCGGGCAGCCGACGGTCGCAAGGTCGGGCTGACGATCAATTCGTTTGCTTCATTGTCCCTGGATCCCCCACTTGTGCTGTGGAGTCTGGTCAACCATTCACCCAGCCTCGACGTCTTTCGGGACAGCCGGCACTTTGCCATCAATGTGCTGGCCAGTTCTCATGAGGATCTGGCCCGACGCTTTGCGAATCCGGCCATTCCGGACAAGTTCGCTGACGTGGATGTACAGGAAACCCCTGAAGGGGTGCCTGCCATCGAAGGGGCCTTGACCACGCTGGTCTGTGCCCATGATCATTGCCGGACGGTAGGTGACCACCTGCTGCTGATTGGTCGCATCGTCAGGACGGCCAGTCAACCCAACGAGCCACTCGTCTTTCACGGGGGGCGATTTGTATCGGTGCAAGCACCTGCCTGACAAGGCAGGTTCACGGATCACCGGAGGAGACACTGTATATGGATACTCAGAACACGGGTGTGTTGAGCACATTGTGTGCAAAGCTGGTGGACGGTTCGGTTCGTGTCATCGACCTGACACAGACCCTGTCGCCATCGTTTCCGACCCTGCAACTGCCGCCGCAGTTTGGTCAGGTACAGCCCTTCCGTATCGAGCGGATTTCGAAATACGACGACAACGGGCCGGGCTGGTACTGGAACAACTTTTCCTGCGGAGAACACACCGGCACCCATTTCGATGCACCGGCCCACTGGATCAGCGGGCGGGATCATCCGAAGAACTGTGTCGACACCATCGAGCCTCAGAACTTCATTGCGCCAGCCGTGGTGGTGGATGCCAGTGCCGAGGTGGCCGGCAACGATGACTGGTTGCTGACGGTCGAGTTTCTGGAGGCCTGGGAGAAAAAGCACGGACGCATTCCGGAAGGGGCCTGGGTGCTGTTCCGGACGGACTGGTCGAAGCGGGCAGACGACGCCGATGCTTTCCTCAACATGCGCGACGATGGTGCCCATACGCCGGGGCCGACGCAGGAGGCCGTCGAATGGATGATCCATCAGCGGAACGTGCATGGTTTCGGCGTGGAGACGATCAATACGGATGCAGGACAGTCCTATGCCTGGCCCATCGCGTATCCCTGTCATACCCTGATGCATGGGGCCAACCGTTACGGCCTGCAGTGCCTGAAGAATCTCGATCAGCTGCCGCCGACGGGGGCGTTGATCCTGTCCGCGCCGCTGAAGATCGAGCAGGGCTCGGGCAGCCCGCTCCGCGTGCTCGCCCTGGTGGAGTGATGCCATGACAAGCGCGTCTGAAGCACAGGTCATTTTCGTCGGCAGCGGCATCAATTCGCTGGTCGGGGCTGCGTTGCTGGCCGTGCGTGGCAAGCGGGTGCTGGTGCTGGAACGCAATGATCGTCTGGGTGGCTGCATCCGGACGGAATCGCTCTTTCCCGGTTACCAGCATGAGGTCTTCTCCTCGTGGCATCCGCTGTTCGTCGGCAGCCCGGCCTACGCCGAGCTGAAGCCCGAGCTGGAGCGTGCGGGCCTCGAGGTGCTCTCCTCGGCGTATTCCACGGGGCTGGTCCTGCCGGATGGCAAGGGGGTTGCGCTGCGTCAGGATCTGAAGGCGGCAGCCGACGTGCTCGACAGGCTGTCGCCGGGTGATGGCGCCGCGCTCCTGAAGATGGCCGACCGCCTGTTCGGTCAGGATGCCTCGCTGCTCTTCGGGCTGCTGGGCAAGAATCCTTACAGCAAGGACATGCTGAAGCTGCTGTTCGGGGCATGGCGTCAGCGCGGTCTGGACGGGCTGATGGCGTTTGCCTCGCAGTCGCTCGAGACCTTCCGCCGTTGGTCCGAGCGGGAATTCGTTTCGGACGTGTCCCGTGCGCTGATGGCGCCCTGGACGCTGCATTCAGGGCTCGGGCCGGATGATGCGGGGTCGGCGCTGATCGGGAAGCTGACCTTTGCAGCGGTGGTCGGCGGCGGCATGCCCGTGATCAGGGGGGGAGGCAGCCGCCTGGTCGAGGCACTGCAGCAGGTCATCGAACAGCGCGGCGGGCGGCTGGAGGTCAACGCCGAGGTCGCCGAGGTGATGCTCGAGGGATCAGGCCGTCAGCGCCGTGCGCGGGGTGTCCGGCTGGCCGATGGCCGGCAGTTCGTCGCCAGTCATGCCGTGGTCTGCAATGTCACGCCACATCAGCTGTATGAGCGGCTGTTGCCCGACGTGACGCCGGAGGTACGGGAGCGTGCGCAGGCCTATCGCTACGGTCGCGGATGCATGCAGGTTCATTTTGCACTCGATAGCGTGCCGGCATGGCGTGAGCCCGAGTTGCTTCAGGTACCGCTGGTTCATCTGACCGAAAGCATGGAGCAGGTGTGCACGTCGGTGACCGAAGCGAAGAACGGTCTGCTGCCGGCTCGCCCGACGCTTGGCATCGGTCAGCCCGTGGCAGTCGATGCGTCCCGTGCGCCGGCAGGTGGCTGGATTCTCTGGATCCAGATGCAGGAGCTGCCGGTTCGGCTGAAGGGGGATGCAGGCGGGCAGATCAGCGTGCCGGAGGATGGACGCTGGAACGAGGCGGTGCGTGAGGCATTTGCCGATCGTGTCCAGCAGCGTCTGGAGCGGGTCATGCCGGGGCTGTCGGAGCAGATCGTCGGACGGCGGGCCTATTCACCGGCAGACCTCGAGGCGCTCAACTGCAATCTGGTTGGCGGTGATCCGTATTCGGGCATCTGCTCGCCGGATCAGTTCTTCTGGCTCAGGCCCTTTGCCGGGGCAGGCGGTGCGAGGGGCAACCGGACGCCCATCGGCAATGTCTATCACATCGGTGCTTCCACTCACCCTGGGCCGGGGCTCGGCGCAGGTTCGGGCACCTCGGTGGCGATGGAGATTGCCAGCAGGCTGAAGTAGTGGCCGCGGACAGGCAGGTCTGAAGGCAGAGCCGGAGAAGTCGCGATGTCCGGGGCAGGTGGCTTTCGGGCATTGCGGCGGGGGCGCCGACGGGGCGCTGGTGGTTGTTGGCTGCTACGGGTCGGGGTGTCTGTCGCTCAGTGCCGGCGCAATGTCTGGCCCGGGGTTTCGCCGTATCGCTTCTTGTAGTCGTTGCCGAAGCGGCCCATGTGGGCGAAGCCCCAGCGCAGTGCGACGCTGGCCACGCTGCTGGCTTCTCCGCTCAGCAGTTCGGTTCGGGCACGCGCCATCCGCAGGTCACGCAGATAGTTCATCGGTGTGACCTGCAGGAAATCGCGGAAGCCGGCATAAAGGCTGCGTGCGCTGACGCCGGCCACCGTGGCCAGCTGTTCGACCGTGATGGCTTCGTGCGCATGGGCCTCGATGAAGTCCTGTGCCCGGCGGATGTGGCGGGGCAGCACCTTGCACCGCCGGGGAGGCCGGCTGTCGGCGTAATTGTGTGCGTGGGAAGTCAGCAGAACCGATGCACAGAGTTGCTCGAGCTGTGAGAGCAACAGCTTGTGCTGATCGGGATGGAGGTTGGGATGATGGGCTGCACAGGCCAGGATATAGCTGAGCGTACTGCACCAGGCGGCGCTTTGCTGCCAGCGGAAACCCAGTTCAAAGCGCAGTGGCTCTTCGAGCGGATGCCCCAGATGTCCGATCAGCGTGCGTTCGACGAGGGAGCGGGACAGTCGCAGCAGCAGCTGGTCGTTGCCCTGATGCCATTGCATGTGGGTGTCATCGTCGGGACTCAGTACCGATGCCAGGCTGGTATCGGACTCGATCTGACAGTTTCCGCTGCGAATGAGGGCACCGCCGGCGATCGGCATCTGGATCAGATAGAAACTTTCCAGTGGTCCAGGGGTGATCTGCACATGGGTGCCATAACGCAGACGGCTGATCGAAAGATTGCCGAGCGTCCGGTGGTGCATCCGGGCCGACAGGCGGTCCGACTGACGACACAAGCGAAGTTCGTGGGGCTTCATGACGCGTCCGACCATCGAACGCACCTCGTCGAGATCCTGCGATGAAAACAGCAGGCAGTCAGGTGCATTCAGAAAATGGTCGATGGCATGAAGGGTTGCATCGGCATAGGTTGATGCGCCGTTGCCAGTCAGGGTTCGAGCATGCTTCATGGGGGCATCTCCCTGCCTTTTTGTCTCCGGAACGCATCTTACAATTTCCTGGGGCCTTGCTCCCATATAGGGTTTACACGATGTCCAAATAGTTTAGTTTTAAATAAAATTGGTTCAAAACAATGGCGGGGCCGGGCGCCGAGCCTGGCCATGCACCGGGTGGTGCGCTGCAGCAGGCGTGTCATCCGGGGGCCATCAGGAGGAGCGCAGGCCGGGACATCACGTTACGGCGGTGAGTAGGCCAACAGGAGCCACAATGGCAGAACGGTCTTTTGTCGAAGAAGTCAAGAAACTGCGGATGTCGGCCGGTGAGGTGTTCAGCGGCGAAGGCATTCTCGCCGTCACGAAGGCGTTGCTGGAATCCGGGGTCGCGTATGTGGCTGGGTATCAGGGCTCGCCCATTTCGCACCTGATGGATGTGCTGGCCGATGCGCAGGACATTCTGGGCGAGTACGGTGTCCGATTCGAGAACAGCGCAAGCGAGGCGACCGCGGCTGCCACGCTCGCGGCTTCCGTCAACTATCCGTTGCGTGGTGCGATCACGTTCAAGGCGACGGTGGGCACGAACGTGGCATCCGATGCCCTGGCCAATCTGGCTTCAGGTGGCGTTACGGGCGGGGCGCTGATCATCGTCGGTGAAGACTATGGCGAAGGTTCGTCCATCATGCAGGAGAGAAGCCACGCTTTCGCGATGAAATCGCAGATGTGGCTGCTCGATCCGCGTCCGAACCTGCCGTCGATCGTTCAGGCCGTCAAGCAGGGTTTCGAGCTGTCGGAGGCCAGTCATACGCCGGTGATGCTGCAGCTGCGTATCCGTGCCTGCCATGTCCACGGGCACTTCATCGCGTCGGACAACCAGCGTCCGCGCTTCAGCGTGCGTGATGCGCTGGAGCAGCCACAGCGTGACGTGAATCGCATCGTGCTGCCGCCGGCCAGCTTCCTGCACGAGCAGGAGAAAATCCGGGATCGTTGGCCTGCTGCTCTCGAGTACATCAGGGCCAATGGGCTGAATGAGTTTTTTGCCGATCAGGCCGCTGATGTGGGCATCATCGTGCAGGGCGGAACCTACAACACGCTGTTGCGGGTGCTCGAGCGACTGGGGCTGGCCGACGTGTTTGGCAACAGTCGCGTGCCGCTCTACGTGATGAACGTGGCCTATCCGGTCGTCGATGACGAGGTGTTGCGCTTCTGCAAGGACAAGCGGGCCGTCCTGATGGTGGAGGAAGGGCAGCCGAATTTCATCGAGCAGAACATCGCCACGATCCTGCGTCAGAACCAGCTGGACTGTGTTCTTCACGGCAAGGATGTGCTGCCGATGGCTGGTGAATATTCGGCCCAGGTGCTGATGAAAGGGGTTCGGCAGTTTGCCGGACAGTATGGCCTGCAGACGGATTCCCGGCCTGGCGCCGTCGATGCGGCAACGGCTGGTGCCCCGAAGGATGTTCCTGTCAGGGAAGACGCGTTCGATGACGCGGCCGGCATCACCATCAAGACACGCTCACGGCGGCGTGTCATTCCGATCCTGCCGCCCGAGGCGCTGGCGCCACTCGCCGAGAGCGTGCATGCGCGCCCGCCCGGCTTCTGTACGGGGTGCCCGGAGCGCCCCATCTTCAGTGCGATGAAACTGCTTGAGCGGGACATCGGCCCGCAGCACGTCAGTGCGGATATCGGCTGCCATCTGTTCTCGATTCTGCCGCCTTTCAGCCTTGGCAACACGACGATGGGCTATGGGCTGGGCAGTGCGGGCTCGGCCGCCCTGAACGTTTCCGGGGGCAAGCGCGCCATTTCGGTCATGGGAGATGGCGGATTCTGGCACAACGGCCTGACCAGCGGTGTGGCCAATGCGGTGTTCAACCGTAGCGACAACCTGATCGTCATCGTCGACAACAGCTATACCTCGGCCACCGGTGGGCAGGACATCCTGTCATCCAAGGCGACCAACCCCTCGCGCAGCACGGGCCATGCCATCGAGCAGGCCGTACGCGGTGTGGGCGTCGAATGGGTGCGCACGATACGGCGCACCTATGATGTGGCTGCCATGCGGGATGCGATGAAGGAAGCGCTGACCACCCCCGTCAAGGGCCCGAAGGTCGTGATCGCGCAATCGGAGTGCATGTTGAACCGGCAGCGGCGTGAGAAGCCCGCCATGCGCAAGGCGTTGGCGGCTGGTGAACGGGTCGTGCGAGACAGGTTCGGCGTGGATCACGATACCTGTACGGGTGACCATTCCTGCATCCGGCTGTCGGGCTGCCCGTCCCTGTCCATCAAGAGTCATCCGGATCCGCTTCGGACCGACCCGGTCGCCACCGTGCTCGACAGTTGTGTCGGTTGCGGGCATTGCGGGGATGTCTCTCATGCTGCGGTGCTGTGTCCGTCCTTCTATCGTGCGCGTATCGTCAGTCACCCAGGTTTCTGGGAGCGTTTGCGGGATCGCCTGCGAACGGCGGTTGTCGGCCGCCTCCAGGCGATCGACGCCCGTCGCCGTGAACGGCATGCGTTCTGAGGAGGTGACAGGATGAATGCGCAACCGATCAAGATCGCGATCCTCGCCATGGGGGGAGAAGGGGGCGGGGTGCTGGCGGACTGGATCGTCAGTCTGGGCGAGTCGGCTGGTTACATCGCGCAGACCACCTCGGTGCCAGGGGTGGCCCAGCGTACCGGTGCCACCATCTATTACGTGGAACTGTTCCCGAAATCGGTCGCTGATCTGGCCGGTCAGGCGCCCGTGCTGGCGTTGATGCCGCTGCCGGGGGACGTGGATGTCGTGCTGGCTTCGGAGTTGATGGAAGCAGGTCGTGCGGTACAACGGGGCCTGGTCACGCCCGACCGCACCCTGCTGATCGCCTCCAGTCATCGCGTCTACTCGATCGCGGAAAAAAGCGCGATGGGTGACGGTAGGGTCGACAGCGCCCAGCTGCTGTCACATGCAGCCCAGGCGGCGAAACGCTTCGTCTGTTTCGACATGGCCGAAGCTGCCCAGAAGGCTGGCAGCGTCATCAGCGCCGTGCTGTTCGGGGCGCTCGCTGGCAGTGGTGCGTTGCCGTTCAGCCGCGAACAGTTCGAGGCCACCATCGAGCGGGGGGGTATCGGTGTCAAGGCCAGCCTGAAAGCCTTTCACGCGGCGTATGGGAGGGGGGGAGCAGTGGATGGCGACAGCCCTTCTCCTGAGGGGGGGCTCTCACGGGAGGGGGGTGGCATGGGCGTGGAAGCGCCACCGACCGATTTCCCTTCAGCCCCTGTCGATGGGCTGGACAGGCTGGTGGATGCGCCCAGGCCCCACAGTGATGATCCGTCAATCCAGTCGTTGATCGAGCGGGTGGCGCAGCGTTTCCCCCAGAGCCTGCATGGTGTGCTCTGGCAGGGCATCCGGCGTCTCGTCGATTACCAGGATGTTGCCTACGCCGATCTGTACCTGACGCGACTGGAACGGATCGGCGAGCAGGCGGGAGAGGCAAAATTCGAATTGTTGCGTGAAACGGCACGCCATCTGGCGCTCTGGATGTCTTATGAGGATACGGCTCGCGTGGCCGACCTGAAAACGCGTGCCAGCCGTTTCGAGCGGGTACGGGCAGAGTCTTCTGCTGGCCAGAACCTGTTGCACATCCATGAGTTCATGCATCCACGCCTGCAGGAAGTCTGCGAGACGCTGCCAGCTCCCATGGGGCGGTGGCTGATGCGAACGCCTTGGGCGAGGGGAATGGTCGAGCGTGCCACGCGGCAGGGCAGGCGGATTCACACCAACTCGATTCGTGGCTATCTGATGATGAGAGCGGTGGCGATGGCGGCGCGCTGGCGTTTGCGCTCGCTGCGCTACGAGCGCGAGAACGCGATGATCGAGAGATGGCTTGGACTGGTCGGCGCGAAGGCTGCCCGTGAGCCGGAGCTGGCTTTGGAAATCGTCCGATGTCAGCGTGTGGTCAAGGGTTACAGCGACACGCATGAGCGCGGATTGCGCAGTTACCGCCTGCTGATGGAAGGGATTCGGCAGGCTGGCGATGCCCTGACGCCGGCCATGCTGAAAGCTTGGCGTGATGCGGCGCTGGCCGACGAGCATGGGCAGCGGCTGCGGGCAGCGCTGGCGGCCAGCGGCATGGCCCTCGACGAGGGGGGGCAGTCAGAGGATGAAGGGGCTCATCGGCATGGGTGAGTCCAGGATTTCCGGGATGCGATAAGAAGACAGGAGTCAGTATGAAGATCGTGTGCATAGGCGGAGGGCCGGCCGGGCTGTATCTTGGCCTGCTGATGAAGAAACTTGACGCTTCGCACGAGGTGACGGTGGTCGAGAGAAACCGGCCTTACGACACGTTCGGCTGGGGGGTGGTTTTCTCGGATGCCACGATGGACAACATGCGCCAGTGGGATGCCGAGTCGGCAGCGGAAATCGAGCAGGCTTTCAATCACTGGGACGATATCGAGCTGTGGTTCAAGGGCAGGAAGATCCGGTCCGGTGGTCATGGTTTCGTCGGCATCGGACGCAAGAAGTTGTTGAACATACTCCAGGCCCGCTGTGAAGCGCTTGGGGTGAATCTGGTTTTCGAGACGGAGGTAGCGTCTGACGAGTCCTATCCTGACGCGGATCTGATCGTGGCGGCCGACGGTATCAATTCGATCATCCGGAAAAAATACGAAGCCGTGTTCAAACCGGATATCGTGACGCGACCGAACCGCTACATCTGGCTTGGAACGGACAAGGTCTATGATGCCTTCACCTTCGACTTCAGGCGTACCGATCACGGCTGGTTCCAGGCGCACATCTACAAGTTCGATGAGCAGACCTCGACGTTCATCGTCGAGACAACGGAAGATACCTGGCGTGCCCACGGACTCGACGAAGCCGACCAGCAGGCATCGATCGATTTCTGCCAGAAACTGTTCGCTGACAATCTGGAAGGGGCCAGCCTGATGACCAATGCCCGCCATCTGCGCGGTTCGGCCTGGATCAACTTCCAGCGGGTGGTATGTGAGCAGTGGTGGCTGAAGAACGCGCAGGGCAGCCACGTGGTGTTGATGGGCGATGCCGTCCATACCGCGCATTTTGCGATCGGTTCGGGCACGAAGCTGGCCATCGAGGACGCGATCGAGCTGACGCGCCAGTTCAAGGCGCTCGGTGACACCGTCGACAGGATCCCCGCCGTGCTGGAGGCCTATCAGGAGGCGCGGCGGGTGGAGACCCTGAGACTTCAGAATGCCGCCTGGAATGCGATGGAGTGGTTCGAGGTCTGTGGTCGACGATATTGCGACCAGCTTGAGCCCGAGCAGTTCATGTATTCGATGCTGACGCGCAGTCAGCGCATCAGCCATGAGAATCTGCGTCTGAGGGATGCAGGCTGGCTGGAGGGATACGAGCGATGGTTCGCCGAGCAGGCCGGCATGGACGTGGCAGCAGAACAGAAGCCCGTGCCGCCCATGTTCACGCCGTACACGGTGCGTGGCCTGACACTGAAAAACCGGATCGTCGTATCACCGATGGCGCAGTATTCAGCAGAAGATGGCCTCGTGGGAGACTATCACCTTGTCCACCTGGGGGCACGGGCAATGGGTGGTGCGGGACTGGTATTTGCGGAAATGACCTGCGTGAGTCCGGAAGGGCGCATCACGCCGGGATGCCCCGGGCTGTACAGGCCGGAGCATGTCGAGGCTTTCCGCCGCATCGCAGACTGGATTCACCGGAACACCGATGCCAAATTTGCCATCCAGATTGGCCATGCGGGTGCCAAGGCCTCGACCCGACGTGCCTGGGAGGGTATCGATCAGCCGTTGCCGGACGGAAACTGGCCGATCGTGTCGGCATCGCCGCAGCAGTATCTGGAAGGCATCAGCCAGTGGGCTGCCGAGATGACGCGCGAGCAGATGGATGAGGTGAAGGCGCAGTTCGTGGCGGCTGCCCGTGCAGCCGACGAAGCGGGTGCGGACTGGCTGGAGCTGCATTGCGCACATGGCTACCTGCTGTCGAGTTTCATCTCTCCGCTGACCAACCAGCGAGAGGATGAGTTTGGTGGCAGTCTGGAGAACCGTCTGCGCTATCCGCTGGCGGTGTTCGAGGCCGTACGCGCAGTCTGGCCCGAAGACAAACCGATGTCGGTGAGGATTTCTGCCCATGATTGGGTGGAAGGGGGCATCACGCCGGCTGATGCCGTCGAGATCGCCCGGGCCTTCAAGGAGGCGGGTGCCGACTTGATCGACTGCTCCTCGGGGCAGGTGAGCAAGAAGGAAAAACCGGTCTATGGCCGGATGTTCCAGACGCCTTTCGCCGACCGGATCCGCCAGGAGGCCGGCATTCCGACCATTGCCGTCGGTGCCATCAGTGAGGCCGATCATGCGAACAGCATTCTGGCTGCTGGCCGGGCAGACCTGTGCGCGGTCGCGCGTCCCCATCTGGCCAATCCGGCCTGGACGCTGACGGAAGCGGCGAAGATCGGTTATACGCCGGTGGTCTGGCCCAAACAGTACCGCTCGGCCAAGCAGCAGATGGAAGCCAATTTTGCGCGGGAGAAAGCAGCGGCTCAGGCAGCGCTGGAGGCCGCGCGCTCGGCTTCTGTTGCCAATGGATGAGGGACGCATGATGAGCACACAGCTTTCGGATGGGCAGGACACGGCGCCTGATTCGGGCAGCCTTCATGCCCTCGTGACGGGCGGTGGACGCGGTATCGGTGCGGCCATTGCCCGGCGACTGGTGCAGGCCGGATACAGGGTGACGGTGCTGGGGCGCAAACGAGCCAGCGTCGACGGGCTGGCGGCGCAGTATCCGGGGCGGATGCAGGCCGTGGCGGCCGATGTCAGCGATCCGGCCGCGTTGCACGCAGCGCTGGCCGAAGCGCGTGCTGCCTGGGGGCCCATCCAGATTCTGGTCAACAACGCCGGGCAGGCCGAGAGTGCCCCCTTCCTGAAAACAGGCCTCGATCTGTGGCAGCAGATGCTGGCCGTGAACCTGACCGGCACGATGCTCTGCACACAGGCCGTGCTGCCCGACATGCTGGCTGCTGGCTGGGGGCGCATCGTGAATGTGGCGAGTACGGCGGGACAGATCGGCTATGCCTACGTGAGCGCCTATTGCGCAGCCAAGCATGGCGTGATCGGCCTGACTCGCTCGCTCGCGCTCGAGCTGGCCCGCAAGGGGATCACGGTCAATGCGGTCTGCCCGGGCTATACCGAGACCGACATCGTGCGGGATGCGGTCGCCAGGGTCGTCGAGAAAACGGGTCGAACCGAGCAGGATGCCTACGAGGAGCTGGTGCGATCGAACCCTCAGGGGCGTCTGGTTCAACCGGAGGAGGTCGCCGATACGGTGGCCTGGCTGTGCGGCAAGGGCACGGCCTCCGTCACCGGTCAGGCGATCTCGGTGGCAGGTGGCGAAGTGATGCCATGAGTGGGGCGGTACCTGCATGACACGCTCTAACGGCAGAAGCAATCAGAAGGGAGAAGAATCGATGAATGACGACGCGCACAAGCCGCTCGATCCGGCGCTGAAAGCAGGCAACATGAGGCCGCTTGCCGACTATCAGGCGAAGCATTTTCTCTGGGCCGTCGATGGCAAGGTCGCGACGATCACGCTGAATCGTCCGGAGCGGAAGAACCCGCTCACTTTCGACAGCTATGCCGAGTTGAGGGATCTCTTTCATCAGCTGAAGTGGGCCGAGGATATCAAGGCCGTCGTGCTGACCGGCGCGGGCGGCAATTTCTGCTCGGGTGGTGACGTGCATGAAATCATCGGGCCGCTTGTCGGGCTGACGGCCCCCGAGCTGCTGATGTTCACGCGCATGACGGGCGAGCTGGTGAAGATGATGAGAACCTGCCCGCAGCCGATCGTGGCCGCGGTGGATGGTGTGTGTGCGGGCGCTGGCGCCATCATGGCGATGGCCTCGGACCTCCGGCTCGGCACCGCACGCAGCAAGACGGCCTTCCTGTTCAATCGCGTGGGGCTGGCAGGCTGCGACATGGGGGCGTGTGCGATGTTGCCGCGGATCATCGGGCAGGGACGTGCCAGCGAACTGCTGTATACCGGTCGGGCGATGCCGGGCGAAGAAGCTGAACGCTGGGGCTTTTTCAATCGTCTGTGCGAGCCGGGAGTGCTGCTGCCCGAGGCGCAGCAGCTGGCGGCCGATCTGGCGGCAGGGCCCAGTTTCGCCAATGGCATCACGAAGACGATGCTCCATCAGGAGTGGAGCATGACGATCGAGCAGGCCATCGAGGCCGAGGCCCAGGCGCAGGCGATCTGCATGCTCACCGAGGATTTCTCGCGTGCCTATCATGCGTTCGCTGCGAAGCAGAAGCCGGTTTTCCAGGGAAACTGAACCGAGGACAGGGACATGCATGATACCCAGTACCTGAAATGGCCCTTTTTCGAAGCACGGCATGCCGTGCTGGCGCGTGAGCTGGATGAATGGGCGTCGAGCACGCTCGACGCGCATCATGATGCCGATGTGGACGCCCAGTGCCGTGGGCTGGTGCAGGCCCTCGGTGCTGCCGGCTGGCTGAGGCATGCGATCGGCGAATCGTCGGAAACGATGGATGCACGATCCATCTGCCTGATCCGGGAAACGCTGGCGCGCCACTCGGGGCTGGCGGATTTCGCGTTTGCCATGCAGGGGCTGGGTAGCGGTGCCATCAGCCTGCATGGTACGCCGGCGCAGCGCTCACGTTATCTGCCGCGGGTGGCAAGGGGAGAGGCCATTGCCGCGTTTGCGCTGTCGGAGCCGTCTGCGGGGTCGGACGTGGCCGCCATGCAGTGTTCGGCGCGCCTGGATGGGGACGCCTATGTGCTGGATGGTGAGAAAACCTGGATTTCGAATGGTGGCATTGCCGATTTCTACGTCGTGTTCGCCCGTACCGGAGAAGCGCCCGGTGCGCGGGGCATCACGGCCTTCATCGTGGATGCGGACACGCCAGGGCTCGACATCGCGGAACGGATCGACGTGATGGCGCCACACCCGCTGGCGCGTCTTCGTTTCACGAACTGCCGTGTCGCGGCAAGTCAACGGGTGGGAGAACCCGGCCAGGGCTTCAAGGTGGCGATGCGAACGCTTGACGTGTTCCGCACGTCGGTGGCTGCTGCCGCCTTGGGTTTTGCAAGGCGGGCGCTGCAGGAGGCGTTGCATCGGGCCACGACACGCAGCATGTTCGGTGGCGTGCTGGCCGACTTCCAGATCACGCAGACGAAGCTGGCGCAAATGGCGACAGCCATCGACAGTGCGGCATTGCTGACCTACCGGGCCGCCTGGTTGCGCGATCGGGGTGAGCGTGTGACGAAGGAGGCGGCGATGGCCAAGCTCACGGCCACGGAGAACGCCCAGCAGGTCATCGATTCGGCCGTGCAGATGTTCGGTGGGCTCGGGGTCGTCAGCGGGCAGCCGGTTGAACTGCTTTATCGGGAAATCCGGGCACTGCGAATCTATGAAGGGGCCTCGGAGGTGCAGCAGCTGATCATCGGGCGAGAGCTGCTGAAAGCCATGCCCCCGCCGGAGACGGGCAAACACTGAGTCAGGAAGCGGTTGCATGAACAAAAGCGCTCATATCGACACGTTCACCCGGGACAACCTGCCACCGCTCGAGTGGCAGCCGGAGTATCTGTTCGACCGGCCTGAACTGCAGTTTCCTCCGACCCTCAATTGTGCCACCGAGCTGCTTGACCGCCATGTGGCGGAGGGGCGGGGAGATCGTCCGTGCCTGCGGGCGCCGGATGGAACGAGCTGGTCATACGCTGATCTTCAGCAGCAGGCCAACCGGATCGCGCATGTGCTGGTTGATCAGATGGGTCTGGTGCCGGGCAATCGTGTGCTGCTTTTCGCTCCGAATACGCCGATGATGGTGGCCTGCTGGTTTGCGGTGATGAAAGCGGGTGGGGTCGCCGTTGCGGTGATGCCGCTGTTACGCGCCAAAGAAATCGGCAGCATCCTGACAATTGCTCGAATCACCCATGCCCTGTGCGATGAACGTCTGGCAGATGAACTGGAGGAGGCTTGCGAGGCACACGATGAGGAGGTCAGACGTTGCCATTTCGGTGGGAGCAGTGCCCGGCCGGTTGTCTCGTCGTCCGGCGATGGCAGGCAGGGGGAGCAACCTTCGCTGCATCAGTTGATGCAGTCGGCGTCCGATGCCTTCGACAATGTTCAGACCGCCAGTGACGATGTCTGCCTCTTGGGATTCACTTCCGGCACGACGGGCATTCCGAAGGCAACGATGCACTTCCATCGGGACGTGATGGCCATCTGCCGATGCTGGCCGACACATGTGCTGAAGGCTCAGGAGGATGACATCTTCATGGGCACGCCGCCGCTGGGTTTCACGTTCGGGCTGGGGGGGCTGGTGCTGTTTCCGATGAGCATCGGCGCGAGCACGGTGTTGCTCGAGCGGGCCTCCCCGGAGCAATTGCTCGAGGCGATTCGTGAGCATGGTGCCACCGTCCTGTTCACTGCGCCAACTTCCTATCGAAGCATGGCTGATCTGCTGGCCTCCAGGGAAAACGCCGGTGATATTCGAGCCGAGCTTCCCTTGCGGAAGTGCGTGTCGGCGGGCGAGGCGTTGTCGGCTGCGACGCGTGCGCTCTGGAAGGCACGGACAGGCATCGAGCTGATCGATGGCATCGGTGCGACGGAAATGCTGCACATATTCATCTCGGCCGACGAGGCGCACGCGAGACCGGGCGCCACGGGCAAGGTGGTTCCGGGTTATGTGGCACGCGTGCAGGATGATGCAGGCAATGAGCTGCCACCGAACACGGTGGGCAAGCTGGCCGTGAAGGGGCCGACCGGCTGTCGCTACCTCAACGATGCGCGGCAGCGTGATTATGTGCGCAATGGCTGGAACGTGACGGGCGATGCTTACCTGATGGATGAGGACGGCTACTTCTTCTATCAGGCACGTACCGACGACATGATCATCTCGGCGGGTTACAACATTGCAGCCCCGGAGGTGGAAAACGTCCTGATGACGCATCCGGTCGTGACCGAGTGTGCGGTGGTGGGGGTGCCTGACGAGGCCAGAGGTCAGATCGTGAAGGCGTTCATCGTGCTGGCGTCACAGGCATCACCGAGTGATGAGCTTGTCAGGGAGTTGCAGCGTTTCGTCAAACAGTCGGTGGCTCCCTACAAATATCCACGGGCAATCGAATTCGTGCAGAGTTTGCCGCGAACCAGTACGGGCAAGCTGCAGCGCCATGTCCTGAAAAAGCTGTCGTCAGACCGTTGAGGAGAATTCATGAGTTCCGAGACAGGCATCGAGTTCAGTCGTCCGGTGCAGATACGTTTTTCTCATTGTGATCCGGCCGGTATCGTCTTTTTCCCGCAGTATCTCGTCCTTTTCAATCAGCTGGTCGAGGACTGGTTCGACGAAGGTCTTGGCATCGGCTATGCCGACATGATCGGCAGGCGACAGATCGGATTGCCAATTGTCCGTCTGGAATGTGATTTTCAGGCAATCAGCCGCATGGGGGACGAAGTAACGCTCTGTCTGTCGGTCGAACGGATTGGAGGGAAGTCATTGACGCTCCAGCTGCAATGCCGTGATGCGGGGCAGGTGCGCGTGTCAGCCAGAAAGGTACTGGTGTTCACCGATCTGAAATCTCATCGGGCCATCCCGATGCCGGCCGACATCCGCCAGGCCCTGGAGGGTGTCACGGTCTCTCCACAGGGTGAGGCCGTCTGAGTCTTTTTTGATGTCAAGGAGTGCATGAAATGCAGGTTCTTCTTCCGCAGGGATGGCCTCGCCCGAAAGGGTATGCCAATGGTGTGTCGGTACGTGGTCGTCAGATCTATGTGGCCGGCATGATCGGATGGGATGGGCAGGGGGTGTTTCATACCGATGATCTGGCCGGTCAGGTGCGGCAGGCACTGCAGAATATCGTCGACGTGCTGGCCGAAGGCGATGCAGGGCCTCAGCATATCGTTCGAATGACCTGGTATGTGAAGGACAAGAAGGAATATGTGGGAGCGTACCGGGAAATCGGGCAGGCCTATCGTGAGTTGATCGGCAATTTCAATGTGGCGATGACCGCCGTTCAGGTCGCTGATCTGGTGGAGGACAGGGCCAAGGTGGAGATCGAGGTGACGGCGGTCGTGCCGGATTGACGTGATGGGGGATGGTGTCATGAATCAGTCAGCAGGCACAGCGGAGGGCATGGGGGTATCGGTGGTTCGCACCTTCGTTCGTGATGGCATCGGGGTGGTGTGTATCGACCATCCACCCGTCAACGCGCTGAGCCAGGCGGTTCGGGCGGGTTTGTTTGAAGCCGTCGAGGTGTTCGACAGCCAGCCCGATATACGCGCCATCCTGATCGTGGGACAAGGCAAGGCGTTCATCGCCGGTGCGGACATCCGTGAGTTCGGAAGCTTGCCGCAACCCCCACTTCTGCCGGTCGTTTGCAATCGGATCGAAGCCTGCTCGAAACCAGTGGTGGCCGTCATTCATGGCGTGGCCTTGGGCGGGGGGCTGGAAGTGGCGATGTCGGCCCACTATCGTCTGGCCCTGCCGAAAGCCCGGCTGGGTTTGCCGGAGTCGCAACTGGGCTTGCTGCCTGGCGCCGGGGGTACTCAACGTGCTCCCCGGTTGATGGGCGCGGCACCGGCGGCCGAGCTGATGCTGGGTGGCAAGCCGCTGTCGGCCCAGGCTGCACGGGAGGCAGGGTTGATCGATGAGCTGGTCGACGGCGATGACCCGCTGGCGGCCGGACTGTCCCATGTTTCGGCGTTGCTGTCCGAGGGCAAGGGGATCAGGCGCACAAGGGATCTGATGGTGAAGGACCCCGAGGCGAGCCTGGCCGCCCTGACGGGCCTGGCGGCCCGGGTCGCGAACCGTCAGCCCGGGCAGTTCGCGCCCCCACATATCATCGCCTGTGTGCGTGCGGCGATCGAACAGCCTTTCGATGAAGGGCTGGCCATGGAGCGGGCGGCGTTCCTGGCATGTATGGAAAGCCCACAGCGAGAAGCCCTCGTGCATGCCTTCTTTGCCGAAAGAGAGGTGCAGAAAGTGCCGGGATTGGCAGGTGTGTCGCCGTATCGGCTCGATGCTCTGGCGGTCATTGGTGGCGGAATCATGGGTGCCGGCATCACGGTTGCAGCGCTGGATGCCGGTTTTCAGGTGACGATGGTGGAGCAGGACGAGGCAGGAGCCTCGCGGGGTGCAGCCAATGTCCGCCGACTTTACGAGGCTCAGGTGGCCAGGGGGCGCCTGGCGACCGAGGCGTTGGCCGAGAAGCTGGGCCGTTTCCGGGTTGAGACGAGCTTCGAGGCCGTGGCCGGGGCCGATCTGGTGATCGAGGCGGTCTTCGAGGAGATGGGGGTCAAGCAGCAGGTGTTCCGTGAGCTGGATCGCTTCTGCAAACCGGGGGCGGTGCTGGCCACGAACACATCCTATCTGGACATTCCTGCCATGGCGGCTGTCACCCGTCGTCCGGAGGCAGTGATCGGGTTGCACTTTTTCAGTCCGGCCCATGTGATGAAGCTGCTCGAGATCGTGGTGACGGATGCGGTGTCGCCGGAGGTGGTGGCGACGGCCTTCGAGCTGGCGAAGCGGATGAAGAAGGTGCCGGTGCGCGCCGGCGTCTGTGACGGCTTCATCGGCAACCGGATCTGGGCCGTCTACAAGGAGGCAGCTGATCATCTGATGGAGGACGGCGCTTCCCCCTACGAGATCGACGAAGCCATGCGTGCTTTCGGTTTTGCCATGGGGCCTTATCAGGTCATCGATCTGGCCGGCGGCGACATCGGCTGGGCCACGCGCAAGCGTCGGGCGCCGATGCGTGATCCAGACGCCCGCTATGTACATATAGCCGACCGGTTGTGCGAACGGGGCTGGTTCGGGCAGAAAACGGGCCGTGGTTTCTACCGTTACGAGGAGGGGGCGCGAACCGGGCAGGTGGATGACGAAGTGCTGGCCATCGTGGTGGCCGAACGCGCTGCCAAAGGGGTGAACCCGCGTCATTTCTCTCAGGAGGAGATCATCCGCCGCATCATGGCGGCGATCGTCAATGAGGGGGCGAAGGTGGTGGATGAGGGGATCGCCCTGCGACCGCTGGATGTGGATGTGACATTGCTGTTCGGGTACGGCTTTCCACGTTGGCAGGGGGGGCCGATGAAGTGGGCCGACATGCAGGGCCTGCCAGGTCTGCTCTCCGACATCCAGCGCCTGGCCGAGGCGGATCCGCATTTCTGGCGCCCAGCGCCGTTGCTCGAGCGTCTGGTGGCCCAGGGCAAGGGTTTCGACAGCCTGAATCAGGCCTGATCAGGGGAAGTCCGGGGGCCACGGCGGCCTTTGAGGGGCGCGGATCGCTCATAATGATCTTCCTGTTTCATGACACGATTGCCGGGAAGGCGCGAGCCAAGGTCGCTCATTCCGGGCCGGGGTATTCGTGCACTTCGGTTCGGGATGACAAGGTGTTTGGTTCAAGGGTCTTCCCTCCACCTGGTAGAGGAGAAAGCATGGCCGACCTGTTCGACAACCCGATGGGACTCGATGGCTTCGAGTTCGTGGAGTTTGCCTCACCGACTGGTGGGGTTCTGGAGCCCCTGTTCGAAAAGCTGGGCTTCATGGAGGTGGCACGGCACCGTTCGAAGGATGTGTCGCTTTACCGGCAGGGGGGTATCAACTTCATCATCAACCGTGAGCCGAAGAGCCAGGCAGCCTATTTCACGGCTGAGCATGGCCCTTCCGCCTGCGGGCTGGCATTCCGGGTCAGGGATTCGCACAAGGCTTATCAGCGTGCGCTGGAACTGGGTGCTCAGCCGGTCGAGATTCCGACCGGCCCGATGGAGTTGCGTCTGCCGGCCATCCGGGGTATTGGTGGCGCACCGCTCTATCTGATCGACCGCTATGAGGATGGGCGCTCGATCTATGACATCGACTTCGAGTTCCTGCCGGACGTGGATCCCCACCCCGTGGGACATGGCTTCAAGCTGATCGATCATCTGACCCACAATGTCTATCGTGGCCGGATGAGTTACTGGGCCGATTTCTACGAACGTCTGTTCAACTTCCGGGAGCTTCGCTATTTCGACATCAAGGGTGAGTACACCGGGCTGACGTCGAAGGCCATGACGGCGCCTGATGGCAAGATCCGCATCCCGCTCAACGAGGAGGCCAAGCAGGGCGGTGGCCAGATCGAGGAGTTCCTGATGCAGTTCAATGGTGAGGGCATCCAGCACATCGCGCTGCTGACCGAGGACATCCTGGATTCCATCGACCGGTTGCGGGCTGCCGGTGTGCCGCTGATGACGGCGCCGAACGACTTCTATTACGACATGCTGTCCGAGCGCCTGCCCGGTCATGGGGAGGATGTGTCGGCCCTGAAGACGAGGGGGTTGCTGATCGATGGCAGCACCGAGGGGGGGAACCGGCGGTTGTTGCTGCAGATCTTTTCCCAACCCCTGCTCGGACCCGTGTTCTTCGAGTTCATCCAGCGCAAGGGGGATGAAGGTTTCGGTGAAGGCAACTTCAAGGCGCTGTTCGAGTCACTGGAGAGAGACCAGATCCGGCGCGGCGCGCTGGAGACGGGGCAGGGCTGATCGTTCGGCCACGCCCCTCAGCAGGCACAGTACGGTGTTGCGAATCCCATGAATCCATTCAGGAATCTGTGGGCTTGGCCCTGGGTTCCGCACGCCCGGAGGAGCTTTCCGGTGGGCGAACCAGTTCATGACACGTGCTACCCAGCCTGTCTGAAGGTCAGGTTGAAACGGCGGGCGCCCAGGCGGGGATGAGGGGCTTCCTTCAGGGGGGCGACACCATGAAACCGGAGTCGATCCTCCCCGCCCCAGACGACCACGTCACCGTGTTGGAGCAGGGTTCGGTGAACCTTGTCGTGTCGCTGCAGTCCACCCCACAGAAAGGTGGCGCTCATGCCGAGCGAAACGGAGACGATAGGTGCATCCAGGTGCTTTTCGTCCCGATCCTGGTGCAGCGATAGTTTGGCGCCGGGGCGGTAGCAGTTGATGAGGCAGGCATCCGGGTTGAAGCCGGTGAAGCCGGCTCTGGCGGCGGCGGCCTGGGCGAGGGCGAGAAAGCTTGCCGGCATGGCGGGCCAGGGCTCGCCACTGGTCGGGTCGATAGGGGTATAGCGATAGCCCCGGCGGTCGCTGAACCAGCCAAGCTGGCCGCAACTGCTGGTGGCGACCGACATCGTGTGTCCGCCCGGTGTCACCAGATGGCGCAGCGGCGCCTTGCTCAGAATGTCCCGGAGACCGTTCAGCAAGGCTTCGGCGTCCGCCGATGCAAAGCTTCGAAGGATGACGGCAGCAGGGCCCAGGCGTTCCTCCCATTCGGAAGGCGTTTCATCGAAGAGATCCAGCGTGTTCATGCGCCGATGGGCTGATAGCCCTGCCATTGGGGGCGGTCGGGCTCACCCCCAGGCTGTGGCGTGAGTTCCACGTGCCAGCCGTCGATACAGTCCAGCAGGATACAGCTGTCAACGTCTTTCAGACTGTCCTTGTGTTGCAGGTTCAGTTCGGGGAGTAGTTGCGTCATCGCGCGGCGTCTGGCGCTGGCGGCGTCGGTGGCCACGAACAGGCCGAAGTCATGTTGCTCCGCCAGGCAGTCCGACCGGTAGCCGCCGGCATAGACGAAGTACAGACGGAGGTCGCCCGTATGGAGGTCGCCCGTATTCTCCCCCTTCCGGGATGGATCGCCCTGAGCCGGGGCTGGTGCTCCCCGGCGCAGCCTGACCGCATGACCGTCGGCCCAGGTGATCTGCGCATAGCCGTCCAGATGAACCTTGTCCCTGTCGCCGAACCAGGCGTCACGAAGCGCAGGCCATGCGTCTTTGGGTTCATGGACGGCGGCAAACTGGATGTCATGCAACTCGATGTTGCAGCGACCGGCACTGCCGCCGAGGTAGAACATGTACAGCTTTGGTATCTTTCCCGGTTGCTGACTGCCTGAGGGCGTCCCTACTGAAGCAGCGGATGTCTGCGTCGTCACACTGCTCTTGCATTCATGATTCATGATTATTTCTCCACGACCCCTCAGTTCGCAGGGGACAAGGTTGTCGCACGGCACGCTCACTCGGGCTTCGATGCGATCCTTGCCCTGAAATATATATAAAGGGATGATCGCAGCTATGGCAGCGGCGTGGCCGGGCGGTCGGGGAAATTCCCCATCTGATAACCCAGCCATAGCCGGTTGGCGATGCGAGTGGCGATCGTGATCGCCTGCCTGGCCATCGGCTGGTTGGGGTGAGTGGCCAGCGTCTCGGCGAACAGTGCCAGCCAGTGCTGAAACATGGCGGCATCCAGATTGGGCAGCGCCACATGCCTGGGCATGGGGGCACCAAAGAATCGCCCACTTCGGCACAGCATGCTCGACCAGAAATCTTCGAGCAGCTTCAGATGGGCGTCCCAGTCGTCGATGTGGGTGTTGAACACGGGGCCCAGTACCTCATCGCGCCGAACCCGGGCGTAGAAGGTGTGCACCATCAGCCTGATGTCGTCATCGGTGCACAGATCGTTTTTCATCATGCGGCAGCCCGCCTTCAGATGTGGATGAAAACCCTGTTGTCGGGCCGGTGGACTGCCGGCGACCTAGGAGCTTGGGCGGCAGGAAAGTCGCGGGCTGCAAACCGGCCGCGCCGGCCCATTTTGCACCCGCTTCTTGCCCCATAGCTTGGGCTATGGGGCGGCGAATCGGGCACAAACTGTGCTCGGCGGGGCCGATTTTCGCCTTCGCGATTCCTACCGCCCAAGCTCCTAGGGCAGTGCTGCTGCGCAGCACGGATGGCCCGCTGTTGGCACAACGGTGCTTGCAGTTCTGAAAAAGTTGCTTCATAATAGCCCATTCATTGACCAGTGGTCGTCTGATGCAAGCCGTTATTCAAGCAGAACGGTTTTGGTGTCGGTCGTTTGTCGTGCTGGTCAATCGTTTCTGCCCATGTGGCTCAGTGGTAGAGCACTCCCTTGGTAAGGGAGAGGTCGCGCGTT
>JAUMZD010000087.1 GCA_030528325.1 Lautropia sp. | reverse complement strand
GAAGATCATCCGGCCCCTGAGGCTCGATCCGGCCCACCCGAACACCCAGCCGGCATTCGACGCCCGGTCTCGCCAGCACCGCATCCCACCACCGGCGGGGTGAGACAGCCGCGCACTCCGGAAAGAACACGCCGTCGATCCCGGCAGTGGCCCGGCAACCGTCGCCAGCGTGTCCCCCGGCCGCTGAAGCAGCCTGCCGGGCCGAAGTGGCCTGCCGCAGCCTTGCCCGGTCATCCATCCCCGCCAGACAGGCCACGCCAGGCGGCACATGGGCAATGCATCGCTCGGCTCGCTCACGCGTCATCGGCTGCAGCCGGCCGCAGACCTCGAAAGCGGGTTGCAGGTCCCGTGCGGGCCCTGCACGCAGACTGGCATGCAGCTGCATGGCTCTGAGCAGCAGACGGCTGCGCAGGTCGAAATCAGGCGTGAGCGCAGGGTGCTGGGCGATCAGCGGCAACGAGGCCACGGCACCGCCCAGGCGCTCGTGGCGCTCGAGCACGAGTACCTGCACGCCCCGACGGGAAAAACTTTCCGCCAGTGCACATCCGGCCAGTCCGCCGCCGACGATCAATACCCGCTCAGGCCTCATCAGTGTGCGTATTCCGTGCTAGATTCGTCGGAGCTATTTTGATCATGGAGAGGCTTTCGAGTCATGGACAGTGCCAAGGTGACCGTCGTCGAACATCCGCTGGTACAACACAAGCTGACGCTGATGCGTCGGGCCGAGACCAGCACCAACAGCTTCCGCCGACTGCTGAGCGAGCTGAGCGCCTTGCTGGCCTATGAGGTGCTTCGCGACGTGCCGATGCATGAAGTCACCATCGAGACGCCGATGGAGACGATGAAGTCACAGCTGATCGATGGCAAGAAGCTCTGTCTGGTCTCCATTCTACGGGCCGGCAGCGGCATTCTGGACGGTTTTCTGACGGTCGTGCCGGGGGCCCGTGTCGGCCACATCGGTCTGTACCGTGACCCGAAGACGCTCGAAGCCGTCGAGTACTACTTCAAGATGCCGCCCGACATGCACGAACGCGACGTGATCCTCGTCGACCCGATGCTGGCTACCGGTCACTCGGCGGTCGCGGCTGTGCAGCGCGTGAAGGAAACCGGGCCACGCTCGATCAAGTTCGTCTGCCTGCTGACGGTACCGCAAGGCATCAGGACTTTCCACGAGGCCCACCCGGACGTGCCGATCTACACGGCGGCCATCGACCGCGAACTGAACGATCACGGCTACATCCTGCCAGGCCTCGGTGATGCCGGCGACCGGATCTTCGGCACCAAATGATCCTGACGCTGCCATCAGGCGGCCGTGCCGGTTTCGCGCCGGCACTTCTCCCTCCCTGCCCATCATCCTCCCCCCAAAAGATTCCATGAGCACAGACTTCGACCTTTTCGTGATCGGCGGCGGCTCCGGCGGTGTCCGGGCTGCCCGCATCGCCGCCCAGAACGGCGCACGGGTCGCCATTGCCGAAGCCTTCCGATTCGGTGGCACCTGCGTCATTCGCGGCTGCGTGCCGAAGAAGCTGCTCGTCTTCGCCTCGCGCTTTCGCCAGAACTTCCGGGAGGCTACCGGCTTCGGCTGGACGGTGCCCGAACCGCAGTTCGACTGGCCAAGCCTCGTGGCAGCGAAGGACAAGGAAATCACCCGACTGGAAGGCGCCTATTCCACCAACCTGGACAAGGCCGGTGTCACGCGCTTTGCCGAGCACGCGCGCATCGTGGGCCCGAACCGTATCCAGCTGGCTTCCGGCCGGGAAATCACCGCGACCGACATCCTGATCGCCACCGGTGGCGAACCCGCCATGCAGGACGACCTGCCGGGTGTGGAGCTGGCCGTCAGCTCCAATGAAGTCTTCGATCTGCCGAGCTTTCCGAAACGGATCGCCGTGGCCGGTGGCGGCTACATCGGTGTCGAGTTCGCCGGCATCTTCAACGGACTGGGCGCCGAAGTCACACTCGTCTATCGGGGCAAGCGGATCCTGCGCGGCTTCGACACCCGCACGGCCGACCTGCTGATGGATGCCTACCGCCAGAAGGGCATCGACATCCGTCTGAACACCACCTTCAAGCGCCTGGATCGCAACGACGACGGCTCGATCACCATCACCTACCATGATGACAGCACGCAGGTCGTCGATCAGGTGCTGATGGCCCTGGGCCGCCGGCCAGCCACCCGGGGGCTGGGTCTGGAATCGGTCGGCGTGGTGCTCGGCAGGCAGGGCGAGATCCTCGTGGACGAGTTCTCCCGTACCAATGTGCCGGGCATCTACGCCGTGGGCGATGTGACGGGCCATCTGGCATTGACCCCGGTCGCCATCCGTGAAGGCCATGCCTTCGCCGATACGCAGTACGCGAAGAAGCCGTGGGTGGCCGACATGGCCCATGTGCCCACCGCCATCTTTTCGACACCTGAAATCGGCACCGTGGGCCTCAGCGAAGATCAGGCACGCGAGCAGTACCCGCTCGTGCATGTGTTCGAGACGAGCTTCCGCACGCTGAAAGCCACGCTTTCTGGCACGGAAGAGCGGGTGCATCAGAAAGTGCTGGTCGATGGCAGCAGCGACCGCGTGCTGGGCGTGCAGCTGATGGGGCCGGATTCGGCCGAGATGATCCAGCTGATCGCCACGATGATGCGGATGGGGCTGACCAAGCGCGATCTCGACCAGACCATGCCGCTGCACCCGAGCAGTGCGGAAGAGTTGATGACGATGCGCACCCCCAGTGCCACCTACGCGAAGGATCCGGCACAGCAGAGTGCCGGCTGAGCAGGCTTTGACACACACGCCGACCGATGGTCGGCCGAGGCAGAACGAATAGGCGGACACCCCGGCGAGACCCGATGAAAGACTGGCATGCTTGGCCCAAAACCAGCCCAGCCAGCCTGTCCGGGAGTCATCCTCGTGCAAACCACCGGTAGTTTGATCGAACGCAGTCACATAGAAATCCTGCGCGAACTTCGCCAGCCGATTCTGTATGCGCTCAGCCGAGGTTTCCGAAGCGCCTTCGTCAATGTGGTCGACCAGCTGGTCGAGCAGATCGTGACCGAAACCTCGTGGGAACGGCAGGATCTGCTGAACGCCTCGCTCGATCTGCTCCGCAACCACAAGGCTGGCATCGAAAAACATTTCGAGCAGGCCTGCGCGCGCAGCTGGCAGGAACGTACCGGTGTCGGGGCCGACGGGCAGCTCAGCACACCGATCACCACGATCATGAACGACGAGCCACCGACCCTGCGTCTGGTGGACGATGACACCGTGCGTGACCAGCTGATGGTCTCGCGCATCTCGGCCCGCTCACGCCGCCGCATGGAGGAGGAGCTGATCGACGGTCTGCGGGCACGCTTCGGTGCGCTGCTCGAGCAGGACTGGTTCGCCGAAAACGAATACCCGATCGCGCCGGACATCATCCTCGATGTCCTGCGCGAAACCCTGATGGAGTTTCATGGCGCCAACAACAAAAGCACCACAGCCTTCCTGATCGACATGTTCGAGCCGAAGCTCAGCATCGAGCTGATCGAGCTCTATCAGGAAGTGAACCGCCGGCTGATCGCCTACCGGATTCTGCCCGAACTTCGCTACAGCATCGCCAAGTCCCGCAGCAGCAGCCACGTTGCAGCCGGGCAGGGGGCAGGCCTGGACGGGGGGCATGAGGCAGAGCATCCAGGCACGGCATCCGGCGCCGTTCGCCCCGGACATCAGGGCTTTGCTGCCGTCTCCGACGAAGACCTGGGCCGCTGGGCAGACCAGGTCGGCACGGAAGCAGGACCGCGGGCGCTGGCTTCGGCTACCCGTTACCTGTCTGATCCGCATCATTTCGGCGCCCAGGCCAAAAACCAACCGCAGCCCCCGTCCGATCGACTGCTCGACGAGCTGAGTTCACTGCAAAACCTCACCGGTGAAGAGGAAAGCCTCACCGGGGAAGAGGGCGCCGATACGACCCAGGTCGATGCACTGATCGCACGGACGCGAGCGCAGTCTTCCGCCGTCGCACAGGTCCACGGCTCCCCACTGGATCGCCTGATCATCGAGACGGTGGCCCAGGTCTTCCAGCACGTCTATGAAGACGATGCGATCGCCAACGCCATCAAGCAGCAGCTGCTGCGCCTGCAGGTGGCCGCCTTCCGTGCCGCCCTGATCGACCCCAGTTTCTTTGCCCGTCCCGACCATCCGATGCGCCGCTTCGTCGATCGGCTGGCCGAGATCGGCTCCGACCCGGATTTCGAGACCGAACCGGGCTCACCACTGGTCAACGACCTGGAAGCCCTCGTCACCTGGGTGCTCAACAACTTCGAGCGCGAACTGGTCGTGATCGCCGAAGCGCTGGACCGGATCGAAACCATCGTGGCCGAGGAGACCGGCCGCCGTGACGAACGGCTGGCGAAGATCGCCGAAGCGGCTGGACGAGCCGAGCGCATCGACACGATCCGACAGGAAGTCCGGCAGGGTCTGAACACCCAGCTCAAGGGTCGGGCAGTGCCCGAGGTCATCAGCCAGTTCATCATGAACGCCTGGGCAGAGGTCATCGTCCGCCTGCGCGACAACGCCGACGAGCAGCCCTTCGACGAGAACCGTGCCGAACGCGTCATGAACACGCTGCTCTGGAGCGTCGAGCCGAAGAAGGCCACCGAGATCAGGGAGCTGGCGAAGAACCTGCCCCAGCTGATCGCCGACCTGTCCCGCGGACTGGCCTTCATCGCGATGCCGACGACCGAGCGGGAAGCCTTCCTGCGGGAGCTGATGCTCTGTCATGGCAAGGTGATCGAGCAGAGCAAGAAACCGGCTCAGGCAGCCCCCGGGCACGAAGGCGCAGCCGCCACGACACCGGCACCGGCATGTCAGAAAAACGTGGCAGCCAGTGCGCCGGACGCTGCCATACCAGGCGCCCAGACAGGCAAGGCGCTCACGCCGGTCGGCGTGTTCCCGGCTGGCAGTCCTTCAGCCAGCACACCCGGCATTCCGGCGGCCGGGGCGGTGCCGCCGGCCATCGGTGTCGGCACCGGCCTCGGGATCAGCGCACAGTCACCGCTGGACGGCATGGCGGACATGCACGATGACAGACACGCCGGCGACCAGCACTGGGATGCCGTCACCCGATCCGGCCTGAGGCATGGCGACGAAATCGAACGTCATGACGATAGCGGTGAACGCAAACGATACAAGCTGGGCTGGGTCAGCCCGGCCGGATCGATCTACATTTTCTCGCGCTATCCGCGCGAACACTGGACGATCACGCGACCAAAACTGAACCAGATGATGGAGAACGGCGAAGTCCGGCTCGTCCAGCACCAGTCGCGTGTCAGCAGCGTGATCGTCGCACTGACTTCGCAGGAAGACGAAGCAGCAGACGTGCGCTGAAGCCATCGGTACTGCGTGCCTGGCTGCTCGCAGCACGCCGGCCATTCGTACCAATGTCCATTATTTGACATAATACATATTATGCGAAGTCAAACGAAAACCTCTTGTTTTCCATTA
>JAUMZD010000028.1 GCA_030528325.1 Lautropia sp. | reverse complement strand
GGCCCAACGGTTTCTTCCTCCTTCAAGGAAGGGGGCGGAAATGGCCCTGACAGGATGATGAGGCGGGGGTAGCAGGGCAAGTCTCGTTGCCACTGCGCGATGCACGCCCGGAGTGTTTGACGATCCTCTGGAGACATCGCATGAACGCCCCGACCCGTCCCGACAGCCTGGCCTTCGCCGAACGCCTTGCCCGATCCTGTGAGCCCTTGCCGGCTTCCACCAAGATCTATCAACCCGGTCAGATCCACGCCGACCTTCAGGTGCCGATGCGTGAGATTCTGCTGACCAATGGCGAGCGTGTCACCGTCTACGACACGTCTGGCCCGTATACCGATCCGACCGTGTCCATCGACGTGCGCAGCGGCCTGCCCACACCACGTGCCCCCTGGATCGAGGCGCGGGGCGACACCGAATGTTATGAGGGGCGTGCCCCGCAGGCACTGGACGATGGCGTCAAGGGTGAGGTGCAGGAGAACAGCCGGCAGCAGGAGCGGATTCAGGCACTGAGGCAGGAGGCGGCTGCGTTGCAGCGCCGGCCCCGCCGGGCGAAGTCGGGCCAAAACGTCACACAGATGCACTATGCGCGTCGCGGCATCATCACGCCCGAGATGGAATATGTGGCGATCCGCGAGAATGGTCGGCGTGAGTGGATGGCCGAATACCTGAAGGATCAGGCCCGCGAGAAGCGTCTGGCCGGCAACAGCCTGGGGGCAGCGCTGCCGCCGCTGATCACGCCGGAATTCGTGCGTGACGAGGTGGCGCGCGGTCGGGCCATCATCCCGGCCAACATCAACCACCCCGAAGTCGAGCCGATGGCGATCGGTCGGAACTTCCTGGTGAAGATCAATGCCAACATCGGCAATTCGGCCGTCACCTCCAGTATCGAGGAAGAGGTCGAAAAGCTCGTCTGGGCAATCCGCTGGGGCGCCGACAACGTGATGGATCTGTCCACCGGCCGGAACATCCACACGACGCGAGACTGGATCGTGCGCAATTCGCCGGTGCCTGTTGGTACGGTGCCTATCTATCAGGCGCTGGAAAAGGTGGGCGGCATTGCCGAGGATCTGACCTGGGAGATCTTCCGCGACACGCTGATCGAGCAGGCCGAGCAGGGCGTCGATTACTTCACGATTCATGCCGGCATCCGCCTGCCCTTCGTGCCGATGACGGCCAATCGTGTCACCGGCATCGTCTCGCGCGGCGGCTCGATCATGGCCAAATGGTGCATCGCGCACCATCGCGAGAGCTTCCTCTATGAGCATTTCGAGGAGATCTGCGAGATCATGAAAGCCTATGACGTGGCTTTCTCGCTGGGCGACGGCCTGCGGCCGGGCTGTGCGGCCGATGCCAACGACGAGGCGCAGTTCGCCGAGCTGCGCACGCTGGGCGAGCTGACGCAGATCGCCTGGAAGCACGACGTGCAGACGATGATCGAAGGCCCGGGCCACGTGCCGATGCACATGATCCAGGCCAACATGGACGAGCAGCTGAAGCACTGCCACGAGGCGCCGTTCTACACGCTGGGCCCGCTCACCATCGACATCTCGCCGGGCTATGACCACATCGCCAGCGCCATCGGTGCCGCGATGATCGGCTGGATGGGAACCTCGATGCTGTGCTATGTCACGCCGAAGGAACATCTGGGCCTGCCCAACCGCGACGACGTGAAGGCCGGCATCATCGCCTACAAGATCGCCGCCCATGCGGCCGACGTGGCGAAAGGCCATCCGGGCGCCCGCGCACGCGATGATGCGCTCTCGAAGGCACGCTTCGAGTTCCGCTGGGAAGACCAGTTCAACCTGTCGCTCGACCCGGACACGGCCCGTGCCTTCCACGATGAGACGCTGCCGAAGGACTCGGCCAAGGTTGCGCATTTCTGCTCGATGTGCGGGCCGAAATTCTGCTCGATGAAGATCACGCAGGAAGTGCGCGACTATGCCGCGACCCAGGGCGTCAGCACCGCCGAGGCGCTGGAAAAGGGCATGGCCGAGAAGTCGGCAGAGTTCCGCAAGCAGGGCGGCGAGGTCTACATTCCGCTGGTGAGGCAGGACTGATCGCGGCCACCCACGGGATGTGTTCAGCGCATCCCGTGGTGCGTGTCACGCACTGGCTGCTTGAGTGTCTTTCATGCTTCGGCGATGGTGGTGGCGGAGGCCGGGCGCTGATCAGCCCCGGGCCAGCGGCATGGACTGGATGTGCGCTTCGATCCGTTCGAGGAGGGGGGCAGGCACGTTGGCGGCCCGGAAGGCTTCCTCCCAGGCGCTGGTGACTTTTCTGGCGCTGATCCTGACCTCTTCCACCAGGGCAGCCTGAGCGTGATCGGTCAGGCCGATGCGTCGGAACAGACGGGCAAAGCTGTCGAGCGAAATGTCGGCAAAGGTGCGAACGCCGCTCAGGTTCAGCGCCAGTGACGTATCCCGTGGGTTGTAGGCCACCGTGGACACCAGATCATAAGCGGGCGCCAAGCGTGGGCGTCGTGGATCATCGTAGATCAGCGACCAGTTTTTGAGGTGAGCATCCCCATTGCCGAGCAGCACGTTCAACACCAGACGCCGGCTCATTTCCTCGAGGTCGGCCAGGCCGCCTGCGTGACGTAGCAGGGTGGCCGCAATCATGTCGTGATTGGCGCGATCGTATTTCTGTGACGGGCGCAGATTGAAGACTTGCGCAAAATCCTCGATATGCACGCGTTCGCCTCGCCGGCGGTCGAAACGCTGGATGGCATAGAAGGGCTCATCAGCCAGATGGCCAGGCAGGGCAGGAAGGCCGTCGATCTGTTCAGCCGACAGCAGGAGCACTTCGGGTACCTCGATGCCAATGGCATGT
Organism: Lautropia sp.; assembly: GCA_030528325.1. Taxonomy (GTDB): domain Bacteria; phylum Pseudomonadota; class Gammaproteobacteria; order Burkholderiales; family Burkholderiaceae_E; genus Lautropia. The sequence goes on along the minus strand of JAUMZD010000028.1, from coordinate 39,470 downwards.
GCCGTTGCCATCATGGCGGCCTCCACCCGCGGCAGCGCAGGAAAATCGGCCGAGGGTGGCTTGATGATGTAATCGCCCAGGGCGCCGGCGGTGTGCAAGGTGTAGCGTTGACCCTGTCTCAGCATCGAGAATTTGAGCTGCATGCCGCCGAGCGAGAAACGAAGCGCCGAATCGTCGCCTGGGGTGGGCCTGCCGGAGGCCACGGGGCTGTGGGCCGATGCTGGCATCAGGGCATCGGATGACGGTTGTGGACGTTCTGACAACAGCTCAGGGGGCACCAGCTCGACGGCGCCGGGCAGATCGTGGCCGAGGGCAGCCAGCAGCAGGAACTCCCGCGCCTCATGCACCTTCAATTGTCTGGCGATGCGGGCACGCAGGATGCCTTCGGGGAGCAGGTTGGAAAAGAAAGGCGGGGCATTCACATGCGCACTTCGGTGGCGCTCGTCACGCAGCAGTGACAGGGTGTGCGCCTCATCGTCGGGACGGGCCATCGACAGGGACAGGACAGGTCGTTCCGGCCCCAGGTCGATGTAGGACTCACTGATGTCGAAGCGGGTTCTTTCACTGGCGTCATGGCTGAGATATCCGACCAGCTGGCCGGCCAGCCGAACGGCCAGCATCCGTGGCGCTGTCATTCGGGGTCTCGCAGGAAGTCCAGCTCTTCGAGCAGGTCGAGCGCTGGCGGGCCGGGTGGCGGAGTGCGGTGAGGGCGGTGCTTCGGATCCTGCTGCTGGCGGATGATGGAGGCCTGGCCGGGCGTGACCAGCACCAGCTCCAGTCCCAGCGCAGCCGAGCAACTGATGAAGGTGTCCAGATTCACATCGAGGCCATTCTCGATCCGGGAGACGGTGGCTTGCCGCATGCCGCCGACCCTGCTTTGCGGCAGACCGGCAGCCAGCCGGGTGCGGCGCAGCTGCTGGCCCAGCAGGGCCAGGGCCTGGGGATTGCGGACGCGGGAGGCGGTGGGCATGATGGTGGGTGCAAAGCCTGGATGAGCATCACGCTCTGACAGGCTGAATTATACGCTTTATGGTATTGAACTGAAGGATTGATACGATAAAAGGTATTGAGCCGAATGCCCTGTCAGGATCAGCGTCAGGGAAAATCAGGAAAAGAGCGGGTCATGAACGTATCCCTCCCGCGAAAGCGAATCAGTTCATGACACGCGTCAGGGAGGAAGCACGCATGCAAGCACGAAGCGATCCGATGAGCCTCAACCTGCACGGCAGGCCGACAGGGGAGACGGCAGAGGGGGTGACGGTGGAAGCGACAGTGCAGCCGGCACGGCGGTCGGCACAAGCAGCCGCCTTGGTGCTGTCGGCGCTGCTCGGAGCGTCGGGTGCCGTCGCTGCCGAGGGGGACGACAGGGTCGCCGGGGGCGAGGGGGCCGAGAGTGCCAAGAGGGCCGATCAGGGTGGTGGTTCTCGGGCGGCAGGGAGCGAGCGCCCGGGCGGCCCGGGCGCACCGGCGCAGCCCGACGGGCCGCCGGCCCAGCGGGCGGATCCCCAGGAGAGTCGCACGCGTTGGCAATGGCAGACGGTGGCCCGTGGCCTGCATCACCCGTGGGCGCTCGCCTTCCTGCCGGATGGCCGCTTTCTGGTGACGGAGCGTCGGGGCACGATGCGGATCATCGATCGGGATGGGACGCTCGAAGCACCGATGGGTGGTGTGCCGGCAGTGCATGCCAAAGGCCAGGGCGGCTTGCTGGATGTCGCGTTGCCACCCGATTTTGCCCAGACCCGGCAGGTGTATTTCTGCTTTTCCGAAGCCTCGCCCAGTGGCTTCAACAGCACGGCGCTGGCCGTGGGCGAGCTGTCGGCCAACGCGCGGCGCCTGAACCGCGTGAAAGTGCTGTTCAGCCAGCGGCCGAAGGTTGGCAGCCAACTGCATTTTGGTTGCCGGATCGTCTTCGATGGGGACAAGCTCTTTCTGACGCTGGGCGAACGCTTTCATGAAATGAAGCAGGCGCAGAAACTCGACAACCATCTGGGCAAGGTCGTGCGCATCAACCGCGATGGCAGCGTGCCGGCCGACAATCCCTTCGTGAAGACGAAGGGAGCGCTGCCCGAGATCTGGAGCTATGGCCACCGAAACCCGCAGGGTGCCACGCTGGGGCCGGATGGCCAGCTGTGGCTGCACGAGCACGGCCCACAGGGCGGTGACGAGATCAACCGGGTTCAGGCCGGTGCCAATTACGGCTGGCCGGTCATCAGCTATGGCGAGCAGTATGGGGGCGGGCCGATCGGTTCAGGCAAAAGCGCGATGCCCGGCATGAAGCAGCCGCTCTACTACTGGTTGCCCTCCATCGCGCCATCGGGCATGCAGTTCGTGCAGCATGACCGGTACGGCAGGGACTGGCGCGGCAACCTGCTGGTGGGGGCGCTGAAATTGATGTACCTGGCGAGGCTGCGGCTGGGGGATGATGGCCGGGTGCTGTCTGAAGAAAGGATCCCCGTGGACGAGCGCGTGCGTGATGTGCGTGAGGCAGCCGATGGCCACATCTACATCCTGACCGACGGTGATGACGGCCGGCTGCTGCGGCTGAAAGCGCCCTGAGGCGTGGAAGACGAGCGCTCATTCACAAGTTCAATCCACCCGACAGGCCTTGAGGCGTGGCAGGTCGATCCGGTAGACGGTGTATCGTTTGTCTCGTGACGAGAATTCGGCGATGAACGCGTCCGGGCAGGTCTGTGTCAGGCCAACCAGCAGCTGCGAATACTCTGCCCAGGAGTAGTCGCCCGATGAGATGGCATAGGCGGCCTTGAGGGAAAGCAGGGCTTCACGCACCCATTGCTGAGTGGGGGTCGACTCGACGGTTGGCCTGCCGATGGGCACACGGCCATAGAAGAATCCCCAGGTATATTGGGTGGTGACCCAGATCGGCAGCTGATTGTCCACCACATGCTGGTGAAAGCTGGCCGCCTGTGGGTGCTCCATCTGCACTGAAAACCCGGTACGCTGGCCGTCGGAAATGTCCCGGTTTTCCTGTCTGGCCGTCCAGAGAAGTGCGCCTGTGGTCGTGATGACGATGGCAATGGCCATGAGCCATGCCGGCATGGCAGGCGAGGCCGAGCCGACACGAGGCCCGGAAGCTGGCGAAACCGAAGCTTGAATGGAATCCGGGAGGCGGGGCTCGGTCGGGGCGAGCTGATTCCCTGTCCTCGTTGCGTTCAGCGCGGTGGCGATCAGGATGCCCGAGAGCCACATGAGATGCACGCCGTGTCGATATTCATAGGAGCCGAGCGTGAACCAGATGCCCATGAAGGGCAACAGGCCGAACACGACGATTCGCCACCAGACCGGGTTTTTCATCGACAGGATGACGGTTGTCCCGAACACCAGCAGGACTTCCGGCTTTTGCAGCAGGTATCTGTCGATCGACAGCAGTACGGTATCGAGAACCGTTCGATCACGGAAGGCGGCTCGCATGACGGAGTCGTTGTCCGCCACGTCAGGCATGGCGAGCAAAAGCCACCCGGAAACGCCGGCCGCAGCCAGCAGCACGACAGTCAGCGAGCTTCTGGGCCACTGACGCTCAAGAACCCTCCAGAGGGTCAGGCAGGGCAGGCAAAAACATGCCCAGATGACGCCGGGTTGTTTGATGGCTGCGGCCATGACCCCCAGCAGCACGGCGGCAACAAGCCATGTCGGGTTTGAAGAGGACTGGTCGTATCTCAGCACGCACAGCAATGACACGGACAGTGCGGCAATGGCCAGTGGGTCTGCATAGCCCATCCGCAGCGTGTGCCACGTATCGATCAGCAGGAAGATCCACAGAGCGCCGATGAGCATGTCCTTCCAGACGGGTTTCCTGCCGGCGGACACGATGAAGAAGGTGGCAACCAGAATCCAGGTAGGCACAGCGGTGGCCAGGCGAGGCAACAACTGACTCTCGATCCCATTCTGTGCGCCATAGAATGAAGCCTGCCAGTATGAAAAAAGCTGGGGATAGGGTGCTCGGGTATAACTCAGGTCATGGGGAAGACCTTGCCAATGCTGGATGGCCCACAGGTTCCAGCTGTAAATCTCGTCATGGCGGGCCGAGGCTGTCGTGCCCTGAATGACGAAAGCCGTCATGGCCAGCGCGAGTAGCAGCATGCCAAGCATGCGCACGGAAAGGCTTGTGCTTCTGGACAGAAGGAATGATCGGCAAACGACGAACAGGGTATATAGCAGCAGTGCTGATGACAGCAGAACCGACAGGCCGAAAAGCCAGGGTGGGACTGGTTTCACCAGGGTGTGGAAGGCCGTCAGTGATGCGGCTGCCCAGATGCTCAGCATCAACAGGACAAGCCCGGTGAGGAGGGTGTCCGGCGCCTGATCTTCAGGCACGGATCGTGAAGGCAAGGTGTATGAATGGCTTGCAGCGGTGGCAGAAGCTGAAACACTTGAATCGCGCATGAGGGTATTGGTTATCGATAAGCATGTAACCTTATGTTATAGCGTGTTTGAAGATGGTGTCTTGAGCCGGCGTCGATCTGGCTGATCCTCAGACCCAGATGTCACGCATGGCCGGATACAGCCGGCGAAAGCGCGTCAGGCGCTCACCCAGCATGCCGGCCTGGGTCGTGTCCGGTTCAAAGATCTTCAAGGCTTCCGGCGGTGGGCACACCTCGGCCAGTTCACCGCCGCCCGCCAGCCAGCCGAGCCGGGCAGCGCCCAGTGCGCCACCAGTCTCACCGCCTGTCACTTTCATCAGCGGAACCTGCAACACGTTGGCCAGCAACTGGCTCCACCAGTCGCTGCGCGCACCGCCGCCGGTCAGGATCAGGCTGCTGGGGGCAACGAGCGTATCGAGTCCGTCGCGCAGGCCAAAGCTCACGCCTTCCACCACGGCATAGGCCAGCGCAGCCGGCCCGTGGGAGGCATTCAGCCCGAACAGCACGCCCTGGGCGTGGGCATCGTTGTGGGGCGAACGTTCGCCCGACAGATAGGGCAGAAAGAGCGGCGCACGCTGGCGTTCGGTCTGGCTGCAGTTGGCGGCGCGGCCGAGCAGGCTGGGCACATCGGCAAAGCCGAATGCCTGCGCGGCCCAGCTCACGGCGCTGGCGGCCGACAGCATCACCGACATCTGATGCCATTGGCCGGGCAGTGCATGGCAGAAGGCGTGCACGGCCTTGCCACGATTCGGGGAGAAGCGCTCGGTGACGACGAAGATGACGCCGGATGTGCCCAGTGAGACGAAACCCTGACCGGGACTGATCGCGCTGATGCCAATGGCACTGGCGGCGTTGTCTCCGCCGCCACCGGCGATCAGCACCTGATCCGTCATGCCCCAGCGCTGCGCCAGCTCGGGCAACAGCCGGGCGCCCGGCTCACTGCCTTCCACCAGCGAGGGCATCTGGTCTCGGCTCAGCCCGGTGGCAGCGAGCATGTCCTCCGACCAGTCCCGTCGCCCCACATCCAGCCACAGCGTGCCGGACGCATCCGACATCTCGCTTATACACGCACTGCTCAGCCTGAAGCGCAGCCAGTCTTTCGGCAGCAGCACCGTGCGAACACGGGCAAACAGGGCAGGTTCATGCTCACGCACCCACAGCAGCTTGGGGGCGGTGAAGCCGGGCATGGCGAGATTGCCGGTGTGTGCCAGCAGCGCGGGGTGGGCTGCCAGTTGTTCACATTCGGCGCTGGCGCGCCCATCATTCCAGAGAATGGCCGGGCGCAACACCTCGCCCTGTTCATCGAGCAGCACGGCGCCGTGCATCTGGCCCGAAAGGCCGATGTCGCGCACCTGGGCGAGCGCAGCCGGATGTGAGCTGACGAGTGTGCCCATCGCGCGTTGCAGCGCGTGCCACCAGTCTTCGGGATTCTGCTCCGACCACAGCGGCTGGGGGCGGTTGATGGGCAGCGGCTCATGGGCGGTGCCGATGATCTGGTGATCATCGTCCAGCAGCAGCAGTTTCAGTTCTGAAGTGCCCAGATCGATACCAAGGTGCATGGTGGTTTCCTAACTGGAATTGAAACGGTAAGCTGCCTGACGACGGAATTCCGTCGGTGTCATGCCTTTCAGGGCCAGAAAGCGCCGGTTGAAATTGGCCAGGTTGTTGTAGCCGACCAGAAAGCAGATGTCGTTGACGGGGCGGTTCGTCTGCATCAGCAGCTGGCAGGCATCGGTGATGCGCAGTCGTGCCAGAAAATCCGTGAGTGTGCTGCCAGCCAGCCGGTGGAAGAGGCGGCTGAAACGGCTCGGGCTGATGCCGCATTCGGCAGCCAGCGCATCCAGCCGCACGGCATGGGCGGGGTTCTGCGTGATCCGGTCGATGATCACCTGCAACTGCTGTTTCAGCGGATCATGCTCGCGCCTGGGGGGAGAGAAGGCCGGCGAGAGCAAGCGGTATTCCTGACACTGTGCCAGATCGATCAGCATCATCATGAAGGCCATCACGCGCCGCGCACCGTGGCTGGCGCGCACCGCATGCCAGTGGGCCTCGGCGGTGGTCGAGAGGCCGAAAAACTCGATGCCGTACCGGGCACGATCGAGCAGCGCGCTGATGTCGCGAAACTCCGGCACATGGCTGGCCATCTCCACCAGTGGCTCGTGGCGAAACTGGATCACCAGATCGCGCTCGGCCACGCCGCCCGGCGGCACGTCGTCCGACACCCAGTTGTGCGGCACCTGCGAGCCGCATAACACGAGGTGCCCCGGCCGGAAGGAGCCCACCCAGTTGCCGACGAAGGCTCGCCCCGAGGTGGCCGTGATCAGGTGCAGCTCGAATTCGTCATGAAAATGCCAGCGAGCCAGCGGCGTGGGATAACCATGCGCGAGGCAGCGAATCCAGCAGCTGGGTTCGTGGATCTCGAAGCCCAGCTCGGGTGAGCGGTCGCCTTCGTATTCGAGCACCGGCGAGCACTGACGATGATGGGCCGGGCGGGGTCGGATCAGGGACACGGGCAGTTTTCCTGGGCGGTGCCTGGCGGCGCCTTTCAGCTCATGACATTGCCGCCATCGACGTTGAGGGTCTGCGCCGTAATATAGCGTGCTGCATCGCTCGCCAGAAAAACGACCACATCCGCCACGTCGCCCGGATCGCCCATCCGGCCCAATGGCACGGCCAGGCCCACCCGGCGTTTCTTCTCACCGATGGGCAGGTTTTCGTAGCGGGCGAAGAGCGCATCCACGCCCGCCCACATCGGCGTGTCGACCACACCGGGCGAGATCGCGTTGACGCGAATGCCGTGGGGCGCCATCGCCAGTGCCGCGCTTTGCGTGTAGCTGATGACAGCCGCTTTCGTCGCGCAATAATGTGACACGAGCGCCTCGCCCCGACGGCCGGCCTGTGAGGCGAAGTTGATCACCGAGGCGCCCTTCACGCCACTGGCCACCATCTGTGCCAGTGCCGCCTGCATCATGAAGAACATGCCTTTCACGTTGACGGCAAAGAGCCTGTCGAAGGAGGCTTCATCGCTTTCCAGCAGCGGCGCCATGTCGAAGATGGCGGCATTGTTGATCAGCGTGTGCAAGGGGCCGAAGCGCTGTGACGCGGCGGCGAGCAACTGGTCGATCGATTCGCGTCGCGTGACATCGGCCGCCTGATAGCACAGCTGATCCGGGTATTGCGCGATCAGCGCCGCCACGCCGCTGCTGGGCTCGGTGGCCAGATCAGCCACAGTGCAACGTGCGCCCGCCTTCAGGCAGGCTTCGGCCGTGGCCAGCCCGATGCCGCCGCCCGCGCCGGTGATCAGCACATGGCGATCCTTCAGGACGCCGGACTGGGCAACCCCCGCAGACTGCAGCACCTCGCGCTCGACCCGTACCACGGCAAGGCGAACGGCCTCGACCAGGCGAGGGTCATCTGCCAGTTCGGCCCACAGGGCACGGTCGGCGCAGAAGGCTGCCACCGGGTCGGCCGATTCGAGCATGGCGCGGGCCACGGCCGGGTTCATCGCCTGATCGTGATACGCATCCCTGAGCTTGCCGGCGTGCCAGTCCTTCAGAAAGACGAGAAAGAGGGCTGGCAGCATCGCCACCGCCTCGATCGACTCCCCCCGGGCAAGGCGCTCCCGAATGGTGGGCGCGATGAAGCCGGGAATTTTCGAGAAACCATCCATCGCCACCCGCTGGTTCGTGTCCTGGATGGCGGCATTGCTGAAACGGTCGAGCACCCGATCCCGGTAGGCGGCCAGGTTCACCGGATTGTCGGGGCCATCGAGGCAGGGAATGACGTCGAGTGTCACATAATCGTGGGCAATCCGACGGATCTGGTCATCCAGCGTGCCTTCGTGAATGTAGCGATAGCCGCGCAGCGTGCCTGCCCAGGCAATGCAGCTGTGGGTGGCGTTCAGGATCCGGATCTTGGCCTCTTCATACGGATCGACCGACGTGACCAGCTCGGCCCCTGCCATTTCCCAGGCCGGTCGACCGGCCGCGAAGCGATCCTCGATCACCCACTGAAGATAGCGCTCGGCCGTGATCGGGCTGAGATCATCCCGGCCGGTGGCGGCTTTCACGCGCGCCTTCAGCTCGGCCGGTGCCCGGGGCGTGATCCGGTCGACCATCGAGTTGGGGCAGCTCACCTGCTGATCGATCCAGGCAAGCAGCGCATCGTCGTCCAGCCGGCGGGCGAAGTCGCGCAGGCCGCCCAGAAAGCGGTCGCCGTTATGGCGCAGGTTGTCGCAGTTGAGCAGCGTGATCGGGCCGGCACCGGCCGAGCTGCGGGCGCGCAGCATGCTGACCAGCGCACCATAGATCGTCTGCCCGCTCTGGCCCTGTGCCACCCGTGCCAGATCGTTGCGCAGGTCGTCGAAATTCGTGTCCAGCGTGCCATCGGCCGCCAGATAGTACCCGGCCTCCGTCACGGTGAAGGAAATGATCCGGGTGAGCGGATCGGCTGCACGGGTGATGGCCGTTTTCAGGTCGGCTTCCCACGGTATCACTTCATCGATGGACGTGATCCAGTCATAGCGGGTGTCGCCATCGGGCGTCACGGTTTCGAGCGTGTAATGCCCGTTCTGCGCGGCCAGGGCCTCGAGGGTGCTGTTCAGATCGGGCCGGATGTTGGTGCCCGCCAGAAGCCATGGCTCGGTGTTGCCCAGTTCTTTCAACTTTTGCAGGTACACCGCCTGGTGCGCGCGATGAAAGGCGCCCAGCCCCAGGTGCAGGATGCGACCGGCGGCACGGGAAGACTGAGAGGCAAGATCGTTGGACATGGTGATGGCTTCCTGCGAAAGAGAGGGTGGACATGGGGACAGGCAGCAGGCGTCTGGCTGGCAGACAGTGGCTGGCCGTGAATGGGGCATGCCGTGCACTGACTGGAGGCAATGGACATGCCCTGGTTTCACGGGTCAGCCACATCGGCCCCGTCGTGTGAGCGCTTCAGCGTGCTTCATGCCGCGGCGCCGATGCGCTGACCGTTCTGGTCGAACAGGTGCAGCTTGTCTAGCGCGATGTCGAGGTGAACGGTGTCGCCAGGGTTGAAGCGGGCGCGCTCGCTCTGGCGAACCACGAGCGGGTGATCACCGGCCGTCACGTACAACAGCGTGTCCGAACCGAGTGATTCCACCAGATCGAGACGAACCGGCGTTCGGGAGGGCGAGGGCTGATCCGTGAGGCTCAGTGCCTCGGGTCGCATGCCGATCGACCCATCGGCCGGCAACCGGTCGGCCACGGCCTGGCTCAGGATCGGCAAGGCCCCGGCAGGCAGGATGTTCATCGGCGGCATGCCGATGAATTGCGCCACGAAGCGATTGGCCGGCCGGTCGTACAGCTCAAGCGGCGAGCCGACCTGCTCGATGCGCCCGCCGTTCAGCACCACGACCCGGTCGGCCAGCGTCATCGCTTCCACCTGGTCGTGCGTGACATAAATCGTGGTGGCGCCCAGGTTCTTGTGCAGCCGGTGGATTTCCACCCGCGTATTGCCGCGCAGCGCCGCATCGAGGTTCGACAGCGGTTCATCGAAGAGGAAAACCTTTGGCGCCCGCACGATGGCCCGGCCGATGGCCACCCGTTGCCGCTGACCGCCCGACAGCTCCTTCGGCGTGTGTTGCAGATAGGGCGTCAGGTTCAGGGTGCGGGCAGCTGCCTCGACTTTCTGCCGGATCACGTCCTTCGGTGTACCGGCCAGCTTCAGCGCAAACGACATGTTGTCGAAGACACTCATGTGCGGGTAGAGCGCATAGCTCTGAAACACCATCGCCAGATCGCGCTGGCCCGAGGGCACGCGCGTGATGTCGCGACCATCCAGTGTCAGCGTCCCTTCCGAGACCGTTTCCAGACCGGCGATCAGCCGCAGCAGCGTCGATTTGCCGCACCCCGAGGGCCCGACGAAGACGATGAACTCGCCTTTGTCGATGGGCAGGTCGATGCCCTTGATGATGTGGGCATCGTTGAAGCGCTTGTGAATGTTGCTCAGGTTCAGATAGGCCATGAGAGATATCCGGCAAAAATCATTTGACAGCACCGAAGGTCATGCCGCGCACCAGCTGTTTCTGGCTGAACCAGCCGAAGACCACGATCGGCGCGATGGCCATCAGCGAAGCGGCCGACAGGCGCGCCCAGAACAGTCCTTCCGGACTGGCATAGGAGGCGATCAGCGAGGCGAGCGTGCCGGCGTTGGCCGCTGTCAGGTTCAGCGCCCAGAAAGCTTCGTTCCACGACAGCACCAGGCACAGCAGGCCGGTGGAGGCGAAACCGCCGAGCGTGAGCGGCAGCACCACGTGGCGAAACTCCGTCCACAGCGAGGCGCCATCCATGCGGGCTGCCTCCAGGATTTCATGCGGCAGATCCTTGAAGGTGCTGTAGAGCATCCAGACCATGATCGGCAGGTTGATCAGCATGAAGATGAGGGTGAGCGTCAGCACGTTGTCGAGCATGTCCACCCGCTGGGCCAGCACGTAGATCGGCACGAGCGCACCCACGGCCGGCATCATCTTCGTCGACATCATCCACATCAGCGTCCCACGGGTGCGGCGTGTGCGGAAGAAGGCCATCGAGTAGGCGGCAGGCGCGGCGATCATCAGCCCCAGCAGCGTCGATCCCAGGCTCGTGATCAGCGAATTGCGGGCGAAGAGCAGGTAGTTGCTGCGTTCCTGCACCGCGCTGAAATGTTCCAGCGTCGGCTCGAAGACGAAGAGCGGTGGCACGGCGATGGCCTGAAGCTCGGTCTTGAAGGCTGTCAGCACCAGCCAGCCCAGAGGAAAGAAGAGCAGCAGCGCCACGATCCAGGCCGCCAGCGTGCGCATCGTCAGGGAGAGGGCAGAGGGTTCCATGAGGCGATCAATCCAGGTTTTTGCCGATGACGCGCAGCATGAATGCCGCCACGATGTTTGCAAGAATCACGGCGAACAAGGCGCCTGCCGAGGCCGACCCCACATCGAAGTTCAGGAGCGCCTGCTTGTAGATCATGTAGGTGAGGTTCGTGCTTTCGTTGCCAGGCCCGCCTGCCGTCGTGATCGAGATCTCGGCGAACACGCCCAGCAGGAAGATCATCTCGATCATGATGACGACCGCGATGGGGCGGGCCAGGTGCGGCAGCGTCAGATGATGAAAGCACTGAAAGGCGTTGGCTCCATCCATCCGCGCCGCCTCCAGCTGCTCCCGATCCATCGATTGCAGCGAGGTCATGAAGATCAGGCAGGCAAAGGGCAGCCACTGCCAGATCAGCATGATCGTGACGGACAGCAGCGGATAGTGCGTCATCCAGTCCACCGGTTCGGCACCGAAGAATCGCCAGACGGCGGCCAGCACCCCATAGATCGGATTCATCATCAGATGCTTCCAGAGCAGGGCGTTGACCGTGGGCATCACGAAAAAGGGCGAGATCAGCAGCACCCGCACGATGCCGCGGCCGGGGAAGGGCTCGTTCACCAGCAGGGCGAGCAGGATGCCGCCCACCACGGTCACGACCACCACGGTGGAGATCAGTCGCAGCGTGTTCATCACGGCCGGCCAGAAATCCGGGTCGGTGATGAAGAACTCGTAGTTCTCCAGGCCGACGAAACTCAGTTCGCCCGGCTGCATCAGGTTGTAGTCGACGACCGAAAAGTAGATCGTCATCGCCAGGGGAACCAGCATCCAGATCAGCAGGGCGCCGACGGCCGGTGTCAGCAACAGGGTGGGCAAGCGTCTGTTCATGTCGGATCAGATCCTGGGTGTGCAAATGGCGTGTGTGGCCACATACCGCTGCCGTCATGCCGTGCCATGACAGGGTTCGATGGGGGAAGGCTGGCCGCGGAGGAGTCCGGGCACCCGACAGGGAAGGGCCACGGCGCCGGGCGCGGTCTGCCGCGCCCGATGTTCAGCGTTTCTTGTAATAGCCGCCTTTCTTCATTTCCCGTTCGGCCAGCCGCTGGCTGGTGGCCAGTGCCGCCTCCACCGTGGTCTTGCCCGCCAGCGCTGCGCTGATCTGCTGGCCCACGGCCACCCCGATCACCTGAAATTCCGGGATCGCGGCAAACTGGATGCCGACATAAGGAGATTTTTCGAGCGTGCTGTCGTTCGGGTTGGCACTTTCGATGGCGGCCAGCTCAGGCTTGGCAAAACGTGCCACCTTGATGAACTCGGGCGATTCGTAGGTGGACTTGCGTGTGCCGGTGGGTACCGATTGCCAGCCGGATTCCCTGGCCACCAGTTGCACATAGTCTTTCGAGGTGGCCCATTTCACGAAAGTCTGGGCCGCTTCGGCCTTCTTCGAGCTGCTGGGCACACCCAGCGCCCACGACCAGAGCCAGTTGGCGCCTTTGGGCGTCACGGCCACCGGCGCCTGGGTGAATTCGACCACATCGGCCACTTTCGACTGTTTCGGGTCGGAGACGAAGGAGGCTGCGATCGAGGCATCGACCCAGACGCCGCACTTGCCCTCGTTGAAGAGCGCCAGGTTCTCGTTGAAGCTGTTGGCGCTGGCGCCTGGCGGCCCGTAGTTCTTCATCAGATCCACATAGAAGCTGATGGCCTCCTTCCAGGGTTTCGTGTCGATCTGCGGTTGCCACGCCATGTCGAACCACTGCCCACCATAGGTGTTGACCAGCGTCGACAGGAAAGCCATGTTGTCACCCCAGCCCGGCTTGCCCCGCAGGCAGATGCCATAGACGCCATTGGCCGGATCATGGATCCTGGCCACCACGTCCTTGACCTGATCCCAGCTGGGCCGCTCGGCGAGCTTGACGCCGGCCTTGTCCGTCAGGTCTTTCCGGTACATCAGCAGCGAGCTTTCACCGTAGAAGGGGGCCGCGTGCAGCTTGTCCTGATACGACAAACCGTCGCGGATCGGTGTCAGAAGGTCTGCTTCGTCATAGGCTTCATCGACGGCAATGGGTTGCAGCCAGCCGCGCTGCGACCAGAACGGGGTTTCGTACATGCCGATGGTGACGACATCGAACTGGCCGCTGCGGGTCGCCACATCGGTGGCCACGCGCTGGCGCAGCGTGCCTTCCTCCAGCACCACCCATTTGACCTTGATGTCGGGGTAGGCCTTTTCGAAGAAAGGCGTGAGCTTCTGCATCTCGATCATGTGGCCGTTGTTGACGGTGGCCACGACGATCTCGGTGGCGGCCAGGGCAGTGGTGGTGCTCAGTGCCACGGCCACGGCGAGGCTGGTTTTCAGCATCCGTTTCATGATGGGGTCGGGTCTCCGGGAATTTGAAAAGGGTGCTGCTTCACGCATGCGGTTCAAAGAATCCGTCAAGCGTCGAAGCAGGTGTCCGTTGCTTTTCTCCCATTGTGACGATACGAATCGTCAAGACCGATACTCATTCGCGAATTGCTGGTACTTTGTGCCACATCCTGATTGGGGTTAGCCCGATGCTCAATCGGCCAGCGGCTGCTTGGCTGTCTCTCGCGAGGCGATCATCGCGATCAGCGCCACGGCGGCCGCGGCCACCAGGTACCAGGCCGGCGCCAGCTTGTCACCGGTGACTTCGATCAGCCAGGTGGCCACGAACGGTGCCGTGCCACCGAAGAGCGCATTGGCCACGTTGAAGCTGAAGGCGAAACCGCTGTAGCGTACCGAGGTCGGGAAAATCTCCGACAGAAAGCAGGGCAGCGTGCCATCGTTCATCGTCAGCATGGCGCCGAACACCACTTGCACCAGCACCATGCCCAGAAAGCCGCCCATGCCCATGATCCTGAAGAGGGGTACCGTGGCCAGCATGAAGACGAGCGAGGCGAGGATCAGCATCGTCTTGCGACCGAAGCGGTCGGACAGCGTGCCCATCATCAGGATGAAGCCCACGTAGGAGGCCAGTGCCACGGTGGTTGCCATGAAGGCCTGGGTTTCGGTCACATCCAGAATGCTGTTCAGATAGGTGGGCATGTACCCCAGAATGATGTAGAAGCCGACCGCGTTCAGAATCGTGGCGCCAATGGCGATGCATACGGCCCGGCCATGCTGCTTCAACAGCACCGACACCGGCGCGTGCTCCACTGCATTGGTTTCCAGCGCCTTCTGGAACTGCGGCGAGTCTTCGAGGTTGAGCCGGATGTAACGGCCGATGTAGCCAAGCGGGGCTGCCAGCAGGAAGGGCAGACGCCAGCCCCAGTCCTGCAGGGCCTCGGTGCTGAGCAGCGCATGCAGCCCGGCCGCAAACAGCGAGCCCAGCAGCAGACCGGCGGCCGTGCTGGCCGGCACGATGCTGGCATAGAGGCCGCGCTTGTCGTCGGGCGCATACTCGGCCAGGAAGGTGGCTGCGCCCGCATATTCGCCCGATGCCGAAAAACCCTGCACCATGCGCAGCAGCAACAGCATGGCCGGTGCCCAGAGACCGATCTGCGCAAAGGAGGGCAACAGTGCGATCAGGAAGGTCGAGATCGACATGATGATGATCGATAGCGACAACGCCTGCTTGCGACCATGCTTGTCACCGAAATGTCCCCAGAAGATGCCCCCCAGGGGGCGCACGATGAAGGAGAGCGCAAACACCGCAAAGGTCGCCAGCAGCCCCGATGCTGGCGAGCTGTCGGGAAAGAAGACCAGCGTGATGACCGAGGCCAGATAGATGTACGAGGCATAGTCGAACCACTCGACGAAATTGCCGATGAAACTGGCCGCCGCCACGCGCTTGACGGTGCTGTCACTGGTGGGCGGGTGCGTCGTGTGTGCCCCTGCACTGAGGGTGGATACGCTCATGGTGTGTCTCCTTGTCCGTCACCGGGCCATCCTGGTTCGATCAGGCAGATGGGCCGGCGCGGCTATCTTTATGGATCTGTTCGTGTGCTTGAAGCATGGCCCCGATGATGACGGGCGGTGAAGGCTCAGCTGGCGGGGAACACCTCCCGGATCGAGCGGGTGATGCCCTCCACGCAGACACTCAGGATCAGCTCGCCGAACTCGGCGCGGGCCTTGCGTGCCGATGACAGACAGCCGGATGCGGGGGTGAGCGAAGGATCGACCGGAAACTGCTCATAAGGGGGAAAGCTTGCCGGCGGATGATCGACCACCTTGTCCATGTCGACCAGTTGGGGGTGAAGGTGCAGCATCAGCGAGGTTTCCAGCACGCCGCCATGCTCGACGGCCCAGCCCGGAAATTCGTCCTTGTAGATGTGCCTGATGGTCTCTTCGTCGATATAGTCCCAGTACGACAGGATCAGGCAGCGAACATCGTCGATGCCTTCCCAGCGAAGCTCACGCAAGGCCAGATCGACGCCTTCGGTCAGGAAGGCCGCGTTCTCGAAATGGCCATTGACGAAAATCAGCTTCCGGACGCCGTGCCGGACGAACTCCTTCAGGATGTCCTTGACGACGGAAGTCATCGTCTGGCCATCGAGGCTGGTGGTGCCCATCATGTGATTGCCACCACCACTTTTCTGCTGGGATTTGTAGCCATAGGTGATGGCGGGGGCCACCAGCCCATCGACCTCTTCGGCCACGCCTTGCGAGACGGCCGTGGGCAGCAGCACGTCCGGATTCATGCTCATGTGCGGCCCGTGCTGTTCCAGCGAGCCGACCGGAATGAAAACCGGGCAGCCTTGCCTGACCCTGTCACCATAATCTGGCCAGGCCAGCTCTGAAATGAAGACGGTACTCATCGGGTTTGCTCCTCGACGCATCGGCGTCAGACGTCGGTTGGGGGAGAGAGGGGCTGTTCACGGTTCTGTGCCGAGATCACGCGCGGGCCAAGTACCGAATAGACGAGAATGGTGACGAGGATCGCGGGCAGTGCCGCTGTCGTGTAGGCGGAGATGCTCTTCAGACCATAGTTGAGCGTGTAATACACCGCCAGCCCGATGATCATGGCCGTCCAGCCGGCCCGGTTCCAGTCGCCCAGACGGCTGGGCTTTCTGAACTCATCGGGGAAAAGATCCGCATCGCTCACCTGACGCCGGCGCAGCAGGAAGTAGTCGAGCACGACCAGTGTCCACATCGGGATGAAGATGCCACCGATGATGCCGAGGAAGAACTCGAAATACTCGACGAAATGCTCGAAAGCCAGCGGCAGGAAGCACATCACGAATTGCAGGATGGCAATGCCCAGCAGATAGCGCCTTGGCGAGGCGGTATGCGTGGCACCCACCAGTCCCATGCCGGCGCCATACAGGACGGTCACATTGGTGCTGACCGTGGCGAAGAACACCACGAGAAAAGCCACGGTACCCAGGCCAAGCGAGGCGATCGTCGAGCTGGGATCGGAATTGTTCGGATCGAAGACACCGGTTTCGAGCACCACGCCGATCACGCCGATGGCACCGACCATCATGAACCAGCCTTGACCCAGATTGACGCCGAGCCAGCTGCCGGCCGTGGCGGCCCTGGGGGTTCGGGAGAAACGGCCGAAATCACCGATCATCGCCCAGCCCCAGCAGAATCCGAAAGCCAGGTCGAAATAGAAGGCCGGCGTGTTCTGTGCCTCCGGCATGCGCACGGCCATGATCCTGCCGTAATCCCATTGCTGAAGCACCACGACGGTTTCCCAGATGCCCAGAATGATCAGCAGCACGACCGAAATCCATTCGAGGTATTTGATCGCCTTGTGGCCGACGACCACGATCAGCCCCTGTACCAGAGCCGTGATCAGGATGCCGAGCATCAGCGGGGTTTCATAACCTTCGCTGCGATAGGCTGGCGTGCCCCACAGGTAGTGAAACACGTGGGTGAGGGAGATGGCGGCGATGAAGGTGTTGACACTGGGCCAGCCGATCATGCCGAAGAACTCGCCGATGCCGGCAAGCCGGGAACCCTTGACGCCGAGAGACGGGATCGTGCAGGTGACGGTCGAGGCGCCATGCTTCCAGGCGATGTACCCGATCATCGCCCACGGAATCATCATCAAGGGCAGGTAGACGAAGCTGTACGTCCAGACGAAACTCAGGCCGAAGGCGGCTGCCATGCCGCCAAAGAACCAGGAGCCTGTGTTGACACCTGAACCGAACCAGGTCACGACCTGGTCGAAGAATCCATACTCACGCTTGTCATGAGGTATGCGCTGGACGCCGTATTCCATGACTTTCCCCTTTTGATCTGGCTGGGGATACGCTGAACAGGTCCAGGCGGACGCTGCATGCCTGAGGCGGGCGCATGCCGCCTTGTCCTGCATCCCGTTTCGGGGCGCGTCGCTTCACGGGACTTGTTCAGAATATCCTTGGGTTTCGGTGCCTGTGACGACGCGGTCGTCACAGGCGCAGGCAAACGTCCGACGCCATCCGGCCTGGCCCGTTCCGTGCCAGACCGACAGGGGGAACGGTCAGCCAGGGCCGACACGTATGGGTGAAAAGTGGCGGTGACGGGGGGACGCTGCCAGCATTGGAAAAAACGGGAGGGACGGATGAGACAGGGCGCCAGCCAGGCCCTCCCGCCGTTTCAGACTCAACGTTTGACGATGTTGTGCTCAGGCCCGTAAGGGAATTTCGTGATGTTCTCGGCACCGTTCGCGGTCACGACCAGGATGTCGTGTTCGCGGTAACCGCCGGCGCCGGGCTCACCCTCGGGAATCATCAGCATCGGTTCCATCGAGACCACCATGTTGGGCTCCAGCACCGTTTCGATGTCTTCCCGAAGCTCCAGTCCGGCTTCACGGCCGTAATAGTGCGACAGGGTGCCGAAGGAATGGCCGTAACCGAAGGTGCGATACTTCAGCACACCGTGCTTGTGGAAGATCTCGTTCAGCTCGGCAGCGATGTCGCAGCAGCGTGCGCCGGGCTTGATCAGCTTGAGTCCGGCTTCGTGAACTTCCACATTGATGTCCCAGATGCGCTGGTGGGCGTCGTCGCAGGTCTCGGCAAACAGCGTTCTTTCCAGCGCCGTGTAATAGCCGGAGATCATCGGGAAGCAGTTCAGGCTCAGGATGTCGCCACGTTCGATGCGCCGCGAGGTGACGGGGTTGTGGGCGCCATCGGTGTTGATGCCGGACTGGAACCAGGTCCAGGTGTCCATCAGTTCCACATGCGGAAAGCTCCTGGCGATCTCTCGAACCATGGCCTGTGTCGAGGCGAGCGCGACTTCGTATTCCGGCACGCCCACCGCGATGGCATCGTGGCAGGCCTGTCCACCGATGTCGGCGATGCGGGCGCCTTCCCTGATCAGGGCGATCTCCTCGTCGGATTTCACCATCCGCATGCGCATGCAGGCCTTGCTGATGTCGACGAACTCGGCCCCGGGCAGGGCATCGCGAAGCTTCTGCATGTTCTCGACGCTGAGATGATCCATCTCGACGCCGATACGTTTCTTACCTTCCAACAAGGTTTTTACAGCGTGAAAGTAATTGTCGCGCTGCCAGTCGGTATACACGATGTTGTCGCCGAAACTGCGCCGCCAGGGCTGGCCACCGTCGATGTTGGCACTGATGGTGGTATGCCGATCCTGTGTGACGACGAGTCCATAGAAACGGCCAAAATGACAATACAGAAAATCGGCGTAATAGTTGATGTTGTGATAGGAGGAGAACAGCGCTGCTTCGATATCGTGTTCAGCCATGTGACGACGCAAGGCATCGGTGCGTCGCTGCATTTCCGTGTTGGAGAAGGTCGGCCGGACGGGATTGCCGTTCGGGATGTTCAGCAGACGGGTGTTGCGCATCTGCTCGGCCACGCTGCCGGCGGTCGAGAAACTGAACGAGGCATGGGTGCTCATGCTGGTGTCTCCTGTGAAGGGGTTGTCGTGGTTGAAGAACCCTCTGTCGACCATCCTACGGAGAGCCTGCCGCGACGATTGTTCCGTTTCCGACCTTTATTGGCTCAGCCTCGAAGTCGTCGTGCGGCGCCGTTGAAGGTGCATGACAGACCCATCATCGATATCCCTGAGAAAATTCGGGTTTCTACTGGTCGATGGCTTCTCGCTGATCAGTTTTGCCGCTGCCATCGAACCGCTGAGAATGGCGAATCTGGCCTCCGCTTCACCCCGTTACCGGTGGGTCAGCATCGGGGTGGATGGGGGGCAGGTGCGATCGTCCTGCGGGGTCGTCATCCAGCCTGATCAGGGGCTGGATGACAAGGGGCCGAACCCGGGCTTCGAGGCGATATTCGTCTGTGGCTCGAATCCGGTACCGCATCGGATCGATCCGTCGGTGCTCGACTGGTTGCGGCGGATGGGTCGGGAAGGGGTTCCCCTGGGGGGAATCTGCACCGGCAGTTACTGGCTGGCCCGGGCGGGGCTGCTGGATGGCTATCATTGCACCGTGCACTGGGAGGATGCCGACCGGTTCATGGCCGATTTCCAGAAGACGATGCTGTCCTCGCGCGTCTTCGAGATCGATCGTGATCGTTACACGTGCAGTGGTGGTGTCGCGCCGGTGGATCTGATGCTGAGCCTGATGGCCCGGGATGAGGCGGGACGGGCCCTGGCCGGGGCCGTGGCCGAATTGATGGTGTATGAGCGGATTCGCGATCGGCACGACGTGCAGCGCGTGCCGTTGCGACAGAATCTGGGTACTGCTCACCCGCGCCTGCTGGAGGCCGTGTCACTGATGGAGAGCAATCTGGAAGAGCCGTTGAGCGTGGCGGAGCTGGCGCGCTATGTCCGGGTGTCGGGCCGGCAGCTCGAACGGCTGTTCGGCGAACATCTCAAGTGCCGCCCCAGCCAGTACTACCTGGTGCTTCGGCTCAAGCGGGCCAGGCGTCTGCTGCTGTCATCGGCCGCGCCCATCATCGATATCGCGGCGGCCTGCGGTTTCAGTTCGGTATCGCATTTCACCCGACGCTATCGTGAACACTTCGGGATTTCCCCGGGGCGGGAAAGGCGGGCGGGCGCCTTTGTTCCATCATGACGTCGTGAATGTTCAAGGCAACCCCTCCACGCATCCAACAGAATGACAGGGGAGGGGTTGCCTGGCCTGCGCAGGCACCAGGGTGGTCAGTGGCCGGCGGCCAGGGAGGCAGGATGTCGCTTTCGGTATTCGATATTTTCAAGATCGGCATTGGGCCGTCCAGCTCGCACACGGTGGGGCCGATGCGGGCAGGGCGCAATTTTGCAAGAAATCTGGCCCAGCGTGGCCTGATCGGGCAGGTGGCCCGTCTTGAGGTCACACTCTGTGGTTCGCTGGCCGAAACGGGCTTCGGGCACCGTACCGACATGGGCGTGCTGCTGGGGTTGATGGGCGAGGCGCCCGATACGGTCGATCCGGCGGCCATCGCGGCGTTGATGAAAGCGGTGGAACGGGATGGGCAGTTGATGCTGTGGGGGCAGCAGCGGGTGTGCTTCGACCTGAACCGGGATCTGGTCTGGCAGATGCAGCCGATGCCCGAGCATCCGAACGGCATGCGGTTCGTGGCCTGGGACGAGGCCGGTGGCGTCCTGCTCGATGAGCGTTACCTGTCGGTGGGGGGCGGTTTCATCCAGGCGCTGGACAGCATCGACACGGACGAGCGGGTGCCGGATCATGCCGAGCAGCCCCATCCGTTCACGACGGCGGCCGAGCTGCTGGCACGCTGTCGAGCGCAGGGGCTGAGCATTGCCGCGCTGGTGATGGCCAATGAGGCCGCCTTGCGGCCGAGGGCCGAGGTGCGGGACGGGGTGCTGCACATCGCGCAGGTGATGAATGAGGTCATCGACCGGGGCTGTGGGCTGATGGGGCCGCTCGACAGCGCGGTGCTGCCGGGTGTGCTGAAGGTACGCCGGCGCGCGCCGAAGCTCTATCAGAGTCTGGTGGCCCAGTCGGATCGTGCGGAATCCCTGCTGGTGATGGACTGGGTCGACCTGTTCGCCATGGCGGTCAACGAGGAGAACGCGGCCTCCGGCCGGGTGGTGACGGCACCCACCAATGGGGCGGCCGGGCTGCTGCCGGCGGTTCTTCGCTATTACCAGCGCTTCGTGCCTGGTGCCAGCGACGATGGCGTGGTGGACTTTCTGCTGACGGCTGCTGCCATCGCCTTCCTGTTCAAGCGCAATGCCTCGATCTCCGGGGCCGAGGTCGGGTGTCAGGGCGAAGTCGGCACGGCCTGTTCGATGGCGGCGGCCGGACTGGCAGCCGTGCTGGGCGGCACGATCGAACAGGTCGAAAATGCCGCCGAGATCGGCATGGAACACAATCTCGGCCTTACCTGTGATCCGGTCGGTGGCATGGTGCAGATTCCGTGCATCGAGCGCAATGCGATGGGGGCCGTCAAGGCCATCAATGCTGCACGGCTGGCGTTGAGGGGAGATGGTCAGCATCATGTCTCGCTCGACACGGTGATCGAGACGATGCGCCAGACCGGTGCCGACATGATGAGCACCTACAAGGAAACCTCCCGCGGCGGGCTGGCCGTGAACGTGGTGGAGTGCTGATCAGACCGGGCGGGAAGGCAGGTGGCGTGCGATCTCGACGAAGTGCCGGACGGACTGGCTTCGATTGTCGTGCCGCCAGACCAGTGCGGTCTGGATGCAGAAGCCGGGATGCAGGATCGGTCGTGCCTCGACGGATCGACCGAGAAAGCCCATCAGGCTTTCCGGGCAGAGGGTGATGCCATGACCGGCGGCCACCAGCCCTTGAAGAGCCAGCACGTTCGATGCCTCCAGGCTGATGTCGAGCGCAATGCCTTCGGTTGAAAACAGTTCGTTCAGACGCCAGCGATAGGCTTCCCATTCCATCATGTCTCCCAGAATCAGTGGGTGATCGGCGATATCCGCAGGCATGATGCGGTTCTTTCTCAGCAGTGGATGGTTGCGTGGGGTGACGACATACAGGGGGTCGGAAGCAATGTCGATGCTGTGGAACTCGCTGTGCTCGAAGGGGCCGATCATGTAGCCGATGTCGACGTCGCCCCGGGCCAGGGCCAGTTTCTGGCCCTGCGTCCGGATGTAGTGCAGGTGTGTGTCGACATGCGGATAGGCGCGGCGAAACCGGAGCAGGGCGCCCGGCATCAGCTCGGTGGCCGCAAAAGCCATGTAGGCGATTCTCAGCACGCCGGTTTTCCCCTCGGCCACCCGTCGGGCATCCTTCACAGCCTGCGCGTAGCCCTGCATCAGTTCGGCGTTGGCTTCGTAGAAACGCCGCCCGGCTGCTGTCAGGGACACTTCGCGGGTACTGCGCTCGAACAGGGTGAAACCCAGCAGGTGTTCCAGCTTCCGGATGCGCCGGCTCAATGCCGACTGATCGACATGCAGCCGTTCGGCGCTGCGACGGAAATTCAGCTCTTGCGCCACCACCAGAAAGGATCGCGTCAGTTCAAGGCCCGGTTCGGTGTGCATGCCTGTCTCCTCCGGGGGCGTGCCGCTGACCGTTGGCCTTCCCCCACTGCTGTTCATCCTGCCGATGGGTCTTTATTGATGCATCTCACGCAATGATAATGGCCGAATGGTCAATTCCCGGTTTTTTCCCCTCCGGGCATCCTGTCAGGCAGGCGAAAGAGATGACGGCTTTCGCCCATGAACATCCACCAGATAGACGAGCGATGCCAGGAGGAAAACCGATGAGCACCATGGACACCAGGGAACTTGACCGGATGCTGCAGCAGGCATTCGATGCCTCGACGAAGCTGTATCAGGAGCGAGGCTTTCAGCGACGGATCGGCTTCGGCAAGCGGCCCGCGCTGGTCAGCGTCGATCTGGCCAACGCCTGGACGCGGCCGGGCAACCCGTTCACCTGCGACCAGGAGGCCATGGACAACGAGATCATTCCGGGCATGCAGCGCCTGCTGAAGGCCTGCCGGGAAAACGGGCATCCGGTCGTGCATGTGACGACGGCTTATGAAATCACCGACCGCCATGCACCCTTCACCGACATGGGCTTGTGGCACTGCAAGATTCCGGTCGATGTGGTCAACCTGAAGGACAAGGAACTCTGGGCCATCGACTCACGCATCGCACCGGTCGAAGGCGAATATACCCTGTTGAAGAAACGGGCGAGTTCGTTCCATGGCACCGGCCTGGGGGGATTGCTGCGCGCCGCCGGCGTGGACACTATTCTGGTGACCGGGGTGACGGCCACGGCCTGCGTGCGGACCACGATCTGCGACGGGATCGCGGATGGATTCCGCACGATCGCGGTGAGGGAGTGCATCGGGGATCGTGTGCCCGGGGCGGTTGCCTGGAACCTCTATGACATCGATGCCAAGTTCGCGGATGTTCACAGTGTGGACGAATGCGTCAAGTATCTGGAATCGGTCAGGCGCTGAACCGACCTAATCAACAGACGCATGCCTGCCCGTTCCGGTTTGGGGGCGAATGATCGGGAGAGATCGTGCGCCCTCCGTTCCGCCGGCCTGACACCACAGGCCCGGGGCCGATGGACGGGGCAGGAAAGGAGGCCTGAACAGGCGAAAGGAGGAGAACCATGGCCCGAATCGGAGTGGACGTGGGGGGCACGAATACCGACCTGGTGCTGGAATGCACGAAGGGCGTTTTCTATCACAAACTGCCCACCACGCTGAAAAACCAGTCGATCGGCGTGCTGGAAGGTGTCAGGAGCATCTGTGAGCAGGCCAGAATCCCGCTGTCGGATGTCGATCTGATCGTGCACGGCACGACGACCGCCACCAACATCACGATCGAGCACAACGGGGCCGAAACCGGCATGCTCACCACGCGCGGCTTTCGCGACATCCTGCATATCGGCCGGCACAAGCGGCCCTACAACTTTTCGCTGCATTTCATGGTGCCTTGGCAGAGTCAGCCATTGGTCAAGCGGCGCAACCGGATTGCCGTGACCGAGCGCATCCTGCCGCCGACAGGGGAGGTGGAGATGCCGCTTGACGAGGACGAGGTTCGCGAAGCGATCCGCCTCTTCAAACGGCGTGGGATCCGGTCGGTGGTGATCGGCTTCATGTTTTCGTTTCTGAATGATGCCCATGAACAGCGGGCCAAGGCGATCGTGCTGGAGGAAATGCCCGATGCCTACGTGACGCTATCCAGTGAGGTGGCGAACGTCATGCGTGAGTACGAGCGATTCTCGACGGCAGCGATGAACAGCTATGTCGGGCCGCGGACGGCGTTCTATCTGCGGGATCTGTCGTCCAGACTGAGCGAGGCCGGTCTGGATTCCAAACTGAGGATCATGCAGTCCAACGGGGGCGTGTCGACCGTCGAGGCCTGTGCCGCCCGTCCCATCCGCATCCTGCTGTCGGGCCCGGCCGGAGGCGTCATCGGCGGGGCGGCCGAGGCGGCGCTCGCGGGTGTTCACAACGTCATCACGGTGGATATCGGCGGGACGTCGGCCGACATCAGCACGGTGCCGGATGGGCGTCTCAGGATCAGAAACCCGCGTGACACCTATGTGTCGGGCTATCCGGTGCTGACGCCGATGATCGATCTGGTGACGATCGGTGCCGGTGGTGGGTCGATCGCCTACCTCGACGAAGCCGGCGCGTTCAACGTCGGGCCACGCTCTGCCGGATCGGAGCCGGGCCCGGCCTGTTATGGGCGAGGAGGCACCGAACCGACCGTGACCGATGCACAGATCGTGCTGGGGCGCCTCGATCCTGATCACGTGCTGGGTGGCGACCTGACGCTCGACCCGTCGCTGTCTCATCAGGCGATCGAGGAGAAGATTGCCCGGCCGCTGGGGATGAGCGTGACCGAGGCGGCGTTGGGCATTCTGAAGATCATCAACTCGAACATGGCGCTGGCGATCCGTTCCAATTCGGTGGCCAGGGGCTTCGATCCGCGCGAGTATTCGATCATGCCATTCGGTGGTGCTGGCCCCTTGCACGGGGTGGCGCTGGCCGAGGCTGTCCATGCCCGGGACGTGATCGTGCCGATTGCACCGGGCATCACGGCGGCGGTGGGGCTTCTGAAGACCGATCTGCAATATGAGCATGCCGAGGCTGTCATCACCGAGCTGAACGCGGCCACCGATGAGCAGATTGCGCGCATCAACCGCATTGCCAGGGGTCTGTGCACCCGTGTGAGGGAGGAGCTGGATGACGATGGCATCCCATCCGAAGCCCAGCAGATCGAGCTGATCGCGGAATGCCGGTATCACGGGCAGGGTTTCGAGCTGCGTGCTGCCATGCCGGCGGGCGAACTGACGCAGCAGAACAAGCGTGAGGTGGTGGACAGTTTCCATGACCAGCATCAGCTGGATTATGGCTACAGCTATCGCGATGCCGAGGTGGAGCTGATCACGCTTCGGGTGATCGGCCGGGCGGCCGTTGAGCGGTTGAGGGTGCCGAAGCTGAAGGCCACGGATGGATCCGGTCTGGATCGGGCGATGATGTTCGTGCGGCCGACGACCTTCGATGACGGTCAGACGCTGGAGACGCCGCGATATGACAAGGCACGTCTGTACGCCGGTGATGTGGTGCCGGGGCCGGCGATCATCATGCAGCACGATTCGACGACACTGGTGCCGCCGGGCTATGTGGCCGAGGTGATGGATTACGGCAACATGCGCCTTTCGCGGCGGGCAGAGGACGCTTGAGCAGGAGACAGCAGATGAACATGATGGCACAAGCTGGCACGGACAGGCATCGTCGTGCCGAGATCGATCCGATCACGTTGCAGGTGATTCGCGGTTCGTTCGAAACCATCGCCGAGGAAATGGCGCATGTCCTGTACCGGATGTCCTTCTCGTCGATCATCCGGGAATCGGAGGATCTGGGTGCAGGGCTTTTCGATGCGGATTTCAACACGCTGTGCGAGTCGGAGTCGACACCGATGCACATCGGTTCGATCCCCGGTTATCTGCGCGGCATTCAGGAGACGCTGGAAGACGGGGAGTGGTATGAGGGGGATGTGGTCGTGCACAACCACCCTTACCATGGTTCCAGCCACACCCCCGATCTGGCGATCGTCGTGCCGGTATTCCATGAGGGACGGCTTGTCGGATTCGCCGGCAACACGGCTCACCATGTCGACATCGGTGCGGCCACGCCGGGGCTGATCATCGATGTGCCGGATGTCTATGCCGAAGGCATGCTGTTCGCCGGCACCAAGCTTTACCGCAAGGGCAAACCCAACCAGGCGATGTGGAATTACATCCGCCACAATAGCCGTGCAGCACAGCAGCTGGTGGCCGATATCGAGGCACAGGTGGCGTCGGCTCGCCTGGGCGCAAGGCGTTTCGTCGAGCTGATCGGGAAATTCGGCGAGCGCACCGTGTTCCAGGCTGCCAACCAGCTGATGGATTATGCCGAGCGGATGATGCGCCAGCGGATCGCCGCCATTCCGGATGGCGAGTACACGGCCGAGGGCTGGCTGGATGATGACGGTAGAAACCGTGACCAGCCCCTGAAAGTGAAGGTGACGGTTCGCGTGCGCGGCGATGCGCTGGATGTCGATCTGACAGGCTCGGCCGATCAGACGCCGACCGCCTACAATGTTCCGTTCGAGGGTTCGACCAAGGTGGCGGCCTATGCGGCTTTTCGCAAGCTGCTGCTGGATGCGTATACCTCAGAGACGCGCGTTCCCTCGAATGAGGGATCCTTCCGGCCGATCAATGTGATCGCCCCTTTGGGCTCCATCTTCAATCCGAGGCCGCCGGCCTCAGCCGAAGCCCGGTTCACGCAGTGCAACCGGATGATCGACCTGATCATCCGTGCCCTGGCGCCCGTCATGCCCGAAACCGTGATCGCCGGCAGCTCTGCCTCGATCTCGTTTGCGGCGTATTCAGGGGTGAGGCCGAATGGTGCCTATTGGGTGTTCCTGGAGGTGAACGAGGGCGCCTATGGGGGCCGGCCCCGATCCGATGGCCCGGACAGCATCGACAACCTGATGGCCAATACCAGAAACAATCCGCTGGAAGATCTCGCGATGCACATCCCGATGATCTGTGACCGCTATGAATTGCGGGATGATGCGCCGCCGGGCGCTGGTGAATTCCGGGGCGGTCTGGGCGTGATCAAGGCGCAGCGGATGCTGACCGATGGTTTCATCACCCATGAGTCGGAGCGCCACAAGGATGCGCCCTGGGGCATCTTTGGTGGTACCGATGGGGCCGTGGGCAAATGCCTGATCTACAACGCCAGCTCACCGGATCAGGGCGAGGCGATGTACTCGAAGTTTTCCGGACGGCCAGTGAAGGCCCATGATACGATGGCTTACTATGGGCCCAATGGCGGCGGTTATGGCGATCCGCTCAAACGACCCGCCAGAAAAGTGCTGGAAGACGTGCTGGACGGCTTCTACTCCGCCGACCATGCCCACGATGTCTACGGTGTCGTGCTGGATCTGGACAACGAGACCGTGGATGCCGAGGCCACGGCGGTGCGTCGGGCGTCGATGGGGGTGGCCTCCTGAGCCGGGGAACTGGGGCGGCAGGAAAGCCCAGCGTGCAGTATCTGCAACCGGTGTTCGGCATGGTGGCGGCAACCTTCATGTTCGGCGATCCGCTGGGCTCCCTGTTCGGCGCCGGCGTGCTGCTCATTCTGGCCGGTCTGTTGCTGGCCGCGGCCCGTGGGCGTGCCCGGGATGCTTCTCCGCGTTCATGAAGCTGCTTCTGGCCCTCCTGTTCGGCATATGTCTGTATATGCTAAGATGGCATTCCATTGTAAGGGAGAGTGGTCATGCGAACGGTGTCCATCTTCATGAACAACAGGAATCAGGCTGTCAGGATTCCGAAAGACATGGAGTTTCAGGGGGTTTCCGAATTGGAGATTCGGCGGGAGGGGGACACGTTGATCCTGCGCCCCGTCAGGCCTTCGTGGGTTTCGCTGTTTGATGAGGACTGGGATACGGCGGCGGCTCAGGGTTTCCTGCAGGAGCGACCTGATGTTATCGAAGAGGGACGTTTCAAGGGTGAGGCGTATTGAGCATGGCCCTGACCTATATGCTCGATACCAATATCTGTTCGTTCATCATTCGTGAACGTCCCGACGCGGTCATCCGCAAGTTTGAACAGGTGGTTTCGAAGCAGCATCGCATCGTGATCTCGGCCATCACTTATGCCGAGCTGAAGATTGGTGCCAGCAGCCCGAAAGCCTCACCGAGGTTGATGGTCATGGTCGATCGTCTGGTCGACCGGTTCGATGGTGTCTTGCCCTGGAACAGGGCGGCGGTGGACGAAACGGTCAGGGTGCGCCGTTTGCTGTCAGCGCAGGGAACCCCCATCGGCAGCAATGACGCTGCGATAGCGGGTCATGCCCTGGCAACAGGTGCCATTCTGGTCTCGAACAATGTTCGGGAGTTCATGCGCGTCCCGGCCCTGGCGCTTGAAGACTGGGTGTGATGATCGAACGGGGAGCGGACATCGTCAGGGCAGGTGAGCTGCAGGCCAGTGGCATCCCAGGCGCTCCGCCAGCCGCTGCAGGCGTTTGTCCAGCGTCCATAGCCTCGTTTCCGGAGTGATGAGGCTGGATGCCAGCAATGATATGTCTACCGCGCCGCAACCGTGTGGAAACCGACCGCCTGGGTTGTTGCGTCAATGATTCGTGTCGGGATCTGCACGGGCGTTCAGACAAAAAAGCCGGTGCAAGCACCGGCCTGAAGAAGGAGATTGTCGTCGTCTGGCGGGGCGTGCTATCGCCCCGTCTCTGCTTGTCGAAGTACCGGTTTTACAGGTATTCCTCCATCGCATCCAGCAGCACGCGGGCCGTGGAATCGGCGAAGCTGCGGCGGACGATGATTTCCCAGGCGTCGTTGGCCTCGTCGAGCGGGCGCAGCAGCACGCTCGCGCGGAAGTAGTGGCTCTGGGCGCAGCGGCCTGGGCCGATGGCGCTCGGGTGCAGGTCGAGCGGGCAGCCCTTGGCCAGCACGGCGCGGGCCTGCGGGCCGCGCAGCTGCATCACGCTGTAGGCGCTCGACTGGTCGGTGGTGGCGAAGAACTGGCCGGCCAGTGCGCCTTCCAGCTGCTGCTGCAACGGGGCGCCACCGTCGGGCATCGATGCCGTCGAGCGGATCAGCCATTCGTCGGGGCTGAGCCAATAGGCGATGTGCGTGTCGCTGGCGGCCGTGGTGTTGGGCACCAGCGGCAGCTTCAGGCGGAGTGCCTGGCTGGCTGCTTCCACCAGTCCTTCCTGCTCGGGGTTGGCACGCAGGTTGAGGATGGCCGGAAACAGGATTTCTTCCAGTTCGACCGCGCCCGGGTTGCCCCGTTTCATCGGCGTGCCCGGCGGATTCTGCAGGGCCACCAGGGGGGTATCGTACTTATTCGACATTCTGTCTCTCCCCTTTGGGGTCATAGAACACGGTGCTGGTGATGCGGGCCTGGGCGAACTGGCCATTGCCCAGGGCGACGGTGATCTCCTGATCCATCCGGTTGTGTCCGTCGATGACGACGGCCAGCGCGATCGAACGTTTCAGGATCGGGCTCATGTAGCTGGAGGTGACATGACCCTGTAGTGCTGCGATCGGGGCCTCGGTTGGCTCGTTCAGCAGCTGGGCGCCTTCGGGCAGCACGACGTTCGGGTCGGTCGTCAGCAGGCCCACCAGCTGCTTGCGCTTCGGGCCGGCCGTGTGGCTTCGCATCAGTGAACGCTTGCCGAGGAAGTCCTTGCTGGCAGCCGCCATGCCACCCATGCCGACATCGGCGGGGGTCAGCGAGCCGTCGGTGTCCTGACCGACGATGATGTAGCCCTTCTCGGCACGCAGCACGTGCATCGTTTCGGTGCCGTAGGGTGTGATGCCGTACTTCTCGCCGGCCTGCATCAGACGCTCCCAGACGTGACGTCCGGCGTTGGCCGGCGTGTACACCTCGTAGGACAGCTCACCCGAGAAGCTGACGCGCAGCACACGGGCGAACACGCCGTCGATCGTGCCTTCCTTGAAGCTCATGAAGGGGAAGGCTTCATTCGAGAAGTCGATGCCTTCGCAGACTTCTTCCAGCACCTTGCGGGCCTTCGGGCCGGCCACGGTGGCAACGGCGTACTGGTCGGTGACGGAGGTCAGGTAGACCTTCATGTCCGGCCATTCGGTCTGCAGCCAGCGCTCCATCCAGGCGAAGACCCGGGCAGCACCGCTGGAGGTGGTGGTCAGCAGGAAGTGGTCGTCGGCCAGCCGGATGTTCACGCCGTCGTCCATGATCATGCCGTTCTCGTCGAGCAGCAGGCCATAGCGGCAACGGCCGGGGGCGAGCTTGGCCCAGGCGTTGATGTACATCAGGTTCAGAAACTTGACGGCATCCGGGCCGCGCACGTCGATCTTGCCGAGCGTGGAGTAGTCCAGCAGGCCCACGCTGTTGCGCACGGCCAGGCACTCGCGTGCGACGGCGGCGTGCAGATCCTCGTTGCCCTGCGGGTAGTACCAGGCGCGTTTCCACTGGCCCACATCCTCGAACGGGGCCTTGCGGGCGGCATGCCAGTCGTAGGTGCAGGTTTTGCGCACCGGCTCGAAGAAATCGCCCAGCTCGCGTCCGGCAAAGGCGCCGAAGGTGACCGGGGTGAAGTTCGGCCGGAAGGTGGTGGTGCCGGTCTGCTCGATGCTCTGGCCGAGGGTTTCGGCGAGTACGGCCATGCCGTTGATGTTGCCGAGTTTGCCCTGATCGGTGCCGAAGCCCATCGCGGTGTAGCGTTTGACGTGCTCGACGTTGCGATAGCCTTCGCGCACGGCCAGCTGGATGTCGGAGACGGCCACATCGTTCTGGTAGTCGATGAACTGCTTCGGGCCCCGATCGGCGGCCGAGCCGCGCATCGCCTGCCACAACGGCAGGATCGGTGCTTCGTGGCAGGCTTCGGCCTGGTAGCGGGGGGCGGATGCGGGAACCGGCCCATCGCCCTCGGCAGGCGCGGAAGCCCCTGCCTGCGCGCTAGTCTGGATGGCAGGGGCTGTATCGGCCTTGTCACCATGGCTCTGAGCACCAGCACCGTTGCCGGCGGGCAAGGGGTATTCGGCCACGAACCCGGGCTTCAGCCCACGCTGGCGGGCGGCGATCGCTGCCGCGTGGCCGGCCTGGCTGCCGCCATCGAGCGCCTGTTGCAGCAGGAAATCACCGTTGGCGGCACCGACGCTGGCCTGGGCCTGCGTCACGACATCGGGCACGAAGCAGGCACGTTCGGCGCACCAGCGCGGCTTGCCCTGAGACTGGGCGAAGAGGTGCAGCACCGGGTTCCAGCCACCGGACATGGCAACCAGATCGCATTCGAGCTGCGTGCCACGGCTGTCGCTGGTGTCGCCGGGCGCACGCAGCACGACACCCGTGACATGGTGCTTGCCCAGGGCTTCGACCACCATCATCTGGCGGATGATGCTGATACCGGCAGCCTGTGCCGTCTGGGGCAGCGTGCCATCGCTGTTGGGGCGCGGGTCGACGATCGTGACCTGGGCACCCATCTCACGCAGGTCGAGGGCGGTGCGGTAGGCGCTGTCGTTGTTCGTGCAGACGACGGCCCGACGCCCCGGCAGCACCCCGAAGCGGTGGATGTAGGCCGACACCGACGAGGCGGTCATCACGCCCGGCAGGTCGTTGTTGCCGAAGACGAGCGGCCGCTCATGGGCACCGGTGGCGAGCACCACCTGCCGTGCACGGATCTTCCACAGACGTTCGCGCACAGCACCGTTGCGGGCGGCGAGTGGCAGGTGGTCGGTGTGCTTCTGGCAGACGGTGACGAGGTTGCTGTCGTGATAACCGAAGGCCGTGCTGCGGTTCAGCACCTGGACATCCGGCATGGCCGCGAGCTTCCGGGTCATCTGCGCGGCCCAGTCGGCGGCAGGCTGGCCGTCGATCGTCTCACGCGACCATAGCAGGCTGCCGCCCGGCTCGGGCTGGTTGTCCACGAGGATGACGCGCGCGCCCAGCTCGCCGGCCGCGACGGCCGCGGCCAGACCGGCAGGGCCCGCACCGACGACCAGCACGTCACAGTGGGCGAAGGTCTTCTCGTAGCGATCCGGATCCTTCTCGGTCGGCACGACGCCAAGGCCGGCTGCATCACGGATACGCTCTTCGTAATGACCCCACCAGCTCTTCGGCCACATGAAGGTCTTGTAGTAGAAGCCGGCCGGGATGAAGCGGGCGAAGTTGCCGAGGAAGGCCATCCGGTCGCGTTCGATGTCGGGCCTGGCGTTGACGCTGGTGGCCGAAAGACCTTCATACAGCTCGACCTCGGTGGCCCGGGCGTTCGGGATGGTCCAGGCACCGGTCTCCAGCTGTACCAGTGCGTTCGGCTCTTCGACCCCGGCCGTCAGGATGCCGCGCGGACGGTGATACTTGAAGCTGCGTGCCACGAAGTGAACGCCGTTGGCGAGCAGGGCCGAGGCGAGCGTATCGCCTTCATAGCCCTGGTATTCCTTGCCGTTGAAGCGGAAGCGCAATGGCTTGTTGCGCTGGACACGGCCGCCTTGTGGCAGCCGGGAAGATTGACTGGTGCTCATGCGCCCCCCTGTGGTGCCTGGTCGGCCTTGCCTGCCGGTGATGCTGCCTGTTGGGATGAAGATGGTGTGGTGACCGGAGCCTGCGATACAGCCGCCTGCCCGGCAGGAGACGGCTGGCTCGTGGGGGCTGCGCTGGCAGGCGCCGCGACCGGAGCGCCCGCAGCGGATGCGGCGGACTGGTCGTCGGCGCTGACGATTCGGCGGCTCTTCATCGGCGTGACCGACAGGAACTCATAGGTCTGCGTATCCCGTTCGGCCTCGAACCATCTGCGGCAACCATGGGTA
The DNA here is from genome assembly GCA_030528325.1 of Lautropia sp. Lineage (GTDB taxonomy): Bacteria > Pseudomonadota > Gammaproteobacteria > Burkholderiales > Burkholderiaceae_E > Lautropia. The sequence continues at coordinate 6,666 of JAUMZD010000028.1, read as the reverse complement.
TGAACCCATTGTTCCTTGAATACGCCACGGGTGTTCTTGCGCATGAAGACGTAATCGCCCCATTGCTCGTCGGACAGCCAGGTGCCCTTGTCCCTGCTGGCGGCGTCGATAGGGCGGACGATGCCTGCCTCGCCGCCGTAATTGAATTCGCTCTCGGCGCGCTCTCCGCACCAGGGGCAGTGGATCAGCAACATGGTGGGTTCCTTTGTCAGTGTGCAACCGCGGCAGCGCCGTGTTCGTCGATCAGGTGGCCGGAATGGAAGCGGTCGATCGAGAAGGGTGCGTTCAGCGGGTGAGGTTCATCGCGGGCGATGGTGTGGGCAAAGACCCAGCCTGATCCAGGGGTGGCCTTGAAACCGCCGGTGCCCCAGCCGCAGTTGAAATACAGACCTTTCACCGGGGTCTTGGAGATGATCGGACAGGCATCCGGGCAGACATCGACGATGCCGCCCCACTGGCGGTTCATCCGCACGCGGCTCAGGAAGGGGAACATCTCGACGATGGCTTGCAGCGTGTGCTCGATGCTCTGGAAGCTGCCGCGCTGGCCGTAGCCGATGTACTGGTCGATGCCGGCACCGATCACCAGATCGCCCTTGTCGGACTGGCTGATGTAGGCGTGGATGGCGTTGGACATGATGACCGTGTTGATCGTGGGCTTGACCGGCTCGGACACCAGTGCCTGTAGCGGATGGCTCTCGACGGGCAGGCGGATGCCGGCCATGTCGGCCAGCACGCTGGAATTGCCGGCCACGACGATGCCGAGCTTCTTCGTGCGGATGAAGCCTTTGCCGGTTTCGACCCCCTCGATCGCGCCATCCTTGCGGCGGATGGCCGTGACAGGACAGTTCTCGATGATGTGCACGCCCAGCTGGTCGGCGGCGCGAGCAAAGCCCCAGGCCACCGCATCGTGGCGGGCGACGCCGGCGCGCGGCTGGTAGGAGGCGCCGAGCACCGGGTAGCGGGTGTGCAGGTTGATGCCGGGCACGATCTCGGCGATCTGTTCGGGCGTGAGCCATTCGGCATCGACGCCGTTGTAGCGGTTGGCATTGATGCGCCGCTGCGTGTCGCGCACTTCCTGCAGGTTGTGGGCCAGGTTCAGCACGCCGCGCTGGCTGAACATCACGTTGTAGTTCAGATCCTGCGACAGCCCCTCCCACAGCTGCATGGCCTTCTCGTAGAGCTGGGCGGACTCGTCCCACAGGTAGTTGGATCGGACGATGGTGGTGTTGCGGGCGGTGTTGCCGCCACCCAGCCAGCCTTTCTCCAGCACGGCTATGTTGCGCACCCCATGTTCCCTGGCCAGGTAGTAGGCGGTGGCCAGGCCATGGCCACCGGCGCCCACGATGACCACGTCGTATTCCTGCTTCGGCTCGGGGCTGCGCCAGGCGCGCGGCCATTGTTCGTTGTACTTCAGACCCTGACGGATCAGGCTGAAGATGGAGTAACGGTTGTCCATGGTGTTCTCGCAAGTCTTGTGCCGGGGCAGGCTCCCAGGCCTATCGCCCAAGCTCCCAGGTGGCCTGAGCACCAGCACCGTTCGCGGCATCATCACCGGCATGCGGGCGGGCGCATGGGGAATGGGTGCCGAAGGGCGCCGGTGATCCCGATGATACAGGCCGCCAGTACATCAGAACGGTCGCCCCGGGCGATAGAATTTTTGCGTCATCGCGCTGGAAGATTCCGGCCGACCGGGGTTTTCACCACTGGCGCGCTGGCCGGGTGGCGGCAGGGCCGAGGTGATGCAGCTCAGCCGCCGCTGTCCGAAGCTGTCTCGTCGGGTTCGGTGCTGTCGAGCAGGGCCTCGGGCAGCTGCACCCGCTTGCGCCATCGACTGGCAGCCGGGTCTCGGGCCGTGGTCCGCACCCACGTTCTGGCTGGTATCCTGTCAAATTGTGATTGCCCCCCTTTTGCTCGATTGCAGAGGAGTACCTGATGCTGACACGTCTGGAGGTGGACGGTTTCAAGACCTTTGAAGGGCTTGCCGTCGACTTCATGCCCTTCACGGCCATCCTTGGCAACAACGCCGCTGGCAAGAGCAACCTGTTCGACGTCATCCAGTTGCTGTCGTTGCTGGCCACGCGGGATGTGGCTGAAGCGTTCAAGCAGATGCGGGGCGAGCCGCTGGAGCTTTTCCGTCAGACCCCGAATGGGCGTGCCACGCGCATGTCGCTGGCCGTGGAGGTGCTGGTCGACCCGGTCGTGCGAGACCCCTGGGGCAGCGAGGTGGCGGTGAATCACACGCGCATCCGCTACGAGGTCGAGCTTGAGCGGCGCGAGGTGCGCCCCGGGGTGCCGCGTATCCTGGTGGCCCGCGAAGCGGCCATGCCCATCATGCGCAAGGAGGATGCCTGGGCCAGGGCGGTGCAGCCCTCCCCGGCATTTCGTGCTGCCTACCTCAAGTACGGGCGTCAGAAGCCCTTGCTGACCATGGACAAGGGGGCAGGGGGCGAACCGGTGTTCAGCATCCACCAGGATGGCAAGCAGGGCCGAAGCCGTCCTGCCAGTGCGGCCGGGGCCACGGTGCTCTACAGCATCACCAACGCCGAGTTTCCGCTGCTCTTCGCGCTGCGAGAGGAAATGCGGCACTGGCGCCTGCTGCAGCTCGATCCGGCACTGCTGCGCCGGCCCACGCCGGTGACGGCGTCCGATGTGCTGGAGGCCGATGGGTCGAATCTGGCTGCCGTGCTGGCACGCATGAAGGCCGAGACCCGGACCGAGGCACAACCGGCTGGTATCCTCAGCGACATTGCGGCGACGCTGAACAATCTGGTGTCGGGGGTGCGCCGGCTGGATGCCGATCTGCACGATGCCAGCCGGGAATACCGGATCGAGCTGACGATGCGTGATGGGCTGCCCTTCAGTTCGCGCGTGCTCTCGGATGGCACACTGCGCATTCTGGCTCTGCTGACCTTGCTGCACGACCCCGGGCACCGGGGGGTGCTGTGCTTCGAGGAGCCGGAAAATGGCGTCCATCCGGGGCGGGTGCGCGAGCTGGTACAACAATTGCGCGGTATGGTGACGGATCCGGCCGGGCATCAGGAGGGCGGGGCGGTGGTGCCGTTGAGTCAGCTTTTCCTCAACAGCCATTCGCCGGTGGTGCTGTCGGCTCTGCTTGAGCGGCATCGTGATGGAGGCCTGGAAGCCGCTGAAGGTGCCGTGCTGTTCGCCGATACGGTCACGGTGGTCGATGGTGAGCGCCATGAGCGTCGGCGCCGGACGCGTCTGAGACCGGTGCGGAGCGTGGTGCAGCAGAGCCTGTTCGATGGCGAGGGAGCTCAGGCGCACGCCGGGAGCGTTCAACCCGTCTCCGAGGCCGAGGTGCAGGATATCCTGCGGACGGTGAACCCCGAGGGCTGAACATGCACTACTTGAGTCTTGCACTGTATGCAGAGGGCCCTACCGATTACCGTTTTCTGTCGCCGGTGTTGCGGCGGATGTGCGAGGACATGTGTGCCGCCCATGTTCGGGGTGCCGTGGAGGTGACCGAAGTGTGGCCGCTCGATCATCCGGAGGCGCTCAGGGATGCACCTCGAGAGCAACGCATTCTGGCGGCAGCGCGCATGGCACAGGGACGCTGGCGGCTGCTGTTCGTACACACTGACGGTGATGGTGACGCTGACAGGGCGCGGCGGGAGCGGGTCGATCCTGCCCTGGTCTTGCTGGGGGCAGAGATGTCGGGTGCTGGTGTCGGTGTCGTGCCGGTTCGGGAAACAGAATCGTGGATGCTGGCCGATGGCGATGCACTGCGGACGGTATTCGACACGACGCTGGATGATCGGGGGCTGGGGCTGCCGCCGGCGGGGCTGATCGAACGGGAGAGGGAGCCCAAGCAGCTTTTGAGCCGGTGTTTCGACCGGGCCAGGCCCGGTGCTCGTGGGCGGCGTCATTCCGAGCTGGATCATCTGTCCCGGCTGGGGGATGAGGTGAACCTGGCTGCCCTGCGACGCCTGCCTTCCTTTCGATCCCTGGAGGCGGATGTACACGCGGCGCTGGTGGCGCTCGGGGTGATTGGCTGAGCGAGCTTTTATCCTGGCTGGCCCGGTTTCGGCAGGGCCGCGGTGATGCAGCTCAGCTGCCGCTGCCCGAAGCTGTCTCGTCGGGTTCGGTGCTGTCGAGCAGGGCCTCGGGCAGCTGCACCCGCTTGCGCCAGGCGCCGGGCGGCATGCCGAAGGCTGCACGAAACTCCCGCCCCAGGTGCGAGGCATCGGCAAAGCCGCAGTTCATGGCGATGTCGGCAATCGACTTGCGCGAGTGGCCCAGCATCCAGGCGGCGGTGCGCAGGCGCAGGCTGCGGGCGTAGGCCAGCGGCGTGTCGCGGGTGTTGTCCTTGAAAAGCCGCTCCAGTTGCCGCACCGAGATGGCCAGTCGTGCCGCCAGTTCGGCCAGCGACAGCTGGTGGCCGACGTTCTGTTCCATCAGCAGCATCGCACGCTTGACGATCGGGTGTGTGGCCGGGCGGTCGCTGGGGGGCAGGGGCTGGGCGGCGTTGGCACGGTCGGCATCGTCCACCAGCAGGATGCGCAGGGCTTTCTGGACGATGGCGCGGTCGATGTGACGGCCCAGGATCTCGGCCGCCACGTCGATGGAGGCGCGGCCGCCCGAGCAGGTGATGCGGCGGCGGTCGATGGTGTAGAGGCGGTCGGCCACGATCAGGGAGGGGTCGACCGATGGGAACTGTTCGACGAAATCCCAGTAATGGAACCAGCTCACGCAGATGCGGTGATGGCTCATGACACCGGCCTGCATCATCGCAAAGGCACCCGTGCACAGTCCCACCAGCGTGATGCCGGCCTGCGCGGCCTGACGGATGAAGGCGAGCAGCGCCGGGCTGAGGGGCGGGCGGGTATGCAGCAGCCCGCCGACCACCACGAGGTAATCGAAGCGGGTCGGGTCACCCAGTGTTTCGGAGGGCAATACCTGAACCCCGGTGCTCGAGCGCACGGGTGTCAGTTTCTCGTCGATCACCTGCCAGGTGCAGCGTACCGGTCGGCTGTGGTCGCCCTCATCGCCGGCCAGCCGCAGCACGTCGATCATCCCCGAGAAGGCCGTAAGCGTGAAATGCGAGAGCAGGATGAAGCCGAAACGGACGGGACGGGCGTCGGGCATGGGGGTTTTCCCGGTTGCTGAATCTTCGATGGGCATGTCGTTTTTATTCTAGTCAGTCAGGCACCAGTCGTGTGAAGCTGATGGCAGGTAAGTCCAGCGTGTCCGGTTTCGGGCACGTCTGACACCTTGACGGTCTGGCGTGATGCCCATGACGTGCTGCCTCGGGTTGCACCCATCTCGGGGCCGTGGGCGCCAACGAAGGGGGTATGACCGGCGTCAGCCGGCGCCGGGTGATCCGGTTTCGTCAACGCTGCGTCGTGCTGACCGTCAGGACGGTATCAGCTCATTCAGAAGGAGAACGACAAGATGGCAGGAGCAGACATGGCAGCACACGCTGCAAACCAGGCCGGTGGCCCCTATTGCCTGACGGTGGCCTGCCCGAGCAGGGCCGGACAGGTGGCCGCCATCACCGCCTTTCTGGAAAAGCATCAGGGCTACATCCAGGAATTTTCGGTCTACGACGATCCGGGCGGCCGGTTTTTCGTGCGTTGCGTGTTCAGCGTGAAGTCACTGCCGGACGGGCTGGACGGTATGCGCGAAGCCTTCGTGCCAGTGGCCGATTCCTTCGACATGACGGCGAACTTCTACGACATGAGCGTGCCGCCCAAGGTGCTGATCATGGTCTCGAAGCTCGAGCATTGCCTGGCCGACCTGTTGTTCCGCGTCCGGATGAAGGAGCTGAACATGGAAGTGGTCGCCATCGGCTCCAACCATCCCGATCTGAAGAACCATGCGGATGCGGCCGGCATCCCATACCACCACCTGCCGGTCAGCAACGCCAACCGTGCCGAGCAGGAGGCCAGCATCCTGAAGCTGATGGAAGAGACCGATGCCGAGCTGCTGGTTCTGGCGCGCTACATGCAGATCCTGAGCGATGGCACGAGCCGCGCGCTGGCCGGCCGTGCCATCAACATCCACCATTCCTTCCTGCCTGGCTTCAAGGGGGCCAAACCCTATCATCAGGCCTACGAACGCGGCGTGAAGATCATCGGCGCCACGGCACACTTCGTGACGGAAGATCTGGACGAAGGGCCGATCATCGAACAGTCGGTGCACCATGTGGACCATACCTACAGCCCCGACGATCTGCTGGCCCTGGGCCGCAACATGGAAAGCCATGCGCTGGCCCGCGCCGTGCGCTATTTCGTCGAGCGGCGGGTGTTCCTCAACCAGCAGCGGACGGTGATCCTGCGGTGAGCCCTGATCCCGTGCCCGGGGTGCGGGCTGCAAACCGGCCGCGCCGGCCCATGTTGCACCCGCTTCCTGCCCTATAGCTTGGGCTATGGGGCGGCGAATCGGGCACAAACCGTGCTCGGCGGGGCCGATTTTCGCCTTCGCGATTCCTGCCGCCCAAGCTCCTGGAAGTGGGTGTCAGGACGTAGACGCATGAAAGCGCCGGTGGCGCGCGTCAACTTGTCCAAAGGCCCGTGAGATGCAGACCGGTGTTCGATCGGTGGTTCTGGCCGGGGGATGAGTGTCTGTCTGGCGGATTCCGGTCTTCGGGGTCCCCCCATGTCAGACTAGTTGTCGCCCCGATAGGATCCACAATCAGGGGGTGAG